>NZ_JBPTMA010000002.1:0-698446 GCF_051546305.1 Microbacterium wangyouchuni
GCAACGGCAAACCCCGCGGCTTCATGAACCGTTACCCATCTCCTGAGACAGAAACCGTCACCAATGTTCTGAGACAAGAACCGTCACCGAAGACCTGAGACATCACACATGAGACAGGTCGAACTGCGACGTTTCTCGTGCTGTAAGACGTTTCTCGCGTCAGTTGGCGGATGCTGCGAGCCGCGCGTGGCAGCGAGTCAGGCGTTCGAGCCACCACTCGCGACGGTCCGCGGATGCCGCGAGCCTGTCGAGCCGCGATGCATCGGGAGTGACGCGGCCCACCGGGATCGCTCCGTCGACAGGTGTGCGGTCGGCGACGTCCTCGACGAACAGTGCACCGGTGCCCAGGCCGCAGTCGAAGTCGAGCTGGGGGAGTGCGGCGGCAAGGGTCGCGCCCTGGCTGAGGCCGACTGCTGTATCCAATGCGCTGGAGACCACTGCCGGAAGACCCGCTTCGGCGACGATGTCCAGCGCTCGGCGAATGCCGCCGAGGGGTTGTGCCTTGATGACGATCAGGTCGGCGGCGCCTGCGCGGGCCACAGCGATCGGGTCCTGCGCCTTGCGGATGCTCTCGTCGGCGGCGATCGGAATGCCCATGTACTTCACGCGGCGGCGCACTTCGGCCAGCTCGTCGATGCTCGCGCACGGCTGTTCGGCGTACTCGAGGTCGAATTCGGCGAGAGCATGCAGGGCCCGTTCTGCCTCGTCCACGTTCCAGGCGGCGTTGGCGTCGATGCGCACGCGTCCTTCGGGCCCGAGCGTTTCGCGCACGGCCTGCACGCGGGCAATGTCGTCACTCAGGTGCTGGCCGGGCTCTGCGACCTTCACCTTGGCGGTGCGGCATCCGGGGAAACGTGCCAGCACGTCGGCAACGCGGTCGGCGGCGACGGCGGGCACCGTGGCATTGACCGGGATCCGGTCGCGCAGCGGCGCTGGCTGCGCATTCCAGGCGTAGTCGATCGCTGCGGCGAGCCAGACGGATGCCTCGGCATCCGCATATTCGAGGAACGGGGAGAACTCCGCCCAGCCCTCAGGCCCCTCCAGTAGTAGCGCTTCGCGTACGTCCACTCCACGAAAGCGCGTGGTCATCGGCAATGCGACGACGCGGGCGGTACCGAGCAACTCTGCGAGCGGGACGTTCATGTCCCCATCATGCACTCGCGGAGTGCCGAATCCCAGATGCAGAGTGCTCAGCACGGCGTGTCATACGGCCGACACGCCGTGGCACCGCGGGCCTGTCTGGGAATTGGGATGCCAGTCAGGTCAAACGTTTTTGGAGTTCGCCCAGGCGTTCGGAGGGGGCGAAGCCCAGGCGGGTGTTGATGGCGAGCATGTGCTCGTTCACGCCGGCGTTGTATGTGTACACCGCCGCGGTCTCCGGAGAGTGGGCCTGCAGCATCCGCAGGTTCGCAAGCTTCACCGCAGTGCCGAGTCGGTTTCCGCGGGCATCGCGGTGCACGAGCGTGCCCCACTGGTACGCGTTCCCATCGCCTCCGGACACGACGATTTGCGTGAAAGCGGCGACTCGGCCGTCGGCATCCAGCGCGATCGTGCCGTAGCTGGTGCGATTCTGCTGCGCCAGCAAGGCTTCGGTCGCGCGCACATCTGCGACGTCCGCGGTGCGCGCTTCGATCTCGAGCGCACCAATCGGCGCCTCTGTTTCGACCGCGGCATCCAACGCTGCCCAGCCCGCGACGACTTCCTCCGGCACAGCCCCGACCCATGATTGCAGTGTGTACCCGGCGGAGTGCCCGGATGCCTCGGCATCGAGCCCATCGAGTAGCGCAGCGTCGACGGGCAGTCGGAGCCGGCTCTGCACGTCGCCGAGCGCCAGCGCGTATCCGTGCCGTCGGGCGAACTCACGGCCGGGGATTCCGGTGCCGTCCTCGCCCGCGGCATATGGCCAGGAGGTCTCACTGTTCAGGATGCTGCGCCCGGCGGCTTGTGCGTCGCCTTCTAGCAGTGTCAGTACGGCGCTACCGATCCCGCGTCGTCGCAGCGCCGGTGCGACATGCACGCCGAGCTCGGCGCTGTGCACGTTGTCGCGCTGGGGCAGTGCGAGCCGCGCGGATGCGGCGACATCGCCGTCGAGGTGCGCAAGGTAGGCGCGCCGCTCGATCGTGTCGGTGCGCTGCTGCAGTTCGAGTCGAGATTCCTCGAGTGTCCACACCGGGGTGTCCTGGCCGCGATCAGCGCGCTCCGCGGCCGCGTAGATCTCCCACCAGATGTCCACGGCATCGTTGTCGAAAGGGTCGATTCGGGTGAGGTGCACAGGCATGTGATCGACGTTAGTCGATCGGATCAGGGCCTGAATAATAATGTGGCATTGACTATAGTGTGTGAGGCACAGTAATGTGATCGACATGAGTGAGACGCTGGATACGCATCTGCAGGAACTGCGGCGCGGCACTGTCGTGCTTGCGTGTCTGCAGTTGCTGCGGAGTCCCGGGTACGGCTACGCGCTGCTCGAGGAACTCGTGCGTCGCGGCTTCGCCACCGATGCGAACACGCTGTACCCCCTGCTTCGCCGGCTCGAGAAGCAGGAGTACCTCACCAGCGAGTGGAACACCGACGAGGCCAGGCCCCGCAAGTTCTACCGCACCTCAGAGGCGGGCATCCGGCTCGCTGACACGCTCACCCAGGATTGGCTCGCGCTCACTGCCGCGATCGCCACGCTCACCTCCACATCTTCAGACACCGAGGAGCACTGAAATGACCGCCACACTCACCGAGCGGTACATCGCTGCCGTCACGAAAACTTTGAACCCCACCGCACGGGACGACGTGCGCGTCGAGCTCGAGGCATCCATCGCGGATGCCGTCGATGCGCGTCTCGAGCAGGGGCAAACACAAGAGGATGCCGAGCGCACAGTGCTCACCGAGCTGGGCGATCCGGCTGCGCTCGCCGCGGGCTTCGCCGATCGGCCGCTGCACCTGATCGGTCCGCGCTACTACCTCACCTGGTGGCGCCTGCTGAAGCTGCTGCTGATCATTGTTCCGGTATCGGTGGCTGGCGCAGTCGCGCTCGGTCAGGCGATCGCGGGCGGGAACATCGGTGAGACCATCGGCTCGGCCATTGGAATCGGGCTGAGCGTCGCCGTGCACATCGCATTCTGGGTGACGCTGGTGTTCGCCGTGCTGGAGCGCACAGGGGCAGACACCGGGGTGCGCTGGGACGTGGACCAGCTCCCGGATCCGCAGGTGAAGGAGGCGCCACGCACTGAACTCATCACCTCCCTGGCCTACCTGGTGATCGTGACCGGCGCGGTGCTCTGGGATCACTTCCGCGGATTCTTTCCCACCGGCGGCGAGCCCATCGCGATCCTCAACCCCGAGCTGTGGCCGTGGTGGATCGGAGGACTCTTCGTGCTCTTGGCCGCCGAAGTCGTGCTCGCCATCGCTGTGTACGGGAATAAGAGCTGGAACCGCGGCCTCGCGATCTTCAACACTGCACTCGCCGTGCTTTTCGTGAGCTGGTGGCTGACGCTGCTCGGTCGGGGCGATCTCATCAATCCCGAGTTCATCGACTTCGCGTTCACCGGAGCAGTGGACGAAGACGCGCTGCGCATCCTCGCAATCCTGACCGGTTTTGCGGCTGTCGGAATCGCCGTGTGGGACAGCATCGACGGCTGGCGCAAGGCGCGTCGCACAGCGGCCCAGGCATAGGCTGGACTCATGGTCTCCGATCTCTTCGACCCGGCCGAATGGGTGCTCGCGCCCGGCGCCGAGGACTACACCGACATCACCGCGCACGTCTCCGTCGACGGCGGCGTCGCCCGCATCGCGTTCAACCGTCCGGAGGTGCGCAACGCGTTCCGCCCGCACACGGTCGACGAGCTGTACCGGGCACTCGACATCGCCCGCCAGGACCCAAAGATCGGCGCCGTGCTGCTCACCGGCAACGGCCCGAGCGCGAAGGACGGCGGCTGGGCGTTCTGCTCCGGTGGCGACCAGCGCATCCGTGGCCGTGACGGATACAAGTACTCCGAGGACGAGACTGCGGTCGCCAACCCGGCTCGCGCCGGACGCTTGCACATTCTCGAGGTGCAGCGCCTGATCCGCTTCATGCCGAAGGTAGTCATCGCTGTGATCCCCGGGTGGGCGGCCGGTGGCGGTCACTCGCTGCACATCGTCTGCGACCTGTCGGTTGCCTCTGCCGAGCACGGCAAGTTCAAGCAGACGGATGCCGACGTCGGCAGCTTCGACGCCGGCTATGGCTCGGCCTACATGGCGCGTCAGACCGGGCAGAAGATCGCGCGCGAGGTGTTCTTCCTCGCCGAGGAGTACTCCGCGCAGCGTGCCTATGAGATGGGTGCGGTCAACCGTGTCGTGCCGCACGAGGATCTGGAACGTGAAGCACTGAAGATGGCGCGCACGGTGCTGACGAAGTCGCCCACGGCGATCCGCATGCTGAAGTTCGCGTTCAATGCTGTCGATGACGGAATGATGGGGCAGCAGGTGTTCGCCGGCGAGGCGACGCGTCTGGCCTATGGCACCGATGAGGCTGTTGAAGGCCGCGACTCCTTCCTCGAGAAGCGCGACCCCGATTGGTCCCCTTTCCCGTACCACTTCTGACCACCCCGCACACGGCTCGCGAGACTTCACTTATGTCCCAGATTGACCCCGAGAACAGTACATACGCGAAGTCTCGCGCGCTGATTTCGACGGATGGGGAAGATCCACTTGCCTTGTTGGGTGCGCTGAGGGGGGCACTGGACGGCGGGCCGGCTCTCGGGCTCGGGATGCTGGGCGATCGGCCAGCCACCGTCGCTGACGGCACGGCCGCGGTGATCGGTACCTCAGGATCAAGTGGCATCCCCAAACGAGTGGTCGTGAGTGCCGAAGCGTTGCGTGCCAGCGCCGAAGCGACTGCGAGCCGGATCGGGACCGGCCGCTGGCTGCTCGCTCTTCCCGCGGGATACGTCGCGGGGCTCCAAGTGTTGGTCCGATCAATTCTCTCGGGCACGACACCAGCGACGCTGGACGGCGGATTCTCGCCTCGATCCTTCGCCGAGGCGACGCTGCCAATGCTTCGTACCGGCACCGAGCAGCTGTTTACTTCGCTCGTGCCCGCTCAGGTGTCGACACTTCTCGAAGCGGCGCAGGAAGACACGACAGTACTCGCCGCTCTCCAGGCATACCAGGCGATTCTCGTCGGCGGACAGGCGCTGCCTGAGCCCGTGCGCGAGCGCGCAGCGGGGATGGGCGCTCGTCTTGTCCGCACCTACGGTTCGTCCGAGACGAGTGGTGGATGCGTGTACGACGGCATCCCGTTGGAAACCGTTGCTGTGAGAGAGGTTGAGGGGGAGCTGCGCATCGCCGGCCCCATGCTCGCTGATGGATACCTCGGCGACCCCGGCCTCACATCGCGGACGTTCGTGCGCGATGAGCACGGCATCCGCTGGTATCGCACTGGCGACCTCGGCATCGTCGAGGACGGCGTCGTGCGCGTGCACGGCCGGGCCGACAATGTGATCGTCTCCGGCGGCGTCAACATTTCGCTCGATCGTGTTGAACGGCTGGTTCGCAGCATCCCGGGGCTCACCGGTGCCGTGGCTGTCGGCGTCGAGGACGAGCGGTGGGGCGAAGCATCTGTAATCGTTGCCGCGCGGGGGCCGGCGCTGCGCCGCAGCGAGGCCGAGCAGCTCGAGCATGCGCGCGAGGTCGTCGCTGCAGAGCTGGGCAAGCCTGCGCGTCCCGCCAGGCTTCTCATCGTCGACGAGATTGCCACCTTGGCATCCGGCAAGCCCGACCGCGAGGCCGTCCGCCGCCTGCTCTAAAAACCCCTTGCGAGTGGGCGTTTGTGGCTCCACTTTTGCCGGAAATGCAGCCACGCGCGCCCACTCGCAAGGGGCGCAAGGGGCGCAAGGGGCGCAGGGGGCGTGGGATGCTGGAGGGATGGCGAACTACACCCACGGACACCACGAGTCTGTGCTGCGCTCGCACAGCAACCGGACGATCGCGAACTCGGCGGAGTACCTTCGCCCGCACCTGAATGCTGATGCGCGACTTCTCGACGTCGGTGCGGGACCGGGCACGATCACGGTCGAGTTCGCACATCACGTCGCGCACGTCACCGCGACCGAGATCGGCCCGGCCGAGCTGGCACTCTCGCAGAAACTCGCCGCAGAGTCGGGCGTGGCGAACATCGACTTCTCGATCGAAGACGTGCACGCGCTGAGCTTCGCTGACAACTCTTTCGACATCGTGCACACGCACCAGGTGCTGCAGCACGTGGCTGATCCGGTGCAGGCGCTGCGCGAGATGCGACGGATCACGAAGCCCGGCGGAATCGTCGCTGCGCGCGACGCCGATTATGCCGGCTTCGTCTGGTTTCCGCTGCTGCCCGAACTCGATGAGTGGCTGCGGCTGTACCGGGCTGCGGCGCGCGCGAACGGCGGGGAGCCGGATGCCGGACGCCGACTACTCTCGTGGGCTCGGGCTGCGGGGTTCGAACAGGTGACGGCGACAGCATCCACCTGGTGTTATGCGACGCCTGAGGAGCGCGCGTGGTGGGGCGGTATGTGGGCCGACCGCATTCTCGAGTCGGCGCTCGCACGCCAACTTGTCGATAGCGGGATGGCGACCGGCGCAGACCTCCAGCGCATCAGTACCGCGTGGCGTGCCTGGGCGGACGACGGCGACGGCTGGTATCTCCTCCCGCACGGCGAGATCCTCGCACGCGCCTGAGCGCCGCCCGCGCCCTCCCCATCCGCGAAACTTCACGTGTGTCGCTAAAAAGGGCGCTGCGCGTGACATACGTGAAGTTTCGCGGATACATCTTCCGGCGGATGCCGGGGCACGGTGCCTCGCGTAGCGTGAGAGGGTGATCCGACCGCTGTCTCGCACCTCGCTCGTCCTCGACGTCGTCGGGTCGTTCGTGCTGTTCGCGATACTGACACTGACATCGCTGGCGTTCTACGGGTCCGGAAACCTCAGCACGACAATGACTGAGGCCGTCGGCGTCATCGCCCTGGTCATCGCAGGGGTGCTGCAGTTTGGCGCGGTCGCGATCGGACGACTTGCTCCCGGAATCGCGCTCATCGCAGCCTGGGCCGGCGCGATCGTGCAATTGGCGGGTGGACTCGGCCCACTGCCGATCAACCTTGCGATCCTGGGTGTGCTGTACGCGACGGCCGCGTGGGGCACGACGCGTGTCTTCTGGGCGGGGCTTGCCTCATCGTTCGTCGGCGGCATCGTCGCTGCCGCGCAGATCGCGTTCGTCCTCGGCGGGTTCACCGCGACCGGATTCGCCAGCGCGGTGGCCACGTTTGTCCTTGTAGCGATCATGAGCATCCTTGCGCTCGGCTCGCCCTGGCTCGGAGGCTTCGGGTGGCGTATGGTGCTGCGCTGGCGCACCAGCCGCGAAGCACAGTCGGTCGCCGAGCTCTCTGCAGCGGAAGAACAGGAACGGGTGCGCATCGCACGCGACATGCACGACATCGTCGCGCATTCGCTGGCGGTGATTGTGGCTCAGTCTGACGGGGCTCGCTATGCCGCAGCATCCGATCCTGGCGTGGCCACCGAGGCGCTCGGCACGATTGCGCAGACGGCCCGAGGGGCACTGTCCGACGTGCGGATGCTGCTGACACAACTCCGCCACCGCCAGGGTGATGGCCCGCAACCGACCCTCGCCGACCTCGAACAGCTTTTCGAGCATGTGCGCCAGGCGGGTGTTGAGCCGCGCGTCACCGTTGATCCGATGCCACCGGGCGAGCCGCCCGGGGCGATTCAGCTCGCGGTGTATCGCATTCTGCAAGAGGCATTGACGAATGCGATCAGGCATGGTGCGGGCGGCGCGCAGGCCGTTGTGGATGTGCGCCTGGCCTGGATGCCGGACCGAGTCGACTTCGAAGTGCGCAACGCTGTCACCGCGGATGCGACGCAGTCAGTGCCGGGCGGGCACGGCCTGGTCGGCATGCGTGAACGCGCGCAACTCATCGGCGGTTCCCTCACCGCTGCGCGCGAGAGCGATGAATTCGTGGTGTGTGGGTCGCTGCCGATCGGAACAGCATCCGATGCTCTTGTAATTTCGGAGGAGAATGAATGATCCGCGTAATGCTCGTCGATGATCAGGCACTGTTTCGTGCCGGCATCCGGATGCTGGTTTCCTCGCAACCAGACATGGAAGTCGTCGCCGAGGCGGGCAATGGGCAAGAAGCGCTCGCCGCGGTGACCGGATCACGGCCGGATGTCGTCCTGATGGATATCCGGATGCCGGTGATGGACGGACTCACCGCCACCGCTGAGATCCTGAAGAAGTCGGATGCGCCCCGGGTTGTGATGCTCACCACTTTCGATCTCGATGAGGCGGCCGCCAGAGCGATCCGTCAGGGCGCCAGCGGGTTCTTGCTGAAAGACGCTGATCCGGAGTTTCTCCTGGCGGCGATCCGCACCGTTCATTCCGGGTCGAGCGTGATCGCAGCATCCGCCACTCGTGAGCTGTTCGCGCACTTCACAGAGCAGGCAAAGCCGGTGCCGGCGCAGTTCGCGGCTCTCACCGACCGCGAGCGGGAGATCTTCGCACTCGCTGCCCGCGGTCTGTCGAACGCCGAGATCGCCGGGCGGGAGTTCCTCAGCGAGGCCACGGTGAAAACGCACATCAGTCGTATCCTCACCAAACTCGCCCTGCGCGACCGCGTGCAGCTGGTCGTCTTCGCGTTCGAGCACGGACTGACCACCCCCTGACACACCCCCACACCCCCCCCGCGAAACTTCACGTATGTCACCAAATTCCGCGATATTGCGGACATAAGTGAAGTCTCGCGGATCATCCTTGGGATGTACACGGATGCTCCGTACGGGCGATGTGTCATGGCATCCGCTCTTCGTAACGTCGTAGGTATGGAGATCACAACCACCGACCTCGGGCTCGCTGCCCGCGTGCAGCACCTCACCAAGTCGTACGGCTCAGGAGCCGGAGCCGTCACCGCACTCGATGACGTCAGCGTCGGCATCCGGCGCGGACAGTTCACCGCGATCATGGGGCCGTCCGGCTCGGGAAAGTCCACCCTCATGCACATCATGGCGGGGTTGGATGCGCCGACTGCTGGGCGCGCGTGGATCGGCGACACCGACATCACCGGCCTCAGCGACCTCGACCTGACGATTCTGCGCCGCCGGCGTGTGGGCTTCATCTTCCAAGCGTTCAACCTCGTGCCCACCCTCGACGCTCTTGGAAACATCATGCTGCCGTTCGAGCTCGACGGCCGGCGACCCAGCGCGATCGAGAAAGCGCGCATCGACGGGCTTGTCGACCGGCTCGGGCTGGCGACCCGGTTGACCCACCGCCCGCACGAGCTCTCCGGCGGACAGCAGCAGCGCGTCGCCATCGCTCGCGCGCTCGCTACGGCCCCTGACCTCGTCTTCGCCGATGAGCCGACCGGCAATCTCGACTCGCGCTCGGGGCGTGAGGTGCTGCAATTGCTGGCAACCGCCAGCCGCGAGCAGGGACAGTCGATCGCCATGGTCACTCATGATGCGATCGCCGCCAGTCACGCCGACCGGGTGCTTTTCCTCGGCGATGGCCGCATCGTCGCCGACCACCCGCGTCAGAGCGCCGAGCAGATCGCGTCGTACATGCTGGCGGCCGAGGTAGCAGTATGAGCGCCGTGGCGACGTTCGTTCCGGAGTCGACGGCCACTGGTCCGCGGTTCGGTTGGCTGCGCGACCGGGGGATGGGCGCCAGCATTCTGGTCGCGGCGCTTTCATCGGCGTTCGGCGTCGTGCTGGTCGAAGCGACCGCCTACATCGGCGCAATGCTGAAGTCCGACCCCTACATCGGCGACAGCGGCACACTCGCAGCGGTCGTCACAATCCTCAGCGTGCTGCTGGTCGGCGTGGCTCTCTATGTCGCGGCCATCGTCACGGCGAACACCTTCTCGACGATCATCGCCGGACGCACCCGACGCATCGCGCTGATGCGGCTGATCGGGGCCAGCGCGCGCTCGCAGCGGGCAGAAGTGGCACAGCAGGGCCTTGTCGTCGGCGTGATCGGTGCGGTGCAGGGGCTGATCGTGGGCCTCCTGCTCGCGGCAGCCGGGGTCTATCTTGCCGAAAATTTCCTGGGCCCCGTCTCCGACTTCACGATGACGCAGCCGACGATCCTCATTCCGGCTGTCGGTGTCGTGCTGACGACTTGGGCCGCCGCATGGGTCGGATCTCGCCGCGTGCTGGCTGTGACGCCGTTGCAGGCGATTGCCGGTTCCGTCGAGCGCTCACATGCGGATGCTGCGGCACGGCCGGCCCGTCACGTCGGGGCGCTGGTGCTGCTCGTCGTGGGTGCGGTGCTGCTCGCGCTGGGCGTCCTGGCGGGGCTGGTCACTCCGCTCGGTGTGATCGTGTCGTTCCTCGGCGGGCTGTTGTCGTTCACCGGATTGTCGGTGGGCGCGGTGCTCATCATGCCGCCGGCGCTGCGCATCGTCGGGCGGCTTTTTGGCCGCTCCGCGACGGCGAAGCTCGCCGCGGAGAACGCGTTGCGCTACCCGGAGCGTTCCAGCCGCATGGCCATCGGCGTGGTGATGGGCGTCACTCTGGTGACGATGTTTGCTGTCGCACTCGAGTCGGTGGAGGTGCTGCTCACGAAAGCGGCCGGTGGTGAGCTCGACTCTGACTTCTCGATGATCATGGACAGCTTCGGCACGATCATGATGGTGCTGGTCGGAATCTCGGCGGTGATCGCCGGAGTGGGGTTGGTGAACCTGCTGACGATCGGCGTCGTGCAGCGTCGGCGCGAGCTCGGGCTGCTTCGCGCGGTTGGTCTGTCCAACCGTCAGGTGCGGCAGATGATCCTGCTCGAGGCACTGCACATCACAATCACGGCGACGGCGACGGGGCTGCTGCTCGGCATCGCCTACGGATGGATCGCGGCGCAGTCGCTGCTCGGCTCGGTGCAGATGCCGCCGGACTTCGACCAAGCTGCGGGACTCGTGGCACCCGCCGTGCCATGGCTGCCGATTGCGGTGATCGTGGTGGCAACGGGGATGCTGACGCTCATCGCCGCAGCGACCCCCACCCGCCTCGCGACTCGCGTCGCCCCGGTCGAGGCGCTCGCCGTCGATTGAGCGGGTGCGCGCGCCAGGCGCGCGCCAGGGCCGGTGCCGGGGCCGGTGCCGGGGCCGGCGCCAGGGCCGGTGCCACTGCCACGGCTCGGTCATGGGGAATCTTCTAGGCTAGGCACATGTCGCACCCCTTCGATCAGTCGTCGTTTCAGGTCCGTTTCGACTGGGGAATCGCCGGACTCGAGCGGCTGGCCGCGGCCGACGTCGTGGTCGTGGTCGACGTGCTGCGGTTCTCCTCGTCGGTGACGGATGCCGTGGCATCCGGGCAATCCATCGAACTCGCCGATGCACGGCAGTGGTCGCCGAACGGGGCCGCCGTCGCCGCGGCCGCGCAGGGTGCCACCGTCCTGCTCGGGTCGCTGCGCAACGCTTCGGCCGTTGCGCGCGCGGTGCTCGAGATCCAGAATCGCCGTCAGATGCGAACCTCGGTGAACGTGATCGCCGCTGGCGAGCGAACGGATGCCGGTGACCTCCGCTTCGCCGTCGAAGACCAGCTGGGAGCCGGAACCATCATCTCCGCGCTCAGCGATCTCGGCGCAGATCACACCTCACCGGAAGCGGCCGCAGCGTGCGAATCCGCGCGCGGACTGCGCCGGGCCATGCGGCATCTGCTCACGGCCTCGGGATCGGCTAAAGAACTCGCAGCGGGGGTCGGGGGAGCAGTGGCGACCGAGCGAATGATCGCGGCGGGGATCGTTCCGACCGAGCCGAAGGCGGCAGCCGAAATCGATGCGACAGACGCCGTGCCCGTGCTCAACGGGGGCAAGTTCATCACGTTCCGGTAGGGCGACGAGTCAGCGCGGTGTCTGAGCGGCGAGCTTCGTCGCCGGGCTGATCTCGCGACGAACCCACTCGAACGCGAACCGCGCGTCGAACGCCCGCGAACACTTGGCGCATGAGGTCGGCCGGCCAGGGCGGCGATGACGATAGGTCACGTGGCCGGTCGGACACGTTCCGACCCACGGTGCGAGCTCCTCGGCCGTTTCGCCGTGGTGCGTGGTGCCGCCGACGTAGCCGAGGTCACGGGCGATGCGTTTCCACTTCGCCCCGTGCGCGGCCTTGTGCCCGGCGAGGGCATGAGCGACCTCGTGCAGCAGCACCTGGTGGATTTCGTCGTCGTCGAAACGTGCCGCGAGATAGCGCGACACAGTGATCTTCTTCGCCCCGAAATCGCACTGCCCGGCACGGCGCTTGGCATGGTCGAAGCCGAAGGACCAGGTCTCGTCGAGGTGCATCCGAATCAGCGCCTCGCCCCAGACGCGCACACGGTTCAGGTCCGCCATGCGCCCAGCGTAAAACATCCCGCAGACATTCGGGGCGACCCGGTGGTCAGGGGAAGACGAGCTGTCCGCTGCGGCGCTTCTCTGCAGCCTCGATCGCCAGCAGCGCGGTTTCCAGCTCGGGGTCGGCAGCACCGGCCTCGCGGCGCAGGAACAGCGCCTGCTTGAAGCTGTCCCGAGCCTGGTCGAAGTCGCCGGCATCGTAGGCATTCTTGCCGTGATGCTGGTACGCGAATGCCGCGATCGATGCCCAGCCCTGTCCTTCGGCTTCAGACGCGCAGGTTGCCAATTCCTGCTCCGCGGCAGCATACGCGCCGCGGTACTGCAGAATCGTCGCGTGCAGCACACGGGAACGCAGTACGTCCTTTCGAGTCCCCGCCATGCGTGCGACCCGGACGGACTCGTCCGAGAGGTGCAGCGCCTCATCCAGACGGTCGAGAACCTTCAACAGCCAGACGCGCTCAAGCAGCGCCGGCAGGCTCCGTTGAGCTTCGATCTCAGACAGTCGGGCAGCGCATTCGACCTGGTCGACCTGTTCCCGAAGAGTGTCTGGGTCGTAACCCTTGATGTAACCCATTGTGCTCTCCTCTCGCAGCGCTTGTCCTAGTCTGCCTGTCATTGCGCAGGAGGGGCCGCTGGCGCGCCCCGGAAGGGCATTTCAGCGCAGGAACAGCGATGCATCCGGCTTCGGGGATGCCACAGCATCCGCGTCTGTGACGATGTGGGCGCCCTTCGCGAAGGCCGCGATCTCGGCGCCCTGAGCGATCTTCGCCGGATGGGGACCAGCAGCCAGCATCCGGGGCAGCCACTCGGTGGGCAGGGGAGAGGCGGATGCTGCGATGACCAGGTTCCCGAACCGGCGCCCCTTGAGCACCTGCGTATCGGCGAGCAGTGCGACCTCCGGAAGGGCGGTGGCGATTGTGGCGACCTGCCGTCTTGCGAAGGCGAGACCGGGGCCATCGGCGACGTTGACCAGCAGCACCCCTGATGGCGCGAGGAGGGTGCGGAGCTCCGTGTAGAACTCGACGCTGGTCAAGTGTGCTGGTGTCTGTGCGCCGGAGTAGACGTCAGAGACGACCAGATCGCACACACCGGTCAGCGCAGGTGGGAGCTTACGCGCGCCCTCCCGCGCATCGCCGATGCGCACGCGGATCGACGCGTCGCGCGGCAGGGGAAGATGCTCGCGAACGAGAGCTGCGAGTGGGGCTTCCAGTTCGATCACCTGCTGACGAGAACCCGGCCGGGTCGCAGCGATGTAGCGCGGAATGGTCAGCGCTCCGGCGCCGAGATGTACGGCTGTCAGGGCTGCGCCCGGGGACGTGAGCTGATCGATGACGGCACCCATGCGCACGATGTACTCGAAGTGCAGATGCGTCGGGTCGTCGAGATCGACATGCGACTGCGGGGTGTCGTCGACGATGAGTTCGAATCCGCTGGTGAACTCCGACGGGATGATCCGCGCGATGCCGCCGTGGTCCAGATGGGCCTGAGGATGCTCGGTGTCTTTTGTGCGCGTTCTACCCATGGGAACGAGCCTACGGTGCGACGGTCGTCCGCGCGGAGGCGCAAGCGTTACCCAGCCGATACCAGATCGAAACACGGAAGCGTTTGGATAACTGGAGCGTGCTGGGTAGCGTCAGATCATCACCGTGATGGGGCGACGACGCCCTAGCACGCGCAACGAAGCGCCCACAGGGAAGGTACCCAGCATGAACCACTCATCCATGCGTCGACGAGGCCTCATCGCCGTCACCGGCACCGCGATCGCAGCCATGCTGCTCGCGGGTTGTGTCGCCAGCGAGAGAGAAGCCGACACCGAGGACTCCGGTGAGAGCACGAGCGACATCGACGGCACATTCGTGTTCGCCGCGTCTTCGGACCCCGTGGCTCTCGACCCGGCTTTCGCCCAGGACGGCGAGACGTTCCGCGTCTCACGTCAGATTTTCGAGGGCCTGATCGGTACCGAGCCCGGAACCGCAGACCCCGCGCCTCTGCTCGCGGAGAAGTGGGACTCCAGCGAAGACGGCATGAGCCACACCTTCACATTGAAGGAAGGGCTGACCTTCCACGACGACACCCCATTCAACGCCGAGGCCGTCTGCTCCAACTTCGATCGCTGGTACAACTGGACGGGCCTTGCCGCGTCCGAGGCCTTCGGGTACTACTACTACAAGCTGTTCCAGGGCTTCGCGTCGAACCCGGAACAGGCTGTCTACAAGTCATGCACCCCGGACGGCGACTACTCCGTCACGGTCGAGCTGAACAAGCCGTTCGCCGGCTTCATCCCCGCTCTGTCACTGCCGGCATTCTCGATGCAGAGCCCCTCCGCGATGGCGGAGTTCGGCGCAGACGAGGTCGGCGGCTCCGCCGAGGCTCCGCAGATGTCCGAGTACGGCATGGCGCACCCGGTCGGAACCGGCCCCTTCCAGTTCGATGAGTGGGCTCCGGGCGAGCAGGTCACGCTCACGGCCTATGACGGTTACTGGGGTGAACAGGGCCAGATCGACGAGATCATCTTCCGTACGATCGATGACCCGACAGCCCGCCGCCAGGCGCTGGAGTCCGGGGCGATCGACGGTTACGACCTCGTTGGCCCGGCAGACACACAGGCGCTGGAGGAGGACGGATTCCAGATGGTCTCCCGTCCGCCGTTCACGATCCTCTACCTGGCGTTCAACCAGGCGATCCCCGAGCTGCAGGACCCCACTGTTCGTGAGGCGCTGTCGTTCGCGATCGACAAGGATGCCCTGATCACTCAGGTTCTTCCCGAGGGAACACAGAAGGCGATCGAGTTCATGCCTCCGGTCGTCAACGGCTACAACGAAGACGTCACCACCTACGACTTCGACCCCGAGAAGGCCAAGGAGCTTCTCGCGGAGGCCGGCTACACCGAGGCCAATCCGCTGAAGCTGGACTTCAACTACCCGGTCAACGTCTCGCGCCCGTACATGCCGGACCCCGAGCAGATCTTCACCGTGCTCTCGACACAGCTGGCGGCCGTCGGCGTGGAGACCACTCCCGTATCCGAAGAGTGGGGCGAGTACCTCGACCGCACGACCGGCACCGCAGACCACGGCATCCACCTGCTCGGCTGGACGGGTGACTACAACGACACCGACAACTTCGTCGGAGTCTTCTTCGGCCAGCAGAGCTCCGAGTGGGGCTTCGACAACCCTGACCTCTTCCAGAAGCTCGCCGAGGCGCGCGGCATCGCGAACCTGGAAGAGCAGAGCGCGCTGTACGAGCAGATCAACGAGGATGTCGCGCAGTTCATCCCCGGCGTCCCGCTCGCGCACCCGGCACCCACCCTGGCCTTCGACCCGCGGGTCGAAAGCTACCCTGCCAGCCCGGTGAATGACGAGGTCTTCACGGACATCGTCCTCACCAAGTAAGGATTCACGCGTGGTGGTACCCGGTGCGAACCGGGTGCCACCACGCACCTGAAAAGCTGGGAGTACTTTTTGCTGCGCACCATCGGCAGGCGACTGCTGTTTCTCATTCCGACTCTGCTGGGCCTGAGCATTCTGCTGTTCGCCTGGGTCAGAGCTCTTCCCGGCGGCCCGGCGGTCGCACTTCTCGGAGAGAAGGCGACGCCAGAAGCCGTCGCCCGAATCAACGAACTCTATGGTTTCAACAAGCCGCTGATCGAGCAGTACTTCATCTGGATCGGTCGGCTGCTGCAGGGCGATTTCGGCACTTCTATTCAGACCAACCGTCCGGTGCTGGAAGAGTTCCTCCGCCGCTTCCCCGCGACGATTGAACTGTCGATCACCGCTCTGATCTTCGCGGTCGGCGTCGGCATTCCGCTGGGATACTGGGCGGCGCGACGACACGGCAAGTTCAGCGATCACGCTGCTGTTGTGCTGAGCCTGGTCGGCATCACCATTCCGGTGTTCTTCCTGGCCTTCATCTTGAAATACATCTTCGCCGTTCAGCTGGGCTGGTTGCCCTCGGACGGGCGCCAGAACCCGCGAATAGATGCCACTCATCCCACCGGCTTCTACGTGTGGGACGGCATCATCACCGGCGAATTCGATGCGTCGTGGGATGCGTTCCTGCATCTGGTCCTGCCCGCACTCGCACTGGGCACCATCCCGTTGGCGATCATCGTCCGCATCACCCGCGCGAGCGTGCTCGAGGTGCAGAACGCCGACTATGTGCGCACCGGACGCGCAAAGGGTGTGTCCGCATCGACGCTGCGCGGACGCTTCATCCTCCGCAACTCCATGCTGCCGGTGATCACAACGATCGGTCTGCAGACGGGATTGCTGATCTCGGGGGCGGTGCTGACCGAGACGGTGTTCGCCTTCCCCGGCATCGGCTCGTTCCTGGCGCGGGCCATCTTCACCCGTGACTTCCCCGTGCTGCAGGGCTTCATCATCTTCATCGCCATCGCCTACGCGCTGATTAACCTCGCGGTGGACGTCTCCTATAGCTTCATCGACCCGAGAGTGAGGGTGCAATGAGCGTTCCGCTTCCACCAGCACAGGGCGGCGAGGTCATCGACACCGTTGCCATCGCACAGTCCGAACTCAAAGACAGCACCGGCGGCTTCTGGCGTGATGTCTTCCGCCGGCTGCGGCACAATCCGACCGCATGGATCGGCGCGGCCATCGTGCTCATCTTCCTGCTCATCGCGGCTCTCGCTCCGTTGCTGGCGCCGTATCCGGAGACCGCTCTTCCCGGTGCGAAGTTCATCACGCCGACGAATATTCCGGGTCCGGGTGAGCTCCCGGAATTCCCTCTCGGATTGGACCGATTCGGCGGCGACGTGCTGTCGAAGCTCATCTGGGGTGCGCAGGCATCGTTGATGGTCGGCGTCATCTCCACCGCCATCGGGTTGGTGGGCGGCATGATCCTCGGCCTTATCGCCGGAACCTTCGGCGGCTGGGTGGACACGGTCATCATGCGCATCGTCGACATCATCCTGTCGGTGCCGAACCTGCTGCTGGCGGTTTCCATCGCGGCGATCCTGGGACAGACGCCATCTGCGGTCATGATCGCCATCGGTGCCTCACAGGTGCCGATCTTCGCTCGGCTCCTGCGCGCATCGATGCTGCAGCAGCGCTCAAGCGACTACGTGCTCTCCGCGCAGACACTGGGCCTCGGCCGCGGACGAATCACCATGTCGCACGTGTTGCCGAATGCGATCGGCCCCGTCATCGTGCAGGCAACACTCACCCTGGCGACGGCCGTGATCGATGCGGCAGCGCTGTCGTTCCTCGGCCTCGGCGGCGGGCGTCCGGAGACGGCGGAATGGGGGCGGATGCTGACCTACGCACAGAGTGAACTGGCGATTGCGCCGTGGCTGGCGTTCTTCCCGGGTATCTGTATTGCCGTCACAGCTCTGGGCTTCACCCTCTTCGGTGAGGCGCTGCGCGAATCCATGGACCCGAGAACGAGAGCACGCTGATATGTCGATGAAGCAGCAGAGCATGACCGCCCCCCTCCTCTCTGTTGAGGATCTCGCCGTGGATTTCAATACCGTCGACGGCGTCGTGCACGCGGTCGAGGGCGTGAGCCTGGAGATCTCCGCGGGCGAGACAGTCGCGATCGTGGGGGAGTCCGGCTCCGGCAAATCCACCACGGCCATGGCGATCATCGGGCTGTTGGCCGGTGGCGGACGCATCGCCGCCGGCAGCGTCCGGTTAGACGGAGCGGAGATCTCGAAAGCATCCGAGTCCGAGCTGCAGAAGATTCGCGGGCGCGACATCGGGCTCGTTCCGCAGGACCCGATGTCGAACCTAAACCCGGTCGCCAAGATCGGAACGCAGGTCGCCGAGACGCTGCTCGCGCACGGTCTTGCCACCCGGCAGAACGTGTCTGCGAAGGTCGTCGAGGCGCTGGAAGCCGCGGGGCTTCCGGATGCTGAGAAGCGGGCGAAGCAGTACCCCCATGAGTTCTCCGGCGGCATGCGCCAGCGTGCACTGATCGCGATCGGATTGGCGTGCAATCCGCGCCTGTTGATCGCGGACGAACCCACGAGTGCGCTGGATGTCACCGTGCAGCAGACGATTCTCGATCAGATCGGTGCAATGACGCGCGAGCTCGGCACCGCGGTGCTGCTGATCACGCACGATCTCGGCCTGGCGGCGGAGCGGGCAGAGCGCGTGATCGTGATGCACCGCGGCAAGGTTGTGGAGCAGGGCGCGGCGAAGCAGATCCTGGAAGCCCCACAGCATCCGTACACGCAGTCCCTCGTCGCGGCGGCACCGTCGGTCGCGGTGGCGCGCCTGCAGCCGGCGGCATTTACTGCGGCATCCGACAAGACCCGGTCGGTGAGTGAGCGGAGCGAGGCGAAACGTGCCTCCGTCGCATCCGACAACATCGTCGAGATCAAGAACCTCACCAAGGTGTACCCGGTGCGCGGTCGCGGCGAGGACTTCGTCGCCGTCGACGATGTCTCCCTGGCGATTCCTCGGGGCGAGACGGTCGCGATCGTGGGGGAGTCGGGGTCGGGCAAGACCACGACAGCGCGGATGCTGTTGAAGGTGATCGAGCCGACCAGCGGCCTGATCACGTTCGAGGGCAAAGACATCTCCGCGCTCAGCCGTGCGGAGACGCGCGACTTCCGGCAGCGCGTGCAGACGATCTTCCAGGATCCGTATTCGAGCCTGAACCCGATGTTCACGATCGAGCGTCTGATCGCTGAACCGCTGGAGTTCTACCGGCGCGGCAATAGCGCCGATCGGCGTAAACGGGTGCGACAGTTGCTGGATGATGTGGCGCTGCCGCAGTCGATGCTGCGCCGGTACCCGGCAGAGCTCTCCGGCGGTCAGCGTCAGCGCGTAGCAATCGCTCGGGCGCTGGCTTTGTCGCCGGAGCTGATCGTCTGCGATGAGCCGGTCTCGGCGCTGGATGTGCTCGTGCAGGATCAGATCCTGACGCTGCTGGGCGACCTGCAACGTGAGTACGGGCTGAGCTATCTGTTCATCTCGCACGATCTGGCCGTCGTGCGGTTGATCAGCGACTACGTATGCGTGATGAAGGACGGCGCACTCGTCGAGGCGGCCACCAGTGAGGAGATCTTCACGAACCCTCGAGACCCGTACACACGGCGGTTGCTGGCATCCATTCCCGGCAACGAACTCAACATCGCCTCCTGACGAACGGATGCCAATACCGCAGCATCCGGAATTGGTCAAGGATTCCGCTTGCCATGTCGCGAAATCCGACGTATAGTTGATCTTTGCGCCTCGGTTCTCCCTGCCCTCATATGGTGGTCGGCAGTTGTTGAGCATACGAACGCGCACTCACCTGACGACAAAGGAATCGAGAAGCCCTGCGGGGCTCACGGAGGTTATTCCCTTGGCTGCTGCTCGCAACGCATCCACATCCACCACCAACAAGAACGGGCGCGGCGTCTCGCGGCTCTCGTTCGCCAAGATCTCCGACACGCTGGAGGTTCCTGACCTTCTCGCGTTGCAGACCGAGTCGTTTGATTGGCTCGTCGGCAACGAAGCGTGGAAGACCCGTCTCGCCGAAGGCAAGAAGGCCGGCCGTACGGACCTCAATGAGTTCAGTGGTCTGGAGGAGATCTTCGAGGAGATCTCCCCGATCGAAGACCTCAGCGAGACCATGCAGCTGAGCTTCACGAACCCGTACCTGGAGCCGGAGAAGTACTCGATCGACGAGTGCAAGGAGCGTGGCAAGACCTACGCTGCTCCGCTGTACGTCGAAGCCGAGTTCATGAACCACCAGACCGGTGAGATCAAGACTCAGACCGTCTTCATGGGTGATTTCCCCCTGCAGACCGGCAAGGGCACGTTCATCATCAACGGCACCGAGCGTGTCGTCGTGTCGCAGCTGGTGCGCTCCCCGGGTGTCTACTTCGACAAGTCCCCGGACAAGACCTCTGACAAGGACATCGTCTCCGCTCGCGTCATCCCGAGCCGTGGTGCATGGCTCGAGTTCGAGATCGACAAGCGCGACCAGGTCGGCGTGCGCATCGACCGCAAGCGCAAGCAGTCCGTCACCGTGTTCCTGAAGGCCCTCGGCATGACCAGCGAAGAGATTCTCGCTGAGTTCAGTGGCTTCCCCTCGATCGAGGAGACGCTGGCCAAGGACACCATCCTCACCAAGGAAGACGCGCTTCGCGACATCTACCGCAAGCTCCGTCCGGGCGAGCAGGTTGCCGCTGAGGCCGCCCGTGCGCTGCTGGATAACTTCTACTTCAACTCGAAGCGCTACGACCTCGCGAAGGTCGGTCGCTACAAGATCAACCAGAAGCTGGGCCTGAACCAGCCGCTGGGCTCCTCGGTGCTGACGGTCGAAGACATCGTCGCGACCATCAAGTACCTCGTGCGTCTGCACCGTGGCGATGAGACCTTCACCGGCCTCCGCGGCGGCAAGAAGGCCGAGATCCGTATGGCGACGGACGACATCGACAACTTCGGCAACCGTCGCATCCGCGCCGTTGGCGAGCTCATCCAGAACCAGGTTCGCACCGGTCTGTCCCGTATGGAGCGCGTCGTTCGCGAGCGCATGACCACACAGGACATCGAAGCGATCACGCCGCAGACCCTGATCAACGTGCGTCCTGTCGTCGCCGCGATCAAGGAGTTCTTCGGAACGTCGCAGCTGTCGCAGTTCATGGATCAGAACAACCCGCTCGCGGGTCTGACCCACAAGCGCCGCCTCTCGGCCCTCGGCCCCGGTGGTCTCTCACGTGACCGCGCAGGCGTCGAGGTGCGTGACGTTCACCCGTCGCACTACGGCCGCATGTGCCCCATCGAGACCCCTGAAGGCCCGAACATCGGTCTGATCGGTTCGCTGGCAACCTTCGCGCGCATCAACGCCTTCGGTTTCATCGAGACCCCGTACCGCCGCGTCGTCGACAGCAAGGCGACCGACCAGATCGACTACCTCACGGCAGCCGAAGAGGTTGACTTCAACATTGCTCAGGCCAACGCGCCGCTGGGCAAGGATGGCGCCTTCCTCGACAGCCACGTGCTTGCTCGTCCTAAGGGCGGTAGCGGTGAGGTCGACATGTTCGAGCCCGCCGAGATCGGCTACATGGACGTGTCGCCGCGTCAGATGGTGTCGGTTGCAACCTCGCTCGTGCCGTTCCTTGAACACGATGACGCACAGCGCGCGCTCATGGGCGCGAACATGCAGCGTCAGGCTGTGCCGCTGCTGCGCAGCGACTCGCCGCTGGTCGGAACCGGTATGGAAGGCTACGCAGCCATCGACGCCGGTGATGTCATCTCGGCTGAGAAGGCCGGAGTCGTCACCGAGGTCTCCGCAGACCGCGTTGTCGTTCAGCTCGACGAGGGTGGAACGCAGGAGTACTACCTGCGCAAGTTCGACCGCTCGAACCAGGGCACGTCCTACAACCAGAAGGTCGTCGTCTCCGCAGGCGAGCGGGTCGAGGTCGGCGAGATCATCGCTGATGGTCCCGCCACCCAGAACGGTGAGCTCGCGCTCGGCAAGAACCTGCTCGTCGCGTTCATGCCGTGGGAAGGCTACAACTTCGAGGATGCGATCATCCTCAGCCAGGACCTGGTGAAGGACGACACCCTCTCCTCGATTCACATCGAAGAGTACGAGGTTGACTCCCGCGACACGAAGCTCGGCAAGGAGGAGATCACCCGTGACCTCCCCAACGTCAGCCCCGAGTTGCTGAAGGACCTCGACGAGCGCGGCATCATCCGCATCGGCGCCGAGGTTCGCCCCGGTGACATCCTCGTCGGCAAGGTCACGCCGAAGGGCGAGACCGAGCTGAGCGCTGAGGAGCGTCTGCTCCGTGCGATCTTCAACGAGAAGAGCCGTGAAGTTCGCGACACTTCGCTGAAGGTTCCCCACGGTCAGCAGGGCACGATCATCGCTGTCAAGGAGTTCAACGCGGAAGATGGCGATGACGAGCTCGGCAGCGGCGTCAACCGCCGCGTCGTGGTCTACATCGCTCAGAAGCGCAAGATCACCGAGGGCGACAAGCTTGCTGGCCGTCACGGCAACAAGGGTGTCATCGCGAAGATCCTCCCGATCGAGGACATGCCGTTCCTTCCGGATGGCACCCCGGTCGACATCGTCCTGAACCCGCTGGGTATCCCGGGACGTATGAACTTCGGCCAGGTCATGGAGACCCACCTCGGATGGATCGCCAAGCAGGGATGGAAGGTCGAAGGTAACCCGGAGTGGGCATCAACGCTGCCCGAGGTCGCTTTCGAGGCCGCTCCTGGCACCAAGGTCGCCACCCCGGTGTTCGACGGCGCTGAAGAGCACGAGATTGCAGGTCTTCTCGACTCGACGCTGCCGACTCGCGATGGCCACCGCCTGATCGACTCGACCGGAAAGACGGTCCTGTTCGACGGTCGTTCTGGCGAGCCGTTCCCTGCGCCGGTCTCGGTGGGCTACATGTACATCTTGAAGCTCCACCACCTGGTGGACGACAAGATCCACGCCCGCTCGACCGGACCGTACTCCATGATCACCCAGCAGCCGCTCGGTGGTAAGGCACAGTTCGGTGGACAGCGCTTCGGTGAGATGGAAGTGTGGGCGCTTGAGGCCTACGGTGCGGCATACGCGCTCCAGGAGCTCCTCACGATCAAGTCTGATGACATCCTCGGCCGCGTGAAGGTCTACGAGGCGATCGTCAAGGGCGAGAACATCCAGGAGCCTGGCATCCCCGAGTCGTTCAAGGTGCTCATGAAGGAGATGCAGTCGCTCTGCCTGAACGTCGAGGTCCTCTCGGCGGACGGCACCGCGGTCAACCTCCGCGACACTGACGACGAGGCATTCCGCGCAGCGGAAGAGCTCGGTATCAACATCTCCAGCCGATTCGAGTCCGCCTCGATCGACGAGATCTGACGCTTCGACAGCGCCCGATTTCGCAGAAATTTTATTGAGACACAGGAGAACTAGTGCTCGAGTCAAACACCTTCGATGAGCTTCGCATCGGCCTGGCTACCGCTGACGACATCCGCGGATGGTCCTACGGTGAGGTCAAGAAGCCCGAAACCATCAACTACCGCACGCTCAAGCCCGAGAAGGACGGTCTGTTCGGCGAGCAGATCTTCGGACCTTCCCGCGACTGGGAATGCGCCTGCGGTAAGTACAAGCGTGTCCGCTTCAAGGGCATCGTGTGTGAGCGTTGCGGCGTAGAGGTCACCAAGAGCTCCGTCCGCCGTGAGCGCATGGGCCACATTGAGCTGGCCGCACCCGTCACCCACATCTGGTACTTCAAGGGCGTCCCCTCGCGCTTGGGCTACCTGCTGGACATGGCGCCGAAGGACCTCGAGAAGGTCATCTACTTCGCCGCCTACATGGTGATCTCGGTTGACGAGGATGCTCGTCACCGCGACCTCGCCACCCAGGAGAACAACGTCCGCCTCGAGCTGAAGACGCTGGGTGATCGTCGCGACGCGAAGATCGCCGAGCGCATGACGAAGCTGGAAGAGGATCTCGCAGCCCTGGAGGCTGAGGGTGCAAAGGCCGACGCCAAGAAGAAGGTCAAGGATGCCGCCGAGAAGGAGATGACTCTGCTGCGCAAGGGCGCAGACGAGGCCATCGCCAAGCTCGAGCGCGTGTGGGAAGACTTCCGCACACTCGAGGTCGGGGCTCTTCGTCCCGAGGACGACGTCTTCCACGAGCTGCAGGACCGCTTCGGTCAGTACTTCGAGGCCTACATGGGCGCCGAGTCGATCCAGCGTCGCCTGGCAGCTTTCGACCTGAAGACCGAATCGGAGAACCTGCACCTGCAGATCGCCGAGGGCAAGGGCCAGCGCAAGATCCGCGCGATCAAGCGCCTCAAGGTCGTCAACTCGTTCCTGGAGACCGGCATGAGCCCGGCAGCCATGGTTCTGGATGTCGTTCCGGTGATCCCGCCGGAGCTGCGCCCGATGGTGCAGCTCGATGGTGGCCGCTTCGCAACGAGCGACCTCAACGACCTCTACCGTCGTGTGATCAACCGCAACAACCGTCTTCGTCGTCTGATCGACCTCGGTGCCCCCGAGATCATCGTCAACAACGAGAAGCGCATGCTGCAGGAGGCCGTTGACGCGCTGTTCGACAACGGTCGCCGTGGTCGCCCCGTCACCGGTACCGGAAACCGTGCCCTGAAGTCCCTCAGCGACATGCTGAAGGGTAAGCAGGGTCGCTTCCGTCAGAACCTGCTCGGAAAGCGTGTTGACTACTCTGGCCGTTCGGTCATCGTCGTCGGCCCGCAGCTGCAGCTGCACCAGTGTGGCCTCCCCAAGCAGATGGCTCTCGAGCTGTTCAAGCCGTTCGTGATCAAGCGTCTGATCGACCTCGGTCACTCGCAGAACATCAAGGCTGCCAAGCGCGCTGTCGAGCGCACCCGTCCCGAGGTTTGGGACGTGCTCGAGGAGATCATCCGCGAGCGTCCGGTGCTGCTGAACCGTGCACCTACGCTGCACCGCCTGGGTATCCAGGCGTTCGAGCCGCAGCTCGTCGAGGGCAAGGCCATCCAGCTTCACCCGCTCGTGTGTGCAGCGTTCAACGCTGACTTCGACGGTGACCAGATGGCTGTTCACCTGC
This sequence comes from Microbacterium wangyouchuni, assembly GCF_051546305.1. NCBI lineage: Bacteria > Bacillati > Actinomycetota > Actinomycetes > Micrococcales > Microbacteriaceae > Microbacterium > Microbacterium wangyouchuni. Next base: position 24,839 of record NZ_JBPTMA010000002.1, read on the forward strand.
CGTTGTCGGTTGAGGCGCAGGCTGAGGCTCGCGTTCTGATGCTCGCATCGAACAACATCCTGAAGCCGTCGGACGGTCGTCCGGTCACGCTGCCTTCGCAGGACATGATCATCGGCCTTCACCACCTCACGGTGGTCAAGGACGGCGCCAAGGGTGAGGGTCGCGCATTCGGCTCGGTTTCCGAGGCGATCTTGGCTAAGGACGAGGGCACCCTCGACCTGCAGGCGAAGGTCCGCATCCGTATTCCGGGACTGACGTTCCTCGAGGGCGAAGCGCCCGAGGGATACGAGCGTCACCACCTGCTGGATGCCTCGCTCGGCCAGGCGATCTTCAACGCCACGCTCCCGAAGGGCTACCCGTTCGTCCGCGAACCTGCCGACAAGGGCAAGCTGTCGCAGATCGTCAACAAGCTCGCCGAGGAATACCCCAAGGTCGAGACGGCTGCGACGCTGGACCGCATCAAGGATGCCGGTTTCTACTGGGCAACGCGCTCCGGTGTGACCGTTGCTCTGAGCGACATCCTTACTCCTCCGAACAAGAAGGAGATCGTCGCCAAGCACGAGAAGCTGGCTGCGAAGGTTCAGTCCCAGTACGAGAAGGGTCTCACCACTGACACAGAGCGTCGTCAGGAGCTCATCAAGATCTGGACCGAGGCAACGGACGAGGTTCAGGTCGCGATGCGCGAGAACTTCCCCGAGGACAACACCATCAACCGCATGGTGTCCTCCGGTGCTCGTGGTAACTGGCTGCAGATCCGGAACATCGCCGGTATGCGTGGTCTGGTGAACAACCCGAAGGGTGAGATCATCCCTCGCCCGATCATCTCCTCGTACCGCGAGGGGCTGTCGGTTGCGGAGTACTTCATCGCGACGCACGGTACCCGTAAGGGTCTGGCTGACACCGCTCTGCGTACCGCCGACTCGGGTTACCTGACCCGTCGTCTGGTGGATGTCTCGCAGGACGTCATCATCCGCGAAGAGGACTGTGGCACGTCGAAGGGCCTTGAGCTCCCGATCGCCGCTCCGAACTCGCAGGGTGAGCTCGTGCGCGACGCGAACGTCGAGAACTCGGTGTTCGCTCGTACGCTGGCTGCCGATGTCGTGAACGAGTCGGGTGAGGTTCTCGCCTCGGCTGGTGACGACGTCGGAGACGTTCTGATCGACCGTCTCGTCGAGCTCGGTGTCGACACCATCAAGGTGCGCTCCGTGCTGACGTGCGACTCGGCCGTCGGTGTCTGCGCACAGTGCTACGGTCGCTCGCTGGCGACGGGTAAGACCGTCGACATCGGTGAGGCCGTCGGTATCATCGCCGCACAGTCGATCGGTGAGCCCGGTACCCAGCTGACGATGCGTACGTTCCACACTGGTGGTTCGGCATCGGCGGATGACATCACCCAGGGTCTGCCCCGCGTGCAAGAGCTCTTCGAAGCTCGTACCCCCAAGGGTGCATCGCCGATCGCTGAGGCCGATGGCCGCATCACGATCGACGAGAACGACAAGGGCAAGAAGGTCATCCTTACGCCCGACAACGGTGAAGAAGAGGTTGTCTACCCGGTGCTGAAGCGTGCAACGCTTCTCGTCGAAGACGGCCAGCACGTCACCGTCGGTCAGCCGATCCTGGTCGGCACGCTTGACCCCAAGGAGGTCATGCGTGTCATGGGTGCCCGCGAGGTGCAGCGTTACCTCGTCAACGGCGTTCAGGGTGTGTACCGCTCGCAGGGTGTGCCGATTCACGACAAGCACATCGAGGTCATCGTCCGCCAGATGCTCCGCAAGGTCACCGTCGTCGATCACGCCGACACGACTCTGCTGCCGGGTGAGATGGTCGACCTCAAGCGTTACCAGGCGATCAACCGCGAGACCGTGGCCGAGGGCAAGCGTCCGGCTTCTGGCCGTTCGGAGCTGATGGGTATCACGAAGGCGTCGCTTGCGACCGAATCGTGGCTGTCGGCTGCGTCGTTCCAGGAGACGACCCGCGTGCTCACCGAGGCTGCTCTGGCAGGCAAGCGCGACCCGCTGATCGGTCTCAAGGAGAACGTCATCATCGGTAAGCTCATCCCCGCCGGAACCGGTCTTGCGAAGTACCGCGACATCACTGTCGAGGCGACGGAAGAAGCCAAGAGCGAGCGCTACCCGAACCGGATCTTCGCATCCGACGGTGCGTACGCTGAGGGCGACTTCGGCTACGTCGACTTCGACGCGTTCTCAACGGACGACGTCACGCCCGGTACCTATAACTGAGCGATAGTCCATTGAGAAGGCCCCGGTTCCGACAGGAACCGGGGCCTTCTCCGTTCCGGGGCACCGCGACCCACCGCGCCCCCGCACCCCGTCCCCGGTCGCCCCCCATCCGGTCGCCCCCACCCCGTTCCGGTCGCACTTCGTGCTGCTAAAACCCCGTTTTGGCAGCGTCAAGTGCGACCGGAACGTATGTGGGGTGGTGCCTGGTGCGACCGGAACGCATGTGGGGCGGCGTCAAGTGCGACCGGAACGCATGTGGGCGGCGCCGAATGCGACAGAATGGCAGGATGCAGCAGAATTCCCCCAGTGCCGTGGTGATCGGTGACGCCCTGATCGACGAGATCCACGACGCCGGCGGCGTGCGCGAATTGGTCGGAGGTGCCGCGTTGAATGTCGCGGTCGGGCTCCGGCGTCTCGGCGTGCCGACGACGCTCATCGCGATGGTCGGTGATGACGAGGCAGGCGCTCACATTCGTGAGTACCTGAGTGATCACCAGGTGCAGCTGATCGAAAGCGTTGCCCCGCACGGCTCGTCGCGAGCAGTTGTGCAGCGCGACGCGAATGGTGAGCCGACCTATGTTTTCAACGAAGCAGCTCAGCGCCGCAGCATCCGTTATGGCGAAGAAGCGCGACAGGCTCTGCAGGCCGCAGATCTCGCTGTGATCAGCTGTTTTCCCTTTGATGTGCCCGGCGAGGTGGATGCTGTCGCTGACGCCCTTGCCGGCGTTCGCGTCGCGATCGACCCGAACCCGCGATCGGGCATGCTCAGCGACCGGGATGAGTTCGTCCGCGGGTTCGAGAGGCTCGTCGCCGGGGCCGCCATCGTCAAGGTCGGCGCAGACGATGCCGCGCTGCTGTACGACGGCGATCTAACGAAACTACGGGTGCGACTGCGCGCACTGGGTGCGGAGGCGGTGCTCGCGACCGCCGGATCAGATGGTGCCGTGCTGGAGTCAGATGCCGGTCTCCTTGAAGCGCCGATCGCGACCCTGCCCGGACCCATTGTCGATACCGTTGGCGCCGGGGATGCGACTCTTTCCGCCGTTGCGGAAGGCCTCGTCGGCGCGCGCCCGGAAGCGGCGGGGGAGTGGCAGAAGCTGTTGGACCGGGCGATGGATGTCGCCGCCGCAACATGCCGCGCCGAGGGTGGTCTGCTGCGCACGCCGGAGTCGTTGGATGCCGGTGATCGCGGAGTTCGGGGCAGCTGAGCTTTCGATTTCTTGCAGTCGCTTCTGGCGGGTATGCTTGATACTCGCGCCCCCGGTTGGCTGAACAGGCTGGACGGGTGTGCACCTGGCGAGTTACCCAAGCGGCCAAAGGGATCTGACTGTAAATCAGACTGCTACGCATTCACTGGTTCGAATCCAGTACTCGCCACCAAAACCCTGACTGAAGGCCTCGCGAAAGCGGGGCCTTCAGTCATTTCAGCTTCGGCGAGTACGGCCACCGGAAAATGGTCGACCCGGGATAGTGGCACCGAGGCTCGTTCTCGGCCACACTGAGGGTCATGGGATCAGCGTTGACCACCATCGGACTGCCGGTTGCACTCGGCATCATCATGCTCGGGCTCGGATTGAGCCTCACGCCAGCGGATTTCGCACGAGTGCTGAAACAGCCGAAGGCGGTGCTCGTCGCGTTAGTCTGTCAGCTCGTTGTGCTGCCGGTTGTCTGCTTCGGACTCGTGCTGCTGTTCCAGCTCCCGCCGGTGCTCGCCGTCGGCATGATGATGCTGGCGGCCTCGCCAGGAGGAACGACCGCAAACCTCTACAGTCATCTGTTCCGCGGCGATATCGCGTTGAACATCTCGCTGACCGCGGTGAACTCGGTGATCGCGGTGATCACCCTGCCACTGATCACGAACTTCGCGATCATGTACTTCAATCCGTTTGACGACCAGCTCGGGCTGCAGTGGTCGAAGGCGCTGGAAGTGTTCGCGATCGTACTGCTTCCCGTTGTGCTCGGTATGCTCGTTCGCCACTTCTGGCCGAAGTTCGCCGCCGGTATGGACAAACCCGTTCGCATTGCGAGCGTGATTATCCTCATCGTCGTGATCGGCGGAGCTGTGGCGTCCAATTGGCAACTCCTGGTGGATAACTTCGCTCGCCTCGCCCTGATCACCGTGCTGTTCTGCCTGATCAGCCTCGCCATCGGATTCTTCGTGCCGCGGGCGCTGAAGGTTGGGCGGCGCCAGGCGATCGCGACATCGTTCGAGATCGGCATCCACAACGCGACCCTCGCGATCGTGATCGCACAGACGGTGCTGGGATCGGTTGAGCTGAGTCTGCCCGCTGCCGTGTACGGCGTGCTCATGTTCTTCATCGCGTTCGGGTTCGGCTTCCTCATCCGCGGCCGTGATCGCGAGCCCCGCATTGCAACGGCTTCATAGACTGGACAGATGCGAGCGCTCACAGAATCTGAGGTCCGTGCATCCTTCATCAACGCCACGAAGGATGAACTCGCCCTCATCGAGATGCCGCACGATTTCCTGCTGCTCGATTGGGAGTTCAACGACTTTCTCGCCTGGCGTGACCCGGCCTCGAGTAAACGTGGCTGCGTGGTGGTCCAGACCGATCAAGGCGTGACCGGCATCGTCCTGCGGCCAAATGACCCCGGCCGCACGCGCTCCGGAATGTGCAACATCTGCCATACGATGCAGCCGGGAAATCAGGTCGCGCTGTTCACTGCTCGTCGTTCCGGTGCGGCTGGGCACCGCGGTGACAGCGTCGGCACGTACATATGCGCCGATCTTTCCTGTCACGAGAGTGTGCGGCTGGCGCATCCGCTCGCGCCCAATGAAGTGCGCGCCGAAGGGCAGGTCGACTTCCGGTTGGACGGCACGCGCCGACGGATGGAGCGTCTCGTCGCGCGTGTGCAGGAGGAGACCGGTTGACTTCGGGTCGCAGCTAAGCTGAATCCCAGTCCCACCCAGTGCTTCAAAGGAGATGCCATGAGCGATGCCATCCTGTTCTCGGTCGATGACGGCCTCGCGCGTTTGACGTTGAACCGTCCGACCCGCCTCAACGCCTTCAACGCCGATCTGGCTCAGGCATGGCGTGACGCGACGATCGAAGCGACGACGCGAGATGATGTTCGGGCGATTCTGCTCGATGCCTCGGGGCCAGCCTTCTGTGCGGGCGGCGACGTCCTCGACATGGCGACGACGATGGGTGAGGGCTCGCAGATCGCCGATCTCGCCGGCGTCATCAATATCGGCATCCGTGCCCTGACAGAGTCCGCGATCCCGGTGGTGGCGGCAGCGCACGGTACGACGGCGGGTGGTGGCCTCGGCATCCTGCTCTGCTCGGACTACGCCGTCATCGGCGGACGATCCAAAGTAGGCAGCCTGTACGCGAATATCGGACTCACCCCTGACCTGTCGGTATCCGCGCAGCTCGCCGCCGCTATCGGACAGCGCCGCGCTTTGCAGCTCGTTCTGCAGGACCGCCTCCTCACAGCCGAAGAGGCGCTCGAGTGGGGGATCGCCGCCGAGATCGTGGCAGGTGCGGATGCCGCGGAAGAAGCAGACCGCGTGCGCTCGCGAGCCGAGGAGATCGCACGGTTCTGGCTCGCCGGTGCAGCCAGCGCCTACGGCCAGGCCAAGCGGCTGGTGCGCTCGCGCCCCGAACGCACTTTCGTCGATCAGCTGGCAGAGGAAGCACGCTCTATCGGGGCCGCTTTCGACACGGCGGATGCGAAAGCCCGCGTCGCGGCGTTCGCCGAAGCATCCGCGAAGAAGGCGCGCTGACGCGTCGGGTTTATCCACACTCCCGCAGCTCAGCGGTATCCGACGGCGGCGCGTGGCAGGATGAAAGCAACGACGGCCGAAGAGGGGACCACCATGTCAGAGGTCACAACAGTCGAGGCTGGGAAGACGAACGCCTCCCTGCTGATCAGAGGGGCGATCTGGATCGCTATCGGCGCGTTGATCGCGGCCGCCATCGTCTGTGTCATCTGGGTGCTTATCGGCAACCAGGACGGCATCATCGGCCGTGCGTTCCTGACGATCCTGCTGCTCGCGGCCTTTGCCGGCGTTGCGATTCTTGAAGCCAGCCTCGCGCCGAACCGTCCGGACTGGCTCGCGCTCGCCAGCATGATCACCTGGATCGTCGCGCTGCTGGTCGGTGCGATCAAGATTTGGATGCCCGAGGCTCCGGACGAGTACACGATGGGTGTCGGACGCTTCTTCATGCTGTTGCTCGTCGTCGGTGTGCTGCAGCTCGGTCTGCTTCATGCGCGACTGTTCACGGCTGCGGCGCAGCGCTACGTGACGACGTTCACGCAGGTCATCTACTACGTCACGATTTCGATCCTGGTCGGACTGGTTGCACTGCTGGTGTTCTTCCTGGCATTCCCGCACACCTTCGACTACGGCGACCTCTACTGGCGCATCGTCGTTGCGCTGGCGATTCTTGCCGCGGTCGGAACCACCCTCATCCCGCTGCTGAACGCGCTGTTCGCTCCGAAGAAGCCAGCTGCGCCGCATGGTTACGCGCCGAACTCGTTCGCGAGCTCTTCACCAGCGCTTGCCGCGCCGCCGGTCGCCGCCCAGCCGTGGCCGACATACGCGGACGGCGCGACCCCGTTGCCCGTGCTGCAGGACGGATCACCGGACTGGAACGCCTATTACACCGGCTATCCGACGCAGCAGCAGGCGTGGATTGAGACTTCTGCGCAGGGCTTCCCGGTGACGCCGGAACCGGTCGCGCCGGAGCAGGCCGCACCAGCACCGGAGCAGCCTGCGCCTGCGCCTGCTCAGCCTGCGCCTGCGCCTGTCCAGCAACCTGAGCCTCAGCAGCCTGCGCCTGTCCAGCAACCTGAGCCTCAGCAGCCTGCGCCTGTCCAGCAGCCTGAGCCTCAGCAGCCTGCGCCCGGCCAGCATCCGATTCCTGGTCAGCATCCGACTCCTGGATCGTTCCCTCCTCCTCCGCCGGCGCCGCCGCTGTGAGCCGAGAAGTGAACGACGTTCGCCGACTCCGGGAGTTGGCCACGGATATCGCGCGAGAAGCGGGCGAGCTTGCCCGCCTGCGCCGAGCCGAAGGCGTTCTGCTGGCGGCAACCAAATCAACTGTCGCTGACATCGTCACAGAGGCCGACCGTGAAGTAGAGCAGCTCATCCGCGACAGGTTGAGTGCTGAGCGCCCGGGTGACGGATTCCTGGGTGAAGAGTCGGGCGGAGCGGACAGTGCAACCGGCCTGACCTGGGTCGTCGACCCGATCGACGGTACGGTGAACTATGCCTACGGCATGCCCGCCTATAGCGTCAGCATTGCCGTGGTCGAGGGGAACGCCGACCCGGAGACGTGGATCGGGCTTGCCGGAGCTGTCTACGCTCCTGTGCTCGGTGAACTGTTCACCGCAGCGCGCGGTGAAGGAGCATGGCTGGGGGAGACGAGGCTCTCCGTCAACGCTGAGGCTCCGGCCGGCGCGTTGCTAGCGACCGGTTTCGGCTACGATCCGACGACTCACGATGGTGACCTCGCTACCGTGCGCCAGATCATGCCGCTCGCACGCGACCTACGCCGGATGGGCTCCGCTGCGCTCGATTTGAGCTATGTCGCGGCCGGCCGACTTGACGGCTACTTCGAACGCGGCTTGCGCCCGTGGGACTTCGCCGCCGGTGCGCTCCTGGTCACCGAAGCCGGTGGTGTCGTGACGAGAACGGATACAGCATCCGAGCGGCCGATGCTCGTTGCTGCTGGGCCCGAGATCCACGCCCAGATTTCTTCTGTTCTCCACAATGAGAGCTAGACCGTCGCACATGGCATTCACAGACCGATCACGGTAGTGTTTACCCGTTCGTTATCTTCGTAGCCCGAACTTCGAAGATCTTCCCCCCGATTCCCAAGTACCCGAGAGAACCGTTTTGCCCTTCGACTCCCCCCTGGCTGAACCTGTGCCAACGCGCCGTTCCAGCCGCGCACGGACCGCGAATTCGGTGACTCCGAACGGCACTGGCTCGGCCCCTGAGCAGCCGCTCTCGCGTCGTGAAATCCGTGAGCGTTACCGTGCGGCAGCCGCCGAGACGCAGATCGTTGACGAGTCGCTTGTCGCGGATGTTGCGCAGCAGGTTGCTGCTGTCGCCGAGGTGTTGGTCGAAGCTGTGGCAGACCCGGCCGGACAGGTTCGCGTGGAGTCCGGGGCTTCGGATGTCGTCGACGAACCAGATTCTGACCTGTTCGTATGCGCATCGCGCGCGTTTCGCGCGGTTGCCGCGGAGCCGTCGATTTTCGATGCCGCTCGCGAGCAGTCGCTTCCACCCGAGGCCACCACGATTCATGTAGCACCGCGGCGCAGCAAAGCTCGCCGCAAGCTGCTGGCCGTTGGTGCCACGGTGGGAGTCATGGGTGTAGCCGGCATGCTCGCGGTTTCGATGACGCTTCCGGCAGAAGCAGTCGCGGCGGTGCAGGGCACCCAGAACCAGACGGTGACGTCGCTGGTTACTGGCTCGCAGGTTGTCGCATCCGACGTCGCTGAGGACGAGATCCAGGCGTACGTCGCGTCCTCCGACGTGCAGAACGACACGATTGAGCGCACCGAGAGCTTCTCGACGGCTTCGCTCATCGATCTCGCTGCGGAAAAGGGCATCCAGTACTCGAACAACCTCTACACGAATGATCCGGACGCTGCTATTCAGTGGCCGTTCGTGGTCGGTGTGTCGATGAGTTCCGGCTACGGGGCGCGCTGGGGTCGCATGCACGAGGGTATTGACCTGGTGCCCGGTGACGGCGCTCCGGTGCAGGTGATTGCCGACGGTACAGTGCGCACGGCGACCGAATCCGGCGGCAACTTCGGGGTCACCGTATACGTGGATCACGTCATCGACGGCAAGGTCATCACGAGCCACTACTCGCACATGCAGTACGGTTCCCTGCGCGTCAGCGCCGGAGACAAGGTCAAGGTCGGCGACATTGTTGGACTGGTTGGAAACACCGGCCGCTCCTACGGTTCGCACTTGCATTTTGAGCTCATCGTCAACGGTTCGACCATCGATCCGCTGCCGTGGCTGCAGGAGAATGCGGGAAGGTACGACTACTAACCGTCTCGGTTTTTGAGAACGCCGAATAACTGGTATTCTCGTATGGTTGCCTCAGCGAGGTAACAACGCCCCGATAGCTCAGTGGCAGAGCACTTCCATGGTAAGGAAGGGGTCCCGGGTTCAAATCCCGGTCGGGGCTCGCAGCATTCGCTTGGGAGAGTGGAATGCCTTGCGGCAGGGTAGCTCAGTTGGTGAGAGCGCACGACTCATAATCGTGAGGTCGAGAGTTCAAATCTCTCTCCTGCTACAGATAGAAACCCCCGGGAAGTCGGGGGTTTTTGCGTATCTGACAGCCGAACTACGATGCCGGCATTCAGACACCGAGATTCACCCCGCGGCGGTCACTGCGTCACGCTGCGAAACCGGCGTAGCCGCAGACTGTTGCCCACCACGAACACGCTGGAGAACGCCATGGCGGCGCCGGCAAGCATCGGATTGAGCATTCCGAGCGCTGCGATCGGGATCGCCGCGACGTTATAGGCGAAGGCCCAGAACAGGTTCGACTTGATCGTGCTGAGCGTCCGGCGTGACAGCCGGATCGCATCTACGGCACTGAGCAGATCGCCGCGGACGAGCGCGATATCGGATGCTTCGATCGCGACGTCGGTGCCGGTGCCCATGGCGAGCCCCAAATCTGCCTGGGCTAGCGCAGGCGCATCATTTACGCCGTCTCCAACCATGGCCACGACCCTGCCCGAGGCTTGCAGCCGCTTGATGACATCGACCTTGTCCTGCGGAAGAACCTCGGCGATCACCTCGTCAATGCCCACGGCGGCGGCGATGTGCTGCGCCACGGCATTGTTGTCTCCGGTCAGCAGGATGGGCTTCAGCCCCAGGGCCACGAGCCCGCGGATCGCCTCGGCACTGGTCGGCTTGACTGTGTCAGCCACGACCAGGACGCCGCGGGCGGCGCCGTCCCAGCCGACAGCGACAACCGTTTTGCCTTCGGCCTCGGCCTGGGCCTTCGCGGCGGCGACGCCAGGGGAGAGGGTGAGCGACCAGTCGGCAAGCAGCGACTCGCGCCCGACGACGACGCTGTGCCCCTCCACAACCCCCTGCACGCCCTTGCCCTCGATGTTGCGGAAGTCTTCGACCGCGGGCAGCGGTGCCGGTGCGGCCTTCGCGACAGCCTGAGCGATTGGATGCTCGGATGCGTGCTCGAGCGCTGCGGCCAGGCGCAGCAGCTCATCAGCATCCGTTCCGTCCTCCGCGATGACGTCGGTGAGTGTCATGCGCCCGGCGGTGACGGTGCCGGTCTTGTCAAGCACGACCGTGTCGACCTTGCGCGTGGACTCGAGAACCTCTGGGCCCTTGATGAGAATCCCCATCTGCGCGCCGCGACCGGTACCCACCAGCAATGCGGTCGGAGTCGCGAGACCCAGGGCGCACGGGCAGGCGATGACGAGCACTGCGACGGCAGCGGTAAAGGCTGCCGATACCGGGAATCCGGCGACGAGCCAGCCGACAAGAGCTGCAGCAGCGATCACGATGACGATCGGCACGAATACACCGGAGATCCGGTCGGCGAGTCGCTGGACCTCGGCCTTGCCGGTCTGCGCATCCTCCACGAGCGTGGCCATCTGTGCGAGCTGGGTATCCGCTCCGATGCGCGTCGCGCGCACCACGAGACGCCCGCTGGCGTTGACGGTCGCCCCGGTGACGGCATCCCCCTCGCCGACCTCCACCGGCACCGATTCGCCGGTGAGCATCGACGCATCCACGGCCGAATTGCCCGAGGTCACGACTCCGTCGGTGGCGATCTTCTCGCCGGGACGCACGACGAACTCGTCGCCCACACGCAGTTGGTCAACGGGGATGAGCGACTCGACACCGTCGCGCAGCACAGCGACATCCTTCGCGCCCAGCTCGAGAAGCGCCCGCAGAGCGGCGCCGGCCTGACGTTTGGAACGCTTCTCGAAGTAGCGTCCGGCGAGAATGAACATCGTCACACCCGCGCCCACCTCGAGGTAGATGTTCCCAGCACCGTCCGAGCGGGAAAGCGCGAACTCGAAGCCGTGCGTCATGCCCGGCATGCCGGCGGTTCCGAAGAACAGCGCATACAGCGACCAGAAGAACGCCGCGAGCGTGCCCATCGAGATGAGCGTGTCCATGGTCGCGGCGCCGTGCTTCAGGTTCGTCCAGGCGGCTTTGTGGAACGGCCACGCGCCCCAGACGATCACGGGGGCAGCCAATGTCAGCGACGCCCACTGCCAGTACGTGAACTGCAGCGGCGGAATCATCGCCATCAGGATCACCGGCACAGTGAGAAGGACCGAGATGATCAGCCGTTGGCGCAGGGCCGTGAGCTCAGGATCCGCGTCGGATTCGATGGGAGCCGCCTTTGGCGAGGGAAGCGCAGCGGTGTATCCGGCCTTCTCCACCTCGGCGATCAGGAGCATCGGGTCGATCCCGGCGGGAGCGGTGACCTTCGCCTTCTCGGTCGCATAGTTGACCGTTGCGGCGACGCCGTCGAGCTTGTTCAGCTTGCGCTCAATGCGGTTTGCGCACGACGCGCAGGTCATCCCACCGATCTCGAGCTCAACGCTCGCGCCTCGGGTTGTGGGGGTGCTCATCGGGTGCTCCTCGGAAACGGCGGATGGAAGGACGGGATTCCTTGTGTCAGGCGCGGGTCGCTGAGTACCCGGCCTCGTCAACGGCGGCCAGGATGGCGTCGTCTGCGATCGGGCCGGATGCTGTGACGACGAGCGTGCCGCTCTGTGCGCTGACCTCGACCGACTCGACCCCGGCGACCTGGGTTACTTCTTCGCGAACGGACATCTCACAGTGTCCGCAGGTCATTCCGGTGACCTGGTATTCGATCGTGCTCATCGTCTGCTCCTCTGGTCGTCTGCTCGGATGCCCCGGCGGGGCCGTTCACTCAGAGTAACAGAGTACCCCAGGGGGGTATTCCGAATCTCTCGTTATGTCATGATGTCGACATGTCCATCGCCACCGCTGACCTCTACGACGAGCTCGGAGAGAGCATCCAATCCCTGCCCATCCAACTGCGCAATTTCGGGTGCAGATCCGCATTCGATGGTCCGATCCGCACGATTCGTTGCCTCGAAGACAATGCCCTCGTGAAATCGATGCTGGCAACGCCCGGCGAAGGTGCTGTTCTCGTCGTCGACGGAGCTGGGTCGCTGCAGACAGCACTCATGGGAGACCTGATCGCCGCATCCGCCGTCGCGAACGGTTGGGCCGGGGTCGTCATCCACGGCGCCATCCGCGACAGCGTCGCGATCGCTGGCCTCGACCTCGGAGTCAAAGCGCTGGGAACGAACCCACGCAAGAGCGGCAAGCTCGGCACGGGCGAACTCGATGTCGATGTCACGTTCGGGGGAGTGATGTTCCGCCCCGGCGCGCACCTGTACTCCGACGAAGACGGCATCCTCGTCCGCCGTTGACCGCGAAACTTCGCTTGTGTCACCAAAACAGTGTGTTTTAGAGACACAAGTGAAGTCTCGCGGTGGGGGGCGGTGGGGGGCGAGGGGGGACGAGCTGGCTATGCCGTCTGCAGGATCCGCGCGGTCGCGCGGGCGCTGAAGTACAGGGCATCCACCGGTACGCATTCATCGACCGCATGGAACTGGCCGTAGACGTCGAAGTCGTCCGGAACGCGCAGTGGCACAAACCCATACCCGTGCACTCCCAGCCGGGCGAAGTGCTTATTGTCCGTGGATGCCGGCAGCAGATAGGGCACGACGACCCCACCAGCATCCTCGTCTGCGATAGCGGCGCGGATCACCTCGATCAGCGCCGAATCTATCGGAGAGTCGATCGGATCCATCGACCGGAACTGCTCGACCTCGACGCCATCACCAGCGAGCAGTTCGAGCTCGGCCAACAGGGAAGCCTCACCCTGCGGCAGCGCTCGATAATCGATGATCGCCTCGGCCCTGCCGGGGATGATGTTGCTCTTGTCGCCGGCGCGCAACACCGTGACGGCGGCCGTGTTCCGCGCTGCTGCGGCGATAACACGTCCGACGAACCCGATCTCTTCCAGCTCAGCATCCAGGTTCGCATCGCTGAAAACGACACCGCGCGCATGCCCGAACTCGGACAGGAACTTCGTCAACGCGGGGGTACGCACGACCGGGAAGCGGTGTTCACCGATCCGCGCCACCGCGCCCGCTAGCCGCGGCACGGCATCGCTCGGTCGCGGCCTCGACGCATGCCCCGCCTCACCGCGCGCGGTCAGCCTCACACTGCCGACGCCCTTCTCCGCCGTCGCGATCAGATAGGCGCGGCGGTCGGAGTCCAACGGCACCGAGAACCCGCCCACCTCGCTGATGGCCTCACTCGCACCCGTGAACAGCTCGGGCCTGTTGTCGACCAGCCACGATGCGCCCCAGACGCCCCCGCTCTCCTCATCGGCGAGGAACGCGAAGATCAGATCACGACGAGGACGGATGCCGGAACGAGCGAAGTGGCGGGCCACTGCGAGAATGACGCCGGCGAAGTTCTTCATGTCGACGGCGCCACGGCCGTACAGCAGCCCGTCCTCGATTTCGGCGCCGAACGGCGGATGAACCCAGTCCTGCCCGCTCACCGGAACGACATCGAGATGCGCGTGCACGATCAGCGCCGGGGCATCCGGATCGCTCCCGGACAGTCGCGCGACAACACTGCCGCGACCGGGAACAGGCTCGACGAACGTCGTGTCGATTCCCACCTCAGCCAGCCTCGCCTGCACGAAGCGGGCGGCGCGCGTCTCACCATCACCGATCGTTGCCGCATCCCCGGTGTTGACGCTGTCGATGCGGATGAGTTCGCGCACGAAGCTGAGCGCTTCGTCTTCCAGAAGAGTCACGCCATCACCGTACAGCGATGATCGAGCGGGGGAGGCACGTTACGCGGCGTTACCGTCGGAGTAGGGGCGGGCGTGAGCGCGTGGTTCACTCGCTCTCGTGAATAAAACCCGTGTGAACAAGAAGCTCCTGTCCGTTTTCGGCGTCCTCGCAGCCGGTGTGCTGACGATGTCGATGGCGGCCTGCGCGGGTGGTGGCGCCGCGGCTTCCGGAACGGGCGAGGCCTCCGGCAGCGACGAAAGCAAGATCGTGCTCGCCGCCGATGACGGTGTCGAGGCACACTGGACGATCCTCAAGGAGAAGCTGGCCGACGAAGGCATCGAACTGGAGGTGCGAACCCTCACCGACGGTGTGCAGCTCAACCAGGCCGTTCAGGACGGCGAAGCCGACATCAACCTGTTCCAGCACCTCATCTTCCTCTCCGACTTCAACGTGAACAGTGGCGGAACCCTCGTGCCAGTCGGCGCTACGGCGGTGTACCCGCTCGCGCTGTACTCGGAGAAGTACACCGATGTCGCAGACATCCCCGCGGGCACGGTTGTCGCGATCCCGAACAACCCCACCAACCTCGCACGTGCTCTGCTGAACCTGCAGCGCGCAGGTCTGCTTGAGCTGAAGGACGGCGGCGACGCTTTCTCCTCCGAGGCGGACATCGTCGACAGCAAGATCGAGATCCTCGCGGTCGACTCGAACCAGACCGTCACCGCTCTCAAGGACGGCAGCGCTGGAGCAGCTGTCGTCAACAACACCCAGGCGCAGAAGGGCGGCCTCGGCGACGACGTCATCATCTTCAAGGAAGACCTCGACAACCCCGAGCTCGCGCCCTACATCAACGCGTTCGTCGTGAAGGACGAGAACAAGGACGATCCGCGCTGGGCCACGCTCATCGAGGCCTACCACTCCACCGAGGTCGAGGCCGCGGTCGCTGAGTTGAACCAGGACAACCTGCAGTTCAAGGGCGACTGGACCGCAGCGGATCTGCGGGCCGAGCTCACCACCCTCGAAGACCAGCTGCGCGAGAGCAAATAACGCAGACGAGCACGCGCACGACGACGGGTCCCATGAACAGCATCATCACGTTCGAACAGGTCTCCAAAGCGTTCCCCGGAACGCGCAAGGGACCCGTCGTCAACGCACTGCAAGACGTTGATCTTGAGGTCTCCAGCGGATCGATCATCGGAGTCATCGGATACTCCGGCGCCGGTAAATCCACGCTGGTTCGCCTCATCAACGGGCTCGAGAAGCCCAGCTCCGGCACGGTGAAGGTCCTCGGCACCGATGTCGGTCGGGCTTCCGAGAGCGAGCTGCGATCTTTGCGCGGACGCATCGGGATGATCTTCCAGCAGTTCAACCTGTTCGCCTCGCGGACGGTGCGCGGCAACGTCGCGTATCCGTTGAAGGTCGCCGGTTGGAAGAAGGCCGACATCGGTCCGCGCGTCACCGAACTGCTCGATTTCGTCGGCATCGGCGACAAAGCCGACCGGTTCCCGCGTGCGCTCTCTGGCGGGCAGAAGCAGCGCGTCGGCATCGCCCGTGCGATCGCCGCGAACCCCGAACTGCTGCTCGCAGACGAAGCCACCAGCGCTCTCGACCCGCAGACCACAGGTGAGGTGCTGGCGCTGCTGCGCGAGATCAATCGCACTCTCGGCATCACGATCGTCGTCATCACTCATCAGATCTCGGTCGTTCACGAGCTGTGCGATCAGGTCGTCGTGATGGACGGCGGCCGGGTCGTCGACAGCGGCGACACGTACCGTGTGTTCGCGCATCCGCGGGCCGAGCTGACCGAGCGCTTCGTCGCCGCTGTCACGCAGGGCGTACCAACCGGCGAGACTCGCGAAGCCCTGCTCGCCGGCGGTGGCACGCTGATCAGCGTCGACATCAACGAGTTCACCAGCGAGGATGTTGACGAGATCTTCGAGAAGCACGCCGTGCGCCGCGCGGTCGTCTTCGGCGGAGTCACGGATATCCGCGGGCGCCAGCTCGGCACGCTCACGTATCGCGTGCAGGCGGCGGCGGATGCCAGCGCCGCTGTCGTTGCCGATCTCTCCGTGCGCACCAGGGCCGAGGTTCTCCGCGCCGAAGGTGCAGTCGCGGCATCCGGATCGGCGGTCGCAGAATGAACAGCGCAAAACTCGCCACCGACTGGAGTTCCCTCAGCCCGGTGCTGATGCAGTCGATCCAGGAAACCATCTACATGGTGGTTGTCACGTTGCTGATCGGCGGTGTGGCAGGTCTTCTGATCGGTGCGGTGCTCTACGCCACGCGCCCCGGAAACCTGTTCGGCAACCGCGTCGTGTTCAACCTGATGAACCTGGTGATCAACGTCATCCGCCCGATCCCATTCATTATCTTCCTCACCGCCGTGGGGCCGGTGACAAAGGTCATCGCCGGAACGACCCTCGGCACGGACGCTGCGATCGTGCCGATGACGATCATGGCGGCGGTCGTGATCGGCCGCGTCGTAGAACAGAACCTCGTCGCTGTTGATCCCGGCGTCGTCGAGGCGGCCCTCGCGATCGGCGCGAAGCGCATCTCTATTCTGTTCGGCGTCGTGATCCCCGAGGCGCTTGCGCCGTTGATCCTCGGCTACACGTTCATGTTCATCGCAGTCGTCGACATGTCGGCGATGGCCGGATACATCGGCGGCGGCGGACTCGGAAACTTCGCGATCATCTACGGCTACCAGCAGTTCAACCAGGAGGTCACCTGGGTCACCGTCGCGATCGTCATCGTGATCGTGCAGGTCGGTCAGCTGCTCGGCAACTGGCTCGCGCAACGCGTGCTGCGGCGGTAGGGCCGCTCAGTCCACCTTCGCGGTGACCAGAATCGGTCGGTGATCGCTGGAGCGCTGCGGCAGGGTGCGGATGCTGTCGATTGTGAAGCCATCAGAGGTGGCGAAGTCGTAGTGCCCCTTGAACACTCGATACCGGGTGTAGGTGCGGTCGTCGCTGAGCGTCAGCGTGTAGCCGTGGTCGCGCACATTCTGGCTGAGGCTCTCCTTGAACACCGGGTAGTTGTAGTCGCCCACCATGAGCACCGGCAGCCCTACTCCCATCGTCTCGAGCTCGGACAGCGCAGCGCGGATCTGATTCCGGCGCAGCGAGTTCAGCGCCGTGAGAGGGGCGGCATGGAAAGATGCCACGATCAGCTCGTGTCCGTCGTCGATGTCCAGCAGACGCACTCCGAGCACACGCTCGTGAGCGGGCTTGAGAACGCGGTCA
Organism: Microbacterium wangyouchuni; assembly: GCF_051546305.1. Taxonomy (NCBI): domain Bacteria; kingdom Bacillati; phylum Actinomycetota; class Actinomycetes; order Micrococcales; family Microbacteriaceae; genus Microbacterium; species Microbacterium wangyouchuni. The sequence goes on from NZ_JBPTMA010000002.1 coordinate 42,150, forward strand.
TGCATCGACTTCTTCAACCCGAATGTGCGAATCTCCTGCAGTCGGAAGGTGTTCGTGCGGTAGTAGATCGCCAGCCCGAGGCGGTTGCCGTGCGTGGCATCCGCAAGCGCGAGGCCGCCGATCTCGTCCGGCAGGGCAGCCACGTCGCATTCCTGGAGGCAGAGAAGATCCGGCGCGTGCTCGGCGGCGAGCTCCTCGAGCTCGGTTGCAGCACGGTGTTTGCGTAGGTTGTACGAGATGACCTTCACACCGTCCACGCTACTGCGATCTGCCGCGTGATGGACGACCAACCGGTGCTCAGTCGTCGAAGCCCCACCGCACTCCCAGCGTGGCCGGACCGAAACCGAACCGGAACACGTGCACTGAGGTACCTGCCACCTCAAGCGACCTGACGGCCTCACCCTCCCCGGCATCGACGAACTCCTCGCACCAGTCCGCAACAGCATCCGGATGGAAACGCACCCAGATCGCCGTCTGCCGTGCGGGTCTGGACACCGCGTGAGACGCCTGCCGAGTCTGCGGGTACCCCGGTGCATACAGCTCAGTGAACTCGATCATCGTGGTCCCGCCGGCAGGGACAGGCCGGTCGAGTGTGAGAACGTCGCACACGACCTTCCCACCCGGATGCACATACGGAGGGGCGAGCGTGCCACCGATCACGTTCACTATCTTCTTCGGCTCGACACCTGGCTCGGGGACGAAATCGAACAGGGGCACTGACGTCATGCTGGGCATCGTGGACTGTACCAGGGCGCGCATCGTGACGCTCTCCACCGCACCGTTTGAACCGACCTCAACCGTGGTCAGCGTGCTCAGATCGCGAAGCCCCGAAGACGGAGTGGTACCGAGCACTTTGGTGATCTCCTCGATCGCAGCGCTGATCTCCGCAGCGCTCGGCACGTATGCGGCAGGGAGCGCGCCGACTCGTGCAATGGGTTGAATGAGCTCACTGAGGCTGCCGGGACTCAGCCCGAGCAATGCTTCGATCTCGTCGACGGCGGCGCGTGAGGTGGTGCCTTCGGGATGTCGATCTCCTGAGCGCCAGTAGCTCAGCGTGGCCATCGACACCGGAGTGGCCCGATCGTGCAGGTGCCGATGAAGCCAGGTGAGCGAGACATCGCGTGCGATGATCGCCTCGCTCAGCGCAGCGGCGAATCTGCGGTCGTAGTCAGAATCGTTCTTCGTCACAGTTTCCCCCGATCCCTGTGAAGAACCCACCAATAAGGTCATTGTACGGTTCCGATCGCGTCCCTCCGGATGCCGGGGCCGTCGTATCGCGGGGCGATCAATGGGGCTTCGTCCGCTCGATCGACTATCCGGTGGCTGCTGGGGGGAGGCCACCGGGTAGTGGCACTGCTACTCGAAGTTGCGTCGCGCCCTCGTCTGCTCGGCGCGCACGGCGAGGAGATCATCTGACGGATAGCCGACCTCAGTCAGTGTGAGTCCGCGCGCGGCGAGGACGGCGAAGCGGCTCGTGCGCTCCAGTGCATCGCGCAGTGCGACGAGGTCACTGACATCGAGTCTGCGGGAACCCACGGCTGCGCACGCACCAACCAGCGCCCGCACCATGCTGTGGCAGAAAGCATCGGCCTTCACCTCGGCGACCAGTGCCCCGTCGGCATCGCGTTGCCAGCGATAGTCGAGAAGGGTTCGGATCGTCGTCGCGCCCTCCCGCGGCTTGCAATAGGCCGCAAAATCATGGAGTCCGATCAGCGACTGCGCCGCAGCATCCATCGTCTCGACGTCGAGCTCACCCCGGATGCTCGTGGTGTCGAGGCGGCGGGCGGGGTCGAAGCCGGTGACATCATCTGCGAGGCGATAGCGATAGCGGCGCCACACCGCCGAGAATCGGGAATCGAAACCGGTCGGCGCGAGCGAGGAGCGGTGCACGGTGACATCTGGGTATGAGCCGAGCACCCCGCGCACGCGGCGAGCTATCGACTCCGCCGGGCTGTGGGCGCTGCGGCCATTTCGCGATTCGAGGCGTGCCCATTGCGGCTCGGTGAGATCGAGATGCGCGACCTGGCCGGAGGCGTGCACTCCGGCGTCCGTTCGTCCGGCGACGACGAGATGCACCGGGGAGCCGACGATCCGCTCGAGTGCCGTCTCCAGCGATCCCTGCACCGTGCGCAGCCCCGGTTGCTTCGCCCAGCCGCGGAAGTGGGTGCCGTCGTAGGCGATGTCCAGCCGAATTCGCACCTGGCCAGCTTAGACTGGGCTTTTGAATTCTTCTCGGCCGCACGCCGATGCATACCTCTCCACGATGACGCAGACTCCTTCCTCCTCCACGCGCTTCGCGGGCCTCGACGGCCTGCGTGCAGTCGCCGTCATCCTCGTTGTCGTCTACCACCTCTTCCCGGCACTTCCGTTGCCGGGCGGATTCGTCGGTGTCGACGTCTTCTTCGTGATCAGCGGGTTCTTGATCACCTCGCTGCTGCTGCGTCCCTCGCACCGCGGACCTGGTCGACTGATCGATTTCTGGCGCCGTCGCGCTCGTCGACTGCTGCCCGCGCTCGTGGTCGTGATCACGGTGTGTGCGACAGTGGCGTGGCTGCTCGGCGGCGACCTGCTGGTGGGAATGGGCAGGCAGGTGCTGGGGGCGGCCACTTTCAGCTACAACTGGCTCGCCGTCGCGGACGGAACGGACTACTTCACCGCGACCGCCCCGGAGCTGTTCCGCAACTTCTGGTCGCTCGCCGTCGAAGAGCAGTTCTATGTGGTGTGGCCGTTGCTACTTCCGCTGGTGCTGCTGATCCCGGGACGATGGTCGCGCGTCGCGCTCCTCATGGTCGCAGCCGGCGGGTCGGCCTGGTGGATGGCACAGCTCGTGTCGGCCGGGGAGGTCACACGCGCCTACTTCGGAACCGACGCGCACGCTTTCGGGCTGCTGCTCGGCATTGCGCTGGCTCTGGCCACGGCCGGTATGCCCGATCGGGAATGGATGCGCCGGCGGGGGATGCAGGTCTGCGCGCTGCTGGTGGGGATCGTCGGCATCGGAGCGATCGTCGTTGCCTCGACGATCCCGGAATCACCTGATCTGGTGACATTCCCCGGAACCCTGTTACTGGCGACCGCCGGCAGCGTGCTGGCAGTCTTTGCCGGCATCTGGCCGGGGTCCTGGTTCGGCCGGGGAATGGATGCTGCACCGCTGCGCTGGGTTGGGGACCGCTCCTACGGCATATATCTCTGGCACTGGCCGGTTCTGGTCCTGGTGCTGTCGGGGGTGCGTGGCTACGGACCGGAGGGCGGGGTGCCGTGGGCGGAGGGAATGTTGGCGCTCGTGCTGTCGCTCGTCGCCACGGCGCTTTCCTATCGCTTCGTGGAGCAGCCGCTTCGCCGTTACGGTTTCCGGCGCTCTCTGGGCGCGCTCGGGAGGCGGATCACGGGAAGGCCGCTCGCGCGCTTCGCCGGACTGGCAGCCTTGACCGTCGCGCTCATCGCCGTGGCCGGAACCTCTGCCGCGATCGTGCAGGCGCCGCATGCGACCTCGGCGTCGGCTGCGATCCACCGCGGCGAGCAGGCTGTGCAAGAAGCCGCGTCCGCGTCGCCGTCCGAGTCTCCGTCGCCGTCTGCGTCCGCATCGCCGGCGGCTTCGGCTTCGGCTTCGCCCGAAGCATCCGACGATCAGATCGTCATCCCGGAAGGCGTGGATATCACCGCCGTGGGTGACTCGGTGATGCTGGCGTCGGCGCCATCACTCATGCAGAAGTTTCCCGGGATCAGCGTGGACGCGGAGGTGTCCAGATCGATCTGGGCCGGGCCCGACATTCTCTCGGCTCTGGCCGGGAACGGGCAGTTGCGCGAAAACGTCGTCGTCGCGCTTGGCACGAATGGGCCGGTCGATACGGGCGTGCTCAATCAGATGCTGCAGATCATCGGACCGGAGCGGCATCTGATCCTCGTCAACGCGGTCGCACCGCGCGACTGGATTCCGGGCGTGAACGCAGACCTTGAGGCGTTCGCCGACAGTCACCGTCGGGTCTGGATCGCGGACTGGTCGGGTGCCATCGCTCCCCATCAGGATCTGCTCGCCGGCGACGGGATCCATCCGGCGGCAGCCGGGGGAGACGTGTTCGCCGAATCGGTTTGGTCTGCTTTCGAGGGGATCGAGAAGGAGCGGCTGCGGGCCGAGAAGCGATACGAGCACGCGCCATCCGGCCGCGCTCATCACGTACCGTTCCCCGCGTAGCGCCACGCCGACGCGGCGCGCCCGCTCGCGGAGGTGTCGCTTGGTGTCGGGAGCGGGCGCTTGGCGCGGCCGTTTGCGACACCCGCTTCAGCGCGGCGTGAGTTCGGTGGGTCGGGCATGCGCGGGAGGTGTCGCTTGGTGGCGGGAGCGGGCGCCTGGCGCGGCCGTTTGCGACACCCACGCGAGCGGCGTGGCGCGGCTTCGCTGCGTGACGGATGCTCAGCCGACCCAGCCGTGGCGCTTGAGAGCTGCGGCAACCCGCTGCACGGCATCCGCCTCGCGACCGCGAATGTGTGATGAGGTCAGGCGGATGGTCTCCCACCCTGCTTCGACGTAGGCCTGATACTTCTCGATGTCACGATTCCATTGACCTCGGGATGTGCGATGGTGATCGCCCTCGACTTCCACGACCACTCGATATCGCGGGTACACGAACTCGGAGATCCCCAGTCGGGTGCCGTCGTAATGGATCTCCATGTCAAGCTCAGGGTCGGGCAGGCCTGCAGCCGCGGCATCCAGTCGGAACTCCGTCTCGAGTACGGAGGAACTTCCCACGCGGATCAGCCCCAGGGCTTCGTGAAGCTTCTTCGTCGACGGTGGACGCGGACCGCGGGCGAGTTCGGTGGCAAGGTCAGCGATGGTGGCGCGTGCAAACTCCGGATGCTGAAGCCCGAAGTTGTCGCGAGGAATCTGCACGAGCGCATCACCAATCGCCACGAGATCGCGCAGGTCATGATCACGGCCGAGCATCGCCCAAGTGCTCGCCGGACTCGTCAACCGCAGACCCTCGAACTGGCCGATTGTGACAAGATGCTCGGCTACCTTCCGCCCACGCACGCCCTTCGCCCGAGGTGCGCGTTGCGGCGCGACTACTGCGACGTCCAGCGCGTCAGGGAACTTCACCGGCAGGCTGTCGCCGATCACCGCCGCCGTTGCGCCGCAGAAGAAGGCGCCTGGCGGCATGACCATCGCATACGCGTGCGCGTCGTCGATCAGCTCTTGGCGCTTGCGGCGGAACTCGGCGTACGGCTTATTGTCTCTTTCGGCTGCGGCACCCCGCTCCTCGATGAATCTGACGCTGCGGCGCACGCCGCGGAAGGGGCGGGTGAGGTCGCGTGCGCGCATCCTGCGGCGGGTGGCGCCGGCATCGGACGCGCGGCGAACAGAGAACTGCCCGCCGAGTTCCGGTGGGAGAGGTCGGGGAGATGGGGACATATTGGCAACTGTGCTCGTCGAGGTGGATGCTCGGGATGCCGAACACCACGAACCGTGGAGAACTCGGTCCCTTCGGAACCTGTGCAGGGAGGGTCGCGGGTTGCGGAGGTGGCGCGTGTGGTCGCGGTGCGGCCGGGTGTGCGGCACGAGGTGACCCCTGCCACCGAGGCGCCCCTCACGCCGATGTCCATTTGGCCGCATCAGGCTGATGGCGTAAGCTATATCTTTGGTACTCGACTGCCGAGTGCCACGAACGTGAGCCCTCCACTGGCGTGTTCCTCAGGGAACCACCCCGGAGTGGGATTCACGAACCTCTCCGTTCGACAAGAAAGCAGCACTATTGTGACGCGTACATACACCCCGAAGGCCGGGCAGATTCAGCGTGACTGGGTCGTCATCGACGCAAACGACGTCGTTCTCGGTCGCCTCGCCTCGCACGCCGCAGCGCTCCTGCGCGGCAAGCACAAGCCGACCTTCGCCCCCCACATGGACTCCGGTGACTTCGTCATCATCATCAACGCCGACAAGGTTGCGCTGACGGGTCAGAAGCTCCAGAAGAAGAAGGCTTACCGCCACTCGGGCTACCCGGGCGGCCTGAAGGCGGTCACCTACGAGGAGCTCCTCGAGAAGAACCCCGTCCGCGCTGTCGAGAAGGCCGTCCGCGGCATGCTCCCCAAGAACAGCATCGGCCGTCAGCAGCTGTCGAAGCTCAAGGTGTACGTCGGTGCTGAGCACCCGCACGCCGCGCAGCAGCCTCAGACGTACACACTCGACCAGGTCGCCCAGTAAGCGCCGCAAAGATTACGAAGGACATTCTCGTGGCTGATACTCAGGACACCACCGAAACCCCTCAGAACTACTCGACCTCCAGCGCGGAGACCACGGCAACGGAGACGGCTCCCCGTCCCGTGCTGAACGTCCCCGGCGCAGCCGTCGGCCGTCGCAAGCAGGCCATCGCCCGCGTGCGTCTGGTCCCCGGCTCGGGCACGATCACGGTCAACGGCCGTACGCTCGAGGACTACTTCCCGAACAAGCTGCACCAGCAGCTGATCAACGACCCCTTCACCGTGTTGAACCTCACGGGTGCGTACGACGTGATCGCACGCATCTCGGGTGGCGGCGACTCGGGCCAGGCCGGCGCACTGCGTCTCGGCATCGCCCGTGCCCTCAACGGCATTGACGTTGAGAACAACCGTCCGACCCTGAAGAAGGCCGGCTTCCTCTCGCGTGACGCCCGCGTCATCGAGCGCAAGAAGGCTGGTCTCAAGAAGGCCCGCAAGGCGCCTCAGTACTCGAAGCGCTAAGGTCCACAGTCCCGATGCCGCTTTTCGGCACGGACGGTGTGCGAGGACTTGCCAATGGCATCCTCACCGCCGACCTCGCGCTCACCCTGGCCCAGGCGACAGCTGTCGTCCTGGGCCAGGGCCGCACTGCAGAGACTCGCAAGTCCGAGGGCAAGCGGCTCTCCGCCGTGGTTGCCCGCGACCCGCGCGTCTCCGGTGAATTCCTCGTAGCCGCTGTCTCTGCCGGCCTCGCAGCATCCGGCGTCGACGTTCTGGACGCTGGCGTCATTCCGACTCCGGCGTTGGCATTCCTCGTCAACGACCATGATGCCGACTTCGGCGTCATGGTGTCTGCCTCGCACAACCCGGCACCCGATAACGGAATCAAAATCTTCGCCCGCGGTGGCGTAAAGCTCCCGGACGTCGTCGAGCAGCGCATCGAAGCGGCAATGACGGGGGAGATGCTTCTTCCCACCGGTGAAGGCGTCGGTCGTATCCAGCGCTTCTCCGACGCGGAGGACCGCTACAAGCTGCACCTTCTCGCGTCGCTTCCGCATCAGCTCGACGGCATCCACGTGGTGCTGGACTGTGCGCACGGCGCAGCATCCGGAGTCTCACCGGAGACATTCAAGACCGCCGGTGCCACGGTCACCGTCATCGGGGCAGAACCCGATGGAATCAACATCAATGACGGTGTCGGCTCGACGCATCTCGACAACCTCGCCGAGGCGGTGGTTCGACTCGGCGCTGACGTCGGCATCGCACATGACGGCGACGCAGACCGCTGCCTCGCGGTCGACGCCGACGGCAATGTCGTCGACGGAGACCAGATCATGGCGATTCTCGCCGTGGCGATGAAGGAACGCGGACACCTCACCGACAACACGCTTGTGGCGACCGTGATGAGCAACCTCGGTCTGCATATTGCGATGAAAGAGCACGGCATCACCGTGCGCCAGACCGCTGTCGGAGACCGTTACGTTCTCGAGGACATGAACGCCGGCGGTTTCGCGCTGGGCGGCGAGCAGTCCGGGCATGTCATCATGAGCGAATTCGCCACCACGGGCGACGGTGTGCTTTCCGGGCTGCATCTGGTGGCCGAGATGGCGCACCAGAAGAAGTCGCTCGCCGAACTTGCCAGCGTCATGACCGTGTATCCGCAGGTCCTTATCAACGTCCGAAACGTTGATAAGGAGCGCTGCGCTGACGATGAGGGCGTGCAGGATGCCGTCGCCGCAGTGACGGCGGAACTCGGAGACACCGGACGAGTGCTGCTGCGCAAGTCCGGCACGGAGAACCTCGTGCGTGTGATGGTCGAGGCCGCGGACGTAGAGTCCGCTCAGGCGCACGCGGAGAAGCTCGCCGATGTGGTCAAGGAGCGGCTCGCGCTCTGAGTGTCGGCGCCTGCTGAGTGCGACCCTGCTGAGTGCGCCCCGGCTGAGTGCGACCCTGCTGAGTGCGACCCGGCACACTTGCAGGGCGTATGCACGGATGTCGGGGCATCCATCGGCGTTTCGCCCTGCAGCCGTACGATCACCCTGCAAGTGTGCGGCGATAGGGCTGCTAGGCGGGTCTGTCGACCTCGCGCGTCAGATCCCGACGCCGCCCCAGCTGAGCGATTCGGTGTAGCGCACCAGCACCCCTTCGCGCAGTGCCCAGGGTGAGACTTCGAGCTCATCGAGGTTGAGCATGCTCATCGCCGTATGCAGGCAGACGGCGGCGGCGACGATCTGGAACGTGCGATCGGGCGTGATTCCCGGCAGCTCTTGACGAGCGGATGCTGGGATGCGAGCGAGCCGTGGAATCCACGATTTCAGGGCCGAGCGCGACATCACTGTGCGGTTGAATCCCAGCCCGGACACTTCGCGACCAGCAAGGTTCGCCAGCGACCGGATCGCTTTCGACGAGCCGACGATGTGATCAGGGCGGGGGAGGGCGTTGAGCTTCTCGGTCACTGGTGCGAGCACCGTTCTCGCGTGCGCGCGCAGCAGCTCGACAGCATCCTCACCGGGCGGATCCTCCGGCAGGAACTGCACGGTCATGCGCCCAGCCCCGAGCGGGACGGATGCTGCGATCTCCGCGGTCTCGTCCGCGCCGGCCGCGAACTCGAATGAGCCGCCGCCGATATCGAGCAGCAGGATGCGTCCGGCATCCCAGCCGAACCAACGCCGGACGGCGAGGAATGTGAGATCGGCCTCCTGCTCGCCGGTAAGCACCTGCAGGGGCTGACCGAGAGCCTTCTCGATGCGCGCGATGACCTCGGTGCCGTTGGCCGCTTCACGGATCGCGCTGGTTGCCGTGGCCAGCAGCGTCTCAACTCTCTCAGCCTCAGCGATGTGCCGCGCCCGGGTGACGGCGGCTTCGAGCGCACGCACGCCCTCCTCGCTGATCGCGCCCTCGGGTGTGAGAAAGCGCATCAGGCGCACCACAGTGCGGTCACTCGTCGTCGCGTGCGGACGGCCACCGGGGCGGGCATCCGCGGCGAGGAGATGGACGGTATTCGAACCGATATCGAGGATTCCCAAGCGCACGGAAAGAGACTACGCGCATCTGGCGTAACTGCGCGGACAAGCGCATCGGCGACGGCTCGTGGTGACCGCGGGTCGGCGGACCGATGAACGGCACGTGAACTCGCATGGCTTGCGCTCAATGCAAGTGAAATTGCGCATAGCGTCCAGAACGTGCTCATCACCGACCTCGCCAAGAACCACGGTTCCGCGCTGACCGCGACCGACCGTCGACTCGTCGCCGTGCTGCAGGCACGACCTGCAGAGGCCGCATTCTGGCAGGCAGCCGAGCTCACCGATCCCCTGGGCCTGCACCAGTCGGCTGCCACGCGTTTCGCGCAGCGTCTGGGGTTCGACGGGTACCCCCGGCTGCGCGACGCCCTCCGACAGGACTACCTAGCTGGCTCCGGCCCCTCCCAGCGGATCCGAGGCCGTCTGGAGCGGCATCCGGACGACGTCATCGGTGGATTCGTCGACGACGAGATCGCCGCTCTGACAGCCCTCCCACAGCACATCAGTCAGGATGACCTCGACGACCTCACCGCCCGGGTGCTCGCCGCTGGACACGTGTACCTCTTCGGACACGGCAACGCCACCGTATTGGTCGACCTGCTCGAGCGCCGGCTGCGCCGCAGTGGCATCCGCGTCACCGCCCTGGACGGTCCTGTCCGCGATGTCGCCGAGCAGCTCGCCACGCTCAGCGAGGGCGATCTCATCCTCTCCTGCGCTTTCCGTCGGGCACCGCGCGACCTCGTACCCGTGCTCGAGCTCGCACGTGAGACCGGCGCATACACCGCGCTGCTCACAGACACCCTGCTTTCGCTGTCGCCCCAACCGGATGCTGTGCTCGCAGCACCGCGCGGCGGTGGGGACGAGTTCCTCACGTTGACCGTCCCTATGGCCATCGCGAACGCCCTGATTCTCACCATCGCCCGCCAAGCGCCCGACCGCGTCCTGCGCTCGCTCGACCGTCTCGAGTCTCTGCTCGAGCGCTTCGACCGGTGACACCGGCTCGCAGCATCCGTCCCACCGCATCCGTAGTCGCTTACCCCGTACGCCCTCGAAATTCCCTTGAAAATCCCTCGAAAGGAACGATCATGACCTGGCAACCGCTCCGCAGCCCGATCACCGCCGCCACCGCCGTCCTCGTCGCCTGCGGCCTGGCGGTCACGCTCGCCGGATGCAGCGCACCCGCAGCATCCGCGCCGTCCGCCGATGTCGACTGGGATGCCCTCACGCACGATGAGCTCGTCGACATGGCCACCGACGAAGGCGAAGTCGTCGTCTACGCCTTCACCAGCCGGATCGCCGCCATCGAGGAATCGTTCGAGGCCGAGTACCCCGGCATCGACGTCGTCGCCAGCGACATCTCCTCCAGTGAGCTCATCACACGACTTGCGACCGAGCACACAGCCGGCAGCGCGACGGCCGACCTCGCCTACGTCTCCGACGCCCCCGTCGTCGTCACCGAGCTTCTCGCCGATGGCGTACTGCTGCCATACCTCCCCGCACGTGTAGCCGAGGCGCTGCCGTCCGAGCATCAGGCTCCGCTGGTCGCGAACCGCCTCTCGACGAAGGTGCTCATGTACAACGAAGAAGCGCACCCTGACGGTGCGCCAGTGTCGAATCTCTGGGAGCTCACCGAGTCGGAATGGGCCGGTAAAGTCGTGCTCGTCGACCCCAACGTGCGTGGCGATTACCTCGACCTTGCCACGGAGTTCTCGCTGCGCGCCGACGAGATGGCGGATGCATACACCGAGCACTTCGGTGAGGAGATCGCTCTCGAAGACGGTATGCCGGATGCCGGACTGCAGTTCTTGAAGAACCTCTACGCCAATGACGCCGTGCTCGTCGATGACACCGACACGGTCAATGCCGCCGTTGGCGCAACGGGGCAGGACGCTCCACCCGTCGGGTTCACGTCGTACTCCGACCGCCGCGATAACGAAGAGGAAGGCTGGGCGCTGCAAGTGGCCTCAGGTGTCGCTCCCGCGCCCGGGATCGTCTTCCCCGCGTACCTCGGCGTCACCGCCGGGGCGGAGAACCCGGCCGCTGCCCGTCTGCTCATCGACTACATGATGGGTGACGACAGTTCCACCGGAGGAGCCGGATTCGAGCCGTTCTACGTCGCGGGCGACTATCCGACCCGCACGGACATCGATACACCCGCCGATGCTCTGAGCCTCGACGAGCTGGGCGCTTGGCAGATCGACCCGGAGGCCTCGGCCGAGCACCGCTCCGACGTCGCGGACTTCCTTCTCACGATCCAGTGAGTGCTTCCATCCGCGTGCGCGCGGCGGTGCGCCGGCCCATTCTGTGGCTGGCCATCGCCGTGCTCGCGGTACTCGTCATCCTTGTCGCTTTGCCACTGGCGGGGCTCACGGCGGCCACTGTCGGAGAGGACGCCGACGGAGCCTGGGGCGATGTGCTCGCCAGCCCGATGTCGGCGGCGCTGTTCTGGCAGCCGCTGGGCGGTTCGCTGCTCGTAGGCCTCGGAACCGGAATCATCGCCACCGTTATCGGCGCCTTCCTCGCCTGGATCGTCGTCATGAGCGACGTGCCTGGTCGCCGGGTGATCGGCGTTCTCGCCGCCATTCCGTTCGCGCTGCCGAGCTTCGCGATCGCACTCGCCTGGGAGAGCATCTTCCGCAACGACCTGATCGGCGGTAGCACCGGACTGTTGTTCTCGCTCGGTGTTCCGGTGCCGGACTGGCTCGCCTGGGGTCCGGTTCCCGTCATCCTCACCCTCGTTGCGCACTACTACTCGCTGAGCTTCGTCGTCATCGCCGCAGCTCTCTCGAACGTTGGGGGAGATCTTGTCGCCGCCGCCGAGCTAACGGGAGCCTCCCGTACTCGCGTCGCCGCGCGCATCGTCATCCCCGCTGTGACACCGGCCGTGCTCTCCGGGTTCCTCCTCGCCTTCGCCGAAGGCGTATCGAACTTCGCCGTCCCCGCGCTGCTGGGACTCCCGGTGCGGTTCCAGACGCTGAGCACACGCCTGTACGGAGCGATCTCCACAGGCGATGCCGAACGTGGCTATGTGCTCTCGATCCTGCTCATTGTCGTCGCCGGCATCATTCTCTTCGGCGGCAACCGGATCACCGGAGGTCGGTCGTTCTCCACCATCACCGGCAAGGCCACCCGTGCACGCGTCACTCGAACGGGCGGTTGGAGGGCGCCGTTGGCGACGACTGCGTGGGCAACAGTCGTGATCACCGCGATCATTCCCGCCATCGTGCTCATTGTGAGTACGTTCCTGAGGCGCACGAACAGTTTCGACGGCGGATTCACACTCCATTACTGGATCGGGGAGTCCGATCCGTCGATCTCGCACGGCATGCGCGGCGTGCTACTTGACCCCACCGTGCTGCAGGCGCTCGGAGGAACCCTCGGGCTCGGGGCAGCCGTCGCGATCGGGGCGGTTCTCATCGGACTGGTCGCCGCATACGTCATCCGGAGGATGCCGCGGGCGCGCACAATGAATGGCGCGATCAATCTGCTGGCGTATGTGCCCTTCCTCATTCCTGGCGTGGCACTCGGAGCGGCGTTCATCGCGCAGTTCGGCGCGCCGATCGGGCCCTTTGGATCGCTGTACGGCACGTTCGGCATCCTTGTGCTTGCCGGCATTGCCGCGAGCATCCCGTTCGCGTTCCAAACGGCGAAGTCCGCGCTCGGGCAGGTTGCACCCGAACTCGACGAAGCCGCCGTGCTTACGGGGGCAGGTGGTCCTCGCCGCCTCGCGCGCATCACGATTCCGCTTGTGGCGAGGGGACTTGCAAACGGCGGCATCCTCGTCTTCGTCACCATGGTGCGCGATCTCTCGGTCGTCGTGCTGCTCGTGACGCCGGCGACCCCGCTGCTGTCGATGATGACCTTCCGCTATGCCTCGGAGGGCTTCGCCCAGCAGGCCGGTGTCATCACCCTGATCATCGCGGCCATCTCAGTGGCGGCGACCCTGTGCGCGCGTTCGCTCGAAAAGAACCGCTCTCTTGAACGGAAGATCTCATGACTGAAATCACCATCGATCGGCTCGGCAAGCGCTTCGGAGCACAGGATGCCGTCGCAGATCTGTCGCTGAAGATCCCCTCCGGCGCCTTCCTTGTGCTGCTCGGCCCGTCAGGTTGCGGTAAAAGCACGACGCTGCGGATGATCGCCGGTCTCGAGGACCCAACCAGCGGCAGCATCTCGTTCGAAGACCGCGTAATCGCGGACGGGACCCGCGGAATCAGCGTCCCGCCCTCGAAGCGGGGCATCGGCATGGTATTCCAGAGCTATGCGCTCTGGCCGCACATGACGGTGAAGCAGAACGTTGAGTGGCCGCTCACCGTTGCCGGATGGTCGCGCCGAGATCGTGCTTCGCGGGTGGAAGCGGTTCTCGAATCATTGGAGATCGCGCATCTGGCCGATCGCACACCGGCGCTGATCTCAGGCGGGCAGCAGCAGCGTGTGGCCATAGCCCGCACGATCGCACCCCGTCCGCAGGTGGTGCTATTCGACGAGCCCCTGTCGAACCTCGACGCGCGCCTGCGAGTCGAGACGCGTTCTGAGCTCGGCCGCGTGCACCGTAGTAGCGGCGCGACGAGCGTGTACGTCACGCACGACCAGGTCGAGGCGCTGGCGCTCGCCACGCACATCGCGGTGATGAACGGTGGGCGGCTCGAGCAGTTCGGCACACCCACGGAGCTGCTGGAGGCTCCCGCCACGATGTTCGTCGCCTCCTTCCTGGGAAGCCCCGCAGCGGTCCTCCTGCCCAGGAGTGCTGAGATCATTCTCGACACCGCGATGACGCTCCCGGCGGATGCCGCACACCTCATGTTCCGCCCGGATGAGGTCGCCATGCATCCGCAGGGGACGCTTGATTTCGAGGTCGTCGAATCCACGCCGCAGGCGGGACGACACCTGGTCACCGGACGCGTTGCTCCTGAGGCAGGACATCGGATCACCGTGGTCAGCGACCGGGCAGCGATTCCGGGGGAGAGCACTCGCCTTCGATTCCCGGAGAGACCGGCGGCGTGCTTTGGTGCGGACGGACAGCGACTGTGACGACACTGCTACTCGTCCGACACGGAGAGACCGACTGGAATCGTCAGCAGCGAATGCAGGGAAGGACCGACATCGATCTCTCCGAGCAAGGTCGCGCAGAGGTCACGGCGCTCGCGGAGATCATCGCACCCTGGAACCCGCAGACCGTGGTCGTCTCACCGCTCACCCGCGCACGCACCACAGCCGCGCTGCTGAGCGATGTCCCACCCATCATCGACACAGCGTGGATCGAGCACAGTCTCGGTGAATGGGAAGGCGCGACGCCGCAGATGATCGGTCCCGCCTACCACCAGTGGCGCGAGGGCATGCTCATTCCTCCGGGCGGTGAACCGGCGGAGGCGATCCGTGCCAGGGTATCTGGCGCTGTGCGTAGCGCGGCAGCCCATCCGGGACCGGTGTTGGTCGTTACCCATGGCGGCACGATCCGTGCGGTGCTGGATCGTTTCGTTGGACTCGGTGCCAGCCGCATCCATCCCGTCGCAGCACCCAGCCTCACTGTCCTTGACGTCGAAGGAGATGCGGCGCGACTTCGGCAGTTCAACGTCGGAGCGTGATGTCGAGGTGCTCGGTCGCTGCTGCCGGCTGCTGCCGGCTGCTGCCGGTGTAGAAGCGTTATGACTCGGAGCGATGGTCCAGGGCATCCACGCCGATACGATGGATGCCGTGACTACCGCCGACCCCACGCTGCCACTGTCGCCGTACCGCGAGATCGGACGTGCGGAGTGGGCGCGATTGGCCGAGGGCCTGGATCAGCCGCTGAGCGAGACCGAGGTCGTCGAGATCCGAGGGATCGGAGACCGCCTCAGCCTCGATGAGGTGCGTGAGGTCTATATGCCGCTGAGTCGTCTGCTCAGCCTGTACGCGACGGCGACGAAGCGACTCGGTGCGGCTACCAGTGATTTCCTGCAGGAAGATGACGTCACGACCCCGTTCGTGGTCGGCGTCGCAGGATCCGTCGCGGTGGGAAAGTCGACGATCGCACGTCTACTGCGTGAGCTGATGAGCAGGTGGCCGGGCACGCCCCGGGTCGAGCTCGTAACCACAGACGGTTTCCTCTACCCGAACGCTGAGCTTGAACGGCGCGGGCTGATGGACCGGAAGGGCTTCCCCGAGTCCTACGACCGGCGCGCGCTGCTGGAGTTTCTCACCGAGGTGAAATCTGGTGCACCCGAGGTGCGGGCACCCTTCTACTCGCACATGCGCTACGACATCGTCCCCGATGCACGCGTCGTCGTGCGCCGGCCCGATGTCGTGATCGTCGAGGGGCTGAACGTGCTGCAGCCGCCACCCGCGCCGAACGACGTCGCCGTCAGTGATCTGTTCGATTTCTCAGTCTTCGTCGACGCCGATGTCGCGCACGTCGAGAAATGGTACGTCGACCGCTTCCTCGCGCTGCGCAAGGGCGCGTTCAGTAACCCGTCGTCGTACTTCAACGTGTTCGCCCATCTCACTGACGATGAGGCACGCGCCACCGCGCTCGGATACTGGAACGACATCAACATGCCGAACCTCGTCGAGAACGTGATGCCGACTCGGCATCGGGCGAGCCTTGTTCTGAACAAGGGTGCCGATCACTCAGTCGAGAGCGTGCTGCTGCGCAAACTCTGACCACACTGCCGCAGGGTTCGTTCGGGCGACTCGCAAAATATCGCGTTTATTCTGTACTTTATGTGTGGAATCGTCGGATACGTGGGGCCGCGCCCCAGCCAGGACATCCTTATCGCCGGCCTTGCACGGTTGGAATACCGTGGCTACGACTCCGCTGGTATCGCCATCATCGATGGTGACGGCCACCTCGGCATGCGAAAGAAAGCCGGCAAGCTCAGTATGCTGCGCGAATCGCTCGCTGATTCGCCGCTGAGTGACGGCAACACCGGGATCGGCCACACGCGGTGGGCGACCCACGGCGGACCGACCGACGTCAACGCCCACCCGCACCTCGCCGATGGTGACAAGCTCGCCGTCATCCACAACGGCATCATCGAGAACTTCGCAGCTCTGCGCGAAGAGCTGCTTGCTGCGGGCGTCGAGTTCCGCAGCGAAACCGACACCGAGGTCGCCGCCGCGCTCCTCGGCCAGGAATACGCGAAGACCCCCGACCTGCAGACCGCTTTCCAGAACGTTGTGAACCGTCTCGAGGGCGCCTTCACTCTGCTCGCGATGCACCAGGACCACCCCGACCTCGTCGTCGGCGCTCGCCGTAACTCTCCGCTGGTGATCGGACTCGGCGAGGGGGAGAACTTCCTCGGATCCGACGTTGCCGCTTTCGTCGAACACACCCGCAAGGCCCTGGCGATCGGCCAGGATCAGATCGTCTCGATCACACCCGCCGCGGTTACCGTCACCGACTTCGCGGGCACGCCCGTCGAAGCCGAGCCGTTCGACGTCTCCTGGGATGCTGCCGCCGCAGAAAAGGGCGGATGGTCCTCCTTCATGGCGAAGGAGGTCGCCGAGCAGCCCGAGGCTGTCGCGAACACCATTCGTGGCCGCGTTCAGGACGGACAGGTCGTCATCCCCGAACTCGAGGGGCTCGATGACCTCTTCAGTGGCATCAACCGGGTGATCATCACCGCCTGTGGCACGGCATCCTATGCAGCCCTCGTCGGAAAATACGCCATCGAGCAGTGGGCCCGCATCGCCACCGACGTCGAGCTCGCGCACGAGTTCCGCTACCGCGACCCGGTGATCGGCGACGACACGCTCGTCATCTCGATCAGCCAGTCCGGCGAGACCATGGACACACTCATGGCCGTCAAGTACGCGCGCGAGCGCGGCGCCCGGACGCTGTCGATCTGCAACACGCAGGGTGCGACGATTCCGCGCGAATCGGATGCCGTCGTCTACACCCACGCCGGCCCCGAGGTCGCTGTCGCATCCACCAAAGCGTTCTCTGCGCAGATCACGGCGCTGCTGCTGCTGGGCCTGCACATGGGTCGTGTGCGCGACACGCTGACCGATGAGACCGCCGTCGAAGAGCTCGCCACCCTCCCCGAGAAGATCGCTCGGGTGCTGGAAGAAGAGCACGACCACGTCTCGCAGTTGGCCAGCTGGATGGCAGATACCCGTTCGGTGCTGTTCCTCGGCCGCCACGTGGGCTATCCGATCGCGCTCGAGGGTGCGCTCAAGCTCAAGGAAATCTCTTACATCCACGCCGAAGGCTTCGCTGCAGGTGAGCTCAAGCACGGTCCGATCGCGCTGATCGAGCCCGGCCAGCCGGTGTTTGTGATCCTGCCGTCGCCGCGTCACTCGGCGCTGATCCACTCGAAGGTCGTCTCGAACATCCAGGAGATCCGCGCTCGCGGCGCCAAGGTGATCGTGGTTGCCGAAGAGGGCGATGCCGCAGTGCTGCCCTTCGCCGATGAGGTCATCCGCATTCCGCTCGCCGGCGCAATGTTCGAGCCGCTCCTCACCGTCGTTCCGCTGCAGATCTTCGCCATGGCACTGGCCACGGCCAAGGGACTCGACGTCGACCAGCCGCGCAACCTGGCCAAATCCGTCACCGTCGAGTAACCGGGTCGGGTGCGGCCGCGCTGCTGGCCGCCCGGGCACACTTGTCGGTCGATTCCACGGATGTTTGCCGGAATCAGGTGGCTGCGCAGGCATCCGTGTTTTCTGACTGACATCCGTACCTGTCGTCACGCGCGAGCGCGCGCGATCGCTGGCAGAATGGCAGCGACGACCAGATCCCAGTTGTGCAGGATCATCGCGTAGTCGAAGTGCAGAGTCTCGTATCCCAGAACGGATGCCGCGGCATCCCGCATCAGGTCCTTGTGGCGCTTCGCGCCCGTGTGGTTGTCTTTGCCATCTGCCTCGAGGATCACACGTCCACCGATCACGAAATCCACGCGGCCGACCCCATCGATGGCTACTTGGCATTCGAGCTGGATACCGAGCAGATGCAGGCGAAGCCGCAGAAGCGATTCCAGGCCGCTCTCAGCGTCAGCGCGTGCCAGATCAAGCAGCCAGCCTGCGGTCTTGGGCAGCTCACGACGGATACGTGCCCGGTCGGTCGCGGAGATGAGTCGCTTGTTCCATGCCGATTCGTACGCGGCGAAGAACGCCTCTTGGCTCAGGCACCGGTACGCATGGACGAGGGCCGCGGCGACCGGGGCGAGTCCGAGTTCGGCGCGGCCGGGAGAGTAATGCACCACGCAGACGCATCGCTCATGCGGATGGCTGCGGCCCGCCGCGCCCATCCAGACGTGAACCTCGTCGTCTGGATCGGGCAGAATCCATATTCCGTGGAAACGAAGCGCTGCGTTGCACGTGAGCGCTCCGCCATGCGCTGCGGCGGATACGACTCTCGCGTCTGCCGTCGGGATGGCGAAAACACCGGGACGGACCCTGTGGATGCTGCCGATTCGCACGTCGGCAGCAAGCTGTTTTCGCGTACATCCGAACTGCTGAAGGAAAGTGCCGCGAGCGATGCCGCCGAAACGGTCAAGGAGGACTGCAGGAGGAAACATGTCCCGAGCGTGCCGGAACTGCGGCCTCGAACGAGGCCGAAACGGGCGATTGTGGACAAAACGGGCATAGCCCGAGATGTGCAGAACTGGTCAGGCCGCGGGTGGCTCTGGTCCACTTGTCGGTGGATTTCCACACCGGTCAGTCCAATTCCCCCGAATCTCCTGGCATCCGTAGAGCCGAGCCGACATCCGTGCCGGCGCCACCGCGCCGCCGGCCGCCCGGGCGAAATCTGTGCCAGGCCACTGCGCGAGTAGGCTGGAAGCGTGATCATCGGCACCGGCATCGACCTCGTCGACATCCCGCGGTTCGAGCGCACGATGTCCCGGACACCGCGGCTCATGGAGCGACTCTTCGCCCCGTCGGAGCGTACGCTCCGGCTAGCTTCGCTTGCCGCGCGTTATGCCGCCAAAGAGGCTCTGATCAAGGCTCTGGGCGGCTCCGACGGTGTGCACTGGACCGAGATCGAGATCGCATCCGAAGAGTCCGGCAAGCCGCACTTCGTGCTGTCCGGCACAACAGCCGAGGCCGTGGCCAGTCGGGGCATCCTGAACCTGCACCTGACCATGTCCCACGATGCTGGTCTTGCCACCGCCTTCGTCGTCGCTGAAGGAGCGCCGCTGTGACTGTCCCGTTCCGCGAAGCGACCATCGAATTGGATGCGATCGCCGATAACACCCGGCACCTGCGCCGACTCACCGGCACCGAGGTCATCGCCGTCGTGAAAGCCAACGCCTACGGACACGGTGCCGCTTCCAGCGCCGTCGCAGCGCTCTCCGGCGGAGCCACCCGCCTCGGCGTCGCCGAGGTGCCCGAGGGCATTGACCTGCGTCGGCAGGGCGTCAACGCCCCGATTATGGCGTGGCTGCACGAGCCGGGCCAGCGATTCGATCTCGCCGCCGCGAACCGCATCGAGGTGGGAATCTCCTCGTTCGACCAGCTGGAAGCCGCCGGAGCCGCAGCCGGCGTCGATAGCCCCGTCGGCGTGCACCTGAAGCTCGAGACGGGTCTGTCCCGCAACGGCATCGCACCCGCTGACTGGGGGCGAATCTTTGCTGAGGCCGCGCGCCTCGAGCGCATCGGCCGGGTCCAGATCATCGGCTTGTTCAGCCACCTCTCCAACGCCTCGGCTGCTGACGACCGGGCCGCGCTCGCCCAGTTCGACGAGGGGACGGCTGCCGCGGCAGCCGCGGGTGTCCGACCTCAGATCCGGCACATCGCGGCCACCGCGGCCGCCATCGATCTGCCTGAAACCCGCCTCGATGCCGTCCGCATCGGGATCGGCCTCTACGGGCTCTCGCCGTTCGACGACCGCTCCTCAGCCGATCTCGGCCTTCGCCCCGCTATGACTCTCCGCGGCGCTGTCGCTGCGGTGCGCCGGGTCGGGCCCGGCGCCGGCGTCTCCTACGGATACGACCACCGAACCGACCGAGAGACCACCCTGGCGTTGATTCCGCTCGGCTATGCCGATGGCATCCCGCGCCAAGCATCCGGACGTGGACCCGTGTTGATCAACGGTCGCCGATTCCGCGTCGCCGGACGCATCGCGATGGATCAGTTCGTCGTTGACGTCGGTGATACCTCCGTGGCGGTGGGCGATGAAGCCGTGCTGTTCGGCGACCCGACGTTGGGTGCGCCATCGGCCACGGACTGGGCGGATGCCGCCGGCACGATCAACTATGAGATCGTCACCCGCATCGGCAACCGGGTGCCGCGGAGAAACGCATGAGCGTCGACCCGGCATTCCTCGGTCGCCGCGAGATCGCCACCGCGGACGACATGGAGCGTCTCGGCTTCGTCATGGGGGAGCAGCTCGAAGCAGGTGATCTGCTGGTGCTCACGGGTCCGTTGGGTGCTGGCAAGACGACTTTCACGCGTGGGCTTGCTGAAGGACTCGGCGTGCGCGGCCCTGTGCAGAGTCCGACCTTCGTCATTGCTCGCACCCACCCCTCGCTCGTCGGGCGCGCACCGCTCGTGCATGTCGACGCCTACCGGCTGGGATCGGCCGCGGAGCTCGACGACCTCGATGTTGACCTCGCGCATTCGGTCGTCGTAGTCGAGTGGGGTCGTGAGATGGCCTCGTCGATCGCCGATTCCTGGTGGGACATCGAGCTGGAGCGGCCCGTAGGCGTCGCCGACGACGGTGTCGCAGACGAGGATCTGGATGCCGATGCCCCCCGAATCGTGACGATCGAGCGCGTCGAGCGCTGAACGCGTGAGCCAGTCGCCAGGCTCCCGGTGCCAGCGCCGACTACCCTGGAGAGGTGATCCTTGCCGTCGATACTTCCCTGGGCACTGCCGTCGCTCTGATCGATGCCGATGGGCGTCTGCGAGCGGATGCCTCGAGCCCTGACCCGCTCGGGCACGCCGAGGTCATCGGCGCGCTCCTCGAGCGGGCGCTGTCAGAAGCAGATGCGGCGGATGTCACCCAGGTCGTCGCGGGCATGGGCCCCGGCCCCTTCACTGGCCTGCGGATCGGCATCGCCACAGCCCGAGCTTTCGCGCTCGCCCGCGGCATCCCGGTCATCGCGGTGCCCAGCCATTTCGGTGCCGCGCTCGCAGTGATCGAGGCAGAAGCTCCGGACACCCCCTTCGCGATCGTGACGGATGCTCGCCGCCGAGAGGTCGCGATCAGCGTGTTCGACGGCCTCGATGCCGACGGCATCCCGAACCTCACAGCACCCACGGTGCTCGTGCCTCGCGCCGATTCGGAGGAGCGGCTCAGCGGCATCCATGCCATTGAGGTCGCAACCATCGATGGCGCCGCGCTCGGCCGCGTCGGCATCCGTGCCGCGAACGCCGCACGCGTGCTGACCGGCGCTGAGCCGCTCTACCTCCGCCAGCCGGATGTCACCGTTCCCGGCGCTCCGAAACGAGTGAGCTCGTGACCATCCGTATCGCGACTCCCGCTGATCTGGACGCGATCATGGCGATCGAGAACGCATCGTTTCCCACCGACGCGTGGAGCAGCGAGTCGATGGCAGCGGAACTCGCCACCGAGCACAGCCAGTATCTCGTCGACGAGGATGCCGGCGACATCATCGGATACGCCGGCCTCCGTTCGATCCGCGGGAATGCGGATGCCGACATCCAGACGATCGCGTTACTCGAAGCACGCAGGGGAGAGGGCCGCGGCCGCGCGCTTCTGCGTACGCTGCTCGCCGAGGCATCCGCTCGCGGAGCCCGGGAAGTCTTCCTGGAGGTTCGCGCTGACAACCCCGGTGCGGAGGCGCTCTATCTCTCGGAGGGGTTCGATGAGATCGCCCGCCGCCCCCGGTACTACCAGCCGGAAAATGTGGATGCGATCGTGATGAAGCTCGACCTGCGGGCGTGGGCGGATAGGGCTGCCGCTGCCGCTGCCGCTGCCGCGCCGCACGCTCGGGCGGAAAACGCACCCATGGGCGGAACTTCAGCGGAGATTTCTCCGCCCAACAGCGCGAACTCCGCCCAACAGTGTGACGAGGAGAAGACAGCATGAGCGAGCCACTGGTCCTCGGGATCGAGACGAGCTGCGACGAGACCGGCATCGGCATCGTCCGTGGACGCACGCTGTTGTCGAACACGATCGCCTCGAGCATGGATGAGCACGCCCGGTACGGGGGCGTCGTGCCCGAAGTCGCCGCCCGCGCGCACCTCGAAGCGCTGCAACCCTTGATCGAGGCGGCGCTCGCCGAAGCTCAGGTACAGCTCGCCGACCTCGACGCGATTGCGGTCACCAGCGGTCCGGGCCTCGCCGGCGCACTCATGGTCGGAGTCGGAGCGGCCAAGGGCCTGGCCGTCGCGCTCGGCAAGCCGCTCTACGCGGTGAACCACCTCGTCGGGCACATCGCCGCAGACATCGTGACCCCCGATTCCGAACCACTCGAGTACCCGACGATTGCACTTCTCGTCTCCGGTGGACACACATCGCTGCTGCACGTGCGCGACCTCACCACCGACGTCGAACTGCTGGGCGAAACGATCGATGACGCGGCTGGTGAAGCATTCGACAAGGTCGCCCGACTGCTGTCGCTGCCGTATCCGGGCGGCCCGCAGATCGACCGGGTGGCTCTCGACGGCGATCCGAAGGCGATCCGTTTCCCGCGCGGGCTGTCGAAGGCCTCGGACATGGAAAAGCACCGCTACGACTTCTCCTTCTCCGGATTGAAGACCGCCGTCGCCCGCTGGGTCGAACGCTGTGAGGCCGAAGGTAAACCGGTGCCGGTTGCTGATGTGGCAGCGAGCTTCCGTGAAGCCGTCATCGATGTGCTGGTGACCAAGGCGCTGGCCGCCTGCGCCGACCTCGGGGTGCCTCGCCTGCTGCTCGGCGGTGGCGTGATCGCGAACAAGCGGCTGCGCGAGGTTGCTCTCTCCCGTGCGGCGGAAGCGGGCGTCACCGTGCGTATCCCGCCGCTGTCACTGTGCACGGACAACGGTGCGATGATCGCCGCGCTCGCTGCTGACCTCATTGCTTCCGGGCGTCGCCCTTCGACGCTCGCATTCGGGGCGGATTCGACGTTGCCGGTCACCGAGATCCAGGTCGCCGAGCGAACGGATGCCGCGCACGAGGAAGCCGCATGAGCGAGCCCGGCGATCAGCCCAGCGATCAGCCCAGAGTTGAGGAGCCGAGCTCAGAGGTTGAGCGGCCGGCCGGCACAGCGCGGATGCCCGGAGCGCCGCGCGAGGGTTACACGACGCTGCCCACGGGCCCTGTCGGCATAGAGCCGGTCGTCGCCAGTGGTCCGGCCGACACCGCGGGTATGCCTGCGGTGCAGTGGGCTCCGAACGACGCGGTGGTCAGCGATGACAATGCGCGCCTCGCGCCCTGGGCGCTTGTCGCAGCAATCGTCGCCCTGGTCGCGTCGTGGTTCGTGGGTTGGGGCATCCCGCTGGCGATCGTCGCGGTGGTAGCCGCGATCATGTCGCTGCGTCGTCCGGTCGAGAACCGCGCGATTGCGCGGTGGGCACTTGTGCTCGGGATCGCCGCCACGATCTTCAGCCTGGGCTGGTTGATCTGGGCCGCCATGCAGTTCGAGACACTCGGATAAACGGATGCTGAGCGCCGACGAATTCGCAGAACTGCGGATGCTTGAGGCGCAGGTGTATCGGCAGGATGGTGATCTGTCAGCGGAGCAGATCGCGAGGTTGCGAGACCTGGAGCGGCGCCGCGATACCGGGCCGTCCGGCGGCGCATCCGGTGCTGATCTATCTGGAAGCGCACCGCCGCAGCCGTCTTCGCGCATCCGGATGTGGCGCGCCGTGCTCGCAGTCATCGCCGTCTTCGCTGTGGGCATCGGCGTCGGCTGGACGCTGTTCGGACGTGCGGACAGTTCATCGATCGGATTAACGCAGGAGCAACGGCTGAGAGGGGATGAGCTCGTCGCTGATGGCGGCTATGACGCGAACGCGCTGCGGGCGATGATCGCACACGACGACGTGATCGTCTGGCTCGCGATGACCGACGGCGGCGATACGCTGTGCCTCATCGTCGATGATGGCCTCGACGCAACCACTGCGTGCAGCGATGAGGATCGGGTGGCATCCGACGGGCTCGCCGTGGTGCACCGGATCGACGGCGACGGCTACACCGACGAGGCGTACGCCACGCTGCTGCTCACCGCTGGACGGGAGCCGGCCGTGCACCTGGATGTGCACCGAAGCCTCGACGGGTGACATGATCGGACGGATGCTGGACGAATCAGAGACCGCGCAGCTGCGGTCGCTTCAGAAACGTGCGTACGGACGCGGTGGTGGGCTGGCCGCCGAGGATGCGGCGCGCCTGCACGAGCTGGAGTCGAAGCTGCGCCCACGCGTCGCGGCGCCTTCCGTCGCGGCGCCTTCCGTCGTGGAGCCTGTGGAGCGCGCAGCCCCGGTCTGGGGCGCGGAGGCTGTGGAGGCGCCCGCGGGGTCCGAGGTGCCGGACGGGTCCGAGCTGCCCGAGGAATCGCCGAATCCAGAGCCTGAAGCATCCGCACCATCCCGACCAACCCGCGGTCGCCGGCGACTCGCACTCGCCGCTGTCGGGGCCCTGCTCATCGGGATGGGGGTCGGATGGACGCTCTGGGGCTGGAACACGGCCGAGTTCGCCCTCGCCACCACACACTCCGAGAAACGCGCCGAACTGGAGAAATCCGGTGACTACGACCCGGGAACCGTCGCCGCGCTGTCGGAGAGTCATGGAGTGGTCATCTGGCGTGCAGAAAGCCAAGAGGGCGAGCGGACGTGCATCATCGTCACGACGCCGGTGCAGAAGCAGAGCGGATGCGCGGAGCTGGATCAGAGCAACCTGGGGGCCGCCAACGTCTCCATCACGGTGCCGGAGGGCGATGAGGCCGAGGGGCAGATGCTCAATGTGTTCCTGCTGCTATCGGCGAATGGGGAGGTTGTCCCCGCGATCCAGCTCTGGAATCCCGAAGACCACAACTGGGAGTCGCAGTTCAGCGAGGAAGAACGCGAAGCCCTCGACCGCGTAGAAGCAGCAGGTTTCGATCGAAATTCGCTCAGTATTCTCGGCTATGACGGCGAGAGGCCGATCTGGACGAGTTGGGGCAACGAGATGTGCCTGATCGTGGAATCTGATGCCGGCATCGCGTCGGGCTGTTCATCGACCGCGGAAATGCCCATGACGGACTTGGTCGTCACGGCACCCGTCGGCGGCATCCCGACACAGTACATCGTGCATCAGACCGAGACGCGCGGTCAGCAACTCACGATCGTGAAGGTTCCCGGCACTCGAGTCGAAGTCACCGAAGGCGAGCAGGTCGAGATCGACGACAAAACCGGGGACATCAACGAGTGAGATGACTCCGGCTCATACCCGGTCGGCGAGGATCGCCATCCGCTTGTCGCCCGTGCGCGTGAGGATCAACGTCGCCGACTTCGTTCCCTTCAGATTCAACTTCTTGCGGAACGCGGCGGGATCGATGTCCATCCCGCGCTTCTTGATCTCCAGCGTGCCGATGTCGCCGGCGCGCAGCACCGCGTTGATGGCCTTCGGGTTCGCAGCGGTCACCTCGCGCACGCGGAACGACTGCACGAACGGGCTCGTCAGCGCCGCATCTCCGGTGATGTAAGCGATCTTCTCGTCCAGCATCCCGGCTTCCAGGCTGCGTGCCACGTCGCCGATCAGACGTGCGCGGATGACCGCGCCATCGGGCTCGTGCAGGAATGCGCCGAGTTCACGGACGTCGGCGTCCTCAGCATCCGCCCCGCCGGTGAGCTCATGCGACTCGTCGCCGCGGATCACCAGCGCCGCACGGCGGACACCTTCGCGAGCGAGCACGCCAGACCAGAGCACGAGTTCGACGACGCTGCCGTCAGCACTGACCCACTGCGCCTCGGCGTCTGCCGGAAGCGACTCACGGTCGTGCCCGGGGCCGAGTTTGATGCCGGTCGGCACCCGCGATGCGAGCTCGAATGCCCAGTCCAGTGACGGGGAATAATCGGATGCCGTCACCCGCCGCGTCTCGCTGTGACCGGCAGTCCGGCGTGCGGGGTCGAGCCACACTGCGTCGATGCCGGTGAGATCGGTGGTCTCGGCTGTGCTGTGTTTGACGGTCGCTTCATCGCCGAATGGAGCGAGGTTGTACGCGGCGATGGCTGCGGTCACCTCATCCGCATCGACGGCCAGCACGCTCAGCCCTGCACCGGCGAACGCGAGTGCGTCGCCGCCGATGCCGCAACCGAGGTCTGCGACCCGGGTGATGCCGGCGCGGCGCATGCGTCCGGCATGGCGTGCTGCAACTCCCAGGCGGGTGGCCTGTTCGAAGCCTGCTCTGGTGAACAGCATCCGCTCGGCGAAGCCACCGAATTTCGCAGCACCCTTTGCGCGCAGATGCGCCTGCCCGACGACAGCGGATACGAGATCGGGGGAGTGGCCCGCCGCACGCAGGCGGGAAACGGTCTGCGCCACATCCGCCGTCGACTCGATCGTGCCCACCTCGTCGAGCAGCCGGAGGCCATCGGGGGTGAGTAGGGCAGTGAGTTCGGACATGTCCACGGGACCAGCCTACGAGGTGTGTCCGTCGGGTCTGTGACGACAAAACTGGCACTCGCATTGCGTGAGTGCCAGCCGACCGCATACACTTGGGTTAGCACTCTCGGGTTGAGAGTGCGAACAAGTCTTTCGTGTCAGCGTCAAGAAAGAAGAGGTAGACCGTGTCGGTTTCCATCAAGCCGCTCGAAGACCGCATCGTCATCCAGCAGGTCGAGGCCGAGCAGACCACAGCAAGTGGCCTGGTCATCCCTGACACCGCCAAGGAGAAGCCCCAGGAGGGCGAGGTTGTGGCCGTTGGCCCCGGCCGCATTGACGACAACGGCAACCGCGTTCCGATCGACGTCGCCGTCGGCGACCGCGTTCTGTACAGCAAGTACGGCGGCACCGAGGTGAAGTTCGGCGCCGATGAGTACCTCGTGCTCTCGGCTCGCGACGTCCTCGCAGTCGTCGTTCGCTGAGCGTTTCAGTAAAGCAAAGAAGGGCCCGGATGCTTCGGCATCCGGGCCCTTCCGCGTCCCCGCCCCCACCCCTTGCGAGTGGGCGCTGGTGGCTCGATTTTCGTCAAATTATGAGCCACCAGCGACCACTCGCAAGGGGTTAAGGGGCGGAGGGGGCGGATAGGGTGAAGGGATGGGAGCAAGCCGCAGCGGCATCGCCTACACCGTCGGCGCCTATCTGCTCTGGGGTGTGCTGCCGCTGTACTTCCTGATGCTCGTGCCGACCGGCCCATGGGAGGTCGTCGCGTGGCGGGTGCTGCTGTCGTTCGTCTTCTGCCTCGTGCTGCTCGCTGTCACACGCGGCTGGGCGTCGTTGCGGGCGATCATCCGGCAGCCGCGGCTGCTGGGGTGGACGGCGCTCGCCGGAATCCTCATTTACGGCAACTGGCAGGTGTTCCTGATCGGAACCCTCAGCGGGCAGGTCATCGAGACGAGTCTCGGGTACTTCATCAACCCGATCTTCACGGTGCTGCTGGGCGTCTTCGTGCTGCGCGAGCGCATCTCAAAACTGCAGTGGACCGCGATCGGCATCGCCGCCGTCGCGGTTGTGGTGATCATCATCGCCCACGGACGGTTCCCCTGGATCGCACTGTCGTTGACGGCATCGTTCGGCCTTTACGGACTCGTCAAGAAGCAGATCGGCTCGGCGGTGGATGCTGTCAGCGGACTGACCATGGAATCTTTCTGGCTGATCCCGGTCGCCGCGGTCACACTCATCATCGTCGGCAGTACCGATGGCATCACCTTCGGTGCCGTGAGCGTCTGGCACACGGTGCTGGTAGCCGGTGCCGGTATCGCCACAGCAGTGCCCCTGCTGTGTTTCGCTGCCGGTGCCAGGCGGATCGATCTGACCCTGGTGGGAATGTTCCAGTTCATCACCCCGGTCATGCAGTTCCTGGTCGGTTGGGCGCTGTTGAAAGAGCCGATGCCGACCGAACGGTGGATCGGGTTCGCCATCGTCTGGGTGGCGATCGGCGTGTTCCTCGTCGACCTCGCTCTGAAGAAGCAGCGTGGCCGCCGCGCGGCCCCAGCCGCGCTGATCTGAGGATTGTTGCGGGACCGAGACAGAAGCATCGACTGTCCGCACATACAAGAGATTAGGGTGATAGGCACCCGAAGGTGGTTATCCACGTTCAGTTACGCAAAGGAGCAACATGAACGCTATGAAGGGCTCGCGATCCGCGAGGATCTTCGCGGGGCTTGCGCTGGCAAGCGCCTCCGCACTGGTCATTGCCGGGTGCAGCAGCACCCCAGCCGAGACGCCCACAGACAATGGCGGCGGTGAAGACAAGCCGGCGGCGGTCGACCTGACGCTGAAGCTCGGCTCTTTGTTGCCGGCGTCCGGAACGCTCTCGTTCCTCGGCGCTCCGATGGAGGCCGGTGTGCAACTCGCCGTCTCGCAGATCAATGAGGCGGATGCAGGCATCACCGTCGAACTGTCGACCGGTGATGAAGGCGACCTCGACAACAAGGCCTACGAGACCTCGATCGCCAAACTGCAGAGCGCTGGCATCACAGCGATGGTTGGTGCGGCTTCCTCCAGCGTCTCCAAGCTCATCCTCGACGGCAACGTCGGTGCCGGTATCGTCACGGTGTCGCCGTCGAACACCTCGGCGGACTTCACCGGCATCGACCCGATGTATTTCCGTACCGCTCCCAGTGACAATCTGCAGGGCGAGGTGCTGGGCAACCAGATCGCTGAGGATGGCAACACTACTCTCGGCATCCTCTACCAGAATGACCCCTACGGTACCGGCCTCGCAGAGGCCATCGGGGCGACCTTCGCATCCGCCGGTGGCGAAGTCGTCGCAGAAGCGTCCTACAACCAGGGCGACGGCCAGTACAACGCCCAGGTCGACACCATTGCCGCGGCGAACCCCGACGCGGTCGCTATCGTCTCGTACGACCAGTTCGCAACGATCGCCCCGCTGCTGGGCAACGCGGGCGTCGACACCGGCAAGCTGTACCTGGTCGATGGCAACCTGAAGGACTGGCCTGACCTCCCAATCGACCTGACCGGTTCCAAGGGAACGCGTGCGGGAGCCGAGTTGCCCGATGACTTCATCGACCAGCTCAACGAGATCTGGACCGCTGAGGGCAATGACCCGATCGACGCCGTCACGTACTCCGCTGAGGCGTACGACGCCACGATCCTGATCGCGTTGTCGGCGCTGTCCGCGCAGTCTGTCGAGGGCGCCGACATCGCCGGCAAGATGCGCGAGGTCTCGGGCGGTGAGGGCGAAGGCGAGAAGTGCAGCACTTTCGCTGACTGCGCCGCGATCATCAACGACGGCGGCACCGTCGATTACGAGGGCCTGTCCGGCTCGGTCACGTTCGATGAGAACAACGACCCGAAGGGCGCAGCCATCGGCGTCTACGAATACGGTGAGGGCAACCTACACACCCGCATCAAGTAACACGCGGAGAAGAGAACGGCCCCGGATGCGACGCATCCGGGGCCGTTTCACTGTGGCGCTGGTCAGGCGGCGTCTTGGCCGAGCGTTCCCAGGTACAGGCCGATCACCTTCGGGTCGTTGAGCAGGTCACGTCCGCTGCCCTCATAAGCGTCGCGACCCTGGTCGAGCACGTAGCCGCGGTCGCAGATCTGCAGGCAGCGGCGAGCGTTCTGCTCGACCATGATCGTCGTTACGCCGGCCTTGTTGATGTCGGAGACGCGGATGAAGGCGTCATCCTGGCGCACCGGCGAAAGCCCTGCCGAGGGCTCATCCAGCAGCAGGACGGAGGGGTCCATCATCAGCGCGCGAGACATCGCCACCATCTGACGCTCGCCGCCCGACAGGGATCCGGCGCGTTGCTTCAACCGTGAGCCGAGCTCCGCGAAGATCTCCGTGACGAACGCGAGGCGTTCGTTGTAAATCTTCGGGTTCTGATAGAGCCCCATCTGCAGGTTCTCGGCGATGGTCAGCGACGGGAAGACGTTGTTGGTCTGCGGAACGAAGGCGACCCCGCGGGCAACGAGCTTGTCGGCTTTGAGACCGACGATGCTCGAACCGTTCAGGGTGATCTCGCCCTCGCGCACCTGCAGCATGCCGAAGATCGCCTTCAGCAGCGTGGACTTTCCCGCACCGTTGGGGCCGATGATGCCGACCAATTCGCCCTTGTGCGCGACGAGGTTCGCACCGTTGAGGATGTTGACGCCCGGGAGATACCCGGCGTGCACGTCCTTCATCTCGACGACGATGTCGCGATCATCGGGCGGGGCAGCGTCGCCGATCTGCTGGCGGACGTGCGAAGCATCGGTCATGATTTCTCCCCTTCATCGAGCTCAGCCTCGGCTTCGGACTCGATTTTTTCACGGATGCGGCTTGCCTCGGCATCCGATACCACCGCGATGCGCCCGGTGACCTCGCCGAGGTCCACGTCCTGGTGAGCGCCGAGATACGCATCGATCACGGCCTGATCCTCCATGACCGTCTCCGGTGGCCCTTCCGCGACGACGCGGCCCTCGGCCATGACGACCACCCAGTCGGCGATGTGGCGCACCATATGCATATCGTGCTCGACGAACAGCACGGTCATACCGCGGTCCTTCAACCCGAGAATGTGATCGAGCAGGGACTGCGTCAAAGCGGGGTTGACGCCGGCCATCGGCTCGTCGAGCATGACGAGGTTGGGATCGCTCATCAGCGCCCGCGCCATCTCCAGCAGCTTGCGCTGACCTCCCGAGAGGGAGGCGGCGAAGTCCTTCTCCTTGGCATCGAGTTTGAACAGCGTGAGCAGCTCTCGGGCCTTGACCTCGATCTCGGCTTCCTTCTTGCGCCAGATCACGGGAAACAGGCTGGCCCAGAATTTTTCACCGGGTTGATCGGGGGAGCCGAGCTTCATGTTCTCCAGCACCGTCAGCAGCGACAGTGCCTTTGTGAGCTGGAAGGTTCGCACCTGCCCCATGCGGGCTACCTTGAACGACGGGATGCCGGCCAGGCTCTTGCCGTTGTATTCCCAGGTGCCAGCGTTGGGCTTGTCGAAGCCGCAGAGCAGGTTGAACAGGGTGGTCTTTCCCGCACCGTTCGGCCCGATCAGGGCGGTGATCGCGCCGCGGGGGATCTCGAGATGGTCGACGTCGACGGCGACGAGTCCGCCGAAGCGGCGCTCGATGGCATCCACGACGAGGATCGGGTCAACCTTGGCGACTCCGGGGACAGCCTCGCCCTTGGCCAGGCCCGTTGACTTCTGCCGTTTGACCGGCGTGCTTTCACTTGACAAAGGTCATCTCCCTCTTGTCTCCGAGGATGCCCTGCGGGCGGTAGATCACGATCAGCATGAGCGCGACACCAGCCAGGATCCAGCGGACGACCTCGGCCTGGGACGCCGTCATCGGCAGCAGGCCGTTGCTCGCCAGTTGTGGAAGCAGGTTGCCGAGGAACGCGAACAGCACCCAGAACAGCACCGCACCGAGAGTGGGGCCGAACACGGTGGCCGCTCCTCCGAGCAGCAGCACGGTCCACAGGAAGAACGTCAGCGATGTCGAATAGCTGCCGGGCACCACTGCCGAGGGCAGCACGAAGACCATGCCACCGGCAGCGCCGATCACACCGCCGACGACGAGCGCCTGCATCTTGTATGCGAAGACGTTCTTGCCCAGTGAGCGCACGGCATCCTCGTCCTCACGGATGCCCTTGAGTACACGGCCCCAGGGGCTGCGCATCAGGGCCCACACCAGCAGAATTGCGATGGCCAGCAGGATCAGGCCGAACACCCGGTCCCACAGTTCAGTGGCGTTGTACGTCCAGGGACCGAAGCCGTAGGTCCCCTCGGGGAACGGGTTCGCCGAGCGGAAGCTGGCGTGGTATCCGGTACGCCCGCCTGCCGCTCCCGTCCACTCCTCGAACAGCCTCGTCAAGAACAGTAGTCGCACCACTTCCGCTGTCGCGATCGTGGCGATGGCGAGGTAGTCAGCGCGCAGCCGCAGCGTCGGGATACCCAGCAGCAGGGCGAATACGGCGCCACCAAGGAGGCCGATGAGCATGCCGAGCCACCATGGTGCTCCGAACACGAGGACGGGAATCGTATAGCCGTAGGCGCCCACGGCCATGAATGCCGCCATGCCGAAGTTGAGCAGACCCGCATAGCCGAAGTGCACGGCAAGCCCGGTGGCCGCCAGCGCGTACGCGATCGTGACGGGGCTGAAGATGTATGCGGCGGTGTTGCCGAAGATCGATCCGAAGTCCATATGTCAGCCCAGCCTTTCCTTGCGCCCGAGCAAGCCCTGAGGCCGCACCAGCAGGATCACGATCAGTGCGACCAGCGCGGTGGCGTACTTGAGGTCGGAGGGAACACCCAGCAGCGTCGAGACCTCGACGGCGATGCCCACGATGAGGGAGCCGATCAGAGCGCCGATCGCCGAGCCGAGACCGCCCAGGGTGATCGCGCAGAAGATCAGCAGCAACATCTGCATGCCCATGTCCCACTTCACACCAGGCCGGAAGTACGTCCACAGAACGCCGGAGATCGCCGCCAGCGCGCCGGCGACGATCCAGACGATGCGTACGACCTTGTCGACGTCGATTCCGGATGCTGCCGCCAGCTGTGGGTTATCGGAGATCGCCCTCGTCGCCTTGCCGATGCGAGTGCGGGTGAGGAAATAGGCCATGCCGAGGATGGCGGCGAGACTGATCCCCATACTGATCAGGTCGATGTACGACAGGGTGATCGGTCCGAACTGCATCGGCGTCGGGCTTGCCCCCGGAAGTTGATGGGTACCGCCGCCAACCATGTACTGCAGCACATATCGCAGTGCGAGCGACAGTCCGATGCTGACGATCATCAACTGCACGATGCCGAGGCCGCGTCGGCGCAACGGACGCCAGAGTCCGGCATCCATGGCTAAGCCCAGCGCACCACCGCCGATCACCGCGGCGATGAGACCGGCCCACAGCGGAAGCTGCCAGAAGGATGTGAACAGCACCGCGACGACGCCACCCCAGGTGACCATCTCACCGTGTGCGAAGTTCGACAGCCTGGTCGTGCCGTAGATGAGGGCCGCGCCCATCGCGGCGAGCCCCAGCAGCAGACCGAAGTTGATGCCGCCCACCATGCGGGAGATCAGCTGATCGATGAAGGAGACCGTGACCCGCTCGCCCTCACCGAGGAACAGGTTGATGATCTTGGTTCCGGTGAGCCCGAACTCGGCTTCGAACGAACCGCTCGTGCCCTCGACCGCTGCGACGCCCTCGGGGAGTTTGGTCTGATCGACGATGACGCCCTCGGGCAGCGTGTCCTCATCGACGGCGAGGGTGTACTGCTCCTTCTCGGGCACGTACAACCGCCACTTGCCGTCGGCATCCGTTTCCGTCTTCGCATCGAAACCGTTGCCGTCCACAGCGACGGTGACGCCCTCGATCGGCGTGCCTTCGAAGGTGATGTTGCCGGCGAAGTAGAAGTCTGTCACTTCCTGGCCGTCGTCGGTCGTGTCTGCCACAGCCGTGCCGGACGGAATCCCGACCAGCACGAAGATGACTGTCAGCGCCGCCAGCAGCGCCCACAGGGTGT
Source organism: Microbacterium wangyouchuni (assembly GCF_051546305.1). NCBI lineage: Bacteria > Bacillati > Actinomycetota > Actinomycetes > Micrococcales > Microbacteriaceae > Microbacterium > Microbacterium wangyouchuni. Next base: position 75,833 of record NZ_JBPTMA010000002.1, read on the forward strand.
TCTTGGGGCGCTGAAGCGCCGATGATCTGAGTCCCACGCATCCTCCACATTGAGTGCCCTCGCGCAGCCGTCGGGAGGCTGTCGAGTGACGGACGTCGCACTGAGCGTAACGCGGACTTGGGTAAATGCGTACTAACTGTTTCCTGATCGCAATGCCGGGGGTGTCGCAGAGGCGGCGCTCGACCGGAATATTCGCGGTCTCCGCACGCTTAGAATTGGTACACCGCAACGCGCCTGCAGGAGGAGATTTCATGGACCAGCCCGATCCCTTCGGTTTCGTCGGACTCACATACGATGATGTTCTGCTCCTTCCCGGGCACACCGATGTGATTCCCAGCGACGCGGATACTTCTTCGCGGATCACCCGCCGCATCTCGGTTGCCACGCCCCTGCTGTCCAGCGCGATGGACACCGTCACCGAAAGCCGCATGGCAATTGCCATGGCGCGCGAGGGCGGTATCGGCATCCTGCATCGCAATCTCTCGATCGCCGATCAGGCCGCTCATGTGGATCGCGTCAAGCGCAGCGAGTCCGGCATGATCACTGACCCGATCACGACCACGACCGAGGCAACGGTCGAAGAGGTCGATGAGATGTGTGCGAGATACCGCATCTCGGGGCTTCCGGTGATCGACGACACCGGACACCTGGTCGGCATCATCACCAACCGCGACATGCGTTTCGTCAGCGGGCGTGAACGTCAGACCACACTCGTCAAGGACGTCATGACCAGCGAGAACCTGGTCACCGCTCCCGTCGGTGTTCCGGCAGGAGAGGTCATCGCGCTGTTCGCGAAGCACCGCGTCGAGAAGCTGCCGCTCATCGATGACGACGGCAAGCTCGCCGGCCTGATCACGATCAAGGACTTCGACAAGAGCGAGAAGTACCCGCTGGCCACCAAGGATGAGCAGGGCCGGCTGCGTGTCGGTGCTGCGATTGGATTCTTCGGCGACGCCTGGGAACGTGCGGAGGCGCTGCGCGACGCCGGTGTGGATGTGCTCGTGGTCGACACCGCGAACGGGCAGTCCCAGGGTGTGATTGACCTCGTGCAGCGGTTGAAGGCAGACCCGACGTTCGAGCACATCGACGTGATCGGCGGCAACGTCGCCACTCGCGAGGGTGCGCAGGCGCTGATCGATGCGGGCGTGGATGCCGTCAAGGTCGGGGTGGGTCCCGGATCCATCTGCACCACTCGCGTTGTAGCCGGCGTTGGTGTGCCGCAGGTGACAGCCGTTTACGAAGCCTCGCTCGCCGCGCGTGAATCCGGTATCCCGGTGATCGCCGACGGTGGTCTGCAGTACTCGGGCGATATCGCCAAGGCGCTGGTCGCCGGGGCGGATGCTGTGATGCTCGGCTCGCTCCTCGCCGGAACCGACGAGTCACCGGGAGAGATCGTCTTCCAGGCGGGCAAGCAGTTCAAGCAGTACCGTGGCATGGGCTCGCTCGGTGCGATGCAGACTCGCGGCAAGCAGACTTCGTACTCGAAGGACCGGTACTTCCAGGCCGATGTGCCCAGCGACGACAAGCTCATCCCGGAGGGCATCGAAGGACAGGTTCCGTACCGCGGTCCGGTTTCGGCAGTCGCGTACCAGCTCGTCGGTGGCCTGCGTCAGTCGATGTTCTATGTCGGTGCTCGCACGATCGACGAGCTCAAGACCCGCGGCAAGTTCGTGCGCATTACTGCGGCGGGGCTCAAGGAGTCGCACCCGCACGACGTGCAGATCGTCGTAGAGGCGCCCAACTACAAGAAGTAGCCCGCGGCGGATGCCTGGCCCGCTGCGGGAGGGGAGTCCGTCGCGGGGAGGTGTCGCTTCGCGCCGCTCGCGCTGTGGTGAAGCGACCACTCGCGCCACCTCAGGAACCGGCGTAGCGTGCTGGCATGTGCCGCAACATCGTCCCGCTGAACAACCTGGAACCCGCCGCGACTGACGAGGAGTGTCAGGATGCCGCTTTGCAGTTCGTGCGCAAGGTCTCCGGCGCGAACGCACCCTCCCGCGCCAATCAGGTGGTCTTCGACCGTGCCGTCGCAGAGATCGCGCGGGCAACCCGTGCCCTTCTCGATGGACTGATCACCACCGCGCCGCCGAAGAACCGCGAGCAGGAGGCGTCCAAACGCCGTGCCCGTTCCGCCGAGCGCTACGAGGCGATCCGCGTCTTCCAGGAGGAGAAGCGAGCTGCGCGCGCCACGACATAATCCTGTGATGTGACGGCGGATGACGGCCTCCTTCGCCGCAGGCCAGCGTCGCCGTTATCGTCGCGCTATGACTCTTCTTCAGGACCAGATCGCATCCGTCACCGACGTCACCGACGTCACCGCAGCCGAGCGGACGCGGCGCCTCACCGAGGCCGGCACGGCGTGGAACGAACGCATCGCCGCGGATGCGACGAACGCTCAGCTCACCTACAAGGTCGTCGGCCGAGGAATCGGCTCGGTCGCGACTGAGATCCGCGCGGGCAAGCACCGTTTCCTCGTCGATGAACCCAGCGCTCTCGCCGGAGACGATGCGGCGGCCAGCCCCGTCGAATATGCGCTCGGCGCGCTTGTGTCGTGCCAGGTTGTCGTGTTCCGCCTCTACGCACAGGCGCTCGGGCTCACGATCGACGAGATCGAGATCACGGCCGAAGGTGACCTCGATGTGCGCAAGCTCTTCGGGATCGATGAGTCCGGTCGGGCAGGATTCCGAGACGTGCGGGTAAAGGTCGACATCACCGGACCCGACACGGCCGAGCAGTACGAGAACCTGCGCCAGGTCGTCGACGCGCACTGCCCCGTTTTCGACGTCTTCACGAACCCCGTGCCGACCTCCGGCGCTCTGGCCTGAGCCACGCGCGCTCGGGCGCCGCACCTGCGATCGGGTGCTTCCGGGTCGACAGGTAAGGCGCCTCCGCAGAGCTGATCGCCTGATCTGCTCGGCATATACCTGTCTCCGGCATCCCGTCTGCCCCTGCTTGAGGGGTCGCTCGTGGTCGCACCACATGCAGCGACGCGACCACGAGCGACACCTCTCGGACTTCGGTGTCACTCAAGGTGGCGCCTATTGCCACTTCACGCACGTGGGAAGCATATTGCGGGGCGGGTAGGCTGGACGGGTGAGCATGGACATCGAACTCGGCCGAGGCAAGCGCGCGCGTCGCGCGTACACTTTCGACGACATCGCGGTGGTGCCGTCACGGCGGACACGTAACCCCGAAGACGTCTCGACTTCATGGTCGATCGACGCGTATCACTTCGATACCCCGATCATCGGCGCTCCGATGGACTCCGTGGTCAGCCCGCAGACCGCGATCATGCTGGGCAAGCTCGGCGGCATCGGTGTGCTCGACCTCGAGGGTCTCTGGACCCGCTACGAGAAGCCCGAGCCGCTCCTCGCCGAGATCGCCTCGTTGCCCGCTGCCCAGGCGACGGTGCGGATGCAGGAGCTGTACTCCGAGCCGATCAAGCCCGAGCTGATCAAGTCACGTCTGGCGGAAATCCGCGAGGGTGGTGTTACGGTCGCGGGTTCTCTCACGCCGCAGCGCACGCAGGAGCTTTACGAGACCGTCGCAGCGGCCGGTGTCGACCTGTTCGTCATCCGCGGTACGACCGTTTCCGCTGAGCACGTCTCCAGCGTGGCCGAGCCACTGAACCTGAAGAAGTTCATCTACGACCTTGACGTTCCGGTGATCGTCGGCGGCGCTGCCACCTACACGGCAGCTCTGCACCTCATGCGCACCGGCGCCGCAGGCGTCCTCGTCGGATTCGGCGGGGGAGCAGCATCCACGACGCGAGCGGTGCTCGGCATCCACGCCCCGATGGCCACCGCCGTCTCTGATGTCGCCGCTGCCCGCCGTGACTACCTCGACGAATCCGGCGGACGCTACGTGCACGTGATCGCCGACGGTGGCGTGGGCACGTCTGGCGACATCGTCAAGGCGCTCGCCATGGGCGCGGATGCCGTCATGCTCGGCGTCGCGCTTGCTCGTGCCACGGATGCTCCGGGCCGGGGCTTCCACTGGGGCCCGGAGGCTCATCACCCGCACCTTCCGCGCGGCCGTCGCGTCGAGACCCGGGGCATCGGCACGCTGGAAGAGATCCTGTACGGACCGGCGCCGGTCGCCGACGGCACAGCCAACCTCATGGGCGCACTTCGCAAGTCGATGGCCACCACGGGATACTCCGATCTCAAGGAGTTCCAGCGCGTCGAAGTTGTGCTTGCTCCATACGAACAGGCCTGACGAGTACTGCACGCTGTGACGACACCCCAGGAATTCCCACCGACCCTTCGCGAGGTCATGCTCCGTGCACGCTGGATCGGAGTGCTGATCGCGTGCCTGGTCGTCGCGGGGGTGTTCGCGTTCCTCGGGCAGTGGCAGCTCGAACGCGCGATCGATACTGATCCCGCCCCGGTGGGGATCACCGAGGATGTCCGAGAGCTCCGGGATGTGGTTTCTCCGGGGGAGTATCTGCCCGAGCCCTATGTCGGACAGCGAGTGGAAACCACCGGCACCTGGATCGCCGACGACTTTCTCGTCGTATCAGCGCGCTTCAACGACGACGTCGAAGGGTATTGGGTGACCGGCCAGTTGCGTGTCGCCGAGCGCACTTCGATCGCCGTGGCGCTGGGGTGGGCCCCGGATCAAGAATCAGCGGATGCCGCGGCATCCGTTCTTGAGCAGACGATTGCCGGCACCGAATCGACGGTCCTGGGCCGCATCATTTCGGATGAGGGCACGGCATTGCCGACCAAGGACGACCCGCACTCGATGAACAGGATGTCTCCGGCCATGCTGCTGGGGCAGTGGCACGACATCGAGGAACTGTCGGTCTACCGGACCTATCTTGCTGCTGTGGATGCTCCTGAGGCACTGATCGATATCGTCTCCCCGGCACCGGAAGAACTCGCCACAGTCAACTGGCTGAACGTCTTCTACGCGCTGGAATGGGCTGTTTTCGCGGGCTTCGCTTTCTACATCTGGTATCGCTTGGCGAAGGATCGCTGGGAGCTCGAAGTCGAGGAGTTCGAGGAACGCGCGACCGCCGCTTGACGAGCACGTTTTACGGTGACGCGGTGGTGGCCATTCGGCGAACACCATTGAGGATGTCGGCGGGGAGCCATATGCTCACAGCTAGGCGCCTGAATCACACATAGATGTGTGTACTGGGGGACGCCTCTTCGTGTGCCTCACGACGGCGCGCGAAGTTCTTGAGTCGACGTCGAGGAGAACTACCGCAATGATGTCTGTTCCTGACTGTGCAGTGCCGAGCACAGGATCATCCTTTTTTCACAGTCGGGGACGCCGCGCGGCTCTCGCTGTCATCGCGACTGCGGCTCTCGCCTTCGGTGGGCTTGCTGTAGCTCCGGCTTCTGCCGCAACGCAGTCGATCGCCGCTGTGCAGGGCACCGGCGAGTCTTCGCCGTTTGTCGGCCAGACAGTCACGGTCGAGGGCATCGTTACCGGCGACTATCGTGTCGGCGGCTACGCGGGCATCTCGATTCAGACCGCGGGAAGCGGTGGCGAGACGGATGCTACGCCCGGGGCATCCGATGGCATCTTCGTCTACCTGAACAACCTCGCACCCACGCTCGAAATCGGCGACCTCGTCACGGTGACCGGCGTCGTCTCGGAGAACTACGGTCAGACGCAGATCGCACCCGCCGCTGAGCAAGACGTCGCCGTCGTGACTGCGGCGGTCGGCGTGCCTGCGGTGACACCGCTCCCGGACTCGGTGATCGGCACGGATCGTGAAGCCTACGAGAACATGTTCGTGTCCCCTTCGGGCACGTACCGCTTGGCATCCAGTCACCAGCTCTACAACTTCGGAACGCTGTGGCTCAACCCTGGAGAGCTGAACGTCAAGAGCACCGAGACCACGCGACCGGGCTCGGATGCCAATACGATCGCCGCGCAGAACCGCGCCGAACGCATTCTGCTCGATGATGGCTGGAACTCGCAGGTCGTGAGCAATGCGCACCCGGGCGAGCAACCGTACTTCACCACCGGCACGACAGTGCGCAACGGTGACGTCGTCTCCTTCGCTGAGAACGGCTATGTGCTGCAGTACGGGTTCGACGACTGGCGGCTGCAGCCCGTCATTGCCATCGATGACTCGAGCGATGCAGCGTACAAGGCCACGTTCACGACCGAGAACCCGCGCAGCGACACCGCACCCGACGTCGGCGGTGACGCGCAGATCGCCGCGTTCAACGTTTTCAACTACTTCACGACACTGCGCAGCGAAAACTCGGAAGCACGCGGTGCGGCGAACGCGGAGAAGTTCGCGATTCAGAAGTCCAAGATCGTCACCGCGATCAGCGGCCTCGGCGCAGATGTCGTCGCGCTGATGGAGATCGAGAACTCCATCCACTTCGGCAAGCCGGTCGACACCGCTGTCGCTGATCTGGTTGCCGGGCTCAACGCCGCAGCAGGCTCCGAGGTCTGGGGCTATGTGCCGACCCCGGTCGCCCTGCAAGACACCGCGACGACAGATGTCATCACCAACGCGATCATCTACCGGACGGATGCCGTCACCCCCGTCGGTGACAGCGCCACGGTCATCGACGAAGAGGTGTGGGACAACGCTCGCGAACCGATCGCGCAGACCTTCGACATCGACGGAAAGCTCGTCTCGGTGGTCGCAAACCACTTCAAGTCGAAGTCGCCGCCGGAGGAAGGCGGGGACGAACCGGCCGACGGCCAGGGCTTCTTCAACGAAGACCGCACCGCTCAGGCACAATCGTTGCTCGGCTTCACGCAGACGTTGGCTGAGAGCAGCGGCAGCGACAATATCCTCCTGCTCGGCGACTTCAACGCCTACGCCCAGGAAGACCCGATCGAGGTCTTCGCCCAGGCCGGCTGGACCGATCTGGTACCGGCGCAGGCCGCCGGTCAGTACACCTACACCTTCGACGGCGAGCTCGGTTCGCTCGATCACGCCATCGCGTCGCCCGCGCTGGCGGCATCGGTGACCGGCACCGGCGTATGGACGATCAACTCGCCCGAGTGGAGCGACCGCGGCTATTCCTTCGGCGCCGCTGAATCCGGCACGCCGTTCCGCTCCAGCGATCACGATCCGGTGGTTGTCGGCGTCTCCAGCGCCGTGCCGCCGGTGAGTATCGACGTCGTCACGATCAACGACTTCCACGGTCGCATCGAAGCTGACGGAGCAGCTGCAGGAGCCGCGGTTCTGGCGGGTGCTGTGCAGTCGGTGCGCGATGCGAACGCGAACACGGTGTTCGCGGCAGCCGGTGACCTGATCGGGGCATCCACTTTCACATCCTTCATCGCTGACGACAATCCGACGATCGACGCTCTCAACGCCGCGGGGCTCGATGTCAGCGCCGCCGGAAACCATGAGTTCGATCAGGGCTGGGAAGACCTGCGTGACCGCGTGCAGGATCGCGCGGACTGGGAGTACATCTCCTCGAACGTGTTCCTGACCGAAACGGGTGAGACGGCGCTCGCTCCGGCCTGGGTCTCGGAACTCGATGGTGTGAAGGTCGGCTTCATCGGCGCGGTGACGGAAGAGCTCGACTCGCTCGTCGCTCAGGAGGGAATCGCAGATCTCGAAGTTCGCGACATCGCGGAGTCCGTGAACGCGGTCGCCGATGAACTTACTGACGGTGATGATGCCAATGGTGAGGCCGATGTGCTGATCCTGCTCGTCCACGAGGGCGCGACGTCGACCGACGTCGCCAGCATCACCCCGGAATCGGCTCTGGGCGAGATCGTCGCGGGCGTGAACGACAAGGTCAGTGCGATCGTCTCGGCGCACACCCACCTCGCGTATAACCATGTCATCGACGGTCGACCCGTTGTCTCGGCCGGTCAATACGGCGAGAATTTCGGTCTGATGAACCTGCAGGTCGACGCCAAGTCGAAGGAACTCATCTCGATCACCAACGAGATCATGCCTCTCACCGATGAGGAGGGGGCCCCGTTGTATCCCGCTGTGCAGGGCGTGCAGGACATCGTCGACGCGGCTGTCGCCGAGGCCGATGTGCTCGGGGCAGAGCCGGTGGGCGAGATCACGGCCGACTTCAACCGTGCGCGCCAGACGGATGCTTCAGAGAACCGCGGCGGCGAATCGACGATCGGAAACTTCGTCGCAGACGTGCACAAATGGGCGACGGACTCGGACCTCGCGCTGATGAACCCGGGCGGTATCCGCACCGATTTGACGTACGCCTCCTCGGGAACGGCTGACCCGGACGGCAACGTCACCTTCCGTGAGGCCGCCACCGTGCAGCCGTTCGCGAACACTCTGGTCACTCTCGACCTCACCGGCGCTCAGCTCAAGAGCGTGCTCGAGGAACAGTGGCAGCCGGAGGGCTCCAGCAGGCCGTTCCTCAAGCTCGGCGTCTCGGAAGGGGTGCAGTACACCTACGATCCGACGGCAGCAGCGGGGGAGCGGATCACCTCCGTCACCCTGAACGGTGAGGCGATCGATGCTGAGGCTAGCTATCGGGTTGCGGCGAACTCGTTCCTCGCATCCGGCGGCGACAACTTCACCACGCTGGCTGACGGTGCGAACCAGGCCGACACCGGCAAGAGCGACCTATCTTCGATGGTGGAGTGGTTCGATGCCAACGGCACGGCAACACCGGATCTTGCGCAGCGCGCGGTGGGCGTGGTGATGAGCGCCCCGGATGCCGATGGCTACAGTGCGGGAGATGAGGTCACACTTGATCTTTCCTCGCTGGCCTTCACCGGTGGTGACGCGGCTCCGGGTGACGTCACGGTTTCGCTCGGGGAGTCGGTGCTGGCAAGCGCTGCGGTCGACTCCACGCCGGTAGACACCACCGATGAAGCAGGCCGAGCCAGCGTGACCTTCACCGTTCCCGAAGATGTCTTCGGGGCTCAGGAGCTCACCGTGGCGACGGCTGAAGCCGGCACGAGTGTGCAGCTTCCGATCATGTTCGCTGACGCACCGGATGCCCCGGACGCACCAGGAACCATCAAGCTCGGCGCGACTTCGGTCGTAGCCGGCGGCACCCTGGTCGTCAGCGGTGAAGGGTTCGAAGCCGGCCTCGAGCTGGTGCTGGAACTGCGCTCTGCACCGGTGCAGGTCGGCACGGTGACGGTCGCGACAGACGGAACGTTCAGCACCACCATCACGGTGCCGAAGAACACGGCAGCAGGCAACCACACGCTCGCCGCCATTCAGCCCGATGGTGCTGAAGCGACGGCGACACTCGTGGTGACCGCGGCTCCTGGCGGCGGCGGACAGCTGCCAGGAACCGGTGCGGATTCCACTCCGTACATCGTGATCGGCGCGATTCTGCTGCTGCTCGGCGCCGGGTTCCTCGTGCTCCGACGCCGCCGCAAAGTCGGGGAGATCGAGGACACCGAGAGCTGACCGAACGCGCGAAGACCGGTGGGAGTGATCCCGCCGGTCTTCGGCGTTCGTCCACCCCAGGCACGGCTAGACTGGACTTCATGCTTGAACCGAAAGTCGCCTCATTCCCGAAGATCCGCGGGGCGCTGACGTTCTACCAGATCGCGTCGATCATCACCGGCGTCATGCTGCTTCTGCTGCTGGCCGAGATGATCTTGAAGTACAGCCCGATCCACGTGGAACTCTTCGCCGGTGGCGATGGTGGCCTTCTCTGGTTTGCGCCGGTCATCGTCGGCGACGGATGCCAGTGGTACTCGCTGTTCGTCCCGGGCGGGATGGGCTGCGAGCTCGATTCGACGGGGCAGACAGCGGGCGGTGCAAACCTCTCGCTCTTCATTCTCGTGGCGCACGGCTGGTTCTACGTCGTCTACCTCTTCGCCTGCTTCCGCATGTGGAGCCTGATGCGTTGGCCGTTCCCGCGGTTCATCGTGCTCGCCCTGGGCGGCATCGTGCCCGTGCTCTCGTTCATCATGGAGGCGAAGGTCTCCCGTGAGGTCAAGGCCTACCTCGTATCCCGTGAAGCAGCGATCGCTGCTGAATCCCAGACCCAGGAGGCAGCGCGATGAGCGCAGACACCGCCCAGCGTCCCGTCCTCGTCGTCGACTTCGGCGCCCAATACGCACAGCTCATTGCGCGACGCGTGCGCGAGGCTGGCGTTTACAGCGAGATCGTTCCGCACACGGTCACCGCCGCTGAGATCAGCGCGAAGAACCCCGTTGCTCTTATCCTCTCGGGCGGCCCCTCCTCGGTCTACGACGATGGCGCGCCGTCGCTGGACAACACAATCTTCGAACTCGGCGTCCCGACACTCGGTATCTGCTACGGATTCCAGGTCATGGCGCGGGCTCTGGGGGGCGAAGTGGCCAACACCGGTCTTCGCGAGTACGGCGCCACCGACGCGGTCATCGCCAACGACGGCGGCGTGCTGATGGGCGGCCAGCCGAGCACCCAGAACGTGTGGATGAGCCACGGCGACCAGGTCTCCCGTGCCCCCGAGGGCTTCGAGGTGCTCGCATCCACGGCAGATACTCCGGTCGCCGCATTCGGCAGCGCCGAGAAGTGCTTCTACGGCGTGCAGTGGCATCCCGAGGTCAAGCACTCCGATCACGGCCAGGCGATCATCGAGAACTTCCTCCACAAGGCGGCCGGGCTCGCCGCGGACTGGAACAGCGGCAACGTCATCGACGAGCAGGTTGCGCGTATCCGCGCGCAGGTCGGCAACGCCCGCGTCATCTCCGCGCTCTCCGGTGGCGTCGACTCGGCTGTCTCCACGGCTCTTGTGCACAAGGCGATCGGCGACCAGCTCACCGCCGTGTTCGTCGATCACGGACTTCTTCGCAAGGGTGAGCGCGAGCAGGTTGAGAACGACTACGTCGCATCGACGGGTGTGCGCCTGATCACGGTGGATGCCGCAGACACATTCCTCGGTCACCTCCAGGGTGTCACCGACCCCGAGCAGAAGCGCAAGATCATTGGCCGCGAGTTCATTCGTGCGTTCGAGAAGGTGCAGCTGGACCTCGTCGCCGAGGCCAAGGCATCCGGCGAGCCGGTGAAGTTCCTCGTGCAGGGCACGCTGTACCCCGACGTCGTCGAGTCTGGCGGCGGCGCGGGAACCGCGAACATCAAATCGCACCACAACGTCGGCGGTCTTCCCGAAGATCTCGACTTCGAACTCATCGAGCCGCTGCGCACCCTCTTCAAGGACGAGGTGCGCCAGATCGGCCGCGACCTCGGTCTTCCCGAGGCGATCGTCGGACGCCAGCCGTTCCCGGGCCCTGGCCTCGGCATCCGCATCGTTGGTGAGGTCACAGCCGATCGCCTGGAGATTCTGCGTGAGGCCGACGCTATCGCTCGCGAAGAGCTGACCAAGGCCGGCCTCGACAACGAGATCTGGCAGTGCCCGGTCGTACTGCTCGCAGACGTCCGCTCGGTCGGCGTGCAGGGCGACGGCCGCACCTACGGTCACCCGATCGTGCTGCGTCCCGTCTCCAGCGAGGATGCGATGACGGCTGACTGGACGCGTCTGCCCTACGACGTGCTCGCCAAGATCTCGAACCGCATCACCAACGGTGTGCGCGACGTCAATCGTGTAGTGCTCGATGTGACCTCGAAGCCCCCGGGAACCATTGAGTGGGAGTAGGCGCGAGCCGCTTCCGCTTTAGCAGGCACTGTTCTCGCAGAACAACACGAATTTCGCAGGTTCCTCGGCAGCTTCTGCGAAATTAGTGCTGTTCTGCGATATCTCAGCGCGAAGAAGTTTCTGCTCTGTGTCGATCTGAGCTCTTCCCGTTCGACGTCTTCAGTGAGAGGGTCTAAAACGACCCGCGACTGAAGGAGAACAATCATGAAGTTCATGCTGATCATGCGAGCGACCGACGCGGCTGTAGAGGCATACAAGGACGTGCCATTCGAGCAGGTCATCGAAGCCATGGGCAAGTACAACGAGTCGATGATGAAAGCCGGAGTGCTTCTCGCCGGCGAGGGCCTGACGGACGCCGCTGAGGGCTTCGTCGTCGATTTCTCGGCGGAAACGCCGCTGGTCACGGACGGCCCCTACGGTGAGACGAAGGAGCTGTTCAACGGCTTCTGGATCATCGAGGTCTCCACCCGGGAAGAAGCTGCGCAGTGGGCAGGGCGCGCCCCGCTCGGCCCCGGCTCTTTTCTCGAGGTGCGCCGGGTCACCGGAGTCGAAGACTTCCCTGCTGACAACGAGTGGATCGAGAAGGAAGAGATCATGCGCGGCGAACAGGCGAAGCGCGCGCAGGAGTCATGACCGATCGGTCTGGCCACGCGGTGGCACGCTCCGTCGAGCAGGCGGAGCGTGCCATCGCCGCTGTCTGGCGCATCGAATCAGCCAAGATCATCGCGACGCTCACGCGCATGGTCGGCGATTTCAGCCTTGCCGAAGACCTCGACCAGGAAGCCCTCATCGATGCCTTGAAGCAGTGGCCCGCTGAGGGCGTGCCGCGTAATCCCGCAGCATGGCTGACTGCCATCGCCAAACGCAAGGCGATCGACGGATGGCGCCGCCAAGAGCGCTATGACGATCGCATCGCCGGGATCGCCCATGACCTCGAACGCGAACAGGCTGATGCCGCGGATGCCGACCCCTGGGACCCCGACGTCATCGACGACGACGTGCTGCGGCTCGTCTTCATCTCGTGCCATCCTGTGCTCTCGCGTGAAGCCTGTGTCGCGCTGACCCTGCGGGTTGTCGCGGGGCTCAGCACCGAGCAGATCGCGCGCGCTTTCCTCGTGCCGGTTGCGACAGTGCAGCAGCGCATCGTGCGAGCGAAGAAGACGCTGACCGCAGCGAACGTGCCCTTCGAAGTGCCGCCTCGCGAGGAGTATGCCGAACGTCTGAGCGCGATCTTCGGCGTGCTCTACCTGATCTTCAATGAGGGGCACGCGGCGAGCAGCGGCGCAGACTGGATGCGCCCCGAACTCGGCGCCGAGGCCATCCGGCTCACCCGCGTACTCACTTCGCTCGTGCCGAAAGAGCGCGATGCCCACAGTCTGCTCGCTCTGATGGAACTCACCGCCGCGCGTTTTCCTGCCAGGGCGGATGCGAAGGGCGAGCCGGTGCTTCTGGCCGATCAGGACAGATCCCGCTGGGACCGTAGTCGCATCACCCGTGGACGGGCGGCGCTGGCCAGAGCCGACGCACTCGGTGGCGGACGTACCGCCTATGCACTGCAGGCCGCAATCGCCGAGTGCCATGCCATCGCAGCAGCCATCGATGACACCGACTGGGAACAGATCGTCGTGCTGTACGAGGCATTGGGCCGCATCGCGCCCTCGCCGGTGATCGAGCTCAATCGGGCAGCTGCGGTTGCGATGGCGACCGGGCCGGCATCCGCTCTGCGCATTATCGACCGGCTGGTCGCATCCGATTCCCTGCCGGGCTACCACCTGCTGCCGGCAACCCGCGGTGAGATGCTGGTGCGTCTGGGACGAAAAGAAGAGGCGCGCTCCGAGTTCGCCACCGCCGCAAAACTTGCGGGGAACGACAGGGAGCACGCCCTTCTGGAAGCGAAAGCCTCCGAGTAGTCGGTGTTAGTCGCGGACCTTGTTACCTCGTCCGACGATCAGACCGTAGATCAGGAGCACGATGATCGCGCCACCGATGGCGAGGGCCCAGGTGCCGAGGTCGAAGAACTCCTCCAGGCCACGGCCGAAGAGCATGCCTCCGATCCATCCGCCCAAGAGCGCTCCGACGACGCCAAGGATCAGCGTTACGATCCATCCGCCGCCCTGCTTGCCGGGCAGGATCAGCTTTGCGATTGCACCGGCGATGAGGCCGAGAATAAGAAATCCAAGAAATCCCATGATGTGCTCCTTACGTCGTTGGTGACGGTGAGGCAATCATGCTCCGCCCAAGAAAGCGACGCAACCCATTGACAGGCGCGCCCTCAATGCGAAAGGGTGCCCGCCTCGGACGAGACGGACACCCTTAAAGCACAGAGACTAGTTGCTGCGAGCGATCGCGATCATGCGCAGAATCTCGACATACAGCCAGACGACGGTGACCATGATGCCGAAGCCGCCCATCCAGCCGAACTGGCGGGGAGCGCCGTTGCGCACACCCTGCTGGATCTGATCGAAGTCGAGCACCAGCGAGTAGGCAGCCATGAAGACGACGAGCACGCCGAGGATGAGTCCGAGCGGGATGCCCATGATCTCAGCGCCGCGCAGGCCGAACGGGTTGTCGTTGACGCCGGTCCACATGAGTACGAGGTTCAACAGCGAGAAGACCAGGTATCCGACCATCGCGATCATGAAGATCTTGGTCATCTTCTTGGACGCGCGGATCTTGCCGCTGGCGAAGAGAGCGAGGGTGACACCGACCACGGCGAGCGTCGCGAGCGTCGCCTGCAGGACGATGCCCGGGTAGATGATCTCGAAGAACGCCGAGATGCCACCGATGAACAGACCCTCAAGAGCCGCGTAGGCGAAGATCAGCGCCGGGCGTACCTTCTTGCGCGACGTGAAGGTGATCACCATGGCGAGGACGAATCCGCCGAGCGCACCGATCAGCCAGGGCACCATCGAGATGGAGGCCGCCGAGGCGAGTTGTGTGCCACCGAGCGTCCAGATCCAGCCGATAACGGCGGTGACCAGCAGAATCCCGAAGAGACCTGCGGTCTTCCAGACGGTGTCCTCGACAGTCATCCGGTCGGTTTCGATGGCGCCGGCGGGGGGAGCGGCGTACATTCCCTCCAACTGCGCGTTCGCGGCAGCATCCATGCCGGCGTGCTGGAACGAAGCAGTCTGAGCCCCGGCCTGTGGGCTACCCGGATAGGTCGCCACATTACGGGGGTCTTGCTTCTGGAAAGCGGGATTGTTGAACGCGAAATTGCTCATCGGTGGGCCTCACTCCAAGTGGGGTATATAGGTCGCTTTCCTCAACGATAGCGGGCGTTTTCTTTGCAGGGGGTGTTCTACGCTGAGAGCATGCCCAGGAAGTTTCCCCTCGTCATCGGTCATCGGGGCGCGCCTGGTTACCGACCCGAGCACAGCCGGTCCTCGTACGAGCTCGCCTTGGCAATGGGTGTGGATGCTGTTGAGCCGGACATCGTGGCCACCAAAGACGGTGTCCTGGTCGTTCGGCACGAGAACGAGATCTCGGGCACGACTGATGTCGCCGAGCATCCGCGGTTCGCTGATCGCAAAACAACCAAACGCATCGACGGCGAAGCGCTGACCGGGTGGTTCACCGAGGATTTCACCTGGAGTGAGTTGGCGACGCTGCGGGTGACCGAGCGGTTACCGAAGATCCGCACCTCGAGCGCGTCGTTCAACGGCGCGCAGGGCATCCTGCGCCTGATCGATGTTCTCGATCTGGTGCGCGCCGCATCTGCTGAGCACGGACGCGAGATCGGCGTCGTGCTCGAGGTCAAACACGCAACGTACTTCGCGAGCATCGGACTGGATCTCGTGCCGTTGATCGTGCGCGACCTGCGGGCGGCCGGGTGGGCCGATGGCGAACTTCCGCTGGTGATCGAGGCGTTCGAATCCACCGTGCTTCGGCACCTGCAGAAGCACGACATCTCGGCGTCGTACATCTATCTGATCGAGGCATCCGGTCGCCCCTACGATCAGCTTGTCGCGCACGGACGGGCGGCACCCACGTACAAAGCGACGGTCACACCGGAGGGACTGAATGGCCTGATCGGTCAGGTCGATGGCATCAGCGTCAATAAGCGGATGCTGCTGGCCAAGCAGAACACAATCGTCGCAGATGCCCACGCCCGTGGCCTGAAGGTCTTCACCTGGACGGCCCGCCCCGAGAATGCCTTCCTTTCGGCGGAGTTCCGTGGCGATGGAGGTAAGCCCGCATTCGGCGACTATGAGGGGGAGTGGGCGGCGATCGCACGCACCGGCGTGGACGGTGTCTTCGTCGACCACCCAGACCTCGGAGTAGCTTTCTTCCGCGGCTGAGCGCCTGCCGCATAGCGCGGCGTCCTGATGGTGCCAGACTGACGGCATGAGCGGAATCGTCGCTGACGGTGTCAGCAGAGCCTTCGGCCACGTACAGGCTGTCCGAGACGCGAGTTTCCATGCCGCGCCGGGACGGGTGACGGGCCTGATCGGGCCGAACGGAGCAGGAAAAACCACGCTGCTGCTGATGCTGGCGTCCCTGCTCGCGCCAGATACCGGCATGATCCGCATCGGTGAAATCGATCCGCTTGCCGACCCCCTGGGCGCGCGCCGACTTCTCGGCTGGATGCCGGACGCCCTCGGTGCCTGGCCGTCACTCACGGCGCGGGAGACGATCGTCACCACTGCGCGGCTCTATGACATGGAACGCTCCGCCGCACACGTGCGCGCCGCCGAACTGCTGGAGCTGGTTGGTCTCGTAGACCTGGCGGATGCCCCGGCGAAAGTGCTCTCGCGGGGGCAGAAGCAGAAGCTCGGGCTGGCCCGCGCGCTCGTGCACGACCCCCAAGTGCTGCTGCTGGACGAGCCGGCATCCGGTCTCGATCCGGAAGCTCGCGTGCAGCTGCGCGGGTTGCTGCGGCGACTCGCGAGTGAGGGGCGCACGGTGCTGATCTCGAGCCACATCCTCTCCGAACTTGAGGAGGTCATCGATGATGCGGTGTTCCTCGTGGCCGGATCCGTCGTGGACGCCGCGCCCTCGCAATCGGCGGTCCGCGCCTGGCGCATTCGTCTTGCCGGATCCGGAGAACGGCAGCTGCGTGGCGACGCGGAGCGGGTCGCCACGGCGCTGTCCATGGCACCGGAATCGCTCGGCATCGATCGAACCGCCCTACTCGTCGGATTCTCATCCGAGCTGGCGGCTGCCGACGGCCTGCGCAGGATCGTGGAAGCGGGTCTTGCGGTGAGTGAGTTCGTGCCGGCGCAGAGCGCGCTGGAGCATAGGTTCCTCAACCTGCCACGGACGGAGACCGGATCATGACCCTGGCACACATCGGCACTGTTGCGCGTCTTGAGCTCACACAGCGCCTGCGCAGCGTCGGTTGGTACATCCTGCTCGGGATCTTCGCCTTGATCCTGCTCGCCGTCACCGGTCTTGCGTTCGTGGTGTATTCCTATACCGGGGTGACGGGTGCGGGCGTCTACTCGATCGTCGTCAATATGGTGCTGCTGCTTGTCGTCCTGGTATCCCCGACGCTCAGCGGAAACGCCATCAACGGCGACCGTGAGGCGGCGACGCTTGCCGCAGTGCAGGTGACCGCGGCATCCACTGGCGACATCATGCTCGGCAAGCTTCTGGCGGCAATCGCTACCGGCGGGGTCTTCCTGCTCGTCGCGCTGCCGTTCCTGGCAGTCTCGCTGTTCGGAGGCGGGGTCCGCCCGGCGACTTTTGCGGTGTCACTGCTCGTGCTTGCCGCCGAGATCATCATCGTCGCAGCCGTCGGTGTGGGGCTCAGCGGGCTCATTGCACGCCCGCTGTTCTCCGTTGCCGCAACGTACCTCGTCGTGGCGGCACTGACGATCGGCACGCTCATTGCGTTCGGACTGGGCGGCACGGCGCTGCGCAGCGAGGTCACCGGCTACAGCCGCCCGTACGACAACGCCGGAAATGTGGACTGCGAGCGATGGGACAGCTACACCTACGAGACACCCCGATTCGATCGGGTCTGGTGGGCGCTCGCGGCTAATCCCTTCGTGGTGCTGGCCGATGCCACACCGACAGCGTTCGATGACAGCGGTTGGCCCGTCGACCTGTTCGGCCAGATCAAGTACGGTCTGCGCAGCGCACAGCAGTCGCCTGCGGAGTACCGCTGGGATGAGTGCGCGGCAATGGGCAACGACATGACGCCCACGGCAGAGGAAGTCATCGACAACAGTGTGCCGAGCTGGTTCGTCGGTCTCGGCATCCAGATTGTGATCGCCGGTGGGCTGTTCGCCGGTGCCTGGGCGCGCACGCGCACGCCGGCGCGGATGCTGCCGCCGGGCACACGCATCGCTTGAGCAGCGGACCGGTCTGAGTCGCGGGCACCGCCGGACAGCCGCTGTTCATGTGCAGTACACCGTTTCGACGCGGAGGCGTAAGCGCAACTCGATGGTCTGGAGGCACCCCGCCCGCCTCTTGACCATGGAGTCACATGTCCCGCCTGCAACGCGGACTCGCGACAACAGCGGTATGCGCCCTCAGCGCTGCTCTGCTGCTCGCTGTTCCTACCTCTGCCCTCGGTGCCGAGCCTGAGACACCCGGCTCGGGTGTCGTCCTCAACGAGATCATCTACGACGACATTTCCGGCCACAGCGACCGCGTCGAAATCTACAACGCCGGCACCGAGACCGTTGCGATCGGGGGCTGGACGATCTCGGACGACAAGCGTGATCGATTCAGCACGCCGTTCGCAGACGGCACGGTTCTCGCCCCGGGTGCATTCGCTGTGCTCGTCACCGATGTCGACTTCGACTTCGGTCTCGGCAAGGGCGATGAGGTCGTTCTCTACGACGCCGACAGCGTCGAGGTCGACGCCTACCTCTATGCGAACACTTCGCCGATCGCGACCTTCGCCCGTTGCCCCGACGGCACCGGCGAGTGGGCGCATGCGACCACCGCGACGCCTGGCGCCGCAAACGACTGCAGCGTTGCGACAGTCGCCGGATCGATCCTGCTCAATGAGGTCGACTCGGGTCCGGCCGACTGGGTAGAGCTGTACAACCCCGGGACCGAATCCTTCGACATCTCGGGCTACGAGCTTCGCGACAATTCGGATGATCACCGCTGGGCATTCCAGGACGGGACATCGATCGCAGCCG
Organism: Microbacterium wangyouchuni; assembly: GCF_051546305.1. Lineage (NCBI taxonomy): Bacteria > Bacillati > Actinomycetota > Actinomycetes > Micrococcales > Microbacteriaceae > Microbacterium > Microbacterium wangyouchuni. Next base: position 94,449 of record NZ_JBPTMA010000002.1, read on the forward strand.
GGCAGTTCCTCGTCGTAGAGGCGAGTTCGATCGGCATCGTCGATGGAGAGCTTGCACGCTTCGACGCACCGATTGGCATCGGCAGCACCGACGAGATCCGGCTCTTCGACAGTGCCGGTGTGCTGACCGATCGGACCGGCGCGTGGGAGGGCCACGCCAACATCGACGGTGACGAGATCGCGGCCACGCTCGCGCGCTGCCTCGATGGCGTCGGAGAGTTCTCCCTCGCTTATGCAACTCCGGGCGCGGCGAACGACTGCGTCCCGCCGACGATCAGCATCAACGAGATCGACTCGAATGGCTCGCCGGACTGGGCCGAGATCGTCAACACCGGCACGGCGCCGCTCGACATCTCCGGCTGGACGCTCATGGACAACGACCCGGCGGGCCACGCCGCGGATGTGACTCCCCTGGCCGCTGGCACGATCCTCGAGCCCGGTGGGTACTTCGTGTTCAACGGCACCGATCACTTCACCTTCGGCCTCGGAAACGGCGACACAGTCACCATCCGCAATGCCGACGGCTTGACCGTCGCTGAGCATGCCTACGCCGCGCACGCGGAGGGCTTCTGGGCCCGCTGCCAGGACGGTACGGGCGACTTCGTCGACGTCGCAGTCGGCACTCCAGGCATCCGCAACGCCTGCGGCAACCCGGTACGCATCAACGAGGTCGAGTCCGATGGTGAGCCCGACTGGGTGGAGCTGGTCAACCCGACCGATGCTGCCCTCGATATCTCGGGCATCATCGTGAAGGATGACGACGACTCGCACGAGTACATCATCCCTCCTGCCACCAGCATTCCCGCGGGCGGCTACCTCGTGCTCGATGATTTCGACTTCGGAATCGGCAAGGACGACACGGTCCGGGTCTTCGATGGCGACCAGCTGGTCGACCAGGTCTCATGGGGCGAAGCCCACGCGGCCACCACATGGGGTCGTTGCCCGGACATCAGTGGACCATTCGCTGAGACCGCCGAGCCCACCCCGGGCGCAGCCAACGTCTGCGTCGGCGAGATCGCCGTCACGCCGTGGCCCGGTTCCGCCGACGTACGGGTTCTTGACACCGTGCCGACCTTCCTGGAGGACAGCTCGGGGCTCGACGTGCAGGAGACCGCCGACGGCGCATTCCTCTGGGCCGTTGACAATGGTGAGGGACGCATCTGGAAGCTTGAAGCGTCTGCCGATGGCTCAGTCGCGCTTGTGGACGGCTGGGAAGACGGCAAGCGGGTGCGCTTTCAGAGGGATGCTGACACCCCGGGCGCCGCTGGACCCGACACCGAAGGCATCACCGTCGACGGTGATGGCCTCGTCTACGTCGCATCCGAGCGCGACAACAGCGTGAAGGGCGTCAACCAGAACACGGTGCTGCAGGTTGATCCGGATGAAGCTGGCCCCGACCTCATCGCGCTCAACGAATGGGATCTCACCGAACTGCTTCCGGCAGTCGGCGCGAACCTCGGCATCGAAGCGGTCGAATGGGTCTCGGATGAGATGCTCGCGGGCATGCTCTTCGACGACAACACGCAGGCAGCATACGATCCGTCGGCGTACGCGGGCGACGGACTGTTCTTCGTCGCGGTCGAGGATGGCGGCGGCGTGTACGCCTTCGCGCTCGCCGCAGACGGTTCAGCGCAGCTCGTCTCGACGATCGACCCCGGGCTTGCCGGCGTCATGAGCCTGGACTACGACTCCGTTCTCGGAGTTCTGTGGGCCGTGTGCGACGACGGATGCCAGGGGCGCTCCGCGCAGATCACACTGAACGGCACAGCTGATCCCGGCATCGCGCAGTTCGCCCGTCCAGCAGGTCTGCCCGACATCAACAACGAGGGCTTCGCCACGGCGCCGTCCTCGCTCGCGGTGGACGATCAGCGTCCGGTGTGGTGGTTCGCCGACGGCTATGCCTCTGAGTCGCTGCGCACCGGAACGCTGCCGGTCGCCGCGGAGCCGGAGGTTCCTGTGGAGCCGGAGGTTCCTGTGGAGCCGGAGGTTCCTGTGGAGCCGGAGGTTCCTGTGGAGCCGGAGACACCGACAGAGCCCACGGTTCCGACTCAGCCTGAGACGCCGACAGAGCCTGAAGCGCCGGGCACCCCCGACGCTCCGACTGAGCCAAACGCCCCCGAGCGCCCCATCGCACCGGACGAACCGACCCAACGGGAGGGCGCACTTGCGACCACGGGAACTGAGCTGCCGATCGGCGCTTCCGTGCTGGCGCTCGCGCTGTTGCTGACCGGGGGGATCGCACTGGTTGCGCGCCGCCGCAGGCAGCGAGTCTGACACCACCGAGGCGCCGAGGAACAGTCGTTCCTCGGCGCCTCGGCTTTCACCTGCGTGTGCGGATCACTTCGCGTCGAAGGGGCCCCGGCGTGTGGAGACGATCTCTTTGCCCAGCGGCATGAGCGAGATCGGCACCATCTTGAAATCGGCGATGGCCATCGGGATGCCGATGATCGTGATGCACAGGGCGACGCCCGAGACGATGTGCCCGATCGCCAGCCACCAGCCGGCGAGGATCACCCAGATGACGTTGCCGAGGAATGCCCCGACCCCTGCAGTCGGACGTTCGACCACCTGCCGACCGAACGGCCACAGCGCGTAGCCCGCCAAGCGGAACGAGGCGATCGCCCAGGGGATTGTGATGATCGGGATGCACAACAGGACTCCGGCCAGGATGTAACCCAGGAAGAGCGCCCAGCCGGCGAGGATCACCCAGATGATGTTCAATATCGTGCGCATGAGCATGATTGTGGCACTTGAGACCCTGAAAGCACCAGGATCGCAACGTCGGCGGCCCGGCCTAGACTCGTAGAGACATGACCGACGCACCTCTCATCGTTCCCGAATCCGCTGGCCCACGCTCGTCTGCCGGCGATCAGGACGACCTCCTCTCCGGCCTTAACCCGCAACAGCTCGACGCCGTGACCTACCGTGGTCCGGCGCTGCTGATCGTCGCCGGGGCAGGCTCCGGCAAGACCAGCGTGCTCACGCGCCGTATCGCCTCGCTGTTGCGCAATCGTGAAGCATGGCCGAGTCAGATCCTCGCCATCACCTTCACCAACAAGGCCGCCGGTGAGATGCGCGAGCGTGTTGCCGACATCGTGGGCGAAGCTGCTCGGGGCATGTGGATTTCCACCTTTCACTCCGCCTGCGTGCGGATCCTGCGCCGTGAAGCAGAACAGTTCGGCTTCACCAAGTCGTTCACGATCTATGACTCCGGCGATTCGCGGGCGCTGTTGAAGCGTCTGGTCAAAGAGCACGAGGCCGACGCCTACGGGCTGACCCCGGCATCCGTGCAGTCGCGGATCTCGAAGCTCAAGAACGAACTGCAAGACGCTGAGTCCTACTCGCGCGATGCGAACATGAGCGACCCGGCCGAACGCAAGTTCGTCGAGATATTCGCCGACTATCAGCGCAACCTGCGCAAGGCCAACGCTTTCGACTTCGACGACCTCATCGGCCAGACCGTGTACCTGTTCCGGGCGTTCCCGAAGGTCGCCGACACGTACCGCCGCCGGTTCCGGCACATCCTGGTCGATGAGTACCAAGACACCAACCATGCGCAGTACTCGTTGATTCACGAGTTGACGAAGCCGGTCTCGGGTGAGGCAGACGGCGAAGCCTACGGCGACAGCGGCATGATGATCTTCGACGCGCCCTCAGTCGATCCTGTCGCGGGGGCATCGCTCACCGTTGTCGGCGACTCCGATCAGTCGATTTACGCGTTCCGCGGCGCTGACATCCGCAATATCAGCGAGTTCGAGCGTGATTTCCCCGGTGCCAAGGTGGTGCTGCTCGAGCAGAACTATCGGTCGACGCAGAACATTTTGTCGGCCGCGAACGCCGTGATCGGCAACAACTTCGATCGTAAAGACAAGAAGCTCTGGAGCGATAAGGGCGACGGCGACAAGATCGTCGGTTTCACCGGTTACTCGCAGCACGACGAGGCGCAGTTCGTCGCCGATGAGGTCGAGGTGCTGCGCCGGGCGGGAATGCCGTATTCCGAGATGGCGGTCTTCTATCGGACCAACTCGCAGTCGCGCGCTCTGGAAGAGATCTTCATCCGTTCGGCTGTGCCATACAAGATCATGGGTGGCACGAAGTTCTACGACCGTGCCGAGATCAAAGATGCGCTGGCCTATCTCGTCGCGGTGTCGAATCCCGCCGACGACATGGCGGTGCGCCGCATCCTGAACAAGCCGCGCCGCGGAATCGGCGAGGTCACCGAGACAGCGATCGGCCGTTTCGCCGAAGAGAACGGCATCAGCTTCCGTGACGCCCTGTCCGTTCCCAGCCAGCTTGGCGTCGGGCCGAAGATTCAGACGGCGATCGGCCATTTGGATGCTGTGCTGAAAGAGGCGACCGCACTCATGCTGCCAGCATCCGGCGAAGTGCCGCCGCCGACAGCCGTGGCCGACGGTCTCAGCGTGCTGCTCTCGAAGAGTGGCTACCTCGACACGCTCCGCGCCAGCCGTGATCCGCAAGACGAAGCTCGAGTCGAGAACCTCGACGAGTTCGTCGCGGTCGCGCGTGATTTCGCCCGCAACAACCCCGAGGGCACGATCGTCGACTTCCTCACCGAGGTCGCGCTCGTCTCGGATGCGGACGATCTGCATGACGAGTCGGGAACAGTGTCGATGATGACGATGCACACGGCCAAGGGGCTGGAGTACGACGCGGTGTTCGTCACCGGTGTCGAAGAAGACCTCATCCCGCATCGAATCTCGGCGGGGGAACCTGGCGGCCCGCAGGAGGAGCGGCGCCTGTTCTACGTCGGCCTCACCCGGGCACGAAAGCGCCTGCACCTGTCGCTGGCCATGACCCGGGCACAGTTCGGCGAGGTCACCGTTGCCATGCCCAGCCGGTTCCTGCAAGAGATTCCTGCCGGACTCGTCGACTGGCGTCAGTCGCCGGGCGACGTGAATTCGCGTGGTGGCATGCAGTCGCGTGCGCTGAATGCGCGGCGCGGCGGGTTCGGTGGGGGAGGCTATGGCGCTTCGGCAGGGGCAGGAGGCGGCGGCAATGACCGGTTCGCGGTCAAACCGCTCGCTGCGCGCGACGGACTCAAGCCGCTATCGACCTCGATGGACAAGTTCCCCAACAGGGTCACCGGCAAGGTGCGCGACAACGGCGACCTCGAACTTACCGCGGGCGACCGCATCCGTCACTCCGACTTCGGTGAGGGACGAGTGGATGCCGTCACCGGCGAAGGTGCGAAGCGCATCGCGCACGTGCGTTTCGACGCCGCGGGCCTGAAGAAGCTGCTCATCAAGATCGCTCCGATCGAGAAGCTGTAACGCTCAGTCCTCGTCCTGCTGGGTACCGGCTGCCGCGTCGCGAACGGCGTCGTCGAAGTCGGCGGATTGCGAGAGCCCCGCGACGCCGAGGCTGCGGCCCTGCGGATCGCTCGCGATCACACGAATCCCCCGCTCACGACACCAGGTGGCCAGGGCCGCCAGCATCCACACCGCGACCGATTGCAGCTGTGTGACCTCGGTGAGATCCAGAACAATGACTGCCGGCGACTCGCGGTCCGCCGGACGAGCGTCAAGCCACGCGTCCAGATCGAGCAGCAGTCGTTCCGCTCCGTCGAAGTCGATGTACCCGCGCAGCCGCCATACGGCGAGGTCGTCGGCGTTCTCCTGCAGGATCTGGGTGGCCACGGCATCCTGCTCGGCCCCCAATCCCGCGGCGAGCTCATCATTCGCCGCCGTCACTTCGGCGGCCGAAAGGGTGAGCGGGCGGTGCAGCACATGCAGGCCGAACCGGTTCGCGAGGCGCTGCGCGGCCACGACGCCGCGGAGGCTCGCGCCGCTGGCATCCAACCGCGGGCTGAACAGGCCAAGGCCGAACTCACCCGGTGAACTTGCAACCAGGCCACCGGCAACGCCGGACTTCGCCGGTAGCCCGGCGCGCAGCAACCACTCGCCGGCATAGTCGTACATACCGCAGGTGGCCATGATGGTCATGACGTGCTGGCAGGTTTCGGCGCTCGTGACCCGTTCGTGCGTCAGCGGATTCACCCCGCCGTTCGCCAGAGTCGCCCCCATCACTGCAAGATCGCGGGCAGTGACGAGCACAGAGCACTGGCGAAAGTATGTGTCGAGCGTCTCCGACACCGGTGCGGTGAGCGATCCGGCGCTGCGCATGAGGTAGGCCAATGCTCGATTTCGGTCGCCGGACTCCTCCTCGGACGCGAAAACCGTCTCGTCGACGCTCAGATCCCTGCCGGCGAACGCGCTGAGGCGGGAGAGAATGCGGGCAAACCTCTGCTCGGGCGAGCTGCCGGTAACAAGCGACGTTGTGACGATCGCCCCGGCGTTGACCATCGGGTTCGGCGGCCGTCCGGTGCCCGCTTCCAGCTTCACCGAGTTGAACGCCTCGCCGCTGGGCTCGGCGCCGACTCGTGCATGTACAGCATCCAAACCCTGGTCATCGAGCGCGAGCGCGTACACGAACGGCTTCGACGCCGATTGGATTGTGAAGTCGACACCCGTGTCGCCGCTCTCGTACACGCGCCCGTTGAGACCGCACAGGGCAATACCGAACAGTTCGGGGTCCGCGCTTGCCAATTGCGGGATGTAATCGGCGACCGTGCCGCGACGGTCAGAGAGGAGACGGTCGTGCACGACATCGAGAAACGTGGTGACGATGTCAGAGAGTTTCTCGGGCGCTGCCATGGCCCCATGCTACGGGCCGTGCGGGATAGGCTGACAGATATGGCTTTGTTCTCCCGCCGCAAGAAGACCGACGACGTCGTTCCCGAATCACAGACCTCTGCCGAGGCGGATGCCCCGGACGAAGAAGTTCCCGCGGATGCGGTGCAGAGCGAACCCGTGCCACAGATCGGCATCTCTGTGCAGGCGTTCCGCGGCGTCGGTGCCGATGCCGGCCCGCAGGTGACTCTTCCGGATCCGGATGCGCCAGCCCCCGCGCGACAGGCTGTCGCGCCGAAGAACCCCACCGCGACGCCGCTCGTTCCAGAGAAGCGCACGCTCCCGCTGGCACCTGCTCTTCCGCCCGAGCAGACCGAATCGGTGCCGGGCATGAAGGACAACGTCCTGCTGCGCACGGCGCTTGCCGAGCTGGAAGAGGGCCCGAGCAACGAGCAGCTGATCGGGGTGCTGCGTCAGATGATGCAGGGGCACCTGTACCTGCGCGTGCACGGTGATGCCCGAACGCAGATCGCCGAGGGCAAGCCGCTGTCGATCGCCGTGGTCCGAGACGGCGAGCGCGCCTTCATGCTCGCGTTCAGTTCGGCTGTTGCCGTTCGGGACTCTGTGCAACGCGAGACCGAGCCGACGGCAACCTCTGCCGTTGCGCAGCCGGTCACGGCGGTGCTCCAGCAGGTGGTCTCCGGGAACTTCAGCGGCATCATCCTCGACAACGCCTCCGGTGTGCACCGTGCTGTTTTCCCGACTGAGATCCTGTCGAAGGCGCTTGAGCAGGCCGATCCCGCGATGGCCGTCAAGACGTTGATCGCTGCCCCGCGTGAACAGGACACAGCGAAGAAGGTCGGTGACGCGCTCGCCAAGAGCAAGGTCTACGTGGCTGTCAACGACGGCAGCGGCGGAGGCCAGATCGGTATCGCTGAGGCGCAGACGGCTGATGGCAAGCGCTACCTGCAGGTTTTCTCGCATCCGCTCGAGGTTGTTGCACTCGGCCGCAGCGACAAGCCGATGCCGTTCACACCGGAGCAGTTGGCGAAGGTTCTCACCACGCACAGCGCGATCGCCGGTGTGATCGTCGACCCGGCGGGACCGTCGATCCTCGTCGAGCGGGATGCGCTCGCCGCGGTGCTCGTGCTCGCGGTCGACGTCGGCGACTGACCACTACCGTTCGCGGCGGTGCCGTTCTAAGGTCGGTGCATGGCCAGTGAGCGCGTGACATTGACGATCGCCGACCCGGAGGGAGCGCGAGAAGTCGAGCTGTCGAGCCCGAACAAAGTGATCTGGCCTTCGCCGGGCTCAGGGGCCGGCATCACGAAGGCGGAGCTCGCTGAGTATTTCCAGGTCGTCGCCGATCCATTCCTCAATGCCAATGGTGCCCGGCCGGTGTCGCTCGAACGGTTCCGCGCCGGCATCGGCGGCGAGAGCTTCTTCTCGAAGAACCCACCCAAGAGCACGCCCGATTTCGTGGACGCTGTGACCGTCACCTACAACAGCGGCAGGCAGCATCCGCAGATCGTTCTGAACCGGCCGAGCGCGATCGTCTGGGCTGCGCAGATGAATACGATCGTTTTTCATCCGTGGGCGTCACTTGCGTCCGACACCGACAACCCGATCGAGCTGCGCATCGACCTCGATCCGCAGCCGGGCACGGACTTCGCGGATGCCGTCACCGCCGCGCATGGTCTCCGCGAGGTGCTGCGAGAAGCCGATCTCGAGCCCTTCATCAAGACCAGCGGCAACCGCGGCCTGCATGTGTTCTGCCCGATCGTGCCGGAGTGGGAGTTCCTCGACGTGCGTCACGCGGTCATCGCCGCAGGACGAGAGCTGGAGCGCCGCATGCCTGAGCAGGTCACCACGAACTGGTGGAAGGAAGAACGCGGCGAGCGCATATTCGTCGACTTCAATCAGGCCAATCGCGACCGCACGATGGCGGGTGCCTACAGCCCGCGTGCGCTTCCCGCCGCAACGGTGTCGACGCCGGTGGAATGGGATGAACTGGACGGACTGGATCCGACGGTCTTCACGGTGCGCAGCATCCCGCAGCGTCTGGCCGACATCGGCGATCCATGGGCCGATATTCAGACAGCACCCGGGCGGATTGACACGCTGCTCGGCTGGTGGATGAGAGATCTCGACAACGGGCTCGGCGAGTTGTCCTTCCCCCCGGACTTCCCGAAGATGCCGGGTGAGCCGCCGCGCGTGCAACCCAGCAAGATGGTCGCCGAGAACTGGGACGCAGAGGGCAACCCGATCGAGGGCTGACCCGGCCCCGTTCGCGCTGCAGTCAGGCGAGCACGTCGTCGAGGTCGTAACCGGCGACTGTCTCGAGCTGGTCGTAGGTGCACGATCGGGCGTCGCGGTCGGGGCGCCAGCGCTCGAACTGCACTGTGTGTCGGAAACGTGCTCCCTCAAGCTGGTCGTATCGCACCTCCAGCACGCGCTCGGGGCGCAGCCGGACAAAGGAGACGTCCTTCGAGCCGGTGAACCTGCTGCGCTCTCCTTCGCCGGTCACCGCTGCGCCCGCATCGTCACGCTCAACCAGTGGCGCTAGTTCGTTGATGAGCTCCTGACGTCGCTTGTCGCTCCAGGCCGCGACGCCGCCGACCTGGCGCAGCACCCCATCCGCGTCGTGCAGACCGACCAGCAGCGAACCAACCCCGGAGCCGGATTTGTGGATGCGATATCCGAGCGCGACCACGTCGGCGCTGCGTGCATGCTTCACCTTGATCAGCGTGCGCTTTCCGGGCGCATAGGGCTGGTCGAGCGGTTTAGCGACGATGCCGTCGAGACCGGCGCCCTCGAACTCGGCGAGCCAGCGCACGGCCGTGTCACGGTCGGTCGTCGTGCGCGTGAGGTGGAGCGGATGCTGGGCCGGGGCGAGCAACCCCTCGAGGCGCGCGCGGCGCTGCGCGAACGGTTCATCCAGCAGCATCTCCTCGCCGAGGGCGAGCAGGTCGAACGCGATGAACATCGCCGGTGTCTGTTCGGACAGGAGCGCAACGCGGGACGCTGCCGGATGGATGCGCTGGCTCAACGCCTCCCAATCCAGCCGCTGGGACCCGGGTTCGCCCGTTGCGACGACGATCTCGCCGTCGAGCAAGCACGGAGCCGTGAGGATCTGCGGTATGGCTTCGACGAGCTCGGGAAAGTAGCGAGTCAGAGGCTTTGCGCCGCGTGAACCGATCTCGACCGTTTCGCCGTCCCACGCGATGAGCCCGCGGAAGCCGTCCCACTTCGGCTCGAACAGCATCCCACCCGCCGCCTTCGAGGGGTCAGGTACGGCGGCGGCGGCTTTCGCGAGCATCGGCGAGGGGATCTCGTAGCGCATGCGTCCATCCTCGCGCCATCTCGCAGGTCGCGGAAGGGGTACAGGCGTCAGCCGAACAGCACGTGTGTCGGCCGGAAACACGCCGGATGGGCTGACAGGTGTGGAAATCGACCGACACCTGTACCTGCGGAATCAGCGGGAGCTGAACAGCTCGCCGAGCAACGTGCGGCTGCGGACACCGGCATCCGCCAGCACGGTGCGCGCAGCGTGCCAACCGGCCATGCCGTTCACCCCAGGACCGGGCGGGGTGGATGCTGACGCCAGATAGACGCCGCGCATCGGCGTGCGCCACGGCGCCGTCGATAGCACGGGGCGCCGGATCGCCTGCGGGATCGTGAATGCGCCGCCGAGGATGTCACCGCCGATGTTCGCCGGGTTGATCGCCTCTCGAGACGATGCGGGAACAGACGAATGCGCGAGGATCCGTTCGCGAAAACCCGGGGCGAAACGCTCGATTTGGCGGGTGATGAGCTCGGTGGCATCGAGATCCGACCCCTGCGGGACATGGATGTACGACCACAGCACCGCCTTGCCCTCCGGCGCTCTGGTGTCGTCGAGGACGGACGGCTGCACAGCGAGCACATACGGCCGGTCGCTGACGTGCCCCTTCGCCACAGCGTTCTCGCTCGCCCAGACCTCGGCCTGCGTGCCGCCGACGTGCACGGTGGGGGACTGGGCGACCTGATCGTTCGTCCACGGCACCGGCCCATCGAGCGCGAAATCGACTTTTGCAGCCGCAGGTCCGTAGCGGTACGAGGCGATCGCTCGGGCATACCGGCTGGGGATATCCGGATGCGTGAGCGCAAGGCGCGGCGACGAGTTCAGCAGCAGCACATCGCCCCGCTCGGCGTCTCCCCAATCGAGTGCGGACAGATCAGTGATGCGCGTACCGGTCTCGACGCTGCCGCCATGCGCCTCGAGATCGGCGAGAAGGGCATCGGTGATCTTCTGGGCACCGCCGCGCGGGTACATCCAGCCGCCAGCGTGCGCCTGCGCGGCAAGCAGCAGACCTGCTGCCGCTCCCGCAAGCGATGGCAGCGGAGTGTTGGCATGTGCGAGCACCCCCGACATGAGAGCTGCCGCCTCATCCGTGCGGAATGACGAGCGCGCCAGCAGTGTGCCCTGGTCCAGCATCCGCAACGCGAAGCGCACTGCTGTGAGCGGGTCGCGGGGGATGCGCAGCATCTGGTTGCCGGTGAAATCGACCACACCGTCGATGTGCTGGCTGAGCGGACGCAAGCGCGACAACCAGGAACGGCTGTCGACGCCCAGTCCCGCTGCAGTGCGTTCGATGTCGTGCCACGCGATGCCGGCGCGGCCGTTGTCGAGAGGGTGGGCGTACGAGATCTCCGGACGAATCCAGTCAACGCGCTCGGCCAGCCCGAACGCTTGGAAGAACGGGGAAGCGAGGGACGCAGGATGCACGGACGAGCCGACGTCGTAGCGGAACCCGGAAAGCGTCGAATCGACAGTGCTCACACCGCCGCCGATCGTGTCGGACGCCTCCACAACGCGGACGTCATATCCTGCGCGTGCGAGCGTCACTGCTGCGGATAGCCCGTTCGGGCCGCTGCCGACGATGGTTGCCTGTGCCACACGCTCAGTCTTCCATGGGATCCTGAAGAAGATGAACGAAACTCAGGGGCCAACGCCCGCCGGCACATCCCGTCCCTACCGAAACCTCCCGGAGGCGCTGCGCGCGCACCGAATCGAACCTGCGAACCACGAGTTCATCACAGCGATCACGGATGCTGTTGGAATCTCGTCCTTCATCGACCGCGGTCGCTACATCGAAGCGGTCCGTCGCGACGGTGGCACCGCGTTGCACATCGGCAAGACCTACACCAATGGTTTCGCCGAAGACGAGCAGATCGTCGTCGGCTCCACAACGCTGCGCCTGCGGGCGAGCGAGGGCCGCGCGCCGTACTTCTACGTCACGCACCCCAGCGAATTCCGGCCGGTTGCACCGGCGGCATCGTCGCGCACACCGCGAAAGGCGGCAACGGCATCGTCAGAGCCGCGGGTGGCCCGCGTAGCTAAACCGATCGAGCGAGACTACGGCGTGTGCGATGTCTGCTTCATGGTGCGCACCGCCTCGGGCACCTGCAGCTGCTGAGCGACTATCGCTCGAGCCGCGTCTGAAGACGCCGTGAAACCTCCGCGAGCGGCATCGCGCGGGGGAACACGGCGACAACCATGTCGTCGGGGGCAGAGCCTGCGGCATCCGGGAACACGCCATAGCGACGGCGAGCATCGTCCAGTGCGTTCTGCAGCACAGACGGCGCCACCTTCTTCGTGCCCCGCAACAGTTGTCGCAGCACATGATTGTGCACCGCGGTGACGATGGCGGCGAAGCCGACGGCATCCAGAGGGTCGATTCCCGGCAGCGCACGACGCAGGTAGTCATCGAACAGCCGCTCGTAGCGGAACACAGTCACGATCTCTCGTTCGCGCAGTGCCGGTACTCGGCGGACGATCTGGTAGCGCAGCCTGGCCAGTTCCGGGTCGTGCGCGAAGTGCGAGAACACGTGCTGGGACGCTTGGCAGACGGCCTCCCACGGGTCGCTGTGCCCTTCGGCGAGGAACGCACGCAAATCTTCCAGCAGTGCCTCGTGGTCGGCGAAGACCACATCTTCTTTACCGCCGAACTGGCGGAAGAACGTTGATCGAGAGACTCCAGCCGCCTTGGCGATCTGTTCGACCGAGGTCTGGTCGAAGCCCTGCTCCTGGAACAGCTTCAGCGCGGCGGCCACGACGCCGGTGCGCGGTTCTGCGGTTTCATGCATAGCGAGAAGCCTAGACCGACGGGACCGCTCATCTAGAGGTAGTAAGATTTGATACTGGTCGATATCTCGACATCGAGAGACTTTCCGGACCGCAGCCCAGCGAAGGAAGCACAGTGGATCTGTACGAGTACCAGGCACGAGACCTTTTCGAGAAGTATGGGGTGCCGGTTCTCGCCGGCATCGTTGCTGACACCCCCGAGGAGGTGAAAGCAGCTGCGGAGAAGATTGGCGGCGTCGTCGTCGTCAAGGCTCAGGTCAAGGCCGGTGGCCGCGGCAAGGCTGGTGGCGTAAAGGTCGCCAAGACCCCCGACGAGGCATACGAAGCAGCAAAGACGATCTTCGGTCTCGACATCAAGGGCCACATCGTCAAGCGCGTCATGGTCGCCCAGGGTGCAGCCATCGCTGAGGAGTTCTACTTCTCTGTGCTGCTGGACCGTGCGAACCGTTCCTACCTGAGCCTCTGCTCGGTTGAGGGCGGCATGGAGATCGAAGAACTCGCTGTTGAGCGGCCCGAGGCGCTCGCTCGCATCGAGGTCGACCCGCTGACCGGCATCGACAAGGCCAAGGCCGTCGAAATCGCCCGGGCCGCGAAGTTCCCCGAAGACCTCATCGAGAAGGTCTCCGACGTCTTCGTCAAGCTGTACGAGGTGTACAAGGGTGAGGACGCGACGCTCGTCGAGGTCAACCCGCTCGTTCGCACCGAAGACGGCTCCATCATCGCCCTCGACGGCAAGGTCACGCTCGACGAGAACGCGTCCGAGATTCGTCACCCCGAGCACGAAGCGCTCGAGGACAAGGATGCTGCGGACCCGCTCGAGGCCAAGGCCAAGGAGTCGGGCCTGAACTACGTCAAGCTCGACGGCCAGGTCGGAATCATCGGCAACGGTGCGGGCCTGGTCATGTCGACGCTCGACGTCGTCGCCTACGCCGGTGAAAACCACGGTGGCGTGAAGCCTGCGAACTTCCTCGACATCGGCGGCGGCGCCTCGGCTGCTGTCATGGCTGCTGGCCTCGACGTCATTCTCGGTGACCCCCAGGTGAAGTCTGTTTTCGTCAACGTCTTCGGCGGCATCACCGCCTGCGACGCCGTCGCCAACGGCATCAAGGGCGCCCTCGAGACTCTGGGCGACACCGCCTCCAAGCCTCTCGTCGTCCGCCTGGACGGCAACCGCGTCGACGAAGGTCGCGCGATCCTCGCCGAGTACGCCCACCCGCTCGTCACCCTCGCCGCCACCATGGACGAGGGCGCTGACAAGGCCGCCGCGCTGGCGAACGCCTGAGACAGAAGGATTAGAGATATGTCGATCTTCCTGAACAAGGATTCCAAGGTCATCGTCCAGGGCATCACCGGAGGCGAGGGCACCAAGCACACCGCCCTCATGCTGAAGGCCGGCACCCAGGTCGTCGGTGGCGTCAACGCCCGCAAGGCCGGCACTGCCGTCTCGCACACCGATGCCGCAGGCAACCCGGTCGAGCTGCCCGTCTTCGCCTCTGTTGAAGAGGCCATGAAGGAGACCGGCGCTGATGTGTCGATCGCCTTCGTTCCCGGCGCCTTCACCAAGGACGCCATGATCGAGGCCATCGATGCCGAGATCCCGCTGCTCGTCGTCATCACCGAGGGTGTTCCCGTCGGCGACTCGGCGGAAGCCTGGGCGTACGCGAAGAGCAAGGGCAACAAGACCCGCATCATCGGCCCGAACTGCCCCGGCATCATCACGCCCGGTGAGGCACTCGTCGGCATCACGCCGGCGAACATCACCGGCAAGGGCCCGATCGGCCTCGTCTCGAAGTCGGGAACCCTGACCTACCAGATGATGTTTGAGCTGCGCGACCTCGGCTTCTCGACCGCCATCGGCATCGGCGGCGACCCCGTCATCGGCACCACGCACATCGACGCACTCGCTGCGTTCGAGGCCGACCCCGAGACCAAGGCAATCGTCATGATCGGTGAGATCGGTGGTGACGCTGAAGAGCGTGCCGCCGAATACATCAAGGCGAACGTCACGAAGCCGGTCGTCGGCTATGTCGCGGGCTTCACCGCTCCGGAGGGCAAGACCATGGGCCACGCAGGCGCCATCGTGTCGGGCTCTGCTGGCACCGCGCAGGCGAAGAAGGAAGCACTCGAGGCTGCTGGCGTCCAGGTCGGGAAGACCCCGTCCGAGGCGGCTGACCTCATGCGTGCAATCGTCGAGTCGCTCTAAGTACTAGACTGATAGTGAAGGCCCCGGGCTCCACCCTGGGGCCTTCACTTTTTCCCGTGCATCCACTCGTAAAGGGCAACGGGATGGTTCGTGATGATGCCGTCCACGCCCATCGCCGTCAGTGATTCCCAGTCCGGATCTGAATCATGAGTCCAGACGAAGACCCCGAGCTTGGCCTGGTGCGCGAGCGCGACGCCCTGGGCGCTGGCGCGGCTGGGGTTTACGGCATCCGCCCCGATCTTCTGCGCTGTCGCGATGGTGGACGGATCGAGTTTCTCAGTGAGCCAGCCCACCGGGAGTCGCGGTGCGAGCTCTGAGATGTTCGCGACGGTCTTCTTACTGAAGCTCTGCGTGATCACACGGCCGTCGAGACCCGCGGCGTCAAGCATCTCGACGGTGGTCTGAATGGCGGACTGAGACCAGGTGCCCTTGTACTCGATCATGACGTCCGTGCTGCTGTCGGCGATGTGAGATGCCACCTCGTCGAGTGTGGGGATCTTCGTGCCGGTGAAGGAATCGTCGAACCAGGAGCCCGCGTCCAGCGCACGCAGCTCCTCGATGGTCATCTCCGAGACCATGCCCGTCCCGTTCGTTGTGCGGTCCACCGTGCTGTCATGGATGACGACCGGTACACCGTCCTTCGACATGCGGATGTCGATTTCGATGTACTTGGCGCCGGCATCCGTCGTCGATGCGAACGCGGGCATCGTGTTCTCGGGTGCCACCGCTGAATCGCCTCGATGCGCGATGACGACCCCCGGCTGCCCGGGCTCGCGAAGCACCACGAGCGGCCGCAGGATGATCGTGTCAAGCGTCAGCAGCGAGGGTCTGTCGCTGGCGGACGAGTACGAAGTGCTGGCGTCGCTGGGGAACTGAGCGAGAGCGCCATGTGCGGGGGATGACAGTGCGCTGACGGCTGCCCACATGACAACCCAGACGGCTCCTGCGCACCACAGGCGTCGACGATGAACGCTCATGATCTGCATCCTGCCAGAGGCGAGCGTTCCCGTCGAGACCTTTTCGTTATATTTGGCGAACGCGGCGTGTGATCAGCCGCGGCCGGATGCCAGCACGGCGGACAACAGCAGATCAAGCGTCTCGTGTGCGCGGATGCGCGCCTCTGTATTGGTAGGGCGTTCGGAGAGCCAGAGCGCCAGCTCATTCATTGAGCCGGACAGTGCGGCGGTCAGCGCGTCGATCAGCGCCGGCGGGACTTCTGCCTCTGCCAGTCCCTCCCGCAGCTGCGTCGCTGGCCCATCGGCATCCAGCCGGCGCCACTCATCCCAGCTGAGCACGGCGGGTCCGTCGACGAGGAGCACGCGGGCTGCGGGGCCCTGCGTGATCGCGTCGAGAAAGGCGTGACTTCCCAGGCGGAGTGCGCTCATGGCATCCGCCCCGTCTGTTGAAGTGGCAATGGCGTCCGCGATCAGCTGCTGTTGCCCGGAGGCCACTGCGGTGAAGAGCCCGGGCTTCGAGGAGTAATGGTGGTAGACCGCTCCGCGCGTGACGCCGGCCGTGCGAGCGATGTCGTCGACAGCTGCCGCCGCGTAACCATGCTCGGCGAATTGAGCGGTAGCGACTTCGAGGATCCTTCGAGAGGTTTCGGCGGCTTCCGCCGCAGTTGTTCGAGCCATAACCTTCCCTTACGTGCGATGTGTATGTATCTTAGTATCCGCCGATACAAACACGATGAATGTAAGAGGAATGATGAACTTCTCCAGTTTTTACCCTGTGCTCATGGTCGACGACGTCGACACTGTTGCCCAGTTCTACCGCGACGTGCTCGGGTTCGATACGACGTTCGAGACTGATTGGTACGTAAGTCTGCGTTTTGACGGCGGCGAACTCGCGATTCTGAACCGCACGCACGAAACCATCCCCGAAGGCTTCCGCGACTCCGTGCGCGGTTTGCTGCTCAACGTGGAGGTGCCAGATGCTGCGGCCGAACACGTCCGCATGGTCGAGACTCTCGGCCTGCCGGAGCGCCTCTCTCTGCGCGACGAGGACTTCGGCCAGCGGCACTTCATCATCGAAGCACCGGGTGGAGTGCTCATTGACGTGATCGAGCCGATCGAACCGTCCGCAGAGTTCAGCGCGGCGTACGCGGGGGAATGACGCGTCTGCGCACGGCCACGCGTACGGCGACGATGATCAACAGCAGGACGGCCGCGAGAATGACCCACCATCCCGGGGCGATGGCGAGAGCGGAGAGGCTGAGCTGTTGCTGGGCGATCGTCGGTATCTCGGCCGAGGCCGTCGTTGCGATGACCGTCGGCGAGACCGACACCTCCACCGCGGTGAAGGGCGACCATGCAGAGAGCCCATCAACCGTTGCCTGCACATCAACGGCAGCCGCGGGAAGAAGCTCGGCGAGGCTGAGCAGGCCCGTCGAAGCATCCGGTGACGAGTACAGTTCGACGCCCGGGGCTGTGATCAGCTGCATAGCGGTGAGACGAGTATTGCCGGTGTTGCCGACCGCGTAGGAGACATCGGCGGAGGCCGACTCCCACGGCCAGAATCCGGTCGTCACCTCGAGTTGCGCCTGATCCAGCGACAGCCCGGCGGTGAGCTCTCCCGCGACTGTCACGGTGACCCGTGTCGCGTAGCGCATATCGACCGAGACGGTCTCGCCCGCACTGGCGAGCACCGTGAGCAGGGCAGCCGCGTGCTCGCCGGGCTGGGCATCCGCGGGCACGGCGACGCTGAACGGAATGCGGACGAGTTCACCCGGTGCGATGTGCACAGTGTCGACGGCCGGTGAAATCCACGCGCTGACGCCGTCGGCCACGGACTCGGTGGCGATGTCGAGGGCACCCGTGCCGTCGGTGAACGCGTCTGAGCCATGCACGGCGAGATCCAGTGCTGTCGCGCCGGAGTTGCGGACCAGTACGGCGTCATCGACGCGCGCGCCCGGGTCGAGGGCGTAGGCGAAGTTGCTGCGCTCCTCGCCGACGTCGGTGATCACCGGCGTCATGCTCCACGCGACCTGGCTGGCGGAGGATGCCAGGGAAGTGTCATCTGCGCGGGCGCTGAGCGCGGAGGTAGCTGTCGAAGTCAGGACGACGAGCGCTGCGGCAGCGACGGCGCCGAGCAGAAATCGGGAGCGGCGGATCAGACGGAGCATCGGGAGGCCTTTCGGATCGATAAGAGGGGAAGCGGGGTGCGGCCGCGAGGCCGCACCCCGCCGTTCATTACTGGATGACGGTCACCGTCAGGGTCGAGGCGTAGTCGCCTGCGGCCTGGCCGAGCGGCAGGCGCAGGGCGAGGTCGGCCGCGACAACCGCCGTGTCGACGCCCTTGAACTCGTCGCTCGGAGCCGAAACGAGCACGGCTGCGCTTGCGAGGCCGTTGCCGACGCCAGCCTCGACCGGGTCACCGGCAATGGCGCCAGCGCCCTCGGCCGTCAGACGCGGTGTCCAGCCGAGCGCGCTCGCCTCGAACGCGTCGTCCGCCGAGGCGAAGGCCGCGGCCTGGCCCGACAGAGTCCAGCTCGAGGAGGGGTTGGCGCGGGTGTCGGTGATCTCGATGTCGTTCAATACACCGGTGGCGACGTAGCTGTCACCGAGCTGCGTCGCTTCACCCAGCGACACGACATCCTGCGAGCTGAAGCGCCAGGTGAACTCGCCAGCCGGCTGGTTAGCCTCCGGGATGTTCACGTTGATGGCCTGCTCGTTGGGCACCGGCTCGGCGGGTGTACCGGGCTCTTCGACGACCGGAGGAGCCTGGTTGTAGCGTTGCATCCAGCCACGGAGTGCGTCGGGACGGTCAGTGATGATGCCGTCGACGCCCATGGCCGTCAGGGAGGCCCAATCGGCCGCGTTGTTCTTCGTCCACACGAAGACGCCGAGCTCGTGCTCGTGTGCCAGAGCGACGCTCTCCGCGGTCGCGTTGGAGGGGTTGATGGCATCCGCGCCGATCTGCTCGGCGGTCGCGATGATCGATGCGTCGATCCCACCGGTGAGCCAGCCGACCGGGAGGTCGGGTGCAACCGTGGCGAAGTTTGCGACCGTTGTAGCGCTGAAGCTCTGCGCGAGGACCTTGTTCTCGACACCGGCGGCTTCGATCATGTCGACCGTGAGCTGGGTGTCTTCGACATTCCACTCACCCTTGTACTCGATGACGACATCCGCCCCACCATTCGCGACATAGGTGAGCACCTCGTCGAACGTGGGGATCTTCGTACCGGCGAATGCAGGAGAGAACCAGGATCCGGCATCCAGCGCACGCAGTTCCTCAAGTGTCATGTTCGTCACCGAGCCGGTGCCATCAGTGGTGCGATCCACCGTGCCATCGTGGATGACCACGGGCACGCGGTCCTTGGAGAGGTACATGTCAATCTCGAAGTATTCGGCACCGGCACGAGTCGTCGAAACGAACGCCGGCATCGTGTTCTCCGGGGTCACGGTCGAGTTTCCACGGTGTCCGACGATGACGCCGGTTTCGCCGGGCTGACGGAGCGTGATCGGAGGCAGCGGGTCGATCTCGGTGAGCACGACGTTGTCATAACGCACGACCGAGTTGTTCGCGATCAGACCCTGCACGCCGTCCGCGGTGCGCACCAGCTGACGCGTGGTCATGATCTTCTTGTCGTCGATGTACCAGGTTCCGACGTTTCCGTTCACTTCGACGCGAAGGTGCGCCTGGGTGCCAATGCCGATGTCGCTGGCCGTGGAACCGGCGTCCGTGACATTCCAGTTGCCGGATGCATTGAGCTGTGCGAACTCGACGCCGTTGCCCGAGCTCGAGCCATTGCGCAGCGCTGCGTGCTGCCAGGGGCCGGAGCCATCGGCAGGGGCATCGATTACCAATGCCAGCCAGCGTGCGCTGTCCGCGGCCGATTCGAAGGTGATGTCGGCCTCGATCGCGAAGTTCTCGCGGTTTTCGCCGAACAGGATCTTGGCGTTACCGCCGGTGCCGTTACCGACGAGCTCGCCGTCCTTCACGCTCCAGGTTCCTGCGACGGCATTCCAGTTCTCCGGGATCGTGCCCGAGTCGAACGACTCGGAGAGGAAGACGCGATCATCCACGGGAACATCCGTGGCTGTCGGAGCTGATGTGGCTGCGTGCGCGATGCCCGGGGCGAGAACGCCCGCGAATACGGTGGTCGTGGCGACGCAGACAGCTCCGAGACGCGATAAGCGCGAACGGCGAATGGTCATGAGTGTTTCCTTCCAAGGGGAGAGGTTCGCCCGGGTGGGCGACTCCACTCAAGAAGGCGCGCACGTCGCGTCCCTGCCCGGAGCCCGACGTCTGGGACACCGTCGAGCGAAGACCTGGTGACGCGGACTGACAGTCGGCGGAAACGGTCACTGCGCGATGGCGCGCTCAGGCAGTCGAGCAGAATTCACGATGCTCAATGACGTGGCCGTTGCGAGGTAGCGGTCATCGCTGTACTCGAACGGCCTGCCATCGAAGGTGCGCGCGGAGCGCTGCACGCGCAGCAGAGGCGTGGTGCGGGTCACTCCGAGCAGGCGGGCGTCCTCTGGATCCGGCAGCACCGCCGAGATCAGGTGCTCGCCGTGAGCGAGCTGCGGCCCGTGCTCGCGCTCGACGACTTCCATGATCGAGCGGGCATCCGGCGGGAGCTGCGCGATGGTCTGCATGAGCCACTGCGGGAAGGTGGTGCGCTTGACCATCACCGGCGCATCGTCGAGGTACTGCAGCCGAGTGATGCGCAGCACTGGCCGCTGCGGGCTGATGGCGAGGGCCAGGGCCTCCTCCGGTGTCGCGCGGCCCTCGCAGCACAAGACCGTGCGTCCGCCTGGCTCGTGCCCGATCGCCTTCGCCCACTGCCCGAAGGAGCGCAGCTCCGTGACATCCTGGGCGAGCCGCTCCGGGTGCACGACCCAGCGTGTGCCCTGTCTCGACAATCGGCGGTGGGTGGCCTCGACGTGCTCGAGCGCCCGACGCACGGTGCCTCGCGCGACATCGAAGCGCGCCGCCAGTGCGGATTCACTGGGCAGTGCCTCGCCGATCGGAACTCGTCCCGAAGTGATGTCGGCGGTGAGCTCAGCGGCGATCTCGAGGTGCTTGGGACGGTGGGACCTGCGGCGTGGGTTCACGCTCCGAACCTGCCGGACACGGGTTAACGCGTGAAGCAGTTCCGGTGAAGTCTCGGAGATGCGACGAGGGACGGATGCCGTGGCATCCGTCCCTCGTCGTCAGGTGGTGGCGGCGTATCAGGCCACGCCGAAGAGTGCCTCGATCGGCCCGCGGGCGAAGAACAGCACGAAGCCGAAGCCGACGATCCACAGCAGCGGGTGGATGGTCTTCGCCTTGCCGGAGAACGCATTCACGATGATCCAGCTGACGAAGCCCGCACCGATGCCATTGGCGATCGAGTAGGTCATCGGCATCACGGTCGCCGTGAGGAACACCGGCAGCAGCACCCGGAAGTCGCTGAAGTCGATGTTCTTGATCTGCGCGAGCATCATCGCACCGACCAGCACCAGTGCTGCCGCGGCGACCTCACCGGGAACGATCGATGCGAGCGGGGTGAAGAACATCGCGAGCAGGAACATCAGGCCCGTGATGACGTTGGCAAAGCCCGTGCGGGCGCCCTCGCCGATTCCAGAGCCCGATTCGACGAACACCGTCGCCGACGAGGACGACGTGCCGCCTCCGACGATCGCGCCGACACCTTCGACGACCAGTGCCGACTTGATGCGCGGGAAGTCACCCTTCTTATCGGCCAGGCCCGCTTCGTTCGCGAGCCCCGTCATCGTGCCCATGGCGTCGAAGAAGTTCGAGAACACCAGGGTGAACACGAACATCACCAGTGCGACGACGCTCACCTTCGACAGGTCGAATCCGAAGTCAACCGCGCCGATCAGGCTGAGGTCCGGCATGCTCATGATGCCGCCGGCGAAACCGAAATCAAGACCGAACGGCCAGATGAGGTTGGCGATCGCCGCGAGCACCGTGCCGCCGACGAGGGCGATCAGGATCGCGCCCTTCAGGCGCACCGCGATGAGCACACCGCCGATAAGCAGGGTGATGACGAACAACAGAGTCGGCAGCGTGGCGACGGAGCCGCCGACACCGAGGTCGACCGGGGGAGACGGGTTCCCCGTCGCGGTGACGAAGCCAGCATTGACGAAGCCGATGAACGCGATGAACAGGCCGATTCCGACCGTGATCGCCAGCTTGAGCTGCACAGGAACAGCGTCGAAGATCATCTTGCGCAGGCCGGTCGCTGCCAGCAGTACGATGACGGCACCGTTGATGACCACCAGGGCCATCGCCTCCGGCCAGGTCACGGACCCGACGACGGAGAACGCCACGAAGGCGTTGATACCCAGGCCCGCGGCGAATGCGAACGGCAGACGCGTAACGATGCCGAACAGCAGCGTCATGACACCGGCTGTCAAGGCAGTGGCCGCCGCGACGGCACCACCATCGAGCACTGTGCCATCGACGTCGGGGGTGGAAAGTATGAGGGGGTTGAGGATCACAATGTAGGCCATCGTGACGAACGTCACCAGGCCGCCACGGACCTCCGTGCCGATCGTTGATCCGCGTTTGCTGATCTCGAAGAAGCGATCCAACGCGTTCTTCGGCTCAGCAGCGGGCTCAGCCGTCTGGTCAGTTGTGGTCGAGGGGGCAGTAGTCATCGGGTAAACCTCCTTGGAGACGATATCGTGTCGGCGACACCTCGCGCGTCCCCGCGAGGCAGTCAGGTTCTCGTCGTAGTCTCATGGAGTCATGCAACGCCTCCTCGTCGCGATTCTCGCCGCCGTCGACGCTGCCATCGCGGCGGCCGTCGGCCTCGCCGTGCTGCTCGCTCCGCTGACCCTGCTGTGGACTCTCGCGTTCGGAGTGACCGCCCAGTGGGGTGCGCTCTGGCCCGTCACTGGGACGCTCTGGCAGTTCGGCCACGGGGTGCCGATCAGTATTGCGATTCCGGATGCCGTCACCGCCGCCGTCGGTATCGCACCGGAGGCCGCGAACTTCGTGCTCTCACTGACGCCGCTGGCGTTCCTCCTCTTCACGCTGCTGTTCGCGGCCCGCTCCGGTGCCCGGGCTGCGCGATCCGGTGCCTGGATGCTGGGCGTGATCGCCGGGTCCGTCGCATTCGCTCTGATCGCAGCAGCGGTGGCTCTGACATCCAGGGCGGAGATTGCTGAGACGCCAGTGGCGCTCGCGATCCTGCTGCCCGCGGTCGTCTACGTCATCGGTACCGTCTTCGGCGCCGTCCGCTACGCCTGGCGAGAGGGCGACAACGGCCTGATCGACCGCTTGCACGACGCCGTCGACAGCTGGGGAGACTGGGGTGTCGTGCCGGTCGAGGCTCTTCGGGGCGCAGCCGCGGTGCTCGTCGGACTCACCGGTGTCGCCGGCCTCACTGTTGCGGTGGCGGTTGCCACGCGCGGGGGAGAGGTCGTCGCCCTTTTCGAAGCCGCGCGCGTCGATGCGACCGGCGCCACCGTGCTCACCCTCGGTCACCTCGCCTACCTTCCGACCATGCTCGTCTGGGCACTGGCCTGGATCGCTGGCCCCGGATTCTCGGTGGGGGTAGGCACTGCCGTATCGCCGGCGGGCACGGAACTCGGTGTTGTTCCGGGCCTGCCGATCTTCGGTCTGCTGCCGGAGGGCAGCTCGTTCTGGATGCTGATCGTCGTGCTGCTGCCGGTTGCCGCCGGCGCCTTCGCCGGCTGGATCATCCGATCCCGGCTCGTTTGGGAAGACGTGGCGCACGCGATCGCCCCGCGGGCTGTGATCGCGGTAAGCACCGCGGCACTGACAGCAGCGGTCACCGCTGTCGCCACGATGCTGGCATCCGGATCGATCGGACCAGGCCGGCTCGCGGAAACCGGACCGAATGTCGGAGCGATCACGCTGGCTGTGGGCATCGAAGTACTCATCGGTGCTGCGATCATGCTGCTCGCTCCCCGGCATCGGGACGAGCTCGCCGAGGAGCGCACCGATCGCTGGGTCGCCGAGATGGGCGCTTCGCCGACCTCGGATGCCGCCGACACCCAGCCGTTGGATGAGCACGGTTTCTTCGCGGACGGCAGTACTCCCACGCCCCGGTAGACTGGCGGGGTGCTCACGGTCGCCGTTCTCATCTCAGGCTCCGGCTCGAACCTCCGGGCTCTGCTCGAAGCTGCGAGCCACCCTGATTTTCCGGCCCGAATCGTCGTCGTCGGAGCGGATCGCGACGCCGAAGGGCTCGCGCACGCCGAAGCCTTCGGCATCCCGAGCTTCACCGTTCCGTTCCGTTCTTTCGACAACCGCGAAGCGTGGGGCGAAGAACTCGCTCGTCAGCTCGACGTCTGGACACCGGACCTCATCGTCCTCAGCGGTCTCATGCGCCTGCTGCCCGCGGCCCTTGTCGCGCGGTACGCGCCGCAGATCATCAACACCCATCCCGCATATCTGCCGGAGTTCCCCGGTGCCCACGGCGTTCGCGATGCGCTTGCCGCCGGAGTCACCCAGACCGGCGCCAGCGTCATCGTCGTCGATGACGGCGTCGACTCCGGGCCCATCCTCGCCCAGGAACGTGTTCCGGTGCAGGAAGATGACACCGAGCATGCCCTGCATGAACGCATCAAACCCGTCGAACGACGCCTGCTGATCGACGTGGTGCGCCGCGTCGCGACCGGCGAGCTCGTTCTGACTCATTGACCCCCGAACGTCCACAGCACGAAGGAGCACTCTTATGGCCGGTCCGAGCCACGATTCGTCCCTGTACCGCGAACGCGATGTCGTCGAGATCAAGCGTGCACTGGTTTCGGTGAGCGATAAGACCGATCTGCTCGTGCTGGCCGCGGCTCTCGCCGACGCCGGCATTGAGATCGTGTCGACCGGATCGACTGCGGCAACGATCCGCGACGCCGGCCACGAGGTCACCGACGTCGCCAGCGTCACCGGTATTGCCGAGATGCTCGATGGTCGTGTGAAGACGCTGCACCCCAGCATCCACGGCGGTCTGCTCGCTGACCTGCGTCTCGAGGACCACGAGCGTCAGCTCACCGAATTGGGCATCGCCCCGTTCGAGCTCGTCGTGGCGAACCTGTACCCCTTCGTGGAGACGGTCGCCTCCGGCGCCAGCGGCGACGACGTCATCGAGCAGATCGACATCGGTGGTCCCGCCATGGTGCGCGCCGCGGCCAAGAACCACGCCAACGTTGCGATCGTCGTCTCTCCGGAGTCGTACCCGGCGATCATCGAGTCGATCGGGGCCGGGGGGACCACCCTCACGCAGCGACGTGAGCTCGCCGCGCGTGCCTTTGCGCACACCTCGTCCTACGACACGGCTGTGGCCGCCTGGTTCGCCGAGCGCACCCTCAACGAGGGCGGCGAACTGCCTGAGCACCTCACCATCAAGGCCGAACGCCTCTCGACCCTCCGCTACGGCGAGAACTCCCACCAGCGCGGCGCCATCTACACCCGTGTTGGTGGCCACGGCATCGCGCAGGCCGTGCAGCTGCAGGGCAAAGAGATGTCGTACAACAACTATGTCGACGCCGATGCTGCGCTGCGCGCTGCGTTCGACATGGTCCTTCCGGCCGTCGCTATCGTGAAGCACGCGAACCCGTGCGGTATCGCGACCACCGCGCCCAACGCGCTCGACCCGATCGCCAGCGCCCACCTGCGTGCACACGAGTGCGACCCGGTGTCGGCGTACGGCGGCGTCATCGCCACCAACGGCACCGTGACGCTGAAGATGGCCGAGAACCTCAAGGACATCTTCACCGAGGTCATCGTCGCCCCGTCGTTCGAGCCGGCAGCACTGGAAGTATTCAAGGCGAAGAAGAACCTGCGTCTGCTGCAGTTGCCCGATGACTGGCAGCAGGAGCGCATGGACGTGCGACTGGTCTCCGGCGGCCTGCTGCTGCAGGACGCCGACCGCTTCCCCGACGACATCCTCTCGGTGGCGAAGAACTGGGAGCTCGTCTCCGGTGAGCGTCCGGATGACTCGGAGCTGGAGAACATGATCTTCGCGTGGAAAGCCTGCCGCGCGGTGAAATCCAACGCGATCGTGCTCGCCAAGGGCAACGCGACTGTCGGTGTCGGCATGGGCCAGGTCAACCGTGTCGACTCGTGCCGCCTCGCGGTGGAGCGGGCCGGCAACCGTGCGGCTGGGGCTGTTGCGGCATCCGACGCGTTCTTCCCGTTCGCTGACGGTGCCCAGGTGCTCATCGATGCCGGTATCACCACGATCGTGCAGCCTGGTGGATCCGTGCGCGATGACGAAGTCGTCGCGGCGGTTAAGGCAGCGGGCGTGACCATGTTCTTCACGGGGGAGCGGCACTTCTTCCACTGATCCGCGGGCACAGTCGTGTCCGATTTCCGCGAGCCATCGGCGTGGGGGCGTGTCAGAGTGGAGGCATGGCATTCCCGACGATGAGTTTCGACGAGCGGTACCGTGCGATCGACGCACGGGACATCCGCTTCGACGGTCAGTTCGTCACCGCCGTGCACACCACGGGCATCTACTGTCGGCCCTCATGCCCCGCGCGTACCCCGAAGCGCGAGAACGTCAGCTTCTATCCGACGAGCGCAGCCGCACACGAGGCCGGGTTCCGCGCTTGCAAACGGTGCCTTCCCGAAGCTGCCCCGGGCTCGCCCGCCTGGGACCTGCGCGGTGACGTTGCCGCGCGGGCGATGCGTCTCATCGCCGACGGGGTAGTGGAACGCGAAGGCGTATCCGGTCTGTCCGCCCGCCTCGGGTACTCTTCCCGTCACCTCACTCGGCTGCTGACCACCCAGCTCGGTGCCGGACCGCTCGCCCTTGCCCGTGCGCATCGTGCTCATAATGCGCGGATGTTGCTGGTCGGCACGGATCTTCCCATCTCGGACATCGCGTTCTCGGCCGGGTTCGCCAGCGTCCGCCAGTGCAACGACACGATTCGTGAGGTGTTCGGGCTGACGCCGACTGAGCTCAGAGCGCGTCGCCATCCGGCAAACGCCATCGGAGTACCCGCACTCGGTGAGATCGACCTTCTCCTTCCGCATCGTGAGCCGATGGATGCCGCCGGCATCTTCGCCTGGATGAACGCACGAGCCATCCCCGGAGTGGAGACGAGCACGGCGACCTCGTTCGCGCGCAACCTGCGGATGGCAGGGGGGCCTGCGTGGTTCGAGGTGCGACAGGATGAGACCGGTCGCCTGCGCCTTCGGGCTCGTGTCGCACACCTCAGCGACCTGGCGCCTCTCGTCTCGACAGCTCGGCGGATCTTCGACCTCGATGCTGACCCTGTCGCCGTCGACTCCGCACTCTCCGCGCATCCGCTGCTTGCTCCGCTCGTCGCCAGAGTCCCTGGCATCCGCGTGCCCGGCGCCGCTGATCCGCATGAAATGCTCATCCGGGCGATGGTGGGCCAGCAGATCACCGTCGCCGCCGCACGCACGGCGCTGACGGCGCTCGCCGAGGCTCTCGGAGAGGCTGCAGCAAGCCCCGCAGCCGATGACGGCCCCGGCCTTCTCTTCCCGACCATGGCGGCGATCGCCGAGCACGGTGCCGAGGTGCTGCGCGGGCCCGCAGCGCGCATCCGTGCGATCACCGGTGCTGCCGCAGCACTCGCGGACGGTTCCTTGACGCTCACCGTCGGCGACGATCGCGTCGCTCAGCGCGAGGTGCTGCTCGCCAGGTCGGGCATCGGACCCTGGACCGCTGACTACGTCCGGATGCGCGTGCTCGGCGACCCCGATGTCTTCCTGCCCGGCGACGTCGCTGTTCGTGCCGGGGCAGCGGCTGCTGGCATCCCGTCAGACCCTGCCCCGCTCACGGCGTGGGCAGAACAGATCGCGCCCTGGCGCAGCTACTTCACCGCGCACCTGTGGCGGGCGGCCCCCGTGCGAACCTCCCAACGAAAGGCCGACTCATGACCGCGTTCATTGAGACTCTCCAGACCCCGGATGGCGCATTCACCCTGCTGGTCGACGCACGGCAGCACGTGCTCGCGTCCGGGTGGACACACGACCATGTCGCAATCCTGAATCGTCTGCCCGAACACGCACGACCCACCGCGGTGCGCGAGCACGATACGGATGCGGCATCCATCGTCCGTGCGTACTACGACGGGGATCTGGCGGCGATCGATTCCGTCGCCGTACGTCAGATCGGCACGGGACTGCAGCAGGCGGGGTGGGAGGCTCTGCGGCGAATCGCACCGGGCGAACCGCTCACCTACACATCCTTTGCCGCAGCCCTGGGCAATCCGCGCGCGGTGCGCGCTGCGGCATCCATCTGCGCACGCAATGCTCCGGCGCTGTTCGTCCCTTGCCATCGCGTGCTGCGCTCGGACGGCTCGCTGGGCGGTTTCGCTTGGGGGCTGCCGGTGAAACAGAGTCTGCTGGCGCGCGAGCGGGAGTTCAGCTCACGCTGACGTCGGCTGCGGTGCGGGCGCTTCCTCATCGATGTCGCTGATGAACGCGACCGCGGCATAGATGAGCTTGGAGAAGTCGACCACCTCGTCACGCATAGCGGTGTTATCGACGACATACGCGAGCATGACCGGAAAGTCCTTCATCCCGGCGTGCGGGTGCGCACCGGCGAGACGTGCCGCGAACACGATTCCGAACACGCGCAGGTCGACGGTGCCGTCCTCGTGAATCGTGATCAACTGGGGATCTGCAGCATCCGGATTCACGCCTGCTTCGCCGAGCGCCGTCAGCGACGTGCGGTAAGTGAGTGCCTCATCGAGCACAGCGAAGAAGTAATCGGTGCGATCCGGCCCCGATGCCTGACGAAGCAACCGCGCTTCAGCGGGCAACTGTGCCGCCAGATCTTCGGGCCCGATGTCGATGCTTTCAATGCGCAAACGAGAACTCATGTGCTCAGCCTAGGGGCGACAGAAAATACTGCTTGCCTTCAGCAAGCTCACAGCCATAGGCTGGAGGGCTGTCGCGCAGACCGGGCGACGATGTCGAGCTTGAGGAGGACACCATGATTTCGATCGCCATCGCGCCGATCACCGTTCTGGGCTCGAACCTGGCTGGTCTTCCCCGCTAGCACAGCCGCGTTTCTCCCGGGGGTTTGCACACCACAGGTGTGCCCCGCTCCTTCCCTTCCGCAACTCCACTCATTGAGAGTCATGTCTTCCTCGTCGTCATCGCAAAGATCATCCGCTTCGCTGTCCACCCCCGCCGCCCTGTGGCGGCTCAAGCCATTCGTCCGTCCCGTCATCTGGCGTCTCGTCGGGGGCGCGGCCAGTGCGCTCGGCGCGGCCGTCATCGCGCTGATGATCCCCATCGTGCTCGAACAGATCGTGCGCGGACCGATCGAGTCCGGTGACGTCAACCTCATCGCGCTCGGCGCTCTCGCCGTTCTTGCGCTCGGAATCGGTGAGGCCGTGATGGTGTGGCTTCGCCGCTGGTTCATCCTCAAGCCCTCCACCGAGGTCGAGTTCCAGATGCGCTCCCAGCTTTACTCGCGCCTGCAGAGACTGCCCGTGGCCTTCCACGATCGGTGGCAGTCGGGTCAGCTGCTCAGCCGCATGATGCAGGACATCGGCCTCATTCGTCGCTGGTTGGCTTTCGGTTTGATCCTGCTGGTCGTGAACATTCTCACGATCGCCATCGGCTCGGTACTGCTGTTCCGTTGGCACTGGCTGCTGGGGGTTATCTTCCTGGTCACGGGCATCCCGATGTGGATTCGCGGCTACCTGTTCGAAAAGCGCTACGGCGTACTGACCCGCCGCAGCCAAGACCAGGCGGGAGACCTGGCCACCAGCGTCGAGGAGAGCGTGCATGGCATCCGGGTGCTCAAGGCGTTCGGCCGCGGCAAGCACGCGCTGAATCGCTTCACCGGGCAGGCAGAAACCCTGCGGGAAACCGAGATGAGCAAGGCGCATTCGGTGGGCGGGCTCTGGTTCTTCCTCGACCTGATGCCGCAGATCGCTTTCGGGGTGAGCCTGATGTCGGGAATCTGGCTGATCTCGCAGGGGATGATCGAACTGCCGGAGCTGTTTGCGTTCTTCGCGATGGCGACCGTGCTGCGGTGGCCGATCGAGTCGATCGGGTTCCTGTTCTCGTTCATGCTGGATGCCCGAACCGCAACCGACCGCGTGTTCGACATCTTCTCCGAGGAGAACAGCATCACCGACCCGGACAACCCGGTGCACATCGACGAGCCGCGCGGTGAGCTGGTGTTCGAAGCAGCGCACTTCCGCTATCAGGATGCCGGTGCTGCAGAGCGCGACCTGCTCGACGGGATCGACCTGGTGCTGCGACCTGGCGAGACGATGGCGCTGGTGGGACTCACCGGCAGCGGCAAGACCACGCTGACGACGTTGCCCACCCGCCTGTACGACGTGACCGGCGGGCGCGTGCTGCTCGACGGCGTCGACGTGCGCGACCTGCCGCTGGCAGAGCTGCGCCGGCACATCGCGATGGCGTTCGAAGACGCGACGCTGTTCTCCGCATCCGTTCGGGAGAACGTGCTGCTGGGGCGCGCCGAACTCGATATCCACAGTGCGGAGGGCGAGCGCGTGCTGCGTGAAGCCCTCGACGTCGCGCAGGCGAGTTTCGTGGACTCCCTGCCTGACGGCGTGGAGACCGTGATCGGGGAAGAAGGCCTCAGCCTCTCGGGAGGCCAGCGTCAGCGGCTCGCCCTGGCGCGTGCCGTCGCCGCTGCACCCAAGGTGCTGGTGCTCGATGACCCGCTGTCGGCACTGGACGTCGACACCGAGGCTCTTGTCGAAGAAGCGCTGCGTCATGTGCTCGCCGAGACCACAGCGATGATCGTGGCCCACCGGCCTTCCACCGTGGCGCTCGCCGACCGGGTGGCGCTGCTGGAGAGCGGCCGCATCACCGCCGTGGGAACGCACTCCGAGCTGCTGAAGACCAGCAGACACTACCGACATGTGATCTCCAGTCTGGAAGCAGAAGAGGCAGCGCGCACTGGAGCGATCCCGATCATCACCGATGAGGACCTCGCAGCGACCGAGAAGGAGGTGCAGGCATGAGCGCCGCACTGACGGGAACACAGGATGAGGACCGTTCCAACTACACGCGAGAAGAGAGTAAGGCGATCCGCCGGCGTTCGCTGCGGCTGCTCGGTTCGCTCGTGTCTCCGCTGCGCGCGCAGATCGTGCTCGCAGCATCCGTGCTGGTGATCTCGACGGCCCTGCAGGTCGCAGGCCCCATCCTCATCAGCGTCGGGCTGGACTGGGCGCTGCCGCAGGTGCTGAAGAACGCGAACTGGATGCCGACATTCACGATCGGGTTCATCTACCTGTTCGCCGGTGCCGCTGCTGCTGCACTGATCGGCTGGTATGTGGTCGTGGCCGCGCGCATCACCCAGGCAGTGCTCATCGATCTGCGCAAGCGAATCTTCCTGCACACGCAGCGACTGAGCCTGGAGTTCCACGAGACGTACACGTCCGGGCGCATCATTTCGCGCCAGACGAGCGACCTCGATTCGATTCGTGAACTGCTTGACGGTGGTCTGAACAACCTCGTCTCTGGTGTGCTGTTCGGAGCGTTCACCTTCATCGCGCTGATCGTGTGGGACTGGGAATCGGGCGTGATCCTGCTGCTGGCGGGAGTGCCGCTGTTCTTGCTGATGCGCTGGTTCTACTCGCGCTCGCAGCTGATCTTCCGGGAATCGCGGGTCATCAGTGCCCGGGTCATCGTGCAGTTCGTGGAGACCATGACCGGCATCCGCGCGGTCAAGGCGTTCCGCAAGGAGCCGCGAAACGATGTCGCCTTCCAGAAGGTCGCCGGTGACTACCGGGATGTGAACCGTCGCTCGATGCTGCTGTTCGGCACGTTCGAGCCCGGGCTGATGGGCGTGGCCGCGCTCACCCTCGGACTGGTCGTGCTGTGGGGCGGCATCCGTGTCGCCGATGGTGCGCTGACGGTTGGAGTTCTGCTTTCTGCAGTTCTGTACGTGCGCAACTTCTTCGCGCCCATGCAGGAGATCGCGATGTTCTTGAACTCCTACCAGTCCGCCACCGCGGCGCTGGAGAAGGTATCCGGTGTGCTCGACGAGGTGCCGACGGTTCCGGACCCCGACAAGCCCATCGACCTCTGGGAATCACGCGGACACGTCAACTTCGACGAGGTCACCTTCGGATACTCAGGGGAGAAGACCATCCTGCCGAACTTCTCACTCGACATCCCGGCCGGGCAGACGATCGCGCTGGTGGGGACCACCGGTGCCGGCAAGTCGACGCTGGCGAAGCTCATCTCGCGGTTCTACGATCCCACCGTCGGGCGTGTGACGCTGGACGGTGTCGATCTGCGCTCGCTGCATCCGAAGGATCTGCGCCGGGCCATCGTGATGGTCACGCAGGAGGCCTACCTGTTCAGCGGTACGGTCGCGGACAACATCGCGCTCGGAAAACCGGATGCCACCCTGGAAGAGATTCAGACGGCAGCACGTGCGGTCGGTGCGGATGCGTTCATCTCGGCGCTTCCGGACGGCTACAACTCCGATGTGAACAAGCGCGGCGGTCGCGTGTCGGCGGGGCAGCGTCAGCTGATCTCGTTCGCAAGAGCGTTCCTCGCCGATCCCGCAGTGCTGATCCTCGATGAGGCCACGGCATCGCTCGACATTCCGTCGGAGCGGCTCATCCAGGACGCCCTGCAGACGCTGCTGGCCGATCGAACAGCGATCATCATCGCGCACCGGCTGTCGACAGTCGCCATTGCCGATCGGGTGCTGGTGATGGAGCACGGGAAGATCATCGAGGATGACACGCCTGATGCGCTCATCCGCGGCACCGGCAAGTTCGCGCAGCTGCACGCCGCGTGGCAGCAGACGCTCGTCTAGCAGCCTCTAACTTTGGCGGGGCAGAGGAACTTTGGCGGCCACATCTTCGGATGCTGGCCGCCAAAGTTGCAATTGACCGTAGAAGTTGGCTGCTATCAGGCGGGGCGCAGGTGCAGACCGCGTGCGATCGCGCCGGCAATGGTGGCTTCGACATAGGCCCAATCATGAATGACCTGCGCATAGGTGAAGCGCAGGACGGTGTAGCCGCGCAGACGCAGCTGAGCATCGTGCCTGACATCACGGGTGCGATCGGCCGAGGAAGAGTGAAACGCGAACCCGTCGAGTTGGACGACCAAGTGCGTGCCGATCAGCACGTCGACGTTGTGTCCTGCCAGTCGAACCTGCTGTCTGATCGGGACTCCCCACGTGCTCAGTCGTACGACGAACACGGTCTCCAGCCCCGAGTCGGACAGGCCGGTGACCGCATTCGCACACGCGCGGGACGCGGCATCCGGCCAGCGGACAGTGCGCAACGATTCCGGGTCGAGCCGTTCGGCTTTGGCCGCGGATTCCCAGACGGACACGGCATCCTCGTAGGTCAAGCACTGCGCGAGATGGGCGAGTGCATCTTCTATGGATGCTTCAAGCACGCGGTTTCCGCGATCCACGAGCGGCTTGGCCCAGTGCAGAACGGCGTCCGCAGTCAATCGGTGCGCGTTGGTCCCGACGTGCAGATGAAGCCGGGCCGAGGCTCCGTCTGGAATCCACCAACCGCGCTGGCGAGCGAGGGACAGACAGGTCAGTCGGCCGGTAGCCGCGGCGGCCGCCACCAGCTCGCGCGGAGCCGAAGCCAGCGCGATCCAGCTCGCGCGGATGCGGCCGACGCGCCCCGCCCGAATAGCTGCGCGGACATGGGGCGGCGAGAACCCTGCCGCACGAGCATCCGCTCGATGGCCGATGCCGTTGCGGTCGCTGAGCCAGGTGATCAGATCCATGTGAACACCGTGGCGTGTGCGACGCGTTCGGCGTGGTCGCGCAAGCGCGAACGGTGGACAAGTCGCCCGAGGCAGGAACTGTGCAGGAAGAGTGGAGGTGCAAGTTCGGCGGCCGGGAGCAACTTCTGCGGAGACATTACGGGTTTATGGCCGCTGAAGTTGTGACGGGCCGCGGAAAGGGAGCAGCTTACTTCACGGGCGCAGGGGATTGCGGGGAATGAGGTGACTACGATGAAGGAGTGATCGGAGTGGTGGCGCTGGCAGCGGACGGATGGTGGATCGCGCCAGCCGTCGCGGCCGGAGCCGGAGCAGCGACCGCAATCGGTATGCGCGGGCGTCGCAGCAGCGTGGAGCGGAGGCTGGCTCATGACGCGGCTCGACGAGACCTGAAAGAGGCGCAGCTCGAGGTCGGTGAGCACCGTCGGGCCGTGAAAGTCGCGCGGGCCGAGCACTCCAGGGCGATTGCCGAACGCTCGGCATCGCGGGCCAGCAGTGCCGATGTCGCGAGCTCTCGCCGGATGCTGAAACAGGCCGAGCAGAATCTGAAGGTGGCGGCAGCGGATGTGCGCGCTCGGCGGGTCCACGTCAAGGTCGCATACGCGGAGATTCCGCCGACGTCTGCACGTGAGCGCTATCCGCTGACGAAGTTGTACCGCGCGCATGACGCCGTGCTCGCGCGGTGGATGGATTATGAGACCGATCCTGCCAAGCTGATCGCCTATCCCGCCATGAGCGATGGCAAGGAGCCGGCGACTTCGGCTTTTCTGACCGCTTCACAGCAAGCGAGCGAGCTGCGTGCGTCGCTCAGCCCTCGTGTCACCACGGCGGAGTTCTCGGCCTATCGTGATGCCGTCGCACACCTTGAGCGTGCCTTCGACGTGGCTGAGCACACAGCGAAGGCACGCGCGAACGGTGTGGATCCGAATGCGGGACAGGCCTGGCAGGATGCCGCGCAGCAGGTGTTCGTACGGTCAGCGGAAGCTTTTGACAAGGCTGCTGGTGCGGCAGCATCCGCTTTCGCAGCCTGGAACGAGCGGCGTCCGGCTAAGGATCGCTCGGCCGATGAATCCCGGGCCGAGACCGACAGCAGCACGGCGAAGCCGGCGCGGCGGCGGCCCGGCAAAGACGAGACGCCGCCGCAGCCGTAGCGATTACGCGGGGAGCGCGCGGGTGCGCACGAGCTCCTGGTACCAGTGCCCGGAGTCCTTGACCGTGCGCTCGAGCGTGTCGAAGTCGACGCGCACGATGCCGAACCGCTTCGCGTAGCCGTAGCCCCACTCGAAGTTGTCCAGCAGCGACCACACGAAGTAACCGCGCAGGTCGACGCCGCGCTCGATGGCGCGGTGCGCTGCGGTGAAGTGGCGGCGCAGGTAGTCGGTGCGCTCGGGGTCGGGCACGGAGCCGTCCTCAGCAACCTCGTCTTCGAAGGCTGCGCCATTCTCGGTGACCATCAGTGGCTGCTCGGGGAACTGCTCCGAAAGCGAGACGAGAAGCTCCTCCAGACCCTCGGGTGCGATGTTCCAGCCCATCGCCGTGTACGGCCCCGGCTGCTGGACGAACTCGACGAGCTGGTCGCTGCCCGGCCAGGCCGTGCCGGCTGAGGTGCCCTTGTGCCCGTCGTTCTGCTGCTTCGCGGAGACTCCGTCCCACAGCCGAACGGTCGCGGTGGAGTAGTAGTTCACACCGAGCACGTCGATCGGCTGGTTGATCGTGGCAAGGTCGCCGTCCTGCACGAAAGACCAGTCGGTGACCTCTGCGGTATCAGCGAGCAGGTCGGCGGGATACTCGCCGCGCAGCATCGGATGCGTGAACGCGCGGTTCGCGAGACCATCAATGCGGCGCATCGCCTCGGCAGCACCATCGCCCTGGCCGCGCAGCACGTGGAAGTTGAGCGTGACCGAGTAGTCGGGGTCTCCGGTGGAGGTTGCTCGCAGTGCCTGGATCGCGCGACCGTGGGAGAGGTTCAGGTGGTGGACGGCTGCGAGCGCGGATGCTGGCTCGGTGCGTCCGGGGGCGTGCCCGCCCTGGCCGTAGCCGAGGTACGCCGAGCACCACGGCTCGTTCAGCGTGGTCCAGGTGTGCACGCGGTCGCCGAGCGCCGTGCCCATGATCTCCGCGTAGCGCTCGAAAGCATCGGTGGTCGCGCGCGACGTCCAGCCTCCGGCATCCTCGAGGTACTGGGGGAGGTCCCAGTGATACAGCGTCGCGACAGGACGGATGCCGCGCTCGAGCAGCCCGTCCACCAGGCGCGAGTAGAAGTCGATGCCCGACTGATTGACCGCACCGTCGGCGGTCGGCTGGATCCGTGGCCAGGCGATCGAGAAGCGGTACGCCTCGAGTCCGAGCTCCTTCATGAGGTCGAGGTCTTCATCGACGCGGTGGTAGTGATCGCATGCCACATCTCCCGTGTCGCCGTTCCACACCTTGCCGGGTGTCTTGCTGAAGGTGTCCCAAATCGACGGGGTACGTCCGTCCTCGGCCGCTGCGCCCTCGATCTGGTACGAGGCGGTGGCAGAGCCGAACGTGAAACTCTTGGGGAAGACGAGGCCGGAATCGCGGTAGTCGGCCGAGCCAGTTGTGGCAGTCATTCGGTGGTCTCCTCGAGGTCTGCGGTGTAGGTGCGGGCGACTCCGCCAGGCGACGTCACCGTGATCGTGCGGCTCCCGGTACCACCGGGGAAGACGCGCAGCTTCAGTTCGTCATGGTAGTCGTAGTCCGGGCGGTCGGTCCGTGCTCCCCAGGGGATCACTGCTCCAGGGCGGACGTACAGCGGCAGAGAGTCGAAACCGTGCGTCTCGCGTCGCCAGCCGCCACCGGTGACGTGTTCGCCGGTGAGTAGATGCGTCCACTCGCCTGCGGGTAGATAGAACTCCACCTCGCCCGATTCCGAGAACACCGGTGCGACCAGGATCTCCGAGCCGAGCATGTACTGCCGATCCAGATGCGCGACGCCAGGATCGTCGGGGAACTCGAGCAACATCGGGCGCATGAGCGGGATGCCGGAGCGGGTGGCATCCATTCCCGCTTGGAAGAGATACGGCATCAACTGCATCTTCAGATGGGTGAAAATCCGGGTCACCTCGACGGCTTCATCGTCGAAGGCCCACGGGACCCGATAGCTGCGCGAACCATGGAACCGACTGTGACTGGAGAGCAGCCCGAACGCGGTCCAGCGCTTGTACACCGCGGGGTCAGGCGTGCCCTCGAATCCGCCGATGTCATGACTCCAGTGCGCGAATCCGCTGAGCGCGAGGGATAGACCACCCCGAAGCGTCTCGGCCATTGAGGTGAAAGTGGAGGTCGAATCGCCGCCCCAGTGCACGGGCATCGTCTGGCCCCCTGCGGTGGCAGAGCGCGCGAAGAGCACCGCGTCGCCCTCGCCACGAGCCTCGACCAGAACGTCGTGCACAGCACGGTTGAACAGGTGGGTGTAGAGGTTGTGCATCTGAGCCGGGTGCGAGCCGTCGGCCCAGACCACATCGACGGGGATGCGCTCGCCGAAATCGGTCTTGAAGCAGTCCACACCCTGTGCGATCAGGACTCGTAGCTTCGACTGGTACCAGCTGGTCGCGTCGGGATTAGTGAAGTCGACCAGACCCATCCCGGCCTGCCAGAGATCCCATTGCCACACCGATCCGTCAGGGCGCTTGACCAGATGCCCGGCCTCGACCGCCTCGGCGAACAGCGATGAACGCTGCCCGATGTACGGGTTGATCCACACGCTGATGCGCAGGTCCTTCTCGTGCAGGCGGGCGAGCATGCCCTCCGGGTCGGGGAAGGTGCGCGGATCCCACTCGAAGTCGCACCAGTTGAACTCACGCATCCAGAAGCAGTCGAAGTGAAACACCGACACCGGAAGCTCGCGGCTGGCCATCTCGTCCACGAACGCGGAGACGGTCTTCTCGTCGTAATCGGTGGTGAAGCTGGTCGACAGCCACAGTCCGTACGACCACGCGGGGACCACCGGAGGGCGTCCGGTGAGAGCGGTGTAACGCTCCAGCACGGCAGCCGGGGTCGCACCTGCGATAAGGAAGTACTCCAGCGCTTCACCGGGTACGGAGAATTTCACCCGTTCCACCGCTTCGCTGCCGATCTCGAACGACACATGCCCCGGGTCGTTGACGAGCACGCCGTAGCCGCGATTGGAGAGATAGAACGGGACGTTCTTGTACGCCTGTTCGCTGGAGGTCCCACCGTCTGCGTTCCAGATATCCACCGTCTGGCCGTTCTTCACAAGCGGTCCGAACCGCTCGCCGAGACCGTAGATCAGTTCGCCGACTCCGAGTTCGAGCTGCTCGTGGATGAAGACCCGAGCGGAGGCCGTGGTCGGCTGATTCTCGCGGATCTCGACGATGCCCGAGTCAACGAGGGCATCAGGGCTGAGCGTCACCAGTGCCTGTGACCGCGCGCCGCTGCCAGTCAGTCGACGTCCATCCATGTCGAACGACAGATCCCAGGGTGCCCCGGAGCGGATGCGTGCCGTCAGCGATCCGGTGCTGAACACGCCCTCGTCGTTGCTCAGCCGGGTGGTGCCTGCACCCGCTCCCGCACCGGGGAGGGAGAACCCGCCGTGCCACCCGTGACCCTTATGGTGTTCGATTCGCACACGGATCACACCCTCCATAGGACTGGACAGCGTGGTCGTGAGCACCGGCCGGTTCAACGTGTCGCCGCGGTGTTCGATCTGCTTGGTTGGCGCGGTCACCACGATCCCGCGGCCGTCGGAGGTCATATCGGTCTCGAAGATGTCGTACGCCTCCTGGGCATACAGGGCGGTGACGCCGGGTCGCAGCTGCCAGAACCCGTCGGTGAACTTCACGGATGCTCCTGTCTGTGGTTGTGGGCGTGATCCGCCCAGGTGATTGTGTGCCGTTTCCCGAGAGGAAGGTCGATGGTCACGGATTCATTCGCGAACACCAGCGTGCGGGGTCCGGCGGCACGGGGTGTTCGAGCGAGAAGCGACACGGTCTGCGGGCGACCGGCCGACCAGTACAGATCCACGGTGATCCCCGGCCGAGCGACCAGATCGGTCACCTCTCCGGACGACAGCTCGGACGGGAGTCCTCGGAGAAGATCGATTCTGCCTGGCCGCTGGCTCTGCACGATCATCTCGGCGAGTGCGCCGACGAGCCCCAGGTTGCCATCGATCTGAAACGGAGGATGCGCGGCGAAAAGATTCGGATACAGTCCGGCACGGTGCGCTGCGCCCTCCGTTGCCTGGCGGGTCACGAGCGGCAGCAGCCGAGCTGCGCGGTCGCCGTCTCCGATGCGCGCCGCAAGCGCGAGCTTCCAGGCGAGCGACCAGCCGGTCGAATCGTCGCCGCGTACATCGAGGGTCTTGGCGACGGCGATGTGTCGGGCGTCAACGCCGGAGTCGCCGGGAAACCACGGGAAGAGGTGTGAGATGTGCCGGTGACCCGGATCGGCTGCTGTTTGGTGCTCTCCCCATTCGGTGATCGTGCCGTCCTGGCTGATACGCGGGCCGTCGACCGCGGTCAGCGCGCTGCGACTTCGCGCGACGATCGGATCATTTTCGTGTCCGCTCTCAGCCGCGAGCGCAACCGTCGTCTCCAGAACCTCGCGGATCAGGGCGCGATCGAGCGCGCTGGATGTCGTGATCGCTGCCGTCGTCCCGCCTTCTGCGATGTAGGTGTTCTCCGGAGATGTGGAGGGAAAAGTCTCGACCGAGCCGTCGGCCCGGTCTGAGAAGTCCAGCAGGAACTGCGCGCAACCGTGTACGACGGGCCAGAAACGCTGTGCGGTCGCCGGCGACATCGCACCGAAGCGGCGGTGCTCGTCGAACTGACGCACGAGCCAGGCGCCGCCGAACGGCCACAGCGCCCATGATGCATCTCCACGGGTGGGCTCCGAGTACGCCCACGCGTCGGTGTTGTGGTGGGCGACCCATCCACGGCAGCCATACAGCCGCTGTGCGGTGTCGGCACCCCGGAAGGCGAGGCCCTCGAGCAGTTCGAGCAGCGCGAGATGCGCATCGGAAGCGCCAGTGGTTTCTGCGCCCCAATAGTTCATCGGGGTATTGATGTTGAGCGTGTAATCGGATGACCACGGCGGTTGCATCTGGTTGTTCCAGATGCCCTGCAGATTCGCGGGGAGACCGCCGGCCCGGCTGCAGGAGGACAGCAGGTAGCGACCGTAGTCGAACAGCACGGTGAGTGCCTGTGACGGCGCGGCTTCGCCGATGGTATCGGCGAAGAAGGGCATTTCGGCGGCGTGCGGGCCCAGCCGCAACCGCATCCGATCGTGGCGGGATCGACGCGCGGCGATGTGTGCTGCCAAGAGGTCATCAGCCGAGGCAGAGGAACTCGCCCTGAGCTGGGCGGTAGCGGCTGCAATGGCCTCCGCCGGATCACGAGGGTCGGTGCCGACAGTGTCGAATGTGGTCGCTGCAGCGAGCACCACGCGAATCGTCACCGCATCCCTGATGCGGATCACATCCCGATCGACGATCGCTTCGCCATCATGTGTGATGTGCACTTCTACGGCTGCGTGCACGGGAGTGACACCATCGACGTCCCAGCGATGAGCAGGCTCTGCGGGTTCGTGGGCAGGCGCGGCGTCGCCCGGCGCAGCGACGAGAGACGAGAGTCCGTCCGTGCGGAGCTGGGCGGAGATGGCGCGCAGTGGGGAGGAGAAGGAGATCTCCACCGGCGTGGGCTCGCCTTCGATGCGAAGCTCGTGCAACAGCACGTCGGGTGTCGCCAGCGTTGCGGTCCGAGAACGGATCGAGGTGAGAGGTGCCTTCTGGACCGCAGTGTGCACAGCATCCGACAGCGCGAGCGATCTCTCCACATCTGCGGTCAGGTCGGGTGTGGCGATGACAAGCTCGCCGAGTGGCAGGAAACTCTGTGCATATCGGTGCGAGAGTGTCGCGAGTTCACGTTCGGCATCTACCGGCCGGCCCGCGTCGAAGAGGGCGCGCCCCCGTTGCAGCGAGTCGTGCGCTGCCGCGGCGGAGACGGTGTCAGTGCGAGCGCTCTGCGGACCGCCCGACCAGAGGGAGGATTCGTTCAGACCGATCCGCACCCCGCCCTCTTCGATACCCACCATCGCACCCAGACGACCGTTCCCGAGGGGGAGCCGGTCCAACCATGAGTGCGATGGCCGGTGATACATCAACGTCGTCATATCAGAAACGCACGCCGCCCATCGTGAGTCCTGAACGCCAGAACCGCTGCAGCGAGATAAAGATCACGATGATCGGAATGATCGAGATCAGCGCTCCGATGATGACGAGTGACTGCAGTCCGGGGATGGTGATCGCGGCCTGACTCCAGCCGGAGAGGCCGACCGTGACGGGTTGGAGCCGTGCGTCGCTGAGGACCAGCAACGGCAGCATGAAGTTGTTCCAGCTCCCGATGAAGGCGAACAACAGGATCGTCACAGCGCCGGGGCTGAGTAGCTTGAACGAGATCGACCAGAACACCCGCCACTCACTGGCGCCGTCCAGGCGGGCGGCTTCCAGAAGGGCCATCGGCACGCTCGTCTGCGCGTAGACGAAGCCGAGCATGACTCCGAACGGGTACACCAGGCTCGGCAGGAGAACGCCGATCATGGTGTTGTTCAATCCCATCTCCACGAGCAGCACGTAGGTTGGCTGCGCCAAGACCGTCTGCGGAACGAGCATGCTGCCCAGAGCCGCGGCGAGGATCACCGTGCGCCCCCGGAATCGGTACATCGCCAGCGCGTATCCCGAGATCACGCTGATGAGCGTCATCAGCACGCTGCCGAGCCCCGAATAGATCAGGGAATTGAACATCCAGCGCCAGAAGATTCCATCGGCCTGCGCGGTGAGGGCGACCAGGTTCTCCCAGAGGTTGATGTCGGCGAAGAGGAACCCCGGGGTCGAGAACAGGTCGCCGGTTGACTTCGTCGAAGCGACGATGAGCCAGTACACCGGGACCAGGAAATAAAGCGCGACGATGATCATGAAGATCCACGCGAGCGCTCTGGCGAGGGCACTGGGCCGCTCGCCCTCGGCAAGGAAAGGACGACGCTTGGAGCGTTTTTCATTGGTCACTATGGCGCGAGTGCTCATGCGGTCGCTCCCTTCCGGCGGTTCTGGACGAGCGATAGCAGGATCGACAGAGCGAATGTGACCAGGCCGAGGATGATTGCCATCGCGGAGCCGAGGTTGATGTTCCCGCCCAGCGTCGTCGCCTGGAAGATCGCCATGTTCGGGGTGTAGTCACCGGTGATGTTCGAGGTGATCGATCGCATCGTCATGGGTTCGTTGAACAGCTGCAGCGTTCCGATGATGGAAAACAGAATCGTCAGCATCACTGCTGGCATCACCATCGGCAGTTTGATCTGCAGTGCAGTGCGGAACTCGCCGGCACCGTCGAGCCGCGCGGCCTCGTACATATCTCGCGGCACCGTCTGCAGGGCAGCGAAGATGATGATCACGTTGACGCCGGTGACAGTCCAGATCGACACATTGGCGATCGACCACAGCACGGTGCCAGGGGCCAGGAAGTCCACTGGGATGCCGAGATCACGCAGACCTTCGACAATGGGGCTAACGCGAGGCTGGTAAAGGAAGCCCCAGACGAGGGCAGCGACGACGGACGGCACAGCGTAGGGGAGAAAGACGCTCAACTGGAAGAACGGCTTCATTCGCACGACGGCCGAGTCGAACAGGAGAGCGAGGAGGATGGCTAGGACCATCATCACCGGGACCTGGACGATGCCGAACAGGAGCACTCGCCCGAAGCTCTCGATGAAACCCGCATTCTGGAATGCACGGATGTAGTTGTCGAACCAGACGAAAGCGAGCTCGTTGGCGCTGCCACCCAGCCCGAGGCCGTCGCGTTGCACGGAGAACAAGCTCATCCACACCGCCGTCACGATCGGCAGCACCAGGAAGACGATGAACAGGACGATGAAGGGAAGAAGGAAGAGGTATGGGGCCAGCCGCACCCCCGCGGGGAGGGGGGGGGGGGGGGGGGGGGGGGGGGGGNCCGCCCCCCCGCGGATGCGGCGGCGCGGGGTGGCCAGCTCTGGGGCTGTCGGACTCATCAGCGGACGTCGAGACCCAGCGCGGTCATCTCATCGAGCGTCTTGTTCTGCACGATGTCGAGCGCCTCCGCGAAGGTGATCGCTCCTGCAGCAACGCGACCGAACTCATCCTTGAGTGAGTTCACCGTCACATCGTGGGTGGGACCTGCCGTCCATGTGCCGGGCACTCGTTCGGCAGCCTCGGCGAAGACCTCGTTGATTACCTGGCCGCCGAAGAACTCACTCTCCACCAGCAGCTTCTCGGAGGCGAGGCCTTCAACCGCTGACGGGAAGACGCCGCCGTCGATCAGGTAGTCGAGACCCGCCTCACTGCTGTTGAGCCAAGCGACGAACTCGACGGCTTCCGCGACGTGCTCGGTGCCGGTCGGGATAACGTCGACACTGCCGCCGGATTCGCCGGCGCTCGGGGCATCACCGAAGGTGGGGGTGGGAGCAACCGCCCAGTTGCCTGCGGTCTGTGCAGCGCTCTCCTCCAGCAGGACGGGGAACCACGCGGCGTAGTTGATCGTCGCGATGGTGCCCGCGTTGACCTCGGCCCAGTACTCCGGCGTCCACATCTCGACGGCCTTGACGAGATCCTCGTCGAGGAGGGTCTGCCAGAGCTCGGCGACTTCTTGGCTCTTTTCGTCGTTTACGGTGACGACCCAGGAATCGTCCTCGATCTGGAAGAAGCTGCCGCCGTTCTGCCAGATGGTCTCCATCCACAAGCCGGACTCGTTCGGGGAGAACTGGGCGATGTACAGATTAGGATCGGCTGCCTTCAGCGCACGTGCGGTCTCGAGGTAGTCGTCCCACGTCTCCGGAAGCTCCAGCCCGTGCTGTTCGAAGATGTCGGTCCGGTACATCAGGCCGGTCGGGCCGGAGTCCTGCGGAATCCCGTAGACCGAGTCGTTGAACGTGACCGTTCCCCATGCGCTCTTCGTGAACGCGGATTCCAGATCTGCCGCGTGCTCCGTGAGATCGGTGAGGCGGTTGTTGACGATGTGTCCGGGAAGTGAGTGCGCGGACATCTGCACGATATCCGGTGCTGTGCCCGCATCGATGGCGGCGGGGATCTTGTCTCCGTCGTCTCCGGTCATGCGGAAGAAGTCGACCTGGATGTCGGGATTCTCCTCATTCCAGGTGGCGACGGCGTCTTCAAGTCCGGGGACCCAGCCCCAGAACTCCAGTGTCACCGGTCCGTCGCTCGGGTCCTCTGCGGACGACCCGCCGCTGCATCCGGCGAGGGCGAGCGCAATGCCCGTTCCGAGCGCGGTGACGCCCAGGAGTCGCTTCGATCTGTGTAGCTGTGCCATCTTCGGCACCCCTTTCTCAGTTGTCTTCTTCGGGTGTGGGGACAGAGTGTTCGCGAACGATCCGCACATCGCCACCTGCGATGAGGAGGGCTCCATCGACGGATGTCTGCGTGAGGAGCTCGAAGCCGTGTGCTTCGACATGACAGTCGCGGTCGGAATGATTGATCGCGAAGAGATAGGTGTGCTCTCCGGCGTTCCTGCGCACGAGTTCGACGTGCTCGGACACGAGCGGGTTGTCCTGGGGGACATCCGCCTCGGCGAGAATCCGACGCAGATGGAGGGTGAGGCCTGCCGCATCCGGGCGAGTCGACAGGTAGTGAGCGAGTCCAGTGCCGAACCTGTTGCGGGTGAACGCAGGACTGCCGGAGGGGATGACCGGATGTGCGTCATCTGTGTAGGTGACCACCGCTTCCGCACCGTCGAGGTGCACAACTTCGGTCCATGATTCCGCGCGGGTCCCGTCGGAGAGTGTGACGCTGTCGTCCGAGCGCAGCGGGACGTGCTCCTCGACTCGGATGCCGAGCACTTCGGCGAAGGCGGCGGAGTATCCGCCGGTACGGACGTGGAGATTTTCGTCGACGGAGCCGGCGAGATGCCAAACGGCCAGATGCCCGC
Source organism: Microbacterium wangyouchuni (assembly GCF_051546305.1). Classification (NCBI taxonomy): domain Bacteria; kingdom Bacillati; phylum Actinomycetota; class Actinomycetes; order Micrococcales; family Microbacteriaceae; genus Microbacterium; species Microbacterium wangyouchuni. The sequence goes on from NZ_JBPTMA010000002.1 coordinate 139,034, forward strand.
CGGAGCGGACGAAATCGGCGAAGCGGTTCTGCTGCTCGTCCGTGGTAGGAAGCAAACTCGGCACCAGCACGACGCGATATGCGGAGAGGTCAGAGTCCGCAGAGACCACATCGACGAGCTGGCCGAGATGGCTCAGCGCAGTGTGGACTGCGCGCACAGCAGGCAAGAACGCGATGTCCGATGAAGGCATCGCCCTGGTCTCCGCTGACCACCATGCCTCGGCGCTCCAGACGATCGCGACCTTCGCTTGTATGACGGGTCCGCTCAGTGGCGGCTCAGCGATCTCCGGGATGCGGCCGAGTTCGACGCCCAGTTCGCTCAGCTCGCGGAAGATCCTGCTGTCGGCACCCGCGTGCGGCACCATCGCGGAGTGGAAGAACTCGGCACCGACCAGCGGTGCACGCCATTGGAAGAACAGCGAGCCCATCGCTCCGCGAGCGAGGTACTGGTAGGTGTTGCGTCGGATTCGACCCGGTTCCTTCACCAGCATGCGCCCGCCGGCGTAGTCGTAGATCAGGCTCGTCGACTGTTCCATGAGCAGCCACGGACGACCACCGTTGAACGAGCGGGCAAGATCGGCGGCGAAGGCGACGTGGGTCTCGCCCTCTGGCCCCTCGTCGTCGAGGTAGTGATCGATCGAGACCACATCGATCTCCCTCGCGAACGCCCACTGGTCGTAGTGGTTCCAAGTCGGCAGCATGAAGTTCGTCGTGGTCGGGACGCCTGGTGTGATCCGCCGCACGATTTCCAGTTGATCCTTCAGACGCGAGAGCAGCGTCTCGGCACTGAACCGTTTGAAATCGAGGACCTGCGCGGGGTTGGGCAGGTACTGCGTCGGGGCGAGAGCAGTGATGTCTTCCCAGTCGCTGTAGACCTGAGACCAGAATGCGGTGTTCCAACGCCGATTGAGGACCTCGAGTGAGCCATGACGATCGCGCAACCAGATCCGGAAGGCTGCGTCGGTCACGGGGCCATGCGATACGGTGCCGTATTCATTGTGAAGGTGCCACAACACCAGAGCCGGGTGATCCCGATAGCGCTCGGCGAGGACGGTGGTGATCCGCTTCGCTGCCTCGCGATACGCGGAAGCCGCGGGGTTGTACGTGTCTCTGCTGCCGTGCGACAGCCGCGTACCGTCCGGCCGTACGGGAAGCGCCTCCGGGTGCAGACGCGAGAACCACGGCGGTGGTGACGCGGTCGGCGTGGCGAGGACGACGCCCACCCCGGCCGCATGCAGTCGATCCATCGCCGCATCCAGCCAGTCGAAGCGATACTCGCCGGGGGACGGCTCGATCGACGCCCAGGAGAAGACGCCGACGGTCGCCGTGTTGACACCGGCGCGTTTCATCAGTTCTACGTCCTCGGTCAGCACCTCATCCGACCACTGCTCCGGGTTGTAGTCGCCGCCGAACCACAGTCCGGAACGAAGGTGGGGTCGAAGCGCTTCGATGTCAGGCATGATGATCTTCCTCGGAGTGCGGGGGTGGTCAGTCGGCGCGGGCGACCGAGACGGAGCCTCGCTCGGTGTAGGTCGGGTCGATGAGGTGGATGCCAGCGGGGAGATGTGGATCCTCAAGCAGTTGCATGATGAGCTTGACGGCGCGGTCGCAGGACGGTTGGGGAACCAGCGGAATCGCATCGAGCGGAGTGGCGAAGGAGTCCATGTCGAACGTTGCACCGACGGAGATCAGGGAGATGTCTTCCGGAACGCGCAGACCGCGCTCGGCGAGCTGCTGCGTCACCGCGGCGTGCGCCTCCTGGGTTGTCTGCAGGATGATCCCGGTGACCCCGGCAGAAAGAAGCTTGTCGAGAGCCGCGTGAACAGTCGTCTCGATCGGAACGAAGAGGGCTTCTGGCCCCTGGGTGTCGGGGTTCCCCAAGAACGCGTCACGTGCTCGGGGCGGGAAGTTGGAAACCTCATAGGCATGCTCGGGATGTCCGAGCATGCCGATTCGCTGGTGTCCTGCTGTCGTGAGCCTGTCGACTGCCAGTCTGACCGCTCCCTCGAAGTCGAAGTCCACGCAGACCAGTCCCTCGTGCTCGTCGGGAATGCCGATGAACACGGTCGGGATATCGATCGACCGCGCGAGCGCGACCCGATCGTCATCCGGTGCGACGTCGAGGACGATGATCCCGTCGACCAGTCCGCTGGACGCCACGCGCTGCATCCCGGCCGACGCTTCCACGTCGGTCAGAAGGAGAATGTCGTAGCCGACCTGTCGCGCAGCGATCGAGGTGCCGAGGACGAACGCCATGTGCGTCGGCGCATGGGTGTCAGCACGGAACGGTTCCGTCAGGGCGAAGATCTGGGTGCGGCTTCCTGCGAGCATTCGGGCTCCGGCGTTGGCCTGATACCCGAACTTCTCAACAGCCTCCTCGATGCGTCGGCGAGTGTCTGCGGAAACAGGACGCTTGCCACTGAGCGCATAAGACACAGTGCTGATCGAGACGCCGGCGGCCTTGGCCACGTCGTGTATTGACGTCATCCGGACTCCTTCGTCGCTCTTGCGGAATGCTGTCGAAGCGTTTCGCGAAACGCTTCGACAGTGATACTACGCAGAGTTCGAGCGCGAGCGCAAGCCTTTTGTGGTCAAGGCCAACAAAAGAAAGGCGACGAGGCCTCGGTGGGGGAGGGGATCCGAAGCCCCGCCGCCGGTATCAGGGGGTCAGACGGATTTCGGCGATCACTTCGGAATACGCGGTCTCGCCGACCGGGGTGAACCCCACGCGGCGGAAGAACGCCTCAGGGCCATCGCTGCCGGCCTCATAGATCACATTGACGTGTTCCATGCCGCGCGTGCGGGCCTCATCAAGCAGATTCGCCACGGCGAAGCGGCCGATACCGCGACCCTGATCGTCCGCGTCGACGTTGATGCGCCAGAGGACGGACCGGAAGTGCTCTTCGGGTGCTTCATCGTCAAAGTTGGCGCTGACGAAGCCGACGACCTCGTTGCGATCCAAGACGACTCGTTGCCATGAGGTCTGCGGGTTGATCACCGTGGCGGCGATACCGTAGGACACCGGAGCGAGGAACTGCTCCTGCCCAGGCTTGAGCGACATGTTGTTCACAGCGACGATCGTCGCAGCGGATAGTTCGACCATGCGCAGTTCCGACATAAGCCCAGGGTAACCTCTCGAAGCATTTTGCGGGCAAAAGATGTCTGCGAACGGCTTCGAGGGCACTCAGGTATCTTGGTATCGAGACAAATTTGACTCGTGAACGGAGAATCTCCCGGTGACCGACGACGCCATCATCTACACGTACACGGACGAGGCACCGGCTCTGGCCACTGCATCGTTCCTCCCGATCGTCCAGGCCTACGCAGCACAGGCCGGAATCGACATCGAAACCCGCGACATCTCGTTGGCCGGCCGCATCCTCGCGACCTTCCCTCAGAAGCTGACGGCCGACCAGGAAGTCTCTGATGCTCTCGCTGAGCTGGGTGGACTGGCCACGCTCCCCGAGGCGAACATCATCAAGCTGCCGAACATCTCGGCATCGATCCCGCAGCTGAAGGCGGCCATCGCCGAGTTGCAGGCGCAGGGCTATGACGTCCCCAGCTTCCCGGACGAGCCCTCCTCTCTCGAAGAGAAGGACGTGCGCGCACGCTACGACCGCATCAAGGGATCGGCCGTCAACCCGGTGCTGCGCGAGGGCAACAGCGATCGCCGCGCGCCGCTGGCAGTGAAGAACTATGCCAAGAAGCACCCGCACCGCAACAAGCCGTTCGCAGACGGATCCAAGACTCGTGTCGTGACTCTCGGTCACGACGACTTCAAGGCCAACGAGAAGAGCTGGGTCAGCCCCGGCGATGATGTGCTGACCATCCAGCACGTCGCCGAAGACGGCACGGTTACCGCGCTCAAGGAGAACCTGAAGGTTCTGCCCGGCGAGATCGTGGATGCCACGTTCCTCTCGGCCGCGGCCCTGGACGCGTTCCTCGCTGAGACGCTTGCCGCCGCCAAGGCGGATGACGTGCTCTACTCGGTGCACCTCAAGGCCACGATGATGAAGGTGTCCGACCCGATCATCTTCGGTCACGTCGTGAAGGCCTACTTCGCTGATGTGTTCGCCGAGTACGGCGACAAGCTGGCTGCGGCCGGCCTCAGCGCCAACGACGGTCTCGGCTCGATCCTCGCAGGACTCGCCGACCTCGACGGTGGCGAGACGATCGCCGAGGCGTTCTTCCGTGCCATGCAGAATGGGCCGCGCCTGTCGTACGTGAACTCCGACAAGGGCATCACGAACCTGCACGTGCCCTCCGACGTCATCGTCGATGCATCCATGCCGGCGCTCGTCCGCAACGGCGGAAAGCTCTGGGGAGCGGATGGCGGCGAGGACGACACGATTGCGGTCATCCCCGACTCGTCTTACGCGGGCGTCTACCAGGCGACCATCGAAGACGTCATCGCCAATGGTCCGCTTGACCCGGCCACGATCGGTACTGTTCCGAACGTCGGCCTCATGGCACAGGCGGCCGAAGAGTACGGTAGCCACGACAAGACCTTCGAGGTCACTGCAGCCGGCCGCATCCAGGTAGTCACCGCAGCTGGCGACGTCGTGCTCGAGCACAGCGTTCAGCCGGGCGACATCTGGCGCGGCACTCAGGCCAAGGACGTTGCGATCCGTGACTGGGTGAAGCTGGCCGTCACGCGAGCTCGCGCGAGTGCGACGCCGGCCGTCTTCTGGCTGGACGAGGCACGTTCGCACGACGCGGCACTCATCGCCAAGGTCAATGAGTACCTGAAGGATCACGACACCGAGGGGCTGACGATCAAGGTCCTCGCTCCGGAGGACGCCACCCGTTACTCGCTGGAGCGCCTGCGTCGCGGTGAAGACACCATCTCGGTCACCGGAAACGTGCTGCGTGACTACCTGACCGACCTGTTCCCGATCCTCGAGGTCGGAACGAGCGCCAAGATGCTTTCGATCGTTCCGCTGCTCGCCGGCGGAGGCCTGTTCGAGACCGGTGCCGGTGGATCGGCGCCGAAGCACGTGCAGCAGCTGGTGGAGGAGAACTACCTGCGCTGGGACTCGCTGGGCGAGTTCTTCGCGCTGGCAGCGTCATTCGAGCACTTCGCAGACCGCACCAAAAACGAGAAGGCGCGCGTTCTCGCCGAGACGTTGGATGCTGCGACCGGAACGTTCCTCGAAGAGGATCGTTCGCCCGGCCGCAAGCTCGGCACGATCGACAACCGCGGCAGCCACTTCTACCTGGGGCTGTACTGGGCGCAGGAGCTCGCGGCACAGACGAAGGATGCAGATCTGGCCGCCGCCTTCGGTCCGATCGCCGCAGACCTCACTGCCAAGGAGCAGGAGATCGTCGAGGAGTTGAAGGCCGCACAGGGCAACCCCGTCGACATCGGTGGCTACTACCGCCCCGACACCGCCAAGGTCGCGAAGATCATGCGTCCGTCAGCGACGCTGAACAGCATCATCGACGCTCTGGCGTAAGCACAGGGACAACAATGGGGCCGGATGCTGTGGCATCCGGCCCCATTGTTGTCTGTTGCCAGTGTTGGCTCAGTAGTGGATATTGATGCCGACGCCCTCGGGTGACCAGTCGTAGAGCCACTGCGCGCGCCACTCAGGCATCCCCACGCAACCGTGGCTCTTGGGCGTGCCCCAGGCTTCGTGCCAGTACACACCGTGGATTGCCTGGTCGCCGTTGAAATACATGACCGACTTCACATTCGGCTGGAAGTAGTGCGGAGCCTGTGCGAGGTCACGGTTGCCCATGTTCTGGCTGGACGTCTTCCAGCCGACCTGGTACGAGCCGGTGTGCGTGTTGAAACCATTGACGCCGGAGGAGACGAGCCAAGAGTCGATGGCGTTGCCGTTCTCCAGAACAGTGATGGTCTGAGTGGCGAGGTTGATGTCGATCTGACGCAGCCGCGTCGTGGTCTCGAACGCGGTTTCGTTGACGTTCAGTTCGAATGCGGCGTCGCCGCTTTGAAGCTGCTCAGCGAAGTCGGATGCCGCATTGCTGACGTCGCCCAACTCGCGACCGCTGACGCCGGCGACGATCTCGCGGAGCACGTCTCCTGCGCCGTTGACGATCACATCGGCGTTGACGGCGGCACGATTGACGAGTTCGGGCAGGGTGTCGACGATAGCCTGGATCGCGGACTCGTCCGCGGTGATGTTCAACTCACTGCCGTCGTTGGAGACGTTGAGCCAGGTGGCGGCGACGGCTGGTTCGACGGGGACCGTGCGCTCTTCGCCGACGTAGAAGCCGATGGCGGCGAGCATGGTGTTCAGCTCTTCCACGGTGGTGGCGGCTTCTTGGTCGCTGATGAGCGCCGGAGATTCGGCGGGAGCCGCGGAGTAGCTCATCGAGCTCTCACCGTCAGCGAGAGCTTCGGTGATGGCGGTGGTGAGATCGGCAAGGTTGATGCCGGTTCCGGCTTCAGCTGCCGTGGAGACGTAAGTGCCGGTGCCCGCGTCAAACGCGACGGTTGCGTCGACAGCATCCGTGTAGCTGGCCGGAATCAGCGCACGCAATGCGTCGGTCGCCAGTTCCGGATCGACGGCGATCGTGCCGGTGAGCGGTTCTGGCATCCATTCGCCGAGCTTCCACATCGGGTGAGCGGCGAATGCTTCTTCAGCCAGAGGTCCGGCGTCGATGGCAGCGCCGAGCTCGGCGCCGGTGATGACCTGCTCGTCGGCGACATCGGTGAGGGTGATCTCGAGGTTCGCTAGGCGCGAGTTGACGGCATCCGTTGCGCCACCGGGGGTCAGGCCTCCGACAGGGACGCCAGCGATCGTCGTTCCCGGTGCGATCAAGAATACGGAGGCAACACCGGCAGCGACCAGCAGAGCTCCTGCGCCAATTCCGACCCAGAGGCCGACACGGCGTTTCTTCGGTGCGGGCTCGTGCGGAGCCCATTCGACTGACGGGCCACTGCCGCCCGGCGGCGGTGGCGCCGGTGTGACAACCGTGGTCTGTGCAGTGTCTGCGCCTGGAGTGGCAGCAAGATCAGTCACGAATTCACCCCCCGTGATTTTGACGCGACATACTTCCCTTTATCATACGGTGCGCCGGGTAACGGAGAGGCAACGGTTGGTCGCGGGGCAGGGGTGAGCTGCGGCGTAGGATGAGGAAATTGCTTTCGTGGACTTTTTACTCTGGGGGTAAAAGTGGTTGCGAAACTGTCGTTCGTAAGGTCTACTAACAAATATGTCCGCATTGGATGACACGCCTCAGGCGCCCGTAACTGAGTCAGTTACTGTCGGCTCTCATGCCTTCGGGCCATCGCGCAGGCTGCGCTCGCGGGTCAAGGCGCTTCCTGAGCACGCCCGCGGCCACAACCGCGCGTTGGTGCTGCAGATGCTGTACCACGAAGGCGAGATGAGCCGGGCGGATCTGGCTCGCGAGACGGGCCTGACCCGGGTGACTATTTCGGATCTGGTCTCGGAGTTCATCGCTGACGGCATCGTCGTCGAGCTCGGTGTGCGAGAGACCTCTGGTCCGGGCAAACCACCGATTCTCATCGACATCGACCGCAAGGGACATCAGATCATCGGAATAGATCTTTCCGATGCTGAGGTCTTCCGGGGCGCCGTGCTCACCCTGGATGGTGAAGTCGTGGAGCGTCGCGAGATCGCACGCACAGAGCGGGGCGACGGGGATGCCGCATTTGCCGCGGTGCTGGGACTCGGCCGCGACCTCATCGCGGCATCCACAGAAACCCTGCTCGGCGTCGGCGTCGGAACCCCCGGTGTCGTGCGCACCGACGGGGTCGTACTCAACTCGCCGAACCTGGGCTGGATCGATTTTCCGCTGGAGGAGAAGCTGAACGCTGCTCTCGGCCTCCCGGTTCTGGTGCGCAATGATGCCAACGCGGCAGCGCTCGCCGAATACACCTTCGGCGCCGCTCGTGCGGACTTCATCCTGATCAAGATCGGGGTCGGCGTGGGATCCGGACTCATCTCCGGTGGACAACCGTTGCGCGGCAGTCGCTTCGCCGCTGGTGAAATCGGCCATGTCGTGGTCGGCACCGATGGGGGCCCACAGTGCATCTGCGGCAAACGCGGTTGCCTGGAAGCGTGGCTGAGCGTCACGCGCCTGACCGCCGAGATCGATGCCAATCCCGAGGCGCGCGAGGAGATCTTGCGCGACGCCGGTACCCGATTGGCGATCGCGATCGCTGCCACCGTCGCTGCACTCGATCTGACTGACGTCGTCGTTGACGGACCAGCGGAACTGCTCAGCGGAACGTTCATCGATGCCGCACTCGCAGCATTTCGCGAGCGGACTCTCGACGAGTTCCGCGACGTGGTAATTCGTCTGACCCCGCAGGATGACATCGTCCTGCTCGGCACCACGGTGATGGTGCTGTCGGGACAATTAGGAGTCTCATAGTGGCAGTGGTGCGCCCGGTCAGAGGTCTGGCCGGGCGGATTCCATCGCGCCTCGATGAGAGAATTGAACTGCTTCCATCCGGTTCCCCTGCGGCTGCTCTCAGCGCCGCGCCGGTGGGAGCACATGTTCGTGAAGAGGAGACTGTCGTCCATGGCTGAAGTCGTTGTTGTCGAGAACGCCGCTGCTGCAGGTGCACTGGTGGCGGGCGAGATTGTGCGACTCATCGCACACCGCCCGGATACGGTGCTGGGCCTTGCGACCGGTTCGACGCCACTGCCGGTTTACCAGGCGCTTCACGGACGACTCGCGGGCACCGATGTGTCGCAGGTCCGCGGCTTCGCGCTGGATGAGTATGCGGGCATCGACCCGAAGCATCCGGAGAGCTATCGCTCGGTGATCACTCGAGAGGTCGTCGAACCTCTCGGGCTGAACCCGGAGAACGTACACGTGCCCAACGGCTCTCTCGACGGAATCGAGCACGCCGGCGCCGACTACGAAGCAGCGATCACCGCAGCGGGCGGCGTCGACCTGCAGATCCTCGGGATCGGAACCGATGGGCACATCGGCTTCAACGAGCCGGGCTCGTCGTTTGCTTCACAGACCCGGGTGAAGACACTCACCGAGCAGACACGCAAGGACAACGCGCGCTTCTTCGACTCGATTGATGACGTGCCGAGGCACTGCATCACGCAGGGGCTCGGCACGATCCTGCGCGCGCGTCACCTGGTACTGCTGGCGTTCGGCGAGGGCAAGGCACGTGCTGTGGCGGAGGCTGTTGAAGGACCGGTCAGCGCGCTGGTGCCGGCATCCGCGATTCAGATGCATCAGCACGTCACAGTCGTCGTCGACGAGGCAGCAGCGTCGAAGCTGAAGCTCGTCGACTACTACCGGTACGCCTTCGCGAACAAGCCCGCCTGGCAGGGAATTTAACCCCCACCCCACCCACACCCTCACCCCCTGCTTGCGAGTGGGCGCGCGTGGCTCAAGTTTTCGCGATTTATGAGCCACAGCCGCCCGCTCGCTAGGGGGAAACAGCGGGCCAGGCGAGGGGGAGCAGATGCTCCACGCTCAGCGGGGCCAAGGGCAGCGTGCCGATCTCCGCAGGAGTGATCCAACGCAGCTCGGCGATTTCCGCCTGCACCGCGACCTCGCTCGCATCGATCGTGAGGGCGAAGGCATCCGCGACCACACGGTATCCCGGCTCATTCGCGGCGGCAGAGATGAACCGTCCGAGCGGGCGCAGTGCGTTCTCATCGACCTTGAGGCCGAGTTCCTCATCGAGTTCCCGGGCGAGTGTCTGCGCGGGGTTCTCGCCAGCCTCGGGCTTCCCGCCCGGCTGCATGAAGGCGATCGTGCCTTGCTTGCGAACCACGAGCACCCGGCCAGCGGGGTCCTGGATGATCGCTGCGCTCACATGAATGTCAGGCACGGTTGAATACCTTCCCGGGATTGAGGATGCCGAGAGGATCGAAGACAGCTTTGATCTGACGCTGCAGCTCCCACTGGTTTTCACCGAGTTCTTCGGCGAGCCAGCGGCTCTTCAGCATCCCGATGCCGTGCTCGCCGGTCAGCGTCCCTCCCAAGCGGATGGCGGCACGGAACAGTTCATCGGCCGCCTCCCAGATTTGGGCAGGAACGTCGGGCCCCTCGAAGATGAAATTCGGATGCAGGTTGCCATCACCCGCATGCGCAACGGTGGGGATCGTCAGGCCAAACTTCTGCTCGATCCGCGCGATCTCGTCAAACATGCTCGGCAGGGCGCTGCGCGGAACCGAGACGTCTTCGATCAGCGTGGTGCCAAGAGCTGACAGCGCCGGATGGATCGAGCGGCGGATCGCGAGCAACCGTTCGCCTTCAGCGCGGTCGTAGCTCAGCACGACCTGCCCGCCGGCGTCGGTGAGCACTGCGGCGATGAGATCGGCCTCTGCCGTGGCAGCCGGGCCGTCTGTCTGGATCGTCAGTTGAGACGATCCAGCCGGGGGAGCGGGCAGGCTCAGCAATCGGTGGACGGCTGCGAGGCTGGTCGCATCGATGAGTTCCATGATCGCGGGCTGAGCGCCGGATGCCGTCACCACTGCCGACCCGGTGGCCGCATCGGTGACGGTGGGAAACAGCGCTGTGATGGTGCAGACGTCTCCGGCCACGACACGCTTGAGCTTCAGCGTCGCGCCGACCACGACGCCGAGGGTTCCCTCCGAACCGATGACGAGAGAGGTCAGATCGAGCCCGGTCACGCCCTTGACGCTGCGGTGGCCCAGATGCAGGAGCCGTCCATCCGCGAGTACGAGATCGATCGCAAGAACCGCATCGCGCACGACGCCGTACTTCGCGCACAGCAGTCCACCGGCACCGGTGGCGATGTTGCCGCCGACCGTGGAGATGTCTCGGCTGGCCGGGTCGGGCGGCCACCACAGCCCGTGTTCTGCGAGCAGCGTGTTCAGCTCGGCGTTCAGGATGCCGGGCTCGACGACGGCGAAGAGATCATCGGGGCGCACTTCGAGCACCCGGTTCATCCGCACAGTCGACAGGACGATCTCACCGGGCCCGGCGTTGGCAGCCCCCGCGAGCCCGGTGCCTGCACCGCGCACCACGACAGGTGTGCGGGTCTGCGTGGCGATTCGCATCGTCTGCTGCACATGCTCGACGGTCTCGGCATGAATGACAGCGAGCGGGCGGCCTGGGGAGGCATGCCCGGAACGGTCTGCGCGCGCGGCTTCAAGCGTGCCGTCGGTGACATCGACGATGTCGCCGAGAGCGTCCCGCAGGGCCGCAGCGACGGTCACTGCAGGTTTCTCCGACCCGCGAAGAGTCCGGCGGTGACGGCGACGAGGGCGAAGCCGAGTCCGACCCAGGCCTGATCCATCGACCACCAAACAACGGTGACACCGGCATAGATGAGCAGTTCAACGACCGCGCGCACGAATGGATGCAGGCGAAGCAGAGGACGCGGCGACAGGAACAGCGCCCAGATGACCAGAACGAGCAACGGCGCACCGATACCGAACACGAGGTTCCACGGGAAGGCCCACATCGCAAAGCCCCAGAGCACGAGCGATGCGATCGCTGCGACCAGGATCACGGCCCGGATGATGTCGAGCGGAGCGATGTTCGGACGATTGACACCGGGGATTGCGTCAGGAGCTTCGGACATGCTCCCAGTCTATTCGGCCGGGGGAGGTTGCTCAGTCGACGGCTGCGCCCATCAGCGCAGCAAGAGTCGTCGTAGCCACTGGCGCATCCGGATGATCGGTATACGAAAAAGTGACTGTCGCGCCGAGTAGCAACTCCAGGCCGCCCGGGCGTAGGTCGAATGTGGCCTGGCCATTCTCATCCAGCATCATCGCAGTCGTACCGTCGGTATCACCGGCTATTCGCGGCTGAACCCATTCGCCGGGAACGCCCGAGACAACCACGGTGATGTGGGTCTTCTTGAACAGTTCACCGGTGTCTTCGTACCAGACCGTAGTCGCGCCGAGCGTGACTGCAGCGGTTGGGACGGTAGTTTCCGGTTCATCGATGGGAGGGTCGGTCGGTTCTGGAGTCGGCTCCGGTGTTGGTTCTGGTGTCGGCTCCGGTGTTGGTTCTGGTGTCGGCTCCGGTGTTGGTTCTGGTGTCGGCTCCGGTGTTGGTTCTGGTGTCGGCTCCGGTGTTGGTTCTGGTGTCGGCTCCGGTGTTGGTTCTGGTGTCGGCTCCGGTGTTGGTTCTGGTGTCGGCTCCGGTGTTGGTTCTGGTGTCGGCTCCGGTGTTGGTTCTGGAGTCGGTGTCGGTGTCGGTGTCGGCGCGGGGGCTGGCTCAGGCGCGGGGGCTGGCTCAGGCTTCGGCGCGGGGGCTGGCTCAGGCGCGGGGGCTGGCTCAGGCTTCGGCGCGGGGGCTGGCTCAGGCGCGGGGGCTGGCTCAGGCGCGGGCTCCGGCACGGGAACAGGATCCGGCACAGGCCCGGTCGGGATATCGCCGGGAATCTCCGGCACAGGCGGAGTCTCTGGCTCGACAGGCGGGTCTGCCGGATCGACCGGCACAATCTCGACCGGCTCGTCAGGCACAACCTCAGGCCCAGGCTCAGCTGGCTTTTCCGACTCGGGCGCCGGGACTTGGTCGCCACCCTCGCCCTCTCGGCGATCTTCCTGCTCGGCGGGCCGAGTCGACGGTTGTGGAGTGGAAGCCTCAACTTCAGGCTCCGTGCTCGTGTCGGTGCCGTGCTCGGGAGCATCCTCGGCGATCTCGAGGACGAACTTCTCGTCAGCATCCAGATTCTCGTCCGGGGCGACTTCCGTTGTGATCAATGAGTCGCCCGGCACGCTGGCGCTGGACATCGACATGACGGGAGCGGCGTTGACCAGCCCCGGGACGATCGCTGCCGCTGCGACTGCGCCGGCGACGAGAACTGCCGCGGATCCGGCGCCGACCAGAGCGCCGATGCCGGTGAAGATACCACCGCCTGCTGCACCGACCCCGGTCGCGCCGCCTCCGACTGCGCCGCCGGAACCGGCTCCTGCCGTTGTGCCTCCAGCCGCCCCACTATTGCCGTGAAGCGCGCCGGTTCCTGCAGTCACTCCCGCGCCGCCGACGCTGACAGCACTACCGCTTACGGATGACGGCATCGCAGCCAGCGCCACGATTGGCACCCCGCTGCCCTGAAGCATCGCGGCGTATCCGGCTGCCCCGGCAACACCGAGCACGAGAGGGAGCAGAACGAGAGCAAGCCGGTTGGATACGTCCTTCGCCTCTGCTGCCACGATCATGCATCGGGCACACTCATCGAGGTGCAGATCAGCGCGCTTCTGATCGCGAGCGCTGAGGTTGCCGCGCGAATACGCACCGAGGTGTTCGATGGTCCAGTGGCACTCGGAGCCGTCTTTCGTGCTGCGCAGATGCGCACCGATCCACGCTTCTCGCAAGCCCTCGCGCGCACGGAATGCCAGTTGCGAGACCGCGCCAGCCTTCATCCCCAGCAGCGGTGCGACCTCTGCTGGCTTCATCCGCTCGATCTCGGTGTACCAGAGCACCTCCTGCCAGCGCGTGGGAAGGCTGCGGAATGCCTGGGCGGTGAGGCTGCGGTCGAGAGCATCGTTCGCGGCCTGGTCGGTGCTGTCCGGATCCGGGATGGTCTCGAGCTCGTCCATCGGCGTTTCGACACGCGAACGGCCCCACGATGCCGCGGTGTTCCGGATGCTGGTGAACAGATATGCACGGAACGAACCGTTCGGTCCGCCGCCTTTGAGCACCGCCTGATAGATGCGTGTGTACGCCTCTTGCACCAGATCGTCCGGGTCGATGCTGGAGGTGATCGAGCGCGCGACGGACATCCCCGACGGGTAGTGGCGTCGCCAGAGTTCACCGAATGCTGCGCTGTCACCCGAACGGGTGCGCAGGATCAGATCGGCATCGGCGGGGCCGGCCTCAAAAGTCTCGTCGTTCTGCACTGGTTTCCATTGGTCGTGAGAGACGGAGTTGCTCTCACAAGAAGAGACGCGGGATGCTGTCTTTCATCACGCGACTGGCCTATTCTCCTCGAAATTGCCTGTGATGTCACCCCTGTTCATCGCGAACGAACAACTCTCGAAAAGAATCTTCGACTTTCGCGTAATGAATCCACCAGGTCGTCGTCTCATCAAATAGAGACAGCCATCAGAACTCCACCGGGGGGCGGAGTTCGGCACCGTGCGGGGGAAATGCACGGTTAGGCGGCTCAGGTGCCTCGGGGGAGGAGTTCCTGGGCCGCCTGTCTCGCGTCTGGGGAGCGCGGGCTGCTGCTGGGGAGTGGTGGCCCGCCCCTGCGCTCAGCCCCGCGCCCGCGCCCGCGCTCAGCGCAGTGCGCCGCCCGTCTGCACGTGGACGACCTGCAGGTCGGCATCCAGCAGTACGGCATCCGCCTGATATCCGGGAATGAGCCGTCCGAGCTGGTCACCGAGACCAATAGCTCGAGCCGGCGTCTCCGTCAGCGCGCGAATCGCCTCGACGAGAGACGCCCCGGCCTGCACGGCTCGTCGCAAGGCCACATCCTGCGTCAACGTCGATCCGGCGATCGATCCGGTCTCGTCGGTGCGGGCGATGCCATCGGTCACCGTCACCTTCACCGCCCCCAGGTCGTAGCTGCCATCGGCGCTGCCGGCTGCGGCCATGGCATCCGTCACCAGCGCCACGCGTCCCGGCGCCGAGTCGAAGAGCAACTTGATCACGGGCGGGTGCAGGTGCACATTGTCGGCGATCGCCTCGAGGATTACGCGGTGGTCGGCTGCAGCGGTGAGCACGGGTCCCGGGGCGCGGTGGTGGATGCCCGGCATGGCGTTGAAAGCGTGCGTGAGGATCGTCGCACCCGCCTCGAACGCGGCGACGGCCTGCGCGGCATCGGCACTCGTATGACCGACAGCCGCGGCGGCGCCCGAAGCCACGATCAACCGGATCGCTTCGATTCCACCGGGAAGCTCGGGGGCGATGGTGACTTGGCGGATCGTGCCGCGACCGGCATCCAGCAGGCGCTGCACCTCGGAGGCTTCCGGATGCCGCAGCAGCGTCGGCTCGTGCGCACCTTTGTGTGCCGGGTCGAGGTAAGGGCCCTCGAGGTGGGAACCGACGATGTCGGCATCCGTCTGCATGAGATCGGCGATCTCACCGACCCGACGGACGAGATCATCGACGGGGGCTGTAACCAGAGAGATCACAGCTCGCGTCGTACCGTGCGTGCGATGCAGGTCGCGGGCGGTGCGGATCGCCTCGATGCCGTCGTCGAAGGCTGCCCCGGCGCCGCCGTGACCGTGGATATCGATGAATCCGGGCGTGAGGATGGCGCCGGCACCGGCAACCTCGGTCGCGTCGATCACGGCGTCAGCAGGTGCCCAATCGCTACCCGTGCCGGTGGCCGCGACGACGCCACCTTCGAACCGCACCCAGGCATCAGCGGTTTCCTCACCTTCGGTGATGAGGCGAGCGGAGTGGATCAGGGTGGTGTTCAACGGTTGCTCCAAGTGATCTCGGCGGGACGGTGTCCTCCCCAGCCTGCGGCATCCCAACGCACATCGAGATGCCCGATGCGAGAACGGAACGATGCCCAATCGCGAGAATCGGCTGATGACCAAGCCACCTCGGCGATTGCTGCGGCACGGGGGAAGAAGAGCTGGTCGATGTCGGCCAGCGAGGTGAGAGTCTCAGACCATAGCGGCGCTTCGACACCGATGATCGCGGTCTCCGGCAGACCGGCGACGATGGATGCCGGTTCCCAGCTGTACGCGGTCTCCAGATCGATGAGCGCCGCCCAATCCAGCCCGAGGGGGAAGTCCGCGTCGTACTTCTGATCGAGGTAGGCCGTATCTGACGGTGACATGATCACCGCGCCGTCGCGCTCGGCGAACCGACGAACATCGTCAGCGTTCGTGCCGGCAGGAGTTGTGCTGCCCCAGTACTGGCCGATGGTTCCCTCGGCGACCTGCGCGGATCCTGCTTCATGCCAGGCGACGGGAGTTTTTCCGAGGCGCGTGGTGAGTGCCGTGACACGTTCGACGAATGCGTCGAAGTCGGTCTGCGGTGTGCCGTGAGCCTCATCGCCACCGACATGCAGATACGGACCCGGAGTGAGCGCTACGACCTCGGTCAGCACGTCACTGAGGAACGTCCACGTCGCCTCGTCATGGATCTTCACCGACGAGTGTCCGACACCCCAGCCCCGGTACGGTTCGCCCGCCACGGGCAGGGGCTGTCCGAGTTCGCGAGCCTGTGCGCGGAGGTTGTCGGTCATCACCGGATCCTCGACGAGCTCGGGGTAGGCGAGACCGATCGCATGGGTATGGCCGGGCAGATCAATCTCCGGAATCACCATCACGTGCTGCTCAGCGGCATATCGGACGATCTCGCGGAAGTCGTCGTGCGTGTAGAACCCGCCAGGGCGACCGAGGGAAGCCGTGCTGGCGGCGCGTTCGGTCAGCAGCGGGCGGCTCTCGATATGCAGACGCCAACCCTGATCGTCGGTGAGATGCAGGTGCAGACGGTTGAACTTCAGCGACGCCGCCCGGTCGATGAACGCCTTGACGGTGTCGACATCGAAGAAGGTGCGAACGACATCGAGCATCACGCCGCGGTAGCCGAAGCGCGGCGCGTCGTCGATCGCGACGCGGGGGAGAGTCCAGACGTCATCGGCGCCGGTCAACAGCTGACGGATGGTCTGGATGCCGTAGAAGAGACCAGCGGCTGATCCGGAGAGCTCGACGGCGTCGTCGATGCGAAGTGCGTACCCCTCGCCGGTGTCTTTCGTGTGTCGCAGCACGAGGTCACCGGCTGCGGCCGGTTCTGCGACGACCGGGAGCGTGAGCCCGGTGCGTTCGGCGATCGACTTCGCGAGGATGGATGCCGCGGCATCCGTCTCGTCATTCGCGACGATGCGTGTGCGGGGGGTGAGCGTGAGCGAGCCGGGGGATTCCACGAGAGAAGCAGGGAGCGGAACAACAGGAAGGACCATGAACGAAATCTATCCTGTGGCGCTGTGTCCGCGGGGCTTCACGGCTACTGTGGGACTCGGGAATTCCGCTATGCTCGAACCGTCGCGACTGGCGTCTGGGTGGGTCACCACCGGGGAGCGACCGTTACGGAAATTCGACCGCGCGCCTGGGCCGATGCGTTTTGACGCGTCCGCTGTGCGGATGTGCTCACACGACCGAATCCTGACGAAAAGAGGACGACATGACCGACCCGTACTTCAACGCCCCGCTTTCCGAGGTTGATCCTGAGATCGCCGAGGTTCTCGAGCGCGAGCTGAACCGGCAGCGCGGCTACCTCGAGATGATCGCATCCGAGAACTTCGTACCCGTCTCCATCCTGCAGTCTCAGGGATCGGTGCTGACGAACAAGTACGCCGAGGGCTACCCCGGTCGCCGCTACTACGGTGGCTGCGAAGAGGTCGACGTCGCCGAGTCCCTCGCGATCGAGCGGGCCAAGAGCCTGTTCGGTGCCCAGTTCGCGAACGTTCAGCCGCACTCCGGTGCGACCGCGAACGCCGCCGTGCTGCACGCCATCGCACGTCCCGGTGACACGCTGCTCGGGCTGTCGCTCGACCACGGCGGGCACCTGACGCACGGCATGAAGATCAACTTCTCCGGCCGCCTCTACGACATCGTCGCCTACGGGGTGAACCCGGAGACCTCGCTCGTCGACATGGACGAGGTGCGCCGACTGGCCATCGAGCACAAGCCCAAGGTCATCATCGCTGGCTGGTCTGCCTATCCGCGCCAGCTCGACTTCGCCGCGTTCCGCGCGATCGCCGATGAGGTCGGTGCCCTACTCTGGGTCGACATGGCTCACTTCGCCGGTCTCGTCGCCGCCGGCATCCACCCGAACCCCGTACCGTACGCGCACGTCGTCTCCTCAACCGTGCACAAGACAATCGGTGGTCCGCGCTCGGGCTTCATCCTGACCAACGACGCCGACCTTGCGAAGAAGATCAACTCGGCGGTCTTCCCCGGCCAGCAGGGCGGACCGCTCATGCATGTGATCGCGGCCAAGGCGACCGCGTTCAAGATCGCGGCGTCGCCGGAGTTCAAGGAGCGCCAGGAGCGCACCGTCCGCGGGGCTGCAATCCTCGCCGAGCGACTCACCCAGCAGGACGTGAAGGATGCCGGCATCGCCGTGCGCTCTGGCGGAACCGACGTGCACCTCGTGCTCGTCGACCTGCGTGACGCCGAGATCGACGGCAAGCAGGCCGAGGATCTGCTGCACGATATTCACATCACGGTCAACCGCAACGCTGTGCCGAACGACCCGCGTCCGCCGATGGTGACGTCGGGCCTGCGCATCGGCACCCCGGCGCTTGCGACCCGTGGTTTCGGCGACGCCGAGTTCACCGAGGCTGCCGACGTCATCGCCTTGGCGCTGCTGCCGGGCGCCGATGTCGAGGCTCTCAAGGCGCGCGTCGATGCTCTCACCGGTGCGTTCCCGCTCTACCCGGGGCTGCAGCAGTGACCGCTGTCGTCCTCGACGGCAAAGCGGCCTCCGCGGAGATCAAAGCGGAACTGACCGAACGCGTCGCCGCGCTCAGGGCGAAGGGCATCACGCCCGGCATCGCAACGGTGCTCGTCGGCGCAGATCCGGCATCCCAGTTGTATGTCGGGATGAAGCATCGGCAGTCCGAGGCGGTCGGAATGAACTCGATCCAGCGTGAGCTACCGGCGGATGCCACACAGGAGCAGGTCGAATCGCTGATCGACGAGCTCAACGCCGACCCGGACTGCCACGGCTACATCGTGCAGCTGCCGCTGCCGAAGCACATCGACACCGATGCGATTCTCGAGCGGATCGACCCGGACAAGGACGCCGACGGCCTGCACCCGACCAACCTCGGTCGGCTTGTGCTCAACGTCAACGCGCCGATCCACACGCCGCTGCCGTGCACACCGCGCGGCGTGATCGAGCTGCTGCAGCGAAGTGGATACGACCTCGCGGGGAAGCACGTCGTGGTCGTCGGACGCGGGGTGACTATCGGGCGGCCGATGGGGCTGCTGCTGACGCGCCGCGACATCAACGCGACCGTGACCCAGGTGCACACCGGCACGCCCGACATGTCGCCGTACCTTCGTCAGGCCGATGTGATCGTCGCCGGTGCGGGTGTGAAGCACCTCATCCGTGCGGAAGACGTGAAGCCGGGGGCAGCTGTTCTCGACGTCGGCGTCACGCGCGAAAGCGACCCGGAGACCGGTAAGAACAAGGTCTATGGCGATGTGCATCCTGATGTCGCCGAGGTCGCCGGTTTCCTGTCGCCGAACCCCGGTGGTGTCGGTCCGATGACCGTCGCCTTGCTCCTGACGAACGTGGTCGAGGCCGCGGAACGGCTTGCTGCCGCGGACTGACTGTTACACCTGTCGGACCCTGTGACGCATGTCGGAGAGATTCGGCGAGAACCTCCGACATTCGTCACAGGCTCCGCGGAATGCAACAACGCGGCGGCCCGCCGGCTACAGGTTGTCCAGCATCCGCCGCTGTTCGGGCGTCAGACCATCATTCAGTTCGGCACGCCCCGAGGATGCCGCAGGCGACGGCGGCATCGAATCGGATGCCGTCGTACCCGTCATCTTCGACCGCACCGACCCGATCACGGCGCCGGTCTTCGCTTCGATCCGATCGTCTATCTGGTCGTAGATCACCCAGGCGATGAGCAGGTAGACCGGCGGGAGAACGTAGCCCCAGAACCATCCGTGCACCGCGACACCGCTGAAGATAACGGTCAGCACCCACACGATCAGTTCGACGACGAACACGAGCACGTACTGCACGAGCTTCTCGCCGAACCTCGTGCGTGCGCTGGCCGACTTCGCGGCTGACTGGCGGAACAACTTCAGCAGCAGGGGCTTCAGCGCAAGCGTTGCCAGTGTCAAGACGACCGCTGCCCACAGTGCATGCCAGCCGACCTGCACGCTGCGCATGATCAGTCCGATCAACAGCAGCGCTGCCACGTTGAACACATACAGCGAGACGGCCCGCACCAGCCACTTCTTCATGTTCACAGCATGTCACGTTCGCACCGGACGGCGCGAGAACACCGAAGAGATTTAGGCTCCGAGTGTGCTTTCCACACCGATGACTCGAGCCTGCTCGTCGAAGCGGAAAGTGGCTTCGCCGCTGGCGTCGCTGACAGTGGCACCCGAGAACTGCTCGTCCGTCCACTGCATGTTCCAGCCGGCGAGGCGAGCGGCATCCCACACCGCCGAGCGGGCGTCGCGCAGCGCGAGGCTTTCCAACAAGCGGGGCGCGGCGATCACGGCATCTCGCACAGTGAGCGGATCGAGGGGAGCATCCAGCAGGAAGACCGCGCGTGTGCCGCCATCGATCGGAGCCGAGTAGTACGGCGAGCGTCCGGTGATCTCCACCGCGACGTTGCCGACCTGGTGTGCGGCCTGCGTCATCCACTCATCGAGATCGTCGCCGGTGTCTTCGGGGAAGAGCAGCTCGGACTGTGCCAGCGCTGCGATGTCGTACTTGATGCCATAGTCGCGCAACTGTCCGGCGATGCCGTTCGGGTCGCCCTGCGGGTGCGCCCACGCCCACAGCAGCGATCGTGGCCCCGGAGCGATCGTCGCCACCAGGTGTGCAGCGCTGACCAGCTGCTGCTCCGGATTCGCATTGGACGTGAAGGTGAGCGTTCCCGCTGTCATGTCCGCATCCCAGCGGTGCTCACCGAGTCGCTCGGCGGCGGCGGTGAGCGCCTCCTGTCGGAGAGCGACGAACAGTGCGGCGCGATCGGCGAGAGGCTGCAGGGCTGCGAAGGTCATGCTTCTAGTGTGGAGGCTCCGCCTATGAGTTCGCCACTTTTGCTCACTTCGAGCCGCGCGGCGTACTGCTCGCGGATGATCGGCTGAGTTTGCGCATCGACACGCGCGGTGATCGCGACCGACCAGGTCGGCACGGTGCCGGTGAGGCCCCAAGCCGCCTGGATTGCAGCGCCCATCGCGACGTACTCGCCGGGAGCGGGCACCACGACGGGGGCGTCGAACACCTGCGCCGCGATCCGTGCAACGGCCTCATTCTGCGCCGCCCCGCCCACAAGCAGGATGCGCTCGGCACTGACACCGTGGCTGCGGATGCGGTCAAGGCCCTCAGCCAGACCGCACAGCACGCCCTCGATCGCAGCGCGGGCAAGGTTCTCACGGCTGGTGGAGCCCAGTGTCATCCCGAACAGGGTCGCCGTGGCATTCGGCAGATTCGGTGTGCGTTCGCCCTCGAACCAGGGCTGCAGGACGAGTCCGCCGGCACCGGGTTCTGCCGCCAGCGCCAGCCGGCCGAGTTCATCGTGATCGACACCGAGCAGGGATGCCGTGGCATCCAGCACACGGGCCGCGTTGAGCGTCGCCACCAGGGGAAGGAATCCACCGGAGGCATCAGCAAAGCCGGCGACGGTGCCGGAGGCGTCGGTGACAGCGACATCAGTCACTGCGAACACGGTGCCGCTGGTACCGATGGAGACACCGATATCTCCGCTGCCGGCGCCCATTCCGAGAGCTGCGGCGGCGTTGTCTCCAGCGCCACCGGTGACGAGGATGCCGTTGTGCCCCGAGACGTGATCGGAGGGGCCGAGGACCCGGGGGAGCACGATGTCAGCGGCATCGCGACGCAGCGCGATCGACAGCAGCTCCCGGTCGTATTCGTTTCTGGCCGGATCGAAGTATGCGGTGCCGCTGGCATCCGATCGATCGGTGACGAGCTCGCTGAGCACGGCGCCGAGCGGTGATTGGTCTGCGGGACCGTAGCCGCGCAGACGCCAGGTCAGCCAGTCGTGGGGGAGCGCGATCGCCGCGATGCGGGCGGCATTTTCGGGTTCGGCATCAGCGACCCAGCGCACCTTGCTCGCCGTGAACGATGCGACCGGCACGACGCCGGTGCGCCGAGCGTATTCGGCGGCTCCGACTTCGGAGTCGAGGGCTGCTGCTGCGTCTGCGGAACGGGTGTCGTTCCACAGCAGTGCCGGACGGATGACGTGACCGGCGGCGTCAAGCGCCACCAGGCCGTGCTGCTGGCCGCCGACGCCGATGGCGGCGACGTCGTCAAGGCCACCGGCATCCGTGATCGCGCTCTGCAGCGCGTCCCACCAGGCGGCGGGATCGACCTCGGTGCCTTCCGGATGCCCGGCACGGCCGGACCGGATGACAGCACCGGAGTCGACATCACGGATGACGACCTTGCAACTCTGCGTCGACGAGTCGACGCCGGCGACCAGCGTCACGATCAGCGTGCGCCGAGCAGGTGCTCGGTAGCGAGCTGCTGCAGACGAACGAACCCGAAGCCCTTGCCGCCGAGGTAAGCGTCGGCGTCGAAGTCTTCGTAGGCGCTGCGGTCGGCGAGGAAGTCGTCGTATGTCTCACCGTCGTTCAGCGTGGGCTTGGCCAGCTCGTCGACCTTGGCCGCGGCGAGTGCCTCCTGCACTTCGGGATCGGCGCGGAAGGCCGCAGCACGCTCCTTCAGCAGCAGGTAGGTGCGCATGTTGGCGGCGGCAGAGTCCCAGACGCCGGTCTCGTCTTCGGTGCGCGACGGCTTGTAGTCGAAGTGGCGCGGTCCGTCGTAGGCCGGGACACCGCCAGGGCCGCCGTTTTCGAGCAGGTCGACCAGTGAGAATGCGTTGTGCAGGTCGCCGTGACCGAACACGAGGTCCTGGTCGTACTTGATGCCGCGCTGACCGTTGAGGTCGATGTGGAAGAGCTTGTCGTGGTACAGCGCCTGCGCGATGCCGGCGGTGAAGTTGAGCCCAGCCATCTGCTCGTGGCCGACCTCGGGGTTAACGCCGAAGAGCTCGGGGCGTGCAAGCGAGCCGATGAACGCGATCGCGTGGCCAAGCGTCGGCAGGAGGATGTCGCCGCGGGGCTCGTTGGGCTTGGGCTCGATGGCGAAACGGATGTCGTAGCCCTTGTCGGTGACGTAGTCGCCGAGGAGGTTCACGGCCTCGCGGTAGCGCTCCAGCGCCGAGCGGACGTCCTTGGCCGAGTCGTACTCGGCGCCCTCGCGGCCGCCCCACATTACGAACGTCTTGGCGCCGAGCTCAGCACCGAGGTCGAGCTGGCGGAAAACCTTGCGCAGGGCGAAGCGGCGCACGTCGCGGTCGTTCGAGGTGAAGCCGCCATCCTTGAAGACCGGTGCGCTGAACAGGTTGGTGGTGACCATCGGCACGACCAGGCCGGTGTCGGCCAGCGCGCCCTTCAGACGATCGATCTGCTTCTGGCGTTCGGCATCGGTCGAGCCGAAGGCGAACAGATCATCGTCATGGAAGGTGAGACCGTAGGCGCCGAGTTCGGAGAGCTTCTCAACTGCATGTACGACGTCGAGACGCGGCCGGGTCGGACCGCCGAACGGGTCGGTGCCGTTGTAATCGATGGTCCACAGACCAAAGGAGAACTTGTCTTCGCGGGTGGGGGTGACCATGACGGCTCCTTCTTGCGACGCGTCGTCGCGTACGTAAATTGTTGCTGTTCACAACCTATAGCAGGATGGGCACCTACGTCCAGCGCTTCCGGCGCTCGAAAGGTGTCCGATGGTGTCCGTCGAAACTATCGGCGGACTGCACGTAACTTTCTGGTAACGGGTTGACACGGGTGGGGGCTTACTCCATATGTTTGGGCCAACGACAAATCATCTGCGCAAAGGAGCGCCCCGTGCAACGTCGATCAACCCTGCTGGCATTCTCCGCCGCCGCTGCTCTCATCGCGGCCCCACTTATCCCTATCTCCGCTGCTGCGGCAGATCCTGAGATCATCTCGAGCGTCGATTTCGAGGACGGTACGACCGGCGACTGGTTCGCCAGCGGCGACCCCACCCTCACCGTCACCGCCGACCCGAACGGAGGCGCGGGTCAGGTACTGAGCGTGGCCGACCGCACCGAGACGTGGCACACGCTGCAGAGCCCTGAGGGCCTATTCACCGAGGGCGTGACGTATACGCTCTCGGCGCGAGTGCTGGTACAGGATGCTGCCGCGCAAGCCCGATTCCTCGTCAAGGATGGCTATCACTGGGTCGCCGACAAGGCGATCCCCGCGGGGGAGTGGACCACGATCTCCGGCACGTTGACCGCAGACGCGGATGACACGCAGGTCTACATCGAGGTGGACCCGGCGACATCATCGTTCTATCTTGACGATGTGCTCATCACGCGTGCCCCCGCGCCCGGCGGAGGAGATTCCGACGTCGCCCCTGGCGGCGCCGTCGACCCGACAACCACACCGGTCAGCCTCGCCTCCGGCAGCGGGAACGTCTCTGCCCTCACATTCGATGACGGACCCAACGGTGCCACCACCGCGGCGCTGCTCGATTATCTGAAGGCCAACGACATCCACGCGGTGTTCTGCGTCATCGGCCAGAACATCACCGCGCCCGGCGGTGCCGATCTGCTCAGGCGCACCGTCGCCGAGGGGCACACACTGTGTAACCACACCACGAGCTACACGGACATGGGTTCCTGGGATGCCGACAGCATCCGCACCGATCTCGTCGAGAATCTGCGCATCATTCGCGAGGCGCTCGGCGACCCTGACGCACAGGTGCCGTTCTTCCGCGCGCCCAACGGCAGCTGGGGCGCCACTGCCGCCGTCGCTGTCTCGCTCGGCATGCAGCCGCTGGCCGTCACCAACACGATTAACGACTGGGCAGAGACCGACCCGGCCGTACTCACCGAGAATCTGCGCACCGCGATGAAGCCCGGCGAGATCGTGCTCGTGCATGACGGCGGCGGTGACCGCGAACCGTCGCTGCAGGCGGTCGCGACCGTCGTCGACGAGCGGCTGGCCGACGGCTGGGTCTTCACCCTCCCGCTCGGCACTCCCGCCCCGCAGCAGACGGGCGCACTCATCGACACGAACTTCGACGATGGCGAGTTGGACGGATGGTTCGCCCGCTCCGGATCGGGAGAATCGGCACCGACCATCTCAGTCGTGCCAGGCGGTGCCGACGACTCGGCATTCGCCGCGCAGGTCTCCGACCGCACGCACGAGGGTGACGGCATCCAGTTCGACGTCGTTGACGTGCTGCTGCCAGGAAATACCTACCTGCTCGAGGCCGCTGTGCGCTTCGCCGAGGGCGCAGACGTCGGACAGGGGCTGAGTATCTCGATGCGTACCGTTACGGGCGAGTCCGCCTCGTACGCCAACCTGCTCCAGATCGAGGATGCCAGCGCCGAGGTGTGGACCACCGTGTCCGGTGAGTTCACGGTGCCCGCCTACGACACGGCCGCCGAACTCTATGTCGAGGCTCGCTACGACAGTGGCAATACCTCGGCGTTCCTGGTCGATCAGCTGCGCGTGAGCGTACCGGAGCCGAACCCGGTCGACACCAGCCTGGTGCCGATCAAGGACACCGTGGACTTCCCGGTCGGTGTCGCGATCGATTCTCGGGAGACGAGCGGAGCCGCAGCCGACCTGCTGCTGCACCACTTCGACCAGATCACGCCTGAGAACCACATGAAGGTGGAAGCCTGGTACGACGAGAACGGTGACTTCCAGCGCAACGCCGAGGCAACGGCGCTGCTGGACTTCTCGCAGCAGAATGACCTGCGAATGTATGGACACGTGCTGCTGTGGCACTCGCAGACGCCGGACTGGTTCTTCCAGGATGACTCCGGACGCGAACTGACCGACACCGATGCTGACAAGCAGATCCTCCGCGACCGTCTTGCGACCCACATCGACAACGTGGCCCGATCGATTTCTGATGACTACGGCCTGTACGGCTCATCGACCAATCCGATTATCGCGTGGGACGTCGTCAACGAGGTGGTGGCGGATCAGAGCACTGACGATGGGCTGCGCACGAGCCGCTGGTATCAAGTGCTGGGCGAGGAGTACATCCCGCTCGCTTTCGAGCTCGCGGAGGAGGCCTTCAACAATACGTACGCAGCGTCGGGCACCGATCGCCCGGTGATGCTCTTCATCAACGACTACAACACCGAGCAAGATCGTAAGGGCGCGCAGTATGAGGCCCTCGTGAAGAGACTGTTGGCAGCTGGAGTGCCATTGGACGGCGTGGGCCACCAGTTCCACGTCTCAATCAACACCACGATCGCGTCGCTGCAGGGTGCGCTCGACCGATTCGCCGGCCTCGGCTTGCTGCAGGAAGTCACGGAGCTCGACGTCACGATCAACCCGGCCACAGAGGCTAACCGGATCCGGCAGGGATACTTCTACCGCGATGTGTTCCGGCTGCTGCGTGACTATGACGCGGCGGCACCGGATGCGGAGAAGGTGTTTGCCGCCACTATCTGGGGTCTCACCGACAACCGCTCATGGCGATCTGAGCAGGAGCCACTGGTGTTCGGTGCCGGTTTGCAGGCCAAGCCCGCCTATTACGGAGTCATCGATGATCCGGATGGCCTGCCGGCGCTGATCACGACCGCGAACGTGTTCGCCGGTGACATCGCGCTGACCGATGGATTCGCGGGCGCGATCGAATGGCAGAACCTGCCAGAGAACGTGCTGACCGGAGACGTGGGTGGGTTCCAATCGCGCTGGAGCGATGACCACCTGACCGTTCTGGTTCGTAGCACGGTCGCCCCAGACCGTGTCGAGTTCACCTATGGCGACCAAGAGTTCGTCTACCAGAAGGATGCCCCGGACTCCGTCCCCGGTATCGAGACCGTTGTCGAGGGTGAGCATCTCATTGCGGTGCACGTGCCGCACAGCGAGGTCGTCGAGGGCTCCTCGGCGAAATTCGATGTGCGTGTCATCGTCAACGACTCGGTCGCCGGCGCATGGAATTCGCCCGGTGAGACGGGCCGGCTCACATTCCTGGAGCCGCTCTCCTACCTGGAGATCCCGGAGCTGCCTGCCCCGACGGTCGATGGCATCGTCGACGAGGTGTGGGCAGATGCCGCCGTGGCGCAGACGGCGAGGACGGTCGAGGGGGATGCGAGCGGCGCCCAGGCGCAGGTGCGCACGCTCTGGCAGGGGAACCAGCTCTACGTGCTGTACGAGGTGACCGATCCGGTCGTCGACAACAGCAACAGTGATGCATGGAACCGCGATTCCGTTGAAGTGTTTCTCGATCTGGGCAACACGAAGGCTGGGACGTACGGCCCGAACGACACGCAGATCCGGATCACGACCGACGGGGACCTGTCGTTCGGCACGGGCGATGCCGCGCTGCAGCAGGCACGTGTGGCCAGTAGCGCGACGGCTCTGACCGAAACTGGATATGTCGTGGAGGTCGCGATCGACCTCGTCGGCGAGTCTGGCGGTCAGAGCGACGTTCCACTCGGCGGCCTCAACACCTTCCATGGACTGGATTTCCAGGTCAATGATGGACGAGACGGCGCCCGCTTCGCCGTGCACACCTGGGCGGAGCCGACCGGCACCGGATACCAGAACACCGCACGCTGGGGCGTCGCACGCCTGGTGTCGGCCGAAGAGCCGGGCGAGCCGGGCGAGCCGGGCGAGCCGACGGAGCCGACGGAGCCGACGGAGCCGACGGAGCCGACGGAACCGTCGGAACCGACGGAACCCGGTACGCCGACGGAGCCGGGGGATCCGGGCGAGGATGGAGTGGTCGTCTGGGCGACGGTTGACGTCGGCGACGGCAGCGTGGAGCAGGGTGGAGCCCTGCCTGTGACCGTGTCGGGTCTGGAGCCCGGTCAGCAGATCACGGCGACGCTGTTCAGCGATCCGATCGAGATCGCCGGCATCTCCGCGGCTGATTCCTCAGGTCGGGTGGCCTTCGACGTGTCGATCCCTGCGGATCTGCCACTCGGTGCACACACCCTGGTTATCGCGTCCGGGGAGCTCGAACCGATCAGTGCGGAGGTCAGGGTCGTTGCGCCCGGGCAACTCGCCGTCACCGGTGCGCAGCTACCGTGGGGCATCGCATTGGCGGCCGCCCTGCTGCTCGTGATCGGTGGGATGCTGGTGGCCATGCGCCCGGCTCGGCTGGGGCGTCGATGACGCCGAGGCGGAGGTGGGGAATCAGCGCACGCTCGGGGGCGCGGCGACGCTCTCCCGCACGGTGAGGCTGGCAGGCAGGCGTCGATGCTGCTGCTCGACCGTGACGCCGGTGAGGAGGGAGACGAGGATGCGCAGGGCCTCCGCGCCCATCAACTGAAGGGGCTGGGTCACTGTCGTGAGAGGCGGGGAGCTGGTCGATGATTCCGGAATGTCATCGAATCCGATGATCGAGAGGTCGTGCGGCACCCGTAGACCCAACTCGTGCGCGACCTCCATGACGTGCAGGGCAGAGAGGTCGTTCGCGGCGAAGATGGCCGTCGGGCGTTGGTCGGCGGGCAGTCCCAGCAGTTCGTGGGCAGGAGCGTCGGTGAGATCGGCTCGGTAGCCTCCGACCCGGTCGAGAGCGGGGTGGACCGGGATGCCTGCTGCCTCGAGTGCCTGCAGGTACCCCTCGCGGCGCAAGCGGGACGATTCGAGTCCGGGCCGCCCGCCCAGGTGGGCGATGCGACGGTGGCCAAGGCCGATCAGCAGCTCCGTCGCCGCGCGTGCGCCGCCGATGTTGTCGCCGTCGACAGTCGGTACGCTCTCGGCTCCGGAATGCGGGTCGATGGCAACCACAGGGATGCTGGTGCCGTTAGTCATCGACATAGTTGGTGCCACGACCACCGCACCGTCGATGAGCGTTCCGCCCAAGCGGGACAGTGAGCGCCGCTCCCAGTTCGTGCGTTTGCCGTTGTCATTGCCGCCGGCGTAAGCGAGGAGTTCATAGTCGGTCGCCTCGGCTGCCCGAGAGATCCCCTTCAGCAGCTCGGTGGAGTACGGTTCGAAATCGGCCAGCAGCACGCCGATGACGCCAGTGCGTCCGCGGCGGAGGCTGCTTGCGACGATGGAAGACTCGTATCCGAGGTCCGCGACGACGGCGAGGACGTGCGCGGCAGTGGTGGCGGCGATGCCGTCCTTGCCGTTGATCACCTTCGACACGGTTGAGACGGAGACTCCCGCGACCCGTGCGACATCGGTGATCGTTGCGCGACTAGGGCGAATATTAAGGTCCACATCGTGATCGTAACCGCCGGAGCGGTCGATCGGGTGGATTTACGAGGTGTTTGGAAAACGTTATCGATATCGATTGACTAAACGGTGCCGAGTCTGGCAATGTCAAGAATTGAACCGCTCAGGGAGCGGTCCCACGATCTGTCAAGGATGACGAAAGGGCTGATGATGACACGCAAGACGCGAGGCGCGACAGCAGTTGCGCTGGGGGCCGGCATTGCGATGCTGCTGTCCGGCTGTGCAGGTGGCGGAGGCGACCAGGGGAGCGACGGCGGAGACGTCACGCTCACCATGTGGCACAACTCCACCACCGGAGATGGCAAGCAGTACTGGGACGATGCTGCGGCCGCCTTCAAAGAAGAGAACCCCGAAGTGACCATCAAGGTCACCTCCATCCAGAACGAAGACATGGACGGCAAACTCCAGACCGCCGTGAACTCGGGCGACATGCCCGACATCTTCATGGCTCGCGGTGGCGGCAAACTCGCCGACATCGTCGACGCAGGCAAAGTGAAAGACCTCACCGGACTGATCGACGCCGATGTGAAGACCGCATTCGGCGAAGCGCCGTTCGCAGCATTCACTGTCGACGACAAGATCTACGGCATGCCCAGCGCCGTGCTCCCCGGCGGCATCTTCTACAGCAAGGACCTGTTCGAACAGGCCGGAATCACCGAAGAGCCCAAGACCCTGGATGACCTCGAGGGTGCTGTCGACAAGCTCAAGAGTGCTGGCATCGCGCCGATCGCTCTCGGTGCGAAGGCAGCCTGGCCCGCCGCACACTGGTACTACTTCTTCGCGCTGCGTGCCTGCGACAAGGCCATCGTCTCCAGCCTCGCCACCAATCCCGATTTCACTGACGAGTGCTGGCTGACCGCCGCTGAGAACCTCGCCGACTTCGCCGGCATCGAGCCGTTCAACCAGGGCTTCTTGACCACGTCCCCGCAGGAGGGCGCGAACTCGTCCGCCGGACTGCTGGCGAACCACAAGGCAGCCATGGAACTGATGGGCGCCTGGAACGTCGGTGTGATCGCGAGTCTGACTGCCGACGAGCAGCCGCTGCCGGACCTCGGCTGGTTCCCGTTCCCTGAGGTGAGCGGTGGCGACGGCGGAGCCGGAGCGATGATGGGTGGCGTCGATGGCTACTCGTGTTCAGCCGACTCGCCCGCAGCGTGCGAGGAGTTCCTCAACTTCGTCTCGACAACCGAGTGGCAGGAGAAGTACGCGGTGGCCTTCCAGACCATCCCCGCTTCCCAGGACGCCACGGGCGCCGTCACCGACCCGTCACTGGTGCCGTTGATGGAGGCATACGCGCAGGCGCCGTACGTCTCGCTGTGGCTGGACACCGCGCTGGGCCAGAACGTCGGCAACGCGCTCAACGTCGGCGTCGTGGAGATGCTCGCCGGTCAGGGCACCCCCGACAAGCTCGTGGAGCAGATCACCACCGCTGCGGCGAGAGGCTGATCGGGGCGATGATCGAAACCCAGGTGGCGGCGGTCGCCGTGCCTGAGAAGAACGTTCGTGCTGGGGCCGACAACTCGTCGGCCCCAGTGCGTCGACCGCGACGCGTCGACTGGCGCAAGCGCGGCGAGATCGCGCTTCTCTCGGGCCCCGCTCTGATCGTCTTCGTCGGCTTCGTCATCTTCCCGGTGATGATGGCGGCGTTCTACGGCTTCTTCAAATGGAACGGCTTCGGCTGGCCGACCGAGTTCGTCGGACTGGATAACTACATCCTGATCTGGCAGGACGACACGTTCCGCGAGGCGGTGACGCACAACTTCGTCATCGTGGTTCTCTCGCTGATCATGCAGGGGCCGGTTGCGATCCTGTTCGCGCTGCTGCTGAACCAGAAGATCCGCGGCCGCTCCATCATCCGCGTGCTCATCTTCATGCCGTACGTGATCTCTGAGGTCATCGTCGGTATCGGGTGGAGCCTGATGATGCAGGATGCGGGCGCTGTGAACTCCCTGCTGGAGAAGTGGGGTCTGGGCGAGTTCCAGCAGTCCTGGCTGGCAGACCCGTCCATTGCCATATGGACGCTGATGGTCATCATCACCTGGAAGTACATCGGCTTCGCCGTGATCCTGATGCTTGCCGGCATGCAGTCGATCCCGGAGGAGCTCTACGAGGCTGCGGCCATCGACGGCGCCAGCTTCTGGAAAATCCAGTGGCACATCACGCTGCCGCTGCTCGGGCCGACCCTGCGCATCTGGGCGTTCCTGTCCATCATTGGTTCGCTGCAGCTGTTCGACCTCGTCAACATCATCTGGGGCCAGTACATCGCTGCGACCGCCGGCACATCCACGATGGCGACATACATGTACCAGAACGGACACCTCGCTGGCAGCTACGGCTACGGAAACGCCGTCGCCGTGATGCTGTTCCTCATCTCCCTGGTGATCGCCCTCGTCTACCAGCGCTTCGTGCTGCGTCGTGACACACAGGGCGCCGTGACCGGAGAAAGCGGAAGGAAGCGCAAATGACCACCGAGAGCTTGCCCACTTCCGTGCTCGTCCAGCCCTCTGGACCGCGCGGCCGGCGACGGTCGCCGAAGGTCCGCTGGGGGAGCCCCGGCATCTACCTGATCGCGATCGTGCTGATCACGATCTGCATCACACCGGTGCTGTACATCATCGTCGGCGGGTTCCGCACGAACTCCCAGATCACGCTGGACCCGTCCGGGTTCCCGGCGCCCTGGCAGATCGCCAACTATGGCGACGTGCTGGCCAGCTCGGAGTTCTGGACAGCGATGATCAACTCGACCATCGCCGCCGTCGGAACCACCCTCGGTGCGGTGTTGCTGGGCCTGATGGCCAGTTACGTGATCGCCCGCTACGACTTCGGCGGCCGGGGCGTGATGTACTCGCTGTTCGCCGCGGGTCTGATGTTCCCGATCACGGTCGCGATCACGCCGCTGTATCTTCTGATCCGCAACCTCGGACTGGTCAACAGTCTGGCCGGCATCATCCTGCCGCAGATCGCCTTCGCCCTGCCGACGACGATCATCATCCTCGTACCGTTCCTGCGAGCGATCCCGAAGGAGCTCGAGGAGGCAGCATCCATTGACGGCGCGTCCCGTCTCGGGTTCTTCTGGCGAATGGTGATCCCGCTGAGTCTGCCCGGCGTCGTCACCGTCGGCATCCTGGCCTTCGTCGGCTCGTGGAATGGCTACATGCTGCCGCTGTTCATCCTCAACGACTCCAGTCTGTTCACGCTCCCACTGGGCGTGCAGAACTTCGCCTCGCAGTACTCCGTCGACACCGCGCGTGTGCTCGCGTACACGTCGCTGTCGATGGTGCCCGCACTGGTGTTCTTCAGTCTGTTCGAGCGCCGTATCGTCGGCGGACTCACCGGGGCAGTCAAGGGCTGAGCACAATGAAAGAGAGATCCGTGTCGAATACGACAGCGGGAGTTCCCGCAATGCCTGCAGTTTCCGAACGCGTCCGTGCACTGCACGCGCGAATGACTCTGGACGAGAAGCTGGCGCAGATCGTCGGGTACTGGCTCGACCAGAACGGTATGGCAGCGCCCATGCAGTCCGAGATGGCTGCCGGGCAGAAGGACGCCGGCCAGCTCGCCGAGGTGACCAAGCACGGGCTGGGCCAGTACAGCCGCGTGTATGGCACGAGGCCGGTGGATCCGGACGAGCGCGCGGCATGGCTGTGGGATGAGCAGCGCCGGCTCAAGCGCGAGACGCGTCTGGGGATCCCCGCGCTCGTGCACGAGGAGTGCCTGACAGGTCTCGCTGTCTGGAAGGCGGCCGCTTTCCCCACGCCGTTGGCCTGGGGAGCGTCGTTCGATCCGGAGCTCGTGCACGAGATGGCCGTTGTCATCGGTGAATCGATGCGGGAGCTGGGCATCAACCAGGGCCTCGCGCCGGTGCTCGACGTCATTCGCGATCCGCGCTGGGGCCGGGTGGATGAGTGTATCGCTGAGGATCCGTACGTCGTCGGTGTGCTGGGCACCTCCTACGTGCAGGGGCTTCAGGCGACCGGCATCCATGCGACGCTGAAGCACTTCGTCGGTTACTCGGCTACACGCGCCGGCCGAAACCATGCTCCTGTCTCTGCCGGTGCACGCGAGATCGCAGACGTCTTCCTGCCGCCATTCGAGATGGCGCTGCTTGATGGCGGCGCACGCTCGGTGATGAACTCCTACGCGGAGATCGACGGGGTGCCGCTCGGGTCGAGCGAGGAGTATCTGACCGAGCTGCTCCGTGAGCGCTGGGGGTTCGATGGCGTCGTCGTCGCCGACTACTTTGCCGTCGCGTTCCTCGAGGTGATGCACGCCATCGCCGCCGACCGTGGGGCTGCTGCAGCTGCCGCTCTCACCGCCGGCATCGATATCGAACTGCCGACCGGTGACGCGTATCTCGCGCCGCTGGCGGAGCGCATCCGTGCGGGCCAGTTCGATGAGGCCCTCGTTGACCGTGCCGTGCTGCGTGCGCTCGCGCAAAAGGAGGAGCTCGGGCTGCTGGAGCCGGATGTCTTCGAGGATGAGGCTCCGACGAACATCGATCTGGATTCGCCGCGCCACCGCGACGTCGCTCGGCGCCTCGCTGAGGAGTCGGTGGTCCTGCTCTCGAATGACGGCATTCTGCCGATGAGTGCGGATGCCGGAAAATCGCGGGTTGCCGTCATCGGGCCCAACGCCCACCGCGCAGAAGCGCTAATGGGCTGCTATTCCTTCGCCAACCATGTGCTCGCCCACCACCCGGAGTTCCCGATCGGGATCGAGATCCCCACCGTGCTCGAGGGCGTTACCGCAGAGTTCGGAGTGGATGCCGACGTCGTCTATGCGCAGGGTTCCGAAGTGGAGGGCGATGACCGGTCGGGCTTCGCCGCTGCTGAGGCCGCCGCAGCCGGCGCTGACGTCGCAATTGTCGTCGTGGGAGATCAGGCCGGCCTGTTCGGTCGCGGCACGGTCGGCGAAGGCAACGACTCGGAGAGTCTGGACCTGCCCGGCGTGCAGCGCGAGCTCGTCGAAGCGGTTGTGGCCACGGGTACGCCGGTGGTCATGGTCATGCTCACCGGACGCCCGTATGCGATCGGCTGGGCACTCGACGGTGACAAGCGCCCGGCTGCCGTCGTGCAGTCATTCTTCCCCGGCGAGGAAGGCGCATCCGCGTTGGCCGGAGTGATCGCTGGACGCGTCAACCCCTCCGGCCGGCTGCCGATCTCGCTGCCGCGGTCAGCCGGCGCACAGCCGTTCACCTACCTGCATCCGCCGCTCGGTGGCCGCTCCGAAGTCACCTCTACCGATCCCACACCCGTGCGCCCCTTCGGATTCGGGCTGTCGTACAGCGCGTTCTCCTACGGGGATTTGGCTATCGACGAGGAAGTGGCGGCGGGTGCTGCCTTCGGCGCCGCCGTGACGGTGACGAACACCGGCACTCGGGTCGGCGACCATATCGTGCAGCTCTACGGGCACGATGTCACCGCATCGGTGACGAGGCCGGTCGTGCAGCTTCTCGGATTCCAGCGCGTGACGCTGGCAGCCGGGGAGTCAGCGACAGTGTCGTTCTCGGTGCCGACGCAGCGGTTCGCCTTCAGCGACCGATCGATGACGCGTATCGTCGAGCCGGGCGCGGTCGAGGTATGGGTCGGCGCGGATGCGGCAGCGAGCGAGGCTGCGGGAACGGCGACTGCCAGGGCGACGCTGAAAATCACGGGCGATGCCCACGTGATCGCGCCGTCCGATCGCCGGGTTGTCACCGCCGAGGTGCACGTCGCCGCCGTCGAATTCGCGCGTTGATGGCGATTGTTCAGAATCCGATTCTGCCGGGGTGCTTTCCCGACCCGACGATCTGCCGGGTCGGGGAGGAGTACTTCCTCGTCACCTCGACGTTCGAATATCAGCCGGGTCTTCCCGTGCAGCGCAGTCGTGACCTGGTCAGCTGGGAGCTGATCGGTCATGTGATCGACCGTCCGGGAATGCTCGACATGGATGGGGTCAGATCCTCCGGCGGCCTGTACGCTCCGACGCTGCGATTCCATGACGGTCTGTTCTGGCTGGTGTGCACGCTCGTCGGCCAGAACGACGGTTCGCCCGGCGGCAACTTCGTAGTGACGGCGACCGACCCCGCAGGCCCCTGGTCGGATCCGGTCTGGCTCGATGTCGACGGTATCGATCCCTCGATCTTCTTCGATGATGATGGCCGGATCTGGATGCACGGTACCCGTCTCGCCGCTGAACCTCAGTGGCATCACCAGACTGAGGTGTGGTTGCGCGAGCTGGACCGCGAGAGCATGACGCTGGTCGGTGAGGAACACATCCTCTGGCATGGCGCGGTGCTCGGCGCCGTCTGGGCGGAGGGGCCGCACCTGTACAAGATCGACGGGACCTACTACCTGTTGGCTTCTGAGGCGGGCACTGAGTTCCATCACGCGCTGTCGGTTGCGCGGGCAGAGACAGTGACCGGGCCCTACATCGGTAACAGGGGCAACCCCGTGCTTACGCACCGTCACCTGGGGCGCGGTTCTGACATCGTCGGCGTCGGGCATGCGGATCTCGTACAGGCGATCGATGGCAGCTGGTGGTCGGTTCTGCTGGCGATGCGCCCCTACGGCGGCTATCACTACAACCTCGGCCGGGAGTGCTTTCTCGTTCCGGTGTCGTGGGAGGACGGTTGGCCGGTGTTCGCGCCGGGGCAGGGACGTGTTCCCTGGTCGGTGGATGTGCCGTTCGCGTCCGAGCAGACGCGGGGCGTGATGCAGGGTGCCGCCTCCGGGGTGGTTGCCGCCGATGACCCGCGCTGGACATCGGCCAGGGCGCTGCCTGCGCAGATCGCGCACCCGGAGGGCGACGGGTGGGAGTTGCCACTGCGCACCTCGACACCCGTCGACGCCACGGTCTCAGCGTTCCTCGGTGTGCGTCAGCAGCATCGTGATGTCGATGTCGTGACGACGCTGTCATCCGATCTTCGGGGCGGCGAAGAAGTCGGGCTCATCGTCCGGCAGTCCGAGAACGACCAGGTGCGAATGTCACTGAGCGCCGTGGCGCACGGCACCCGCGTCGCGGTGATGCATCGCCAGGCGGGAGCGGAGACGCTTCTTGGTGAGACGATCGTGGATGCTTCGCCCTCAGCGGGACTCGATCTGACACTGAGCGTCCGGGAACAGGAATATGCGTTCGCGGTGACTGTTCCCAGCGGTGAAGTGGTGGCTGTCGCCGTTGCCGACGGGCGCACGCTCGACACCGTGGCCACGGGCGGATTTCTGGGTCTGTGGTTCGGTGTCTACGGCACGAGCAACGGGGCCATGACGAGCACAGTGCTGAACGTGCGTCGATTCGAATACACGCCGCGCTGAGCATCCGGCATCCGATCGACGTTCCTGCGGATATCGTGACAGGAACAACAAATCGCGTGCGTTGAGGAGAGACATGGCGGATCGGGCATCCGGGATCGAAGGCGTGCGCAGAAAGAACCTCGGCGAGGTGCTGCGTCTCGTCCATCAGGAGGGTCCGCGCTCGCGGGCGCGAATCACCGCAGAGACCGGACTCAACCGTTCGACGGTCGCCGACCTCGTCACCGGCTTGGCTGCGGCGGGGCTGGTGGTGGAGCAGAACCCTGATCCCACTCGCCGTGTCGGGCGCCCGAGCCCCGTCGTCAGCGCCAACCCCGACGTGACAGCGATCGGCATCAACCCGGAGGTCGATGCGATCGAGATCGGAGCAGTCAGCCTGGGCGGCGGGCTCCGGGAGCGCACGCGCGTGCCGCTGGACAGTGTGCCCAGTGCCGCGGATGCCGTGGCCATCGCCGTTCGGGTCATACAGGAGTGGCAGCAGAACTCTCTGCGGGGCTGCCGACTGGTCGGGATCGGCGTTGCGGTTCCCGGGCTCGTGCGGGCATCCGATGGCGTCGTCGGGCTCGCCCCGCACCTGGGCTGGCGCGATGAGGACATCACCACACCGCTGGCGGCAGCGCTCGACGCGCCCGTCATCGTTGACAACGACGCTTCGCTGGGTGCTCGCGCCGAGAAGCTGTTCGGCGCGGCACGTGAGCATCGCGATGTCGTCTACCTCAACGGCGGTGCCAGTGGCATCGGCGGTGGGCTCATCCTGAACGGAACCCTCATCTCGGGGGCAGGCGGCTACGCCGGGGAATGGGGGCAGACTTACCCCGGCATCGGCACGGAAGCCGATCGGATCAGCGTTGACGGCGTGCTCGAAGACGAAGTCAACAGGGCACGGCTCGTGCATGCTGCCGGTCTCAGCGCCGCTGATGACACCCAACTCGCACGAGCGCTCGCCGAATCGGACGATGACGAGCTCATCGCCGAGGTGCAGAGGCAACGACGCGTGCTTGCGGTCACCCTCGCCAATGCCGTCAACGTGCTCAACCCGTCGATCGTGGTGCTCGGCGGATTCCTGCCGATGCTGCGCGACCACGACCCTGACGCATTCGACCTCGCGGTGCGTGAGCGCGCACTGGCTGCTCCGGCCGAGGGCCTCGTGATCCACTCCGCCGACCTCGGCGCCGACCGTTTGCTGATCGGCGCCGCGGAAACGGCGTTCGCCAGGCTGCTGGCCGACCCGTTCGGGTGACCGCGCGGCCCGCGCGGGTCACCACCTCCCCGTGCCGGGTCACCACCTCCCGCGCCGACCCTGCTCCGGTCGCAAATGACGCTGTTAAAACGGCTTCAGAGCAGCACCAATTGCGACCGGAACAGTGTCGGGGCGCGTGGTTGGGGCGCAGGGTGGGGGTCAGTGTCGGGAGTGCGGTCAGGCAGCACCGCGGGCGGATAGGGCCAGCGCGAGTTACACCGAGTCGGCAACCGTGAGCACACCGTCGACGCGCCGGGGGATGCGCAGCGGATTCTGCTCGTGCAGGGCACGGGGCAGTACCTGCTCCGGAGCGTTCTGGAACACGATCGGTCGCTGAAAACGACGAACCGCGGCTGCGCCGACCGACGTGAACTGCGTGTTCGTCGAGGGCCAGGGCCCGCCGTGGTGCTGCGCCCAGCTCACTGCCACTCCGGTGGGCCAGCCGTTGAACAGCACTCGCCCGGCGATATCGCTCAGTGCAGAGACGAGCTCCTCGACGTCTTCGGCGGGTTCGTGATGCACAGTTGCCGTAAGTGTTCCCGGCAGTGCGCGCAGCACCGCGGTGAGGTCATCACTCTCGTCGATGCGCACCAGCAGGGTGAACGGGCCGAAGACCTCTTCCAGCAGTTGATCTGCGTGCCCGAGAAGGGTCGCCGCATCCGTCACCGCGACGGTCGGCCCGCTGGCGTCAGACGCGATGATGTCCACGCCGGGCACAGCACTGATGCTGCTTAGCCGGTGGGCGAAGCCTTCAGCAATCGTGGGGGTGAGCATGCGCGGCTGTGCACGCAGGAGTTCCGCGAGCTGCTGGGGGAGGGATGATCCCGCCGGCACGAAGACCAGCCCGGGTTTCGTGCAGAACTGCCCGACTCCCAGTTGGAAGGAATCAGCGAGCCCTGCTGCCAGTTCATCGCTGCGGGCCGCGGCTGCCGCAGCGGTGATGACGACTGGGTTCACCGCTCCGAGCTCACCGTAGAACGGGATTGGCTCCGGCCGGGCGGTCACGTGATCGAGCAGAGCACGACCGCCGCGCACTGATCCAGTGAAGGCGACTGCGCGCACGGCCGGGTGACTGGCGAGTGCGAGACCGGCATCGAAGCCGGTGATCAGCGAGAACGCCCCGGCAGGTGCTCCCGCTGTGGCGAGCGCATCGGCGACGGCCGCCGCGGTGGCGACGGATGTGCGCGGATGCCCCGGATGCGCTTTTAAGAGAACCGGGCATCCGACAGCGAGGCTCGATGCCGTGTCGCCGCCGGCGACGGAGAACGCAAACGGGAAGTTGGATGCTGCGAACACAGCGACCGGCCCGATGGGGCGCAGGATTCGGCGCAGGTCCGGAATGGGCGGCGTCGCCGTCGGATTCGGATGATCGATTGCCGCTTCGAGATAGGACCCCTCTTCCACGACCGACGCGAACAGCCGCAGCTGTGCGGTGGTGCGGGCGAACTCTCCGGTGAGACGGGGGAGCCCGAGCGCCGTTTCCTCGTTCGCAATCGCCGTGAGTTCATCCGCTTCAGCATCGAGCCGGTCCGCGATCGCCCGCAGCCATGTGGCACGGGTCGGCTCGTCAGAGCGTGACATGACAGCGAAGGCGCTCGCCGCGGCTTCCGCGGCGTGCTGCACCTCGTCGAGGGTGGTGTCGTCGGTCAAATTCTGCGGATTCGTCATCATCGTGATCGCCCTATCTCTTGAAGTTCATTCCCAGGCCGACGGATGCTTCCCCCGTGGCCCACCCGTCGTGCACCTGAATCCCGCTCGGAGCCGTGAGGACGCCGAGGTCGGCGAAGCCGGCATCCTCGACATCCTCGATCCAGCACGTCTCGGGGAGCGTGAACGCGACCTGTGCCGACAGCTCCGGCAGCAGGTGCGGAGCGAGCTGGGCATCGTATTCGCGCACGAGCTCAGCGATGCGCAGGAACGGGGTGATGCCTCCGACGCGGATGATGTTCGGCTGCGCGATGTCCACGACGCCGGCATCCAGAAAATCACGGAACCGGTGCACGGTGTGTAGATTCTCGCCGACAGCGATGGGCACGTCGATTCGCTTGCGCAGCTCGATGTGCGCGGCGAGGTCGTCTGCGCGCAGGGGCTCTTCGATCCAGCCGATGTCATGGGCCTGCAGGGCGACGATCGCGCGACTGGCGCTGTCGAGATCCCAACGCTGGTTCGCATCGATGAACAACTGGCGGTGGGGGCCGAGTACCTCGCGCACCGCCGCTACGCGCTCGAGGTCGTCCGCAAGGTCGGGCTTTCCGACCTTGATCTTTACCGCCGAATAGCCGCGGTCAACCCAGCGCCGCACCTGGGCGACGAGTTCATCGATCGGGTAGTGCAGATTCACGCCGCTGCCGTAGGCGGCGAGCCGGTCATGCCGGCGTCCGAGCAGCGTGGTGACGGAGCATCCACTGCTCCGAGCCTGCAGATCCCACAGCGCAAGGTCGACCCCGGCCAGCGCGATCGTGGTGATTCCGCCACCACCCGCTTCATGCAGATGCGCCCACGCCTGATCCCACACCGCAGGTGACGCGGGCCGTCCGATGAGGAACGGGGCGAGGTCGTCGTCGATCATGGCTCGAACCGCACTGCTGCCGATGGAGGGAGTCCACGAGAACCCGTGACCGGTCCGCCCGTCGATGGTGTGCACCGTGACGACGATCACTCGGATCTCGGTGACGTCTGATCCCCACGGTCGCTGCAACGCGATGCGTAGCGAACGCGTCTCGACACGTTCGACAGTGGTGTCGCCGCCGATCATGCGATCAACTCACGCCCAGTTTCGAGTAGGCGCTCGAGCCGGCCGACCTGCTCCGCCGTCGGATCAACGAGCGGAGCGCGTACCGATCCCACCGGCAGACCGCCCAACCGGACCCCGGCCTTGACCAGCGCCACCGCAAAGCCCGGCGTCTCATCGCGCAGTTCGATCAGCGGGGCGAAGAACCCGTCGAGCAGTGCCTGCTGCATCTGAAGATCATCACCGCGCAGGGCCTGGAAGAAGGCGACCGAGATATCAGGTGCCATCGCGAATACGGCAGACGAGTACAGCGGAACGCCGATCGCGCTGTAGGCGGCCTGCGTCATCTCCGCGGTCAGCAGTCCGTTGAAGAACAGCGGCTCATCGGCCAGGGATGCGGCATCGCGCACGAAGCGCTGCGCGAGCGCCAGATCACCGACGCCATCCTTGACGCCGATCACCCGGTCATTGCCCAGCAGGGTGGTGATGGATGCCGGAGTGAACTGCGCCGCACCGCGGTGGTAGACGATCAGCGGCAGGTCGGTTTCCGCGGCGATCCGCTCGACGTAGGCGACCAGTCCTGCCTGTGGACCCTGCACGAGGTACGGCGGCATGACGAGCAGACCCTCAGCGCCGGCTTCCTGCGCACTGCGCGCGCACTCCAGGGCATGGCCGAGGGCACCACCACTGCCGGCGAGCACCGGAACCCGGCCGGCAGCACCTCGGACGGCCGCCGCGACCGTAACGGCATATTCAGATGCGGAGAGGGCGTGGAATTCGCCCGTCCCGCACGCGGAGAACACCGCACCGGGCATGTGGTCGACCCGCTCGGAAACATGCTGCTCGACGAGATCGGCATCCACTCGATCGTCGTCGTCGAACGCGGTGACGGGGAAGAAGAGAACGCGGTCGGGAATGGTCAGCTCAGACATGAGAGGCCTCCTGGTCGTCGGGGAGAGATTGCGGCGTGGATAGTTCGGGTTGGCGGAGTTCGCTTCGCCACGTGCGGCGGGCGGTCCAGCCGAGCAGCTGCTTTGCGCGGGCTCCGGAGAAGACTCCGGCGCGTCCGGAGACGGATGCTGCGGCATCCGCTGTCTCCGGAATTAACTGCGCCAGCGATGGCGCTGTCGGGTTCTGCACGAGGGCATCCGAAGCGGTCACGAAGAACACCTCGCCGTTGGGCACCCCGT
This sequence comes from Microbacterium wangyouchuni, assembly GCF_051546305.1. Lineage (NCBI taxonomy): Bacteria > Bacillati > Actinomycetota > Actinomycetes > Micrococcales > Microbacteriaceae > Microbacterium > Microbacterium wangyouchuni. The sequence goes on from NZ_JBPTMA010000002.1 coordinate 180,303, forward strand.
CGGTGTGCTGCAACCAGGCACCCACGAAGTCACCGGCGTCTCGGGCATCCACGTAGTTGAACAGGGCGACGGCCGACAGTCCTGGGTCGGCCAGCCGCTCGGCGACCGTGTGGCCCTGCTGGGTGCGCTCGCCCTGCCATTCCTCGGGGGCGATCACGTAACACGGTCGGAACACGCCGAAGCGGACACTGCGGCCGTAGCGGCGCACCGCCATCTGTACGATCTGCTCGATGGCCACCTTCGATACGGCATAGCCGTTCCAGGGGGCGAGGGGATGATCCTCGTCGAGCGGAAGGTACGACGGACGCCAGCCCTCGGGGGATCCGTAGCCGATCACGGTCGGACTCGATGCGACCAGCAGCGCCTTCGCCTGGGCGGCGATCGTCGCTTCCAGCACGTTCCAGGCGAGGCGCGTGTTGATTTGGAACACCTCGGCGTCCGGGAGTGAGCCGGGAACGGCGATCGCGGCAAGATGCACCACAGCATCCGGCGCGATCTCGACGAACGTATCGTGCGTGGCCACCGCGTCCAGCAGATCGATGGCGATCTGCGGCGTCTCCAGCGCATCACTGCGCGTGCGGTCGACGCTCACCACGTCGTACCCCGCTGCGGCGAGTTCGCGGACAACGCTGCGGCCGAGTCGCCCGGCGCCGCCGGTGACGAGCACGCGCGCGCCAGGATGCAGGCCGGGATGCAGTTCCGTATTCATGGCAGAGCTCATTCTTGGATGCCTGCGGCAGCGGCACCGGCGCTGCCCAGTTCCAGGTCGCTGATGCGCACAGCGCGCTCGTCAGCGAGGGACCGGTTACCGGCAAGACCCACGACCATGCTGCGTACCCCGTCAGTCCAATCCGCGGTGCGTCCCAGCGGGTCCGGCTGCGCGCCGAGGAACACATCGCGCAGCAGCATCGCATCGCCACCACCGTGTCCGCCCTCGGCCTCCGCGATAGGCACTTCGCGAGCGGTCTCGAAGTGCCGCTGCACGACGAGCCGTTCCGATACCGGGCGCGCCGAATCGTCGCGCACGAGGTCGGGACGTGCACTCGGGTCAACGACGGTGCGGCCCTGCTCGTCGACGAGCACGGAGCCGCGTTCGATGACGGTCAGCTCCGCACGGCCACGGGTTCCATTGACGGCGACCGTGTACCCCTCCCAGGGGGCGTGGGCGTTCAGGGAGTACGACATCGTGCTGCCGCCGGCGTAGTCGACGACGAGTGAGAGGTTGTCCTCGATGGTGATGCCGGCGTCGAAGACGTCGCGATCGCGCAGGTAGCCGTCGTGCTGCTCTTGCTCGAGGTAGAGCCCGCTCCACGTGGGGTCCGTGCGCAGGTCGAGGCTGAACTGATCGCGCAACGGCGAATCGGTCGTCCCGCGCTCAGGACGCGGACCCAGCCCGCGTTTCTGGGCGTTCTCGGCGCCGTAGAACCGCAGCCCACCGGAGGCGAACACGCGCGTGGGGGTGTCGTTGATCCACCAGTTCACCAGGTCGAAGTGGTGGCTGGCCTTGTGGATCAGAAGCCCGCCGGAGCGGTCCTTCTCGCGGTGCCAGCGCCGGAAGTAGTCGGCGCCGTGCGCGGTGTCCAGCACCCACTCGAAGTGCACGCTGGTGACCGCCCCGATCTCACCGGAATCGATCAGCTGCTTCAGTGCACTGTTGCGCGGTGAATAGCGGTAGTTGAAGGTGATTGTCACCTCACGTCCGGTTCGCTCTGCGGCCTCGGCGATACGCCGCACGCCCGCTTCATCGATCGTGAGCGGCTTCTCAACCACGACATCGGCACCGGCATCCAGCGCTGTCACGATGTGATCCGCGTGCGTGAAATCGGGGGAGCTGATGATCACGCGGTCGATGCGATGCTCGCGGACGGCATCGGCGAGAGCATCCGGCGCAAAGCGCGCTGGTGTGCCCAATTCCGGATGCTGCGCCAGCGACCAGTCCTGGCGTCCGGGGTTGGTGTCGGTCCAAGCGACGAGCTCGGCTACGTCCGCGTGTGTGGTTGCGAGCGCGTCGAGGTACATCTGCGCGCGTGAGCCGGAGCCGACGAGTGCATAGCGGAGGCGGGTCATCTTCTGATCCTTTCGATCACTTGATGCCTGAGGTCGCGGCGCCCTTGATGAGGAACCGCTGGCCGAACAGGAAGATGAGGAACAGGGGGATCAGTGAGACGACACTCATGGCGAACATCGAGCCGTAGTCCGAGCTTGATTGGGCATCGAGGAAGCCCTTCAGGGCGAGCGAAGCCGGGAATAGCTCTGGCAGTCGCACATAGATCAGCGGACCGAAGAAGTCGCCCCACGTCCAGATGAACGTGAAGATGGCGGTGGTCGCCAACGAGGGCACGATCAGGGGAAGCGTGATCTGGAAATAGCTGCGGAAGTGGCCGGCCCCGTCGACACGGGCAGCTTCGAACAGCTCCTTGGGAAGTCCGCGGATGAACTGCACCATCAAGAAGATGAAGAAGGCCTCGGTCGCCAGGAACTTCGGCGCGATCAGCGGAAGGAACGTATTCAGCCAGCCGAGCTCTTTGAAGATCACGAACTGGGGCACCAGCAGCACCTGGAACGGGAGCATGATCGAGCCGAGCATCAGCACAAAGGCGAAGTTTCGGCCGCGGAAGCGCAGTCTCGCGAAGGCGTAGGCGGCCATCGAGCAGGACAGCAGGTTTCCCAGGATCGCGCCGAAGGCGATGATCGAGGAGTTGATCAGGAATACCCCGAATGGATGCTGGAGGTCGGTCCAGCCGTTCTGGTAGTTCTCGAACGTCAGATCGGCGGTGAAGATGCTCAGATCACGGAAGATCTGGTCATTGGGTTTGAGGCTCGACACCACCAGCCAGATCAGCGGGTAGAGCATCACCACCGAGATGATGATGAGCATCGCGTGCTTGCCGAGCGCGCGAAGTGAGCGGCCGCCGGCTCGGCGTCGGCCTGCCGTCTCGCGTCGCCGGCGTGACGAAGAGGGCGGGCGCAGCAGGGTCTCGGTTTCAGTCGTCATAGAACACCCAATACTTCGAGAGCCAGAAGTTGAACGCTGTGAAGGCTGCGATCACCACGAGCAGGAACCAGGACATCGCCGAGGCGTATCCCATGTTGAGCTCGGTGAAGGCTTCCTTGTACAGCAGAAGCGTGAAGAACATCGTCGAATCACTCGGCCCACCGGTGCCGCCGGAGACGACATAGGCCTGTGTGAAGGACTGGAAGGAGAAGATGATCTGCAACACCAGGTTGAAGAAGATCACCGGGGTCAGCAGCGGGAACGTGATGGCGAAGAACTGGCGGATTCTGCCGGCACCGTCCATCGACGCCGCCTCGTAGTACATCTCCGGAATCTGGCGGAGCCCGGCGAGGAAGATCACCATGGGGGAGCCGAAAGTCCAGATGTTCAGCACGATCAGCGTGCCGAGAGCAAAGTCGGGGTGGCCGATCCAGCCGGGACCGTCGATGCCGAACCAGGCGAGGAACCCGTTGACGATGCCGTCCTTGCCGAACACCTGACGCCACAGGATTGCGACCGCGACGGAGCCGCCCAGCAGCGAGGGAAGGTAGAAGATCGAGCGGTAGAACGACAAGCCTCGCAGGCCCTTATCGAGCAGAACGGCCAGCCCCAGTGCGAGTGCGAGCAGCAGGGGAACGCTGACGAAGACGTAGACGACGGTCACGCGGAACGAGTTCCAGAAGCGCGGGTCGTTGAACATCTCGACGATGTTGTTCAGGCCTGACCAGATGGGCGGCTGCAGCAGGTTGTAGTCGGTGAACGACAGGTACAGTGACGCAACGATCGGACCGATGGTCAGGCACAGCATGCCGATCAGCCAGGGGAGCATGAAGACCCATGCCGCCTTGCCATCCGGGTATTTCTCTTTGACGCGCGCCCCCGTGGCGCGACGTGAACGCGTTATCGTGCGTAGTTCTCCGAGACTGCTCACGTGACCTCCTTGTCTGATCCGTGCCTGTCGATGGCAGCCGACGGGCTCACCTTCGAGAAAGCGGTTTCACGAGTGTTCTGATTATTGACGTGTCCACGTCGATTCGTCAAGCCGAGACAGTACAGTGGCACTGTCCGAAGCCGGATCGGGATGGAAGAGGAATCGATGACCGCTCAGCGTGGAAGTGTCACGATCGCCGATGTGGCGCGCCATGCCGGCGTTTCTCCAGCCACGGTTTCTCGGGTGATGAATGGCCGGTTCGCCGGTGACAGCAGTGTTGCCGATCGGGTTCGCCAGGCGGCGAGCGACTTGGCCTATGCGCCGAGTCCGCTGGCTCGAAGCCTCGCCCTCGGGCGGACGCACGCGGTCGCTTTCGTCGTCCCTGACCTTGCAAACCCGGCTTTTCAGTCGGTGCTGGCCGGGTTGAGCAAGACGGCGGCGCTGGATGGCTATCGGGTGCTGGTGGCAGACTCTGCCGAGTCTCCTGAAGATGAAGCGGCGCTCGCGCTCGAGATCAGGCGGCGCACGGACGCGATCGTGCTGTGTGCACCACGGATGCCCGAGGCTGAGCTCACGGCGCTGGCCGCGCAGTTGCATCCGCTGGTGTTGATCAACCGTTCTGTGTCGGGGGTCTCCGCTCCTTCGTTGTCAATCGATTACCGTGCCGGGATCGCTGACCTTGCCCAGCACCTCTACGGGCTCGGGCACCGCTCCTTCGCGTATGTTTTCGGTCCAGAGCTCAGCGCCTCGAACGCCCGCCGCGAGCTGGGGCTCGACGATTTCCAGCGTGCTCACCCCGATGTGACCATCGCGCGGATCCCCGCCGGTGCGAGCTCGGATGACGGTCGCGAGGCGGCCGTCGCTGTGCATGACAGTCGAGCCACCGCTGCGCTGGCGTTCAACGATCTCGTCGCGATCGGGCTGATTGGTGGGCTGCGAACGCTCGGTCTGAGCGTGCCTGAAGATATTTCGGTGACCGGCTTCGACGACATTCCGCTGGCGCAGTACCTCGCCCCCGCGTTGACGACGGCGTCGGTGTCTCACGCCGATCTGGGCGTGCTCGCCTGGGGGCGGATGCACGACCTCATTGAGGGTGGGAGCCCGGGGCAGAACGTCGTGTTCCAGCCGCGTGTCGAGGTGCGGGACTCTTCGGGAGCGGTCTCGGACCCGGCGCCCTGAGCGATCTTGGGGGCGGCCTCCCGTGCGGCCTGCTGGCGAGTGAGGGCGGCGTGGCAGGTCTGATGTTGTGCTGTGCAACGATTTGTTGTCCACTCCGCAGAATCGATTGACACCCCTCTCGGTGGATGCTAGCTTCACTCGAGAAAGCGGTTTCTCCTCCGAGTTCATCGAAGCGAAAATCCGCTCCAAAAACCCGACAGACGTTCGGCCGCCATGGCAGCGGCCCCAACCCGAAAGAGGCGCAATGATGCGTACGACACGCTCTCGCATAGCCGTCGGCTCCGCGATGGTGGCCAGCGCGCTGGTCTTGACCAGCTGCTCCGCAGGAACAGGAACCGCAGACGGCGGCGGTGAGTTCGATCCCGAAGAGGAAATCGAACTGGAGATCTCCTGGTGGGGAGATGACAACCGGGCGACACTGTTCGGCGAAGTCATCGACCTGTTCGAGGACGAGTACCCGAACATCACTGTGGTCGAGACGCCGGTCGGCTCTCCCGATGACCTGTTCAATCGTCTTGCGACCGACTTCGCTGCCGGTGGCGACACGGCCCCGGACGTGTTCGCTCTGGGTGGGGCAAAGCCCCAGGAATACGGTGCGCTGGGTGCGCTGCTGGACTTGTCGACGGTTTCTGAGCAGCTCGACGCGAGCAAGTATCCGGACTTCTCGCTCACCAGCGCCCTCGTCGATGACCAGCTCTATGGCCTGCCCACCGGCGGTAACGCGACAGCGGCCTTCATCAACGCCGACATCTTTGCCCAGGCTGGCGTCGATGTGCCCGCGGATGGCTGGACGTGGGATGACCTGGTCGCAGTCACGAACGAGATCGGTAGCGCCGGTCTCACCACGGCGGACGGAAAGCCTGTCCACGGCATCGATCTGCGCGTGCAAGACATCATGGGCACATATGCCGGACAGCTCAGCGAGGTGGGCATCTACGACTGGGATGGTCAGCTCGGTGTAGACGTCGACGACATCGCCAGCTGGTACGAGATCGAGAAGCAGCTACTCGAAGGCGGTGCACTGCCAGACCCATCCGTCGTCACGGCGAACTGGGCGCTGCCGCCGGACCAGCAGCCGTTCACACTCGGCCAAGCGGCAGTCACCTTCGGCTACAGCAACCTGATGGGCGTGTACGCCGGTGCCGGCGAGAACGTTCAGATGGTCCTGCCGCCGACCTCAACCGACATTTCCGGTGTGGCGCTGCTGCCCTCCGCGTTCTGGTCGATCAACGCGGCCAGCGCTCACCCCGAGGCCGCGGCCCTGCTCATGAACTGGTTCCTCAATGAGCCTGCGGCAGCCGAGCTCATCCTTGACACGCGAGGCGTGCCCTTCAACCCAGACACGCTCGCGGTGGTTTCCCCGCTGCTGAGCGGGCCCGGCCAGGTCGCGGCAGACTATGTGAATGTCGTGCTGGAGGAAGGCGTTGTGGCTCCGCCGCAGCCTGCCGGTGGGTCGATTCTCAACGAGCTCTCCCAGCGCATGGAGTCGGAGGTTCTCTTCGAGCGTGCGACACCGGAGGAAGCCGCGCAGCGTTGGATCGATGAGCTCGGCGCAGCTCTGCAGTAATTCACGAACAGTGGGGCGTGGGCGCCGACGGTGCCGGCGCCCCACTGGCGTCTGAGGGAGACAGAAGATGACTGCGACCGTTCGTGCCGAGGCACTGGAACGTCTGCGGGCGGCGAAGCCGATCCCGCGTGCCGGACTTGTTGGCTCGCCGCTGGGCGCCGAGCTCGAAGCATCCGGGGTCCGCTTCGTCGCGGTCGGGGGACCGCTCGAGCAGCGCTGGCATGATGCGCTCGCCGAGCTTGACCGGTGCATCCGCTCCATCGATGGCCCGCCCGTGCTGAACGAAGGCGGCGTCTATGACGGATGCTGGCTGGAGAGCACCGGAACGATCAATGTCGAGGTCCTCGATCGCTTCGCACCCGGCATCGGCACAGACACGCTGCTGCAGTTCGCCGCGCATCAGCGCGTCGACGGGATGATCCCGTACAAGGTGACTCCGGCAGGGCCCGGGTTCAGTCAGATTCAGATCGTCACACCTTTGGCGCGCGTCGTGTGGCGGCACTATCAGCGCACCGGCGATCGGCAGTTCCTGCAGGTGATGTACGCCGCGATGGCCCGCTACGACGCCTGGCTCGCGCGCTATCGCGACACCGCCGAGACGGGGGCGGTCGAAGCATTCTGCGCCTTCGACACCGGGCATGATCTCTCGCCCCGGTTCTGGTTCGCGCCGGATCGCGCATTTGGTGCGGATGCCCGATACGTCGACCCCGCCGCCACCGCCGTGCCGTACATCGCACCCGATCTGACGGCGAACGTGGCATGTCAGCGGGTCTACCTCGGGGCGATCGCCGACGAGTTGGGCGAGGACGGTGCGCCGTGGCGAGAACGGGCCGAGGCCTCTCTCGATGCGCTCTGGGCGCAGTGCTTCGATGAAGACGACGGGCTGTTCTACGACCGGGACCGGTCAGGAATGCCCGTGCGGATCGCGTCGGACGTGCTGTTGCGAGTGCTGGCCTGTGAGGTGGGGGATGAGCCGTTCTTCGCCGACGCGCTCCGGCGGCACCTGATGAACACCCGGAAGTTCCTCGCGCACTACGGGTTCACGACGATCGCGATGGACGACCCCCGGTTCGATCATGACGCCTCACGCAATTCCTGGGGCGGCCCGGTGAACATGCTTGCGCAACTGCGCGCACCGGAAGCCTTTGAACGCCACGGCCACGTCGCAGAGCTGGCGCTGACCGCACAGCCCCTGCTTGCCGCGCTCGTCGCAGCTGACCGGTTCCCGCAGTGCGTGGACCCGTGGTCGGGAGATGCCGGGTACACCGAGGTGTACTCGCCCTCGATCCTGTGGTTCTTGGACGCACTCGAGCGGCATTCCGGCGTGCTCGAGCGCGCGGACGGCACGCTGTGGTTCTCCGGTCTCGCCCCGACGCGGCTGGAGCGCGGAACGGCCGCGGAGGCGATCGGTCACGCCCGAACCGTGGGTTCGGTCGCGTGGGAGCTGGTCGCGGATGACGAACTGGTTCAGGTGTACCGCGACGGACAGCCGGAGTTCTCGTTCCCGCGCGGGTGGCGCGTTGAGACGGATGCGGCGGGTGAGGTCGTCGCCGTCGTCGGACTGGCCGCCCAGCCCGTGGCCGGGGTGCTCGTGCTTGCCGGTGCGGAGCTGGCTATGACGATCGCGCCGAATGAGAGGGTCACGATCGTCGATCAGCACGAAGCCGATCGCGCGGCCGTCGAATTCATCCCGCCGGTGTTCTGAGCTGCAGCCCCGCCGGAGTCTCCTGCAACTCGAAGAAGTGCGCGCGCTCATCGGGCGTGCGGTTCGGGCTGTGCAGTGTGAGCAGCAGCGTCCCCTCGGTGGTGGTGAAGACCATCCCATGCCCGCCGTCAGCCGGCCACAGCGGTGCTTCAGACTGGATCCACGGGCCGGCGATCCCACCGGAAGCTGATGTTGCTACGCCCATCGCATAGCCGGAATCTCCGAAGCTTGACCACACCATCAGCAGTCGGCCATCCGCCGTTCGGTGCATCGAAGGACCGTCGGTGACGAACACCTCTGCAAACTCGGGACGCGGGATGCTGCGTGCCCACGGCGCTTCGGATGCCCGAAACAGCAGTCGAGGCTCGCCGATCGTGCTGCGAAGGTCTGCGGCGAGCTCTATTGCGTGGATCTCACCGTCGCCGACGTCCTTCCACTCGTGGCAGAACACAAGGTAGGGGATGCCATTCTCGACGTGCAACGTGCCGTCGAGGCACTCCCAGGCGCGGGGCGTGAGCGGGCCGTCGGACCAAGGCTCGTACGGCCCCTCGGGGTGATCGGCGCGCAGGATCTGGGTACCGCGGCGATGCCCCTCCGCGGTGAACGTCGCGAAAAGGTAGAAGGCGTTGTCATAGGCGTGCACTTCGGGCGCCCAGTACTGGGTGTGCGACCAGAAGTCGGCGGCCGGGCGGAAGGCGGGGATCGGTCCGTGCCAGGTCTGCAGATCGTCGCTGTGATAGGTGTCGAAGCCGGTCGCGGGACCGTCCCAGATGTTCTGGTCGGTGCTGCCGAACAGCCAGTATCGGCCGGTGCTCTCGTCGAGGAGCACGAAAGGATCGCGGATCTGAATCTCGTCGAGGCGCACGCTGTTGTCTGAAGTCATGACAGGTCCAATGTGTCGGGGCGGGCCAGGCCGTTGACGTTCACCGTCGGCCACAGGGGATCGGTGGTGAGTGTGGTGACGCCGGTATGGTCTGCGATCACGGTGTCTTCGAGCTTCGCGCCCGGAACCCAGGGGTTCCACGCGAACGCTCCACCGGAGACCACCCGCTGGGTGCTGGTCGGCGAAGCCTTGGGATCACGGCCGACGTAGCCGGTGGGGCCGCCCTGGTGGTGTGCGCGCCAGGCGGGGGAGCCCTCGTTGCCGAAGCCGTGGCGGACGTAGGCGGAGCCGATATCGCTGAGTATTTCGCTCAGTGCGCGGTCCGGCCGGGTTGCGGCGAAGATATCTGCCTCGACGAGGCGGAGGGCCCGTTCATCGGTCGTTTCGCTGCCGCGGAAGCGCACCCAGCGACTGAAACTGGCGTGCAGGCCGTGACGGACCGCCGTGACGACCGCGAGGAACTGATCGCCGAGCACCGCATCGGTGGGCAGCGGATGCTGGACGCCTCCGCGTGACGAGCCGGCGACGAGGATGACGTTCGGTGTCGCGCCGATAGCCAGCACGGCACGGCCGAGCTCGGCGGCGAGAGCATGCTCGGTCATATCTGGACGGGCATGGCGCAGGACCGCGGTCACTGCGGCGGCGGAATCCGCGCCCAGCGCTGCGTACCGCTGGCGTTCCTGGGGCAGCAGCGCCGCACGCGCAGCGCGCAGCTCATCGGCGACGGCCGTGTCGACAAGCGTGTCCGGGGCTGCTTCGGTGAGGGAGGCGAACCACGGGATGCTGCGGAACTCGGCGCCAGCGATCTCTTCTGCGGCGAGCCGGTCCGCCTCGTTCTCCAGTGCGGTGATAACCGCCGATCCGTCGCGATGGATGAGGGCCGAGCACACGGCTGCGCCCCCGAAAGGCACCTGCACGCGGGCTCCGTCGAAGTACCACGCGAGATTCTCCGGCGTGGTCAGCAGCAGCTCATCGGCGCCGTGCGCATCGAGGATCGCGCTGACGCGGGCGTGCTTGTGCGGGCGGTCTGTGCTGACGCGGGGCATGCACGAAGACTATCGGAGAAACCGCTTTCACGAGCGCACTCAATCCCGCTCCGGTCGCAATTGATGCTGTTAAAACGGCTTCAGAGCAACACCAATTGCGACCGGAATAGGCTGGGCGCGAAGATCAACGGGTTGGCTGACCGGTTCAGCGTTGATCCGTTGCTACGGTGAAAGCAGATTCAGTTTTGAACGAAGGAGTTCACCATGTCTCAGACACAGCAGGCCCGCCAAAAGCGGGGTGTCATGCGTCCGATCAACCGCTTTCTTGAACGGTGGATCCCCTCCGCGCTGACGTTCGCGATCGTACTGACGTTGATCGTCGCGGTCTTGGCGATGACGTTGACGCAGACCAGTCCGGTCGATGTCGTGAAGGGTTGGGGCGACGGCTTGTCGGGCCTGCTGGCCTTCATGACGCAGATGTGTCTGATCCTGCTGCTCGGCTACATGCTGGCGAACACCCGCCCCGTGCAGAAGCTGCTGCGCTGGCTTGCCCGTGTTCCCAGCAACGCCGGCTTCGCCTACGTCTTCGTCTTCGTCATCGCCGCGATCGCGAGCCTCATCACCTGGGGCCTCGGACTCATCGTCGGAACGTTGCTGGCACGCGAGATCGCCGTCGAAGCGCGCAAGCGCGGCATGAAGGTGCATTTCCCGCTACTGGTCGCCTCCGGCTACTCGGGCTTCGTCGTCTGGCACATGGGGTATTCGGGGTCTGGCCCGCTGACGGCGGCGACTCCGGATTCCTTCCTCGCGCCGAGCCTGGGCGGCGAAGTGCTGCCGATCACCCAGACCACGTTCTCCACGTGGAACTTGCTCGCGGCGCTCGGCGTGATCATCGTCGTCGGAGCGCTGATGTACTTCATCCGGCCGAAGGGCAACGACCCGATCTACGAGCTTCCCGAGCATGTCGGCTCGGAGGAAACCGACGAGTACGACGACGAGGTTGTCACACCCGCCGACCGCATTGATGCCTCGCGCATCCTCACGCTGGTTGTCGGTCTGGGGCTCGTCGCGTACCTCATCGTGCACTTCGTACAGGGCGGAACTCTCACCCTCGACATAGTGAACTGGTCGTTCTTGGCACTCATCCTGTTGCTGGTGCGCAACCCGTTCGAGCTCATCCACCTCACCAAGAAAGCGGCATCCAACGTCGGCGAGATCTTGCTGCAGTTCCCGCTATACGCCGGCATTCTCGGGATCATGGCGAGCTCTGGCCTTATCCAACTGTTCTCGGATGCCTTCGTCTCGATCGCGACGCCGATGACATTCGGTGTGCTGGCGCTGCTTTCCGCCGGCATCGTGAACTTCTTCGTACCTTCGGGCGGCGGACAGTTCGCCGTGCAGGGTCCGATCATGCTGGATGCCGCGAACCAGCTCGGAGTCGACCCCTCGATCGCCGTGATGGCAGTTGCCTACGGTGACCAGTGGACCAACATGATCCAGCCGTTCTGGGCACTACCGGTGCTCGCGATCGCCGGACTGAAGATGCGCGACATCCTCGGCTACACGTTCGTGACGATGCTGGGCTCCGGCGTCGTGATGGCGGCAGTGCTGCTCTTCGTCAGTCTCTAGCCCACCACACCACACCACACCACACCGCCGTTCCGGTCGCAATTGATGCTGTTAAAACGGCTTCAGAGCAACACCAATTGCGACCGGAGCAGGGGGAGCGTAACAACCGCAGGAGCCGCGACGCGACGGAGCAGCTCTCAGTAACTTTCGCGCTCGGCGGTGTCGGCAGTGGGGATCCAGTCCGCGGCGAGCTTCTCGGTGGCCCGCGCGAGAATCGACACGTCGGCGGCGACAAGGGCGAAGGCGGCCCCGGCGTCGAGGTAGCGACGCGCGGTTGCCGGCACGAAGGCGTTCACACCGACCGGCTTGCCAGCAGCGAGCACTTCGGTGATCGTGTGCTCGACGGCAGCGATGACATCCGGATGCTCCTGCTGGCCGAGCAGCCCCATGGATGCCGCCAGATCGCTCGGCCCGATAAAGACGCTGTCCACACCATCGACCGCAGCGATTGCGCGGGCGCTCTGCACCGCAGCATCCGTCTCGATCTGCACCGAGAGCGAGGTGATCTCGTGCGCTCGCTGCAGGTATTTCTCGGTGCGGCCCCACTGTCCGGCGCGAGCAAGCGCGCTGCCGACGCCCCGGATGCCGCGCGGCGGGTAGCGGGTCGCAGCGACGGCGGCTTCGGCATCCGACACGCTGTTGACCATCGGCACCAGAAGGTTCTGCGCGCCGACGTCGAGGAACTGCTTGATCAGCACCGCGTTGTTGCTCGGCACCCGCACCATCGGGGCGATCGGATACGGCGCGACCGCCTGCAGCAGCGCGAGCGTCGATTCGAGGCCGATCGGACTGTGCTCGCCGTCGATCAGTGTCCAATCCAGTCCGGAACCCGCCACGATCTCCGCCGCGATCGGGCTGCCGGAGCAGATCCAGGCTCCGATCAGTGGGCGCTCGGCGCTCGCCAGACGCTCCCGGAACGACGGCGCAGGTTCTAAACGAAACGACATGTGATGGTTCCCATCTCTCGGTAGTCGCACCGTACCTCGTCGCCCTTGTGCGCCCACATCGGTCGGGTGAAGGAGCCTGCGAGGATGATCTCGCCGGCTTCAAGCCGTGCACCATGCTGATGGAACTTGTTCGCCAGCCACGCGACCCCTGTGGCGGGGTGGCCGAGGACGCCTGCTGCGACGCCGGTCTCCTCGATCTCGCCGTTGCGCGAGAGCACGCCGGGAACCCAGCGCAGGTCGATCTCATCCGGACTCAGATGTACGTCGCCGAGAACCATCGCTCCGTACGCGGCATTATCGCTGATGGTGTCGACGATCGTTCGGCCTTCGAGCTCGATATGTGAGTTCAGCACTTCGAGAGCAGGGACGGCGTAGTCGATTGCGGCGAGAGCATCCTCGAGAGTGCAGTTCGGGCCCTCGAGCGGATGCTTGAGGACAAAAGCGAGCTCGACCTCGATCCGCACATTCGAGAAGTCATCGAAGGGGATGTCGGCACCAGAGCGGTACACGGTGTCGTCGAACATCACGCCGTAGTCGGGCTCCGTGATCCCGGTCGCCTGTTGCATCGCTTTCGAGGTCAGACCGATCTTGCGGCCGACCAGCGTACGCCCGGAAGCGAGGTTCTTGTCCCGCCATATGCCTTGAATGGCATAGGCGTCGTCGATCGTGGCATCCGGGAACCGCGCGGTGATGCGGGGGATCACGCCGTGCGTGCGGTCGGCCTCAGCGAGTTCATCTGCAATCTGCTCGATCACCTCAGGAGTCAGCATCCGGTGCGCCTTTCTTCTAGAGCTGGTGGCCGAGCTTGTACTCGCCCTGCTTATATTCGGGCATCGAGTCCTCGCCCTCGTTTTTACGCGTGTACGAGAAACCGTCCGCTCCGATGGTGACAGCCATCTCTCTGTCGTCAGTGCGCGTGATGACCGGTTGCGGGTTGCCGTCGAGGTCGAGCACGAGCGAGGCGTCGGTGTACCAGCTCGGCACCACCGGGTTGCCCCACCAGTCACGCCGCTGATTGTCGTGCACGTCCCAGGTGATGACCGGGTTGTCCGGGTCGCCGGTGTAGTAGTCCTGGGTGTAGATCTCGACGCGGTGCCCATCGGGGTCGCGCAGGTACAGGTAGAAGGCGTTCGAGACACCGTGGCGGCCGGGGCCGCGTTCGATCGCATCCGACCGGCGCAGCGCTCCGAGCTTGTCGCAGATGGCCAGGATGTTGTGCTTCTCATGCGTAGCGAATGCGACGTGATGCATGCGTGGGCCGTCACCGCCGGTGGCAGCGGTGTCGTGCACGGTGGGCTTGCGGCGCATCCATGCGGCATAGACGGTGCCGTGCTCATCTTGGATATCTTCGGTGACGCGGAATCCGAGGTCTTGGTAGTGGCGCACGGCGCGGGGCACGTCCGGGGTGACCTGGTTGAAGTGATCGAGACGAACCAGCTCGCCCGGAGTGTGCAGGTCATAGCGCCAGGACAGTCGCTCGACATGGGTCGTCTCGAAGAAGAACTCATAGGGGAAGCCGAGGGGGTCCTCGACACGCACCGAGTCTCCGATGCCTCTAACGAAGCCATCCGGGCGTCGTTCGACGCGGCATCCGAGTTCGGTGTAGAACTCGACGGCACGGTCAAGGTCCTCCGCGCTGCGCACCCGGTACGAGAATGCCGCGACCGCAGCGATCGGTCCCTTGCGCAGCACCAGGTTGTGGTGGATGAACTCCTCGGTCGAGCGCAGGTAGATCGCATCGTCGTCTTCCTCGGTCACGTAGAGCCCGAGCACGTCGACATAGAACTGACGGGATGCCGCGAGGTCGGTGACGACGAGGTCCATATATGCGCAGCGGAGGATATCCGGGGGAGTGGCGACCGGGGTCGCGACGGCGTTGTCCGAGTGGATCGGAGCTTCCGCGCTCACGTAGTACCCCGAGGAAGTCAGGGTCATGTCTTCACGATTGGTCATATCAGCGTCCTTGCTTGAGATTCTCGTGCTCCGGTCGCACTTCGTGTCGCTTTGCGGCGGTTTTAACAGCAGGAAATGCGACCTGAGCGGGAAGGCGGGAGTGCGGGAAGGCGGGAAGGGTCAGTTCTTTCCGAAGACGGGATTGTGGACTTCGCCGAGGTTGATGTGCACGGCCTGCTGATCGGTGTAGAAGTCGATCGAGCGGTAGCCGCCCTCGTGCCCGAGACCGGATGCCTTCACTCCACCGAACGGGGTGCGCAGGTCCCGCACGTTGTTGCTGTTCAGCCACACCATGCCAGCCTCAAGGTCGCCAGCGAAGTTGTGTGCGCGTTTGAGGTCGTTCGTCCAGATGTACGCGGCGAGGCCGTATTTGGTGTTGTTCGCCAGTGCGAGGGCCTCTTCATCGCCCGTGAACGGGGTGATCGCGACAACCGGGCCGAAGATCTCCTCCTGGAAGATCCGGGCATCGGGGTAGACATCGGCGAACACCGTCGGTGCGACGTAGTTGCCGGTGTTGAAACCTTCGGGGCGTCCGCCGCCGGCGACCAGGCGCGCCTCGCTCTTGCCGATCTCCACGTAGCTCATCACCTTGTCGTAGTGCTCCGGGTGCACGAGCGCACCGACCTCGGTAGTCGGGTCATTGGGCAGACCGACCTTCACGCGCTTCGCCTGAGCTGCATATTTCTCGACGAACTCGTCGTAGATCGAGTCTTCGACGAGGATGCGACTGCCTGCCGTGCAGCGCTCGCCATTGAGGGAGAACACCCCGAAGATCGTCGCGTTGACGGCGGCTTCGAGGTCGGCGTCGGCGAAGACGATCGCGGGGGACTTTCCGCCGAGCTCCATCGACAGACCCTTCAGATACGGGGCCGCGTTGGCGAAGATCAGCTGGCCGGTGGAGCTCTCGCCGGTGAACGAGATCAGCGGAACATCGGGATGCTTCACAAGCGCGTCACCGGCATCCTCTCCGAGACCGTTGACGAGGTTGAACACGCCCTGCGGGAGCCCAGCCTCCTCGAAGATGTCAGCCCACAGAGATGCCGAAAGCGGAGTGAACTCGGCGGGCTTGAGAACGACCGTGTTGCCGGTGGCGAGGGCGGGGCCCAGCTTCCAGGACTCGAGCATGAACGGCGTATTCCACGGGGTGATCAGGCCTGCGACCCCGATCGGCTTGCGATTGACGTAGTTGATCTGACGCCCCGGTACCTTGTACGTGTCATCCGCCTGCGCGACGATCAGATCGGCGAAGAAACGGAAGTTCTCCGCAGCGCGCCGGGCCTGACCGAGCGCCTGCGTGATGGGTAGGCCGGAGTCGAATGACTCCAGTTCCGCGAGGCGCTGATCGCGAGACTCGACGAGATCGGCGATCTTGTGCAGCACGCGCGAGCGCTCGCGCGGAAGCATCTTCGGCCACGGCCCGTCCTCGAAAGCACGTTTGGCAGCGGCGACAGCGAGATCGATGTCTGCCTTCTTGCCGGCCGCGGCAGTGGTGTAGTTCTCGTTCGTCACCGGATCGAGCACGTCGAAGGTGTCGCCGTCGACCGAATCGACGAAGGAGCCATCGATGTAATGCTGGATGCGAGCGGGGAGATCTGCGGGGATACGTGAATCAGTCATTGTTCCTCCGGTGTCAGTGCACATGCGTGCCGACGGCCTCGTCGGGTTGCGTCTGGGTCAGATAGGCGTCAAGAGTGGATGCATGGTGCAGCCGGGCTGCACGCTCGATCTCTGTGATCGGTGCACTGTTCTCGATCAGCGCCACGATCTGCTCGTGTTCGCGCACCGAGTCGTGCGCGCGACCGGGCACGAAGCTGAAGGTCGAGTCGCGCAGGCGATTGAGTCGCGACATCTCC
Organism: Microbacterium wangyouchuni; assembly: GCF_051546305.1. NCBI lineage: Bacteria > Bacillati > Actinomycetota > Actinomycetes > Micrococcales > Microbacteriaceae > Microbacterium > Microbacterium wangyouchuni. Next base: position 196,931 of record NZ_JBPTMA010000002.1, read on the forward strand.
AGCGTGACGAGTTCGTGCAGGCGCGGGTTCGGGCACGGTGCGATGAGCGCCGCGTGGAAGCGCTGGTTCAGCTGCGTGAACGCGGAAGGATTGAAATTTTCCAGCGTTTCGATCATCTGTGCATTGATTGCCCGCGCGAGCTTCAGATCATCAGCGGTGAGGTGCCGCGCCGCAAGCGCTGTCGCGCTGCCCTCGAGGATGCTGAGGGTCTCCATGCTGTGCCGATATTGGGCATCATCGACCATCGCCACTCTCGCGCCCACGTTGTGCTCGAAGTGGACGAGTCCTTCGGCTTCGAGTTGCCGGATCGCCTCGCGCACCGGCACCACGCTCATGTCGAGTTCCCCTGCGATCGTGCCGAGCACGAGTCGGTAGCCGGGGGTGTAGGTCTGCCCGGCGATGCGCTCCTTGAGCCAGTCGTACGCGCGTTGCGATTTGCTGAGGGTCTTGGTCATGCGCGTTCCGCCTCGTACTTCGCACGCCACTGGGCATTCATCGGAAACAACCCATCGACCGGATGCCCTGCCTCGACCTGTGCGGCGATCCAGGCGTCCTCCTGTTCCTGGGCCAGTGTTGCTTCGACGACCTCTTCGACGAGTGACGGAGGGATCACAACAACGCCGTCTCCATCTCCGACGATGATGTCTCCCGGCTGGACGGCGGCACCGCCGCAGGCGACGGTCACATCGAGGTCCCACGGCACATGCTTGCGACCGAGTACCGACGGGTGGGCGCCCTGCGAGAACACGGGCAGACCGATGCGCGCGACCTCATCGAAGTCGCGCACACCGCCGTCGGTGACGACCCCGGCAGCGCCGCGGGCGTGGGCGCGCAGGGCGAGGATGTCGCCGAGAGTGCCGGTGGTGGCATCCCCGCGCGCCTCGATGACGATGATCTCGCCCTCTTCGACAGCGTCGAACAGACGTTTCTGAGCGTTGTAGCCTCCGCCGTGGCTGGCGAATAGATCCTCGCGGGCGGGGATGAAGCGCAGCGTTCGCGCGGTGCCGACGATCTTCGTGCCGGCGATGTTGACGGCGACGCCGTCGATGAAGCAGGAGTGGTGTCCGCGCTTGCGTAGCTGGGCGGAGAGCCCAGCGGTGGGAGCGGCTTCGAGCTTCGCGCGGAGTTCGACGCTCAACCCGGTCGTTGAACGAGACGGACGATCTTCGGTCGGGGCCGTTCCCCAGGCATCCGCACGCTGCTTGTCATCGACAGCAGGGAGCGACCCGAGCGATTCGTCGAACGCGGCCGAGCCCTGCGTGACGGTGGTGACGAGCCGGCCAGATGACGGTGCGCCTGGTGCGTTCGGGGCATCCACCTCCACCTCGACGACGTCGCCGGGAACGATTACGGACGATCCGGCCGGCGTCCCCGTGAGGATGACATCCCCGGTCTCGAGCGTGAAGTGCTGCGAGAGATCGGCGACGAACTGCGCGAGCGGGAAGATCAGTCCCGCAGACGTGTCATCTTGACGAAGCTCGCCATTGACCCAGGTGCGCACCCGGATGCCGGATGGATCGATCGTGCGGGCATCGATGAGATTCGGGCCGAGAGGTGTGTAGCCGTCTCCGCCCTTGGAGCGGACGTTCGAGCCCTTGTCGTTGGCTCGTAGGTCGTAGAGGCCGAGGTCGTTGGCGGCGGTGACGGATGCCACATGCGACCAGGCATCCTCCAGACTGACGCGGCGTGCAGGGATGCCGATGACGAGCGCGATCTCACCCTCGAAGGCGAGCAGCTCGGTGCCGGCGGGGCGTTCGACGGTGTCGCCGGATGCTGCAACAGAACTGGCGACCTTGAAGAAGTAGGAGGGGTGGGCTGGGCGCCGTCCGCGCTGATCAGCACGGGACGCATAGCTGAGGTGGATTGCGATGATCTTGCCTGGGCGGGCAATCGAGTCCGTCACAGTGGGCGCCTCCTTGCGTCGTGAGTCTCGCTCTTGTGCGATGTATTTGAAATCGTATATCATCCTGAGATCGGGCCGCAAGCATTCTGCATCCAGCCCGAGACAACGACGTCACCAAGGAGCATCAAGATGCAGTTTCATCACCACGGTTACGTTTCTGAGAACCCACGGGTCGTCCCGGCTGCGGGCTGGGGTGTCGAACGCCCAATCGACCTGCCGGATGAGACGGATGTGCTGATCGTCGGCTCTGGACCCGCCGGCATGCTGCTGGCTGCGCAGATGTCGCAGTTTCCCGATGTCACGACACGGATCATCGAGCGCCGCGACGGTCGTCTCGTGCTCGGCCAGGCCGATGGCATCCAGCCGCGCAGCGTCGAGACTTTCCAAGCCTTCGGATTCGCCGAACGGATCACTGCCGAGGCATACAACATCGCCTATATGAACTTCTGGGGGCCGGACCCGGACAACCCCGACAACATCATCCGCACCACGCGTACGGAGGATTATGGACTGAAGATCAGTGAGTTCCCGCATCTGATCGTCAACCAAGCACGCGTGCTTGATTACTTCGCCGAGGCGGCAGCCTTCGCGCCCGGCCGGATCATCCCCGACTACGGCATCGAGTTCCTCGATCTTTCCCGCGATGGCGAAGGTGAGTATCCGGTCGCGGTGCGAATTCGGCACACGGCGGGGGAGCGCGCGGGTGAGGAACGCACGATCCGTGCGAAGTACGTCGTCGGATGCGACGGGGCGCGAAGCGGTGTGCGTGAGGCGATCGGACGTCAGCATGTGGGCGAATTCTCAGCCCATGCCTGGGGAGTCATGGATGTGCTCGTGAACACCGATTTCCCCGATTGGCGTACGAAATGCGCGATCAACGCGAAGGCCGGGAACATTCTGCACATTCCCCGCGAGGGTGGATATCTCAGCCGTGTGTATGTCGACCTCGGCGCGGTCGCGACCGACGACAACCACCGGGTGCGCCAGACGCCGATTGACCAGATCATCGAGAAGGCCAATGAGGTTCTGCATCCGTACACGCTCGACGTGAAGGAGGTCGCCTGGTCAAGTGTCTACGAGGTCGGCCACCGCGTCACGGACGGTTTCGATGATGCTCTGGATGACACGCGTGCTCCGCGTGTGTTCTTGACCGGAGATGCCTGTCACACGCACAGCGCGAAAGCTGGCCAAGGCATGAACGTTTCGATGCAGGACGGATTCAACCTGGGCTGGAAGCTCGGATCGGTGCTCACCGGTCGCAGCCCCGAGTCGCTCCTGGCGACGTATTCGGCAGAGCGGCAGCCGGTTGCGCAGCAGCTGATCGATTTCGACCGCGAGTGGTCAAGTCTGATGGCACGCAAACCCGAGGAGATTTCCGACCCGCAGGAGCTGGCGAACTACTACCTCGCCACCGCCGAGTTCCCTTCGGGATTCATGACGCAGTACCCGCCGTCGGCGATCACGGGCGGTTCCGCCCATCAGGCGCTCGCGGCGGGGTTCCCGATCGGGAAGCGGTTCAAATCCGCCGAGGTCGTGCGGGTGTGTGACGGCAACGTCGTGCATCTTGGTCACCATGCGAGGGCGGATGGTCGCTGGCGTGTTTATGCGTTCGCGGATGCGAGCGGTGTGCGCCTTCGGGAATGGGCAACGGCGGTCTCGCCGATGATCGCTCGGGTGACTTCGGCGGATGCTGATGAGGATGCCGTCATCGATGCCAAGGTCGTCTATCAGGAGGCATTCGAGGATGTCGCGTTGCTGGAGGCGCCGGACTTGTTCCTACCGAAGACGGGACCGCTGGGTCTTACGGATTGGGAGAAGGTCTACGCCGCCACACCCAACGTGTGGACGGACACCGACATCTTCGTCGAGCGCGAGCTCGCGCGGGACGGCGTTGTGGTGGTCGTGCGGCCCGACCAGTACGTCGCGGCCGTGCTGCCGCTGGAAGCCACATCGGAGCTCGGCGCCTTCTTTGATGGTGTGTTCTTGCCAGCCTGATCGTGCTGCCGCGACGCGCTGCTTGGTGCATCGCTCCCGGGCCTGATGGCTCTACGGGAGGTTCGTCTCGATCCAGGATTGGATTGCCGTGCGGATGAGTTCAGCGTTGGCCTGACCGCCGTAGGTAGCGGCGAACCGTGGGTCAGTGACGTAGAGGTGAGAAAGTCCGGTGTACGCGTCCCTGTCGGGCTTTCGCCCGTTCCAGTACTCCGTGACCCATTTGTAGTGGCCTCCGACCAAAGTCTGAAATACATCCGACGTCGGGTCCACGTTCGACTCGGCCGCCTCGCGAAGCGCAGCGTTCACGTCCAAGCTGCGTTCATCGTCAGCCCGACGCGCTTCGTCCGTCATCTGGTCGCGGCGCTTCGCACTGCGTTCCCAGGCGTCATCGCCCCAGCGCTGTCGTACTTCGGTTTCGTACTGGCTCTGATCGACGCCAGCAAACACCTCTTCGATGCTCATATGTTGGCCTTTCTGTACCGCGTTCAATGTCTGCCTCACGACGGTGATCTGTTGGTTGGTTCGTTCTCTGCGCTCTTCGAGGAGCGCGAGGTGCGATTGGATCGTCTCAGCGAGCGACTTGTCGTCGTCGAGGGCGATTTGGATCGTGGCAAGCGGCAATTCGAGTGCCCGCAGAGAGAGGATCCTGTACAGCCGAGACAGCTCTGCTTCGCCGTAGAACCGATAGCCGTTGCTCGCCACCCGTGAAGGGTGGAGCAAGCCGATCTGCTCATAGTGTCGAAGGGTTCGGCTGGTGAGCCCAGTTGCCCGGGCCACTTCCTTGATCGGCCATTCCTGCACAGCTATTCCCTCCTATTGCCGGGGCGTTGAGCCGAACGAAAAGCCGTCGGGAAGGTCGAAGTCGCCGGAAATCTGATCACTCGCCCAAACCTGCGCCTGAGCCTGATCGGCCGCGCGTGGCGCGGTCAGGGTCACGGTGTTGCCATCTGCGTCAGAGAAAGACACATCTGTCGTGAACCAGGGTGTGTTGAGCGGACCGGAGACCCCAGCACCCGCCGTTCGCAGGCTGTCGGCAACTCTGTCTAGGTCGACGTCACCGGCAGCAAATGACGCCGACGTTGTGCCGCCTCCCGGAGCGCCTTGTGTCATCAAGATGTCCTGATACTTCTCGCGTCGCAGGTGAACCAGCGAGGGGATGCCGCCGGGCCCGGGGATCGTCGCGAGAGTCACGAACCCCGCTTGGGCGTATAGCGCTTCCGCCGCAGCAAGGTCGCTGACTACGAGGTTGATGAACATGGGCATGGGGTAGATCGAACGGTCGATGATCGGTCCTGTTTTCTCTGTCATATTCACAACCATTCCAGTTGACGTTACGGCAGAGTCAAGCCGGATGGGCGAACCGATGCAGTGTGGGAATCTTATGCATTGCCGATTCGGCTCAGAAGCAGTGCCAAGGTGGTTTGCTCTTGTCTGCTCAGCGACGACAGGATGGCTCGTTCGGTTCTAATATGGTCCGGCAGCGCCTTCTCGATCACTTCCTTCCCCGAGTCGGTAAGTGCAACGAGCGTGCCGCGGCCGTCGTCTGGGTTTGCCTCGCGCGCCACGAGCCCGCGGGCCTCCAGCTTGTTCAATCGCTGCGCTACCGCGCTCGTGGAGATCATTGATTCCCGCGCGAGTTCTGCCGGGGTAAGCCTGTAAGGGGCGCCGTTGCGCAGCAGCGTGGCCAGCACATCGAAGGACGACGCATCTAGGCCGTGTTGGGCGAAGGTGTCGGCCAGTCGGGATTCGATAGCCAGAGCCGCGCGGCTCAAGCGGCCAATGACGGCCATCGGTGAGGCATCGAGCTCGGGCTTTTCCGTTCGCCACTGTTCAAGAATGCGCTCTACCTGATCTGTCATAAGTTGAGCCTAGGCTTTTGCTAAGCGCTTAGCTACACTAGCTAAGTGCTTAGCAATCGAGGTTTCCTGGTCTTGACCACTGCCCTTGCGCCAATCCTGTGGGGGACTACTTACCTGACGACAACCATGTTTCTGCCCGAGGGTCGCCCGCTACTTGCAGCAACGCTGCGCGCACTTCCCGCTGGCCTGTTGCTCCTGGCCGTCTGTCGCGAGTTGCCGAGGGGCGCATGGTGGTGGAAGTCCTGGGTGCTCGGGGTTCTCAATATCGGGGCGTTCTTCGCGTTGCTCTTCATCGCGGCGTACCGATTGCCTGGTGGCGTTGCCGCGATCGTTGGTGGTATCCAACCGCTTGTCGTCGCGGTTCTGGCCAGCAGACTTCTCCACGAACGGTTGACAGCCCGCGTCATAACGGCGGGCCTCATTGGCGTTTTCGGAGTTGGCATGATTACGCTCCAAGCTCAAGCTCGCCTTGATGTTATTGGTGTCCTGGCCGCCCTCGGCGGCACGCTCTCCATGGCCACAGGGATCGTGCTTTCTAAGAGGTGGGGGCAGCCCGCGCCACCGTTGACAACGACCGCTTGGCAGCTAGTTACTGGCGGACTCACTCTCCTCGGGGTCATGGTCTTGGCCGAGGGGCTCCCCAACGTCGCGCTAACGCCGTCAAACCTGGGTGGTTACGTCTACCTTTCCCTTGTGGGTACTGCATTTGCATATGTCATGTGGTTTCGAGGCATCTCCAGGCTTCCCGCGAGCACCACTGCATTCCTCGGTCTGCTCAGCCCGGTAATGGCCATAACGCTTGGATGGGCAGTAGCCGGGGAGAGCTTCACTCCGCTGCAGGCGCTCGGAATATTTCTCGTGTTGGGGTCGATCGCTTCCGTGATCATCACCAAGAAGTCGAACCGTCCCGTCCCGCACGAAGAACTCGTCGGGAAAAGTCCCTGATCGTCTTTGCGCAGCGAAGCTGAGATATGAAAAACGGGTCAAGTGCGGAGCGTGATGGATGCGAGATAGCCGAGGCTGTGAGCTCATTCGACGATCGATGCCGATCGCGAGCGTGACGACCATCTCGCATCCCTTTCGTGGGCAGCACGCGCTGACTACGGGCGATGGTGATTGGATCGCTCGTTGCCGTGCTTGTAGTTCCCGGTTACTCGTGCCATCAGTTGCTGGGGGTCACGGCGCTCAACGTCGGCGAGGAACTTTCGCGCGGCAGCGTTGCGGAGCGTTGCCGCGTGTCGCCCGTGGTGACGGATCTCCACCTGGGGACCAACGACGGTGAACTCGAACCCCTCTGCTGCGCCTGCCATCCCAGTCAGCATTCCATACGGTCATCGATGATGACAGGACCGTGTCCGTACTGACAGAACTCTGTCAGTACGGCCGTCGGGGAGGGGAGTCCGAACGAGGCCGACGTTGCGCGAGCAGGGCGGATGCCCGTTCGAGAAATGGTGCCGCCGTGGTGGTGACGGCGAGCCGGGGGGATTCGTCGAGCGGCTTCGGGCCGTAGCTGGATCGTGGCGGGCTATCGGGTTTCGAGGGCGAGGCGGCCAGCGAGCAGGACGTAGGTTGCGGCGAAGGTGCGGCGCAACCACGCCATGACCTTCGGACGGGTGATGACGTGGGTGCGCATCGTGGCCGCGAACACCCCGTACAGGGCGAACACGATGAACGTCAGGGTCATGAATACGAGGCTGAGCCACACCATGTGCCAGGTGCCGTTGGCCGCGCGCGCGGGGACGAACTGGGGCAGGAATGCGAAGAAGAAGATCGTCAGTTTGGGGTTGAGGAGGTTGATGAGCACCGCGGTGCGGATGACCCGCCAGAACGATACCGGAGTGGTGGAGGCGTCGACGTCGATCATTGACTTGTCGCGAAGGGTCTGCCAGGCCAGGTAGAGCAGGTAGGCCACACCGAGCCATTTGATGGTTTGGAACGCGATCGCGGAAGCGTTCAGGATCGTGGCGAGCCCGGTGATTGCGGCGACCATGTGCGGGATGACACCGAGGGTGCAGCCGAACGCGGCGACGATGCCGGCCTTGGTGCCGCGGGAGAGGCCTGCGGCGATGGAGTACACGGCACCGGTGCCGGGGGTGGCGACCACCACGAGCGTGGTCAGCAGGAATGCAATGCTCATCAATCGTCCGTTCAGTCGTTGAGTGTGGCGGCCACGACGACCAGCGCCAGAGCGAATGGGGAGGCGATGTATGACAGCCACGCAGGATGATCGGCGAAATTACCATTGTGAGCCTCCTCTCAAGGTCAACGGCGGCGTCAAATCGCCGATCGCTTCGACGCCCGCGTTCCCCGACGACACCGGGTCAGCCATCCTCTTGGCCGGGGATAGTCCCCCGGCATGCGGGGCCATTATGGGATCCGGCGGAACATGACACGTCAGCCGAGGTCGCGGCGCGCGAAAAGGATCCAGCTGGTGGCGCCGGCGATCACGGTCCAGCCGATGAGCACCGCGATGGCGGCGCCTGGCGTGGTCACCGCCGTGACGCCCGCGACCATTTGTCCGTCCGGAACGAGACCGGCGGCCAGCGATGACGTTGCCCCGACCGGCAACAGCCCTTGCACGGTTTCCAAGAAAGGCACGACCGGCGCGAGTAGGCCGATCGCCAGGGATTCCACGCCCAGCACCCAACCGACCGCGATCGCCACGGCTGCCAGAACGCTTCGGGTGAGACTGCCGATCGCGAAGCCCAGCGCGATGAACGCGGTGGCTGTGAGCCAGACCATAAGCAACGCGACGATGAGATCGCCGACGGGCGGAAACTCCATGCCGCGATCGGCGACGACGGCGACTCCGACGCTGCTGAGCACGCTGGTCAGCAACGTCACGGCCGCGGCCAGCGCCGCGATGAGCGCCACGTTGACCAGTCGCGCCACCAGAAGCGATGCACGGCGCGGGAATCGGGACACGATCGTGCGGATCGTGCCACGTGCGTAGTCCGAAGCGCCCAGGACCGCGCCGAGAATCGCGAACTGGGGCGCACCATACAGCGGCAAAGATGCCAGCGGGTAGTAGGCGGTACCCCGCGGAAGCATCGTCTGCAGGATCTGCTCCTGTTGCTGGGCGGTATACCACTCGGCACCCACCGTGGTGAGGTAGCTCGCCAGGTAGGCGAACACCACAATGCATGCCGCCCACACGCCCAGCGACACCCACACCGCCACGCGGCGCCCGGTGAGTACGACTTCACCGCGAAGCGCGCTGCCGAAGTGGGGCGCTCGCGGGGGTACTGCGACGAGCGTGACAGGCCCTGTGGTCATGACCGACTCCTCGCGGACTGGGTCTGAGTCTGGATGCGGGCGTCGGGCCCAGCCTGTTCAGCGAGTTCGCCCCGGGTCGGTTCGGAGATGAGTCCGAGGAACGCTGTCTCCAGCGACTCCCGAACCTCGACGAGCGCACTGACCTCCACACCCGCGGCGACCAACGCCTTGTTCAGTAGGTGGGGCTCGACCCGGTCGTCGAGCCGAACCTGGATGCGCATCGCCGTCTCCTCGGATGAGGTCAGCCCGAGCTCTTCGGCGACGGCCACAGCGCGGTCGGGTGAGTCCACCTCGACCTTGACCCAGCGTCCCCCGGAAAGTCGACGCCTCAAGTCGTCCACATCTCCCTCCGCGATCAGTCGGCCCTCCGCAAGCACACCGACCCGATCAGCGACGAGCTCGACCTCGCTGAGCAGGTGGCTAGACAGCATCACCGCGCATCCGTCTGCACGCAACTCCTGCACGATCTGACGCATACCCACGATCGACTCCGGATCCAGGCCATTGGTCGGCTCGTCGAGCACGACGATGCGGGGGTCACCCAGCAGTGTGGCCGCGACGCCGAGCCGCTGCTTCATGCCGAGCGAGTACTGCCGGTAGGGGCGGTGCCGATCCGACGTGTTCAGCCCGACCCGGTCGAGTGCATGGTCGGCATCGGAGCGCGGCATCCCCCAGTACTCGCAGAGCAGGGTGAGGTTGCTGTGCCCCGACATCGACGGGTAAAACGCCGGTCCTTCGATGAGCGAACCGAGTGTGCTGCCGTGGACTCGGAAGCTCCCGCTTGTGGGGGATACTAGCCCGGTGAGCATCCGCAGGAGCGTCGTCTTTCCCGCGCCGTTCGGTCCGACCAGACCGTAGACCTCGCCGGGGCGCACCCGCAGTGTCACGCCGTCAACGGCCCGGATCCCGCGCGGGTAGGTCTTGGTGATCGCATCTGCTTCGATCGCCCAAGGGTTCATGTTGTCTCCTTTCCAGAGCTTCAACACATACAAGCCGGTCGACTCGCCCGCGTCACTCCGCGGCGACCGACGCCGCCCACTCGGCGATGTGCGCGGCACTCTCCTCTTCGGAGAGGTCCTCGACGCGTGTCATCACCGACCAGCGGACGCCGAACGGATCTCGGATGCTGGCGAACCGATCGCCCGACACGAACGTCGACGGCTCCTCGCGCACAGCGGCACCGGCCGCCACAGCGCGGGCGGTGACTGCGTCGACGTCGGAAACGTAGATCCCGATCGAGTAGCAGTTCTCATCACCCTCCGGCGCGCGCACGGTCCCGTAGGCCGGACTCGGCTCTCCGATCTGCAGCAGCCCCAGTCCGAAGTCGAGGCCGGCGTGCACGACGAGCCCGTCGAACTCGGTAATATCAGTCACCCGAGCTCCGAAGACGTCACGGTAGAAGTCCAGAGCCACCTTTGCCCCGGCGATCGCGAGGAACGGGGTGAGCGTCGTCGCGACATTTGGGCGGCCGTCAATGGTGTGGGCACCGGTCACCCCGGTGCGGTTGGTCGTTGTCATGACCCCATCGTGTGGGGTGAAGGGCGCCTGCGGCTTGGAGATTCGCGACAACCCGCGCGATGTCGGCCCCACGTTCTACACTGGAGTGCGTGACCGACCCGACCCGCGGGGTGCTGTACCGGGATCGACTTCCACGGTTCACGCGGATGCCGCCACCGGATGCGGCATCCGATCTCGTGGCGTGGTTCTGGATCCCGCAGTGGAACCTGCCCGCAGGAGTCGAGTCGCGCCAGCCGATCCTCTCGTACCCCGCCGCGAATCTGGTCGTCGAGCCGACCGGTGTGACGCTGTGGGGCGCCACCACGCGGGTGTCGGAACGCGTTCTCCGCGGAAGCGGGTGGGCTGTGGGTGCCCTGCTGCGACCAGCGGCATTCGCGCGGCTCTATGACACGCCCAGCACGCTCGTCGACACGTTCACGACGCTCGATGCGCCCGAGGTTCACTGCCTCGTCGTAGCCGCGATGCCCGACGCCGACGCCGCGGTCGCCGCTATGGCGGCCTGGCTCGTCGATCGGGTGGGACCGCCGACCCACGAATCCCGCCTTGCGAACGAGATGGCAGATCTGCTCCTAACGGATGCCGCCATGCTGCGCGTGGAAGACGCGGCCGAGCGGCTGCACGTCTCAGTACGCACCCTCCAGCGGCTCGCCCACCGGACCGTGGGAGTATCGCCGGCCGCTGTCATTCGCCGCCGACGACTGCAGGAGGCGGCGCAGCGCATGCGCGATGACGCCGACGCGTCGCTCGCGAATGTCGCCGCCGAGCTCGGCTACGCCGATCAGGCGCACCTCGCAAACGACTTCCGCGCGGTGCTTGGACTGACCGCATCGGAGTATCGCACCGCTAGTCGTTCGCAATGAGAGAGGATGACATAGCGCTGGGCCTTCGACGCCCGGTCCGAGAAGATGCCGGCATTGGCACCGCCCGAGAACGATGCCAAGTACTGGGCGCCGCTCTCGCGCGAGCCCGCCACGTGCTGCCATCCCGCATCCCCGAAGAGGGCCGCAAATTTGCACAGGTCCCAAGCCGACCAGACAAACCGTTCCGTTGACCGGAACCCTTGCGGGACCGCTCGGGGTGTCCGCAATGGATCGGTGAGCAGCCACAATGGTGTGGTGTCTCTAATCATTCGCCGTGCTGATGCTTCGGATGGCCCCTTTCTCGCCGAGATACTCGTTGCAGCGGCCTTCTGGCGACCTGACGGGCCGAACGGCAGCGTCGCAGAGGTTCTGAGCCAGCCGGAGCTCGCGCACTACATCACGGGCTGGCAACGCCCGGATGATCTTGGTGTCATCGCGCTGGACGAACAGCAGCCCATAGGAGCCGCCTGGGTTCGATTGTTGTCCGAGAGTGACCGTGGCTACGGCTTCGTGGACGCCGCCACACCCGAGCTATCGATGGGTGTCGTGCGGGCCTGGCGGGGACGCGGGATCGGATTCCGCTTGCTCGACGCGCTAATTGATGCCGCACGCGAGCAAGGGCTGACGGCGTTAAGCCTGAGCGTGGAGCCGGACAACTACGCGAGGCACCTGTACGAGCGCGTGGGCTTCCGGAAGGTGGACGAGGTGGGCGGGTCACTGACCATGCTTCTGCGACTCCACGAGTCGATTGATGCCGGGTAGTCATTTGCTTGCGTTTGGCCCGTCCCGTTAGCCGTACGTCGAACGCAACAGCACTGCATTGCGGATCGGGCTCGCTGCGTGCTGTGTCCGAGACAAGACGTCAGCGCAGTCATAGACACCCTCGTGCGACGTTCGCCAGCGTGCTCGGAGAATTGCTGCTGACGGCGGGTGTGCATGCCATTCAGGCCAATGCACGCCCACTGGCCGGGAGCCCCGCGGATCCCCGGAGTTACCTAGCTCCTCTGTCTCGCAACCCATGGGATGCGAGACACCGCTCTCGGAGGAGGGCTATGTCTCAACGTCTCCGTGCTGGGACATGATCGGGGAAATCTTCTTGACCTATTCCACTGTCTTCGTAGAACGAGTCCACAAAGCCCTGCACCGCCGCGATCAGTCGTTCTCTGGGTAACTCCGATGCATTGCATGCCTCGGTCTCCACGGAGCGATTGGCAGCGAGACCGACGCTGAAGCCGTAAGTTCCGTTGGCCGGTCCGTTCAACCAGCTGAAGTCGTAGCTGACGGTGGCACTGGATTCGCGCCTCTTGCTGATACGGAACAACTCGCCATCGACCACGACCTCGAAGGAATCCATGACGCGAGCTTAGTCGCGCCAAATCCGCGTCACGACGGTCTCGAAACCTATGGGTTAAGCGACACCGAGGTTACGAGACACGTCCGAAGGCACCTTTGACGGCTACCTGGCGGTGGTGTCCTCGATGCAACAATCGAGTGCATGAGCACAGCAGCTGTATCTATCGTCTGCGCACTCGGAATCCTCGTCCCAGTGCTCCTCGGTTTACTCCCTAGTCAGCGCAAGAGGCACGCTGCCCGACGCTGACGCATTCGGTGCGGGACCAGCCAAGGCTGCACCTTTACTGAGCGCTGGCCTTGTGTTCGGCCAGCTGGTTCGTGACTTTCCGGTTGTGAATGGTGACGACTGTCACCGCCGTGACTGGGCCGACCAAGACGACGATGAAAGGCCAATACCAGGCACTCGTGCTGAGTAGAACCACTCCGAGAACGATAAGACCCGCACCGATAACGCGCATCGCAACTGATCCACCCGGGATGATCGCAGCGTTTCGATTGAACGGGATTCTGGTCGTCGGGTTCGCATGCAACGTCATTCCCAGTGCCACGTGGAACAGCATGACTCCGACTAGTGCCGCGACTCCGCCGAACAAGATCATATTCTCGAGAGTAGCAAGGCCGTTTCCAGGGGATGTGGCCTTTTCCCTCGGCCCGTGCCGACGAAGCACGAGCGCGGATACACGACCTGACGAAAGTGTCTCAGAACCCTAGCGATGTGAGACGTCTCATACACGCCATCTGAGCACTGACGCCACCCGAACCGCAATCGGCTTCTCGAAACGCATAGGTTCTGAGACACCGAGGTTACGAGACAAGGGTCCACTTACCCCCTGCAGCGCCAGCGACTGATGACCACACCAGCGAGGGGAGCGGCCACCCCGATGAGCAAGGTGGGAGTATGGAGCACAAGTGCCGCCGCTGCACCGGCCAGTCCCGCGATTAGCAGGCTATCCACGGCCCAAGTCATTCGGATTGCCGCGCCTAGGTCCCCCATCGGCGTCGGAATCGGCGTGAGCAGGGCGGGCGGGAGCGGGCCTTTGAGTGCGTTGCTGACTCGGGCGAAGAGTGCGAGTATCCCGACTGCGAGCGAGCTGAGGATCGGTGTGATCGGGCCGATGCCGGCGACGGCAGAGCATATGGCGACTGCCGTGAGCAGCACGAGAACGATGACGGCCAGCGGAAAGATCAAGTGATTAGCGAGCAGGCGTTCGTCGCTGATCCCATACAGAGGGAAGTCTGAGGCAACGCTTGCGGCATGCCGAATTCCGTCGGTGAGGGGGCCAAGGGCTGCGAAGATGACCAGGCCAGCGGCAGCTCCCAGCAGCCAGCCGGGAGTAGCCGGTGCGAACGCAAATGTAATGAGCACTCCTGCGCCCGCGAGAGCGAGGACAGCAACGATGAACCGGCCCGGCGTCCGAGCCGCCCCGATTACGTCACGGATCAAGAACGTCCCCGATAACCGGCGCATTGCTCGGACGGCGCGGATGCCGCGACCGAGGTGCGGCCTTACCTGGTACAGAGAGGCAGCGGTGCTGAAGTCCATGCCCGCGGCATGGACAGTCGCCGCATCCCAGCGCGCAGCCTGCGCCGACAGCTCCATAAGGCCGAGCCTGTTCATCAGCGCCGGCACTGAGGCCACGCACGCGGCGGTCACGGCTAACAATGCGGGCAGGACATGCGGCGCAGCGTTGCCGGGGTAGGCAATCCCGACCCAGCCCCAGGGGGTGAACGGTTGCGCGGCCGGGACGACCGCACTGAGCGCTCCAGCCACGATCAGGCCGAGGGCGACCGGAACTGCGGGGCGCGGGAACGCTTGACCTGCCAGCCAGGCCACGGTCGCGATGGTCCCGACCATTGCACCAACCAAGGTGAATGCCACGACACTGAGCGGACTAACGAGCCCCTGGCTGGTCAGACTTCCCGCCACCAATCCGGCGACGATCATGGTCAACGCGGTCACGAGTGCGCCAGCGCGCAGCAGCGGGCCGCGGAACGTGTCAGATCGGGGCAGGTCGCTGGCGGCGAGAGCGTAATTCAGAAACGGTGGGAGCATCGCGGGGCCACGATCACGGCCCAACAGCAAACCACCCGCCCACAGGCCCGCGACAATAAACACCGTCACTCCCGGCGCAGCAGGTGCCGCGAACAGGGCTACCCCTTCCGCACTGATTGCACTCAGCCACACCGCACGCACCAGTGGTATCACCGTGACCAGTGCGACCATGAACGCCATGTAGACCACGAAGCTGCGGTCACCGAGCGTACGGACGTTGCGTGCGCGCCAGATCGTGAACGCTGCTCCGGTCCGGGTACTCATGCCGACGCATCCAACCGGAGCGTTCGATCTGCCAACCCGTCAGCGAGAAGCGGACTGTGAGTGGCCACCACAAGCGTCGCACCGTTATCGCGCCGAGCACGCAGCACGCGGATGACAGATTCGACGTGCTCGGTGTCCAACCGCTGCTCCGGCTCATCGAGGATTAGCACCTCAAAGGGGCGTGCCAAGACAAGCGCGAGACCGAACAACTGGGTCTGCCCCGAAGACAGCTCATGCGGGAATCGCTCACCCAGCGCATCCAGCCCCAGTTCCGTGAGCACGTCGCGAGCGAGATTGGCGGCCTGGGCTGAGTCGTCCATCCACGTTGCCGCTACAAGCAGGACATGATCCAACACCGTAAGGTCCGGAGCCATCGGCGGCAGACCGATCATCACGGCGACCCGTCGCCGGAATCCACGGTCACGGTCGTTTACACCAGCGCCGCCAATCCGCACCGTCCCGCGCGACGGCTTCCGGACGCCAGCGAGCACGCGCAGCAGCGTCGACTTACCCGTCCCGTTCCGACCCCGCACAATCAACGCTTCCCCCCGCTGCGCCGTCACCGAGACAGGGGCCAAGAGCGTCACATCGCCTACGGTCACGCCCGCGTCGTCGAACTCGATCATGCGACCATCCTCGCAGGTCGTCGAATGCCAGGTGGGGACGGCTTCTCGCCTGCGAATAGTGGTTATCCGTCTCGTAGGCTCTCAGTCGTGAACTCCATTGCAACCCCGCGCCTAAGAGCGTCTGGTGTGGCCGTCGGGCGGCTCGCGGTCGGAAGCATCGTGATGGCGATCCTGATTTACGCCTACGTTCTTCGCATCGCTGTCGGAGACGGGAATCCGTTTGACTACTTCGGATACTTCACGAATCAAACCAGTCTGATCGCCATCATCGTCCTGATCTCGACCGGAGCCTTCGCACTCACAGGCAGGCGTGCGCCGCTCATGCTCACGGTGTTGCGGGCACTCGCGGTCTCATACTTGATAGTGGTCGCAGTGATCTACAACCTGCTCGTGCCGGGAACCGGGTCGGCACCAACCATGGGTGAGCATCGCCCTTCATAGCTTCTTCCCCGTTCTGGTCGTACTCGACTGGTTACTGATCGGCGATCGTCCGCGTCTGAGTTGGCGCTGGCTCTGGTTGCTCTTGCCGTATCCGACTGTGTGGCTCGCGGTTGTTCTTGTTCGCGGTGTGACAGATGGCTGGGTGCCCTATGGATTCCTTCTCCCAGAACGCGGTATCGGCTCGCTTGTCGGCCACATTGCCGGACTAGTCGCTGCCGTCACCATCGCCGGGACGATCGTTTGGATTGCGAGCAGGCTGCCCGGAATTTGCCTTCAATCACGAGAGCCATCGCCCACGCTTACCAAGATGTGGTGGCCCTTCGCTCCGAAATCCGCGGCCGCACAACGATGCCGCTGATCAGATCATCTCTGCTGCATGCGTCAGATAACCGGGATCCTGCTATGGGCCGTGGCGACGGTAGGCGGGGTGTTCGGCGCAGGGTGGTTAAATCTGACCGGCCTCGGTTGGTCAGGTGGCTTCTTCAAGAGGATCTACTGGGATGAGTCGGAGAGCGGGATCGGGGTTGCCTTTGGGGTTTTCGGTCTGCTGGTTTGGCTGGCGCTTCTAGGCGCTTCGTTCGTGGTCATGCGCGGCGGAGATCCACCGGCGGACTGCGGCCTGAGGCTGTGATCTTGACCCCGTTGGTGGAATACGCGCGCCCCTCTTCCGGTTGGGTTCTGGGGGTGCTCGCCGTGAGTCGTCTGCTGATCGGGTTGAGAGTGTCCTGTGCTGTCTGATGCATGCCGTGAGTGAAGGAGTACCCGCGTGTCCCTACTGATGAGTCCGCTCGATCTTGGCTCCATTACGATCCCTAACCGGATCGTAATGGCACCCCTGACCCGGGCGCGGGCCGGTGACCAGCGTGTCCCCGACGACCTCACGGCCGAGTACTACACGCAGCGAGCCGGAGCGGGTCTGATTATCAGTGAAGCGACCTCCGTCAGCCCGCAGGCAGTCGGCTACTACGGCACGCCGGGTATCTGGAACGACGAGCAGGTCGCCGGGTGGCAGAAGGTCACGCAGGCGGTGCATGCGGCCGGTGGGCGCATAGTCCTCCAGCTGTGGCACGTTGGGCGGATCTCTGATCCGGAACTCCTAGGCGGCGAACTCCCCGTTGCTCCTAGCGCTGTTGCCGCGGCGGGACGGGTTAGTCGCTTGCGTCCCAAGCGGGCATACACTCAGCCTCGCGCACTTGAGCTCAGAGAGATCCCCGGCATCGTTGAGGATTTCCGCCGCGGGGCGGACAACGCTAAGCGCGCCGGCTTCGACGGTGTGGAGATCCACGCGGCCAACGGGTATTTGATCGACCAGTTTCTGCAGGACAGCACGAACCACCGCTCCGACAGGTACGGAGGCACGGTCGAGAACCGCGCCCGGTTCCTGCTGGAGATCACCGATGCTGTGAAGGAGGTCTGGGGGCCGGATCGCGTGGGTGTGCATTTGCGTCCGCGCGGTGAAGAGCACGATATGGGTGACAGCGATCCCCGTGCTCTGTTCGGTTACGTCGCTGAGGAACTGGGAAAGCGCCGGATCGCCTTCCTGTTCGTCCGCGAGACCGAAGGCTCGGACAGCCTCGTGGGTGATCTTCGCCGACTGTTCGACGGGCCGGTGATCACTAACGAGGAGATGACCGCCGACGATGGCGCGCGCCACATCGAGAGCGGGAGTGCTGACGCGGTGGCATTCGGCCGTGACTACATCGCCACTCCAGACCTCGCAGAGCGTATCGCCGTGGGCGCTGCTCTGAACACGCCGATTCCCTCGACGTTCTACCCGGACAGCGCTAAAGACCCCGCCGTCGGCTACACCGACTACCCCACGATGTCTGACATGTCAGTGACTAACTGAAACATTCTCGCTCAGAAGCCACACTGTTACGTTGCCAGCATAGGCAGTCTGAATGCGCAGCCAGGCGGCCAGAAGGAGTTACGCCCGAGGTCTGTCGTAGCGCCACGGCGTGGTCCGCGGGTTCATACGACGAGGATTTCGCTGGAGTCCTCGCCGACGCATGGACCGTGACGTCAGCCGAATCACAGCCAGTGTCTCGCATCCCATGGGTTATGAGCGGTCCCGGGCACCGGGCAGGGGAAGGTTCCAACTCGTCAGACTTGCTTCGAAGGCCGCGTTCCGCGATTTATGGCTGAATCCGAGCTGCAGCACAGGCGAGGGCCGAGTGAAGCAATACATCTCGATCGTGGTCCCGTTGATTTCCCAGACCGAAGATGCGTCGTCGAATTCGCTGGCAGTGACGTCGGCGGGTGGACCATACACGGATTGAAGCCGGGAGAAGATGGAGCGGTATCCGAGGGCCGCACTCTTGTCCTGGCTATTGATTCCCTCGTACAGGAAGAAATTTGTCGAAAACAGCTCACCTTTGTGTGACGCCCAAGAGGCATGAAGGACGGGCATGCCAGTACTGACGAGCTCACCCCCGTATCCCCGGTGAAAGCCTTCTTGCCCTTCTCCCTGATGGAAGCCCAGCTGACGAAAGTAGCTGCCCTGATCAGCATCCCTGTCCGGCCACCCCAACGTTGTTACCAGTTCGATCAACGCGATAACCGATTCCGGACTGGGTACCAAGGTCGCGTCCGTCATTTCGTCCATGGCAGCACGATACATGTCGGTTCCGCTCACGTACTGGCGGATCTATCGGGATCTGCTCGAAGAAGCGGGGAACGATGACCACCAACGAGAGTGATCAGTACGACATGCGTGCTCGAAGCGGCAGTCAGTCGCGCAGTCGCTGACGACGATCCCGAAGGAGGGTGGTCGCGTGAGACAAAGCGAGCAAGACCATGGCAGCGAAGGTGAACCAGACACCACCCCCGACTGCGCCGAGAAGGAGCAACACCAAACAGACAATGGCAAAGATGCTTGCGAAGATCAATCCGCCCCAGGCAATCTTAATTCCGCGTTCAGACGTTCGCATCCGTCCACGATGCCATTCCCCCACGCCGACGTCCAGAGCGTCTACGCAGGGTGCGCTCTCGACGAGTGCACGAGCGCTCCAAACACGCGCACCGACATGTCTCGTGTCCCATGGGTTCTGAGACACCGAGGTTATGAGACACCAACCAGGTCGACGCGTTCACCTTGTGAGGAGAAGAATCACCAGGCCCATGATGATCGCGGAGATGGGGAAGAGCCAGTTGGTTACCATCACGAACACTCGCAGACCGTGCGCGGGACCTGTTGGTAGCGCGGCCATAGGGTCTGTGATGTCATCGATTGTGCCGCGTCGAAGCGTTCGAATCGTGTTCAAGGTCGACAAGAGGATCATTGCCGCCCCGCTGCCCATGAGCCAGGGGAGCGGGTCGAAGGCGAGCCAAGCTTCGGATGGTGTCGCCGGTGCCACGGCAGCCGCGAGAAACCCGAGTACTCCACCGGTAAAGACCAGGAGAACGAGCAGCCATAGCCGCCGGATCGCGGCCCGAAAGTAAAGCGGCAAGAAGGAGATTAAGAGCACCGGAGCGGCCATGAGGGCTAGCTGAGCGGGAGAGATCAGAATGGCTTCACCTTGCGCCCAAGCAGTCCCTGCTTGAATGAACAGCAAGAAGGCAGCGAGTCCGAGTAGCGATGGCCAGAGCCCCCTAGACGCCCAGCCTCTTCCTGGCTCTCGAGGTAGCTCGAGTGAAGCGGCGTAGACCCGCGCAGGGCCGAACGCTTCCGTTGCGCTCTGACCTGAGTCCGCGAGAAGTTCACGGGCACTCGCTACCGCGTCGCCAATCGAACTTCCGAGCACATCGCGCAAACGAAGCTCCACAATGAACTCATCGAACCATTTCTTGTCTGCAGTAATGGTAGTCATGCGATGCTCTCCTTGCGGGGACGTGTGGCTCCCAGGTAGTTGTTACTTATTTCGGTGAAGCGCGTCCACTCGTGGCGCAGCCGCTCAAGTTCAGTGCCACCGAGCTTGGTTAGAGCAAAGTACTTTCGACCCGGGCCAGCTTCGCCCGGACGCCATTCCGTGACGACCATCCCTGCCGTTTCGTATCGGGTGAGCAACGGGTAAAGTGTGCCGCCTTTGATCGTGCCGAGACCATGCTGCTCAAGTTGCCCAATGATCGCGTAACCATAAGACGGGCCTGCTTCCAGCGCGCGCAACACGAAAAGTCCAAGTGTCGCCCGCAGCCAATCGCTCGGCCACTCACCGCCTGGCGGTTGAAAACCGTCTTGAATTGTCGCGCTCATGACTATATTGTCTCTCTAAGTAGTTAGAGTGTCAATTTTGACGGAGGAAAGCCTCCAAATGTCGAGCCAAACACACGTTTCCAGGAGCCGCGTTGCCTCCTTTGAGGGTTGTTCACGAGACACACTTAGGCTGCTTCGCCACCGACCTAATCGTTGGGCCCTCGATTCCCGCCGGGCCCCGCCAAAGAAATATCCGACCAAGTGTCAAACGGGCGCATTGAAGCTGTCTCTTATCCCTACGGATCCGAGACGTCTCACCGCCGTTGCCTGAGCGTGAATACCGCATGGGTTGTGAGACACCGAGGTTACGAGACACCCATCTCACCTGAGGATCGGTGGAGGGGCGCAATCCTGTAGCGGACCGGAGTACCTGCCGGTATCGTCGAGTCATGACCGCGCAAGCGCTGACGAAGCAGCCTCTCGGAGCGAAGAGGTCTTGGCGCGTCAGTCGCGCCGCCATTCTCATCGTGGGGATTATCTTGATCCCCGTTGCGCTCAGCATCGCGCTGAACAGTTACGACGCGCTTACCGTGGATGGCGCGCTTCGAATGGCTTTTGCCACGGTGGCTGGTCAGACCATCGCAATCCTCAGCGCAGTCACCGCCCTCATTCTCACCGTCAAGCGTCGATACGCACTCCCCGCAATCGCGGCATTCGTCCTTATCGCGGTATTCGTCACAATCGCTGCGATTTCGAACATGGCCAACGCTGGCGAACTGCTGCTCACACGCCTCGACATCATCGCGGACGTCGACAGGCTCAACCAATGACCGACCGGAGCTCAGGCGGGGCTTAAACGCGCCGCTGCCACCACCGCCAGCTAGGCGCCGGCCTTTCGCCGGCGGAGGTGCCGGCCTCGAGCATCCGGAGCGATGAACGCAGGTCGTCAGCGTTGCGTTCGACGGCCTCGAGCAGCAGATCTTTCGCCGCTGATTTGGCTTCGTAGCAGTGTTTGAACAACTCGATCGCCGCGGGATTGGGGCGACTGTCTCGTATCCCATGGGTTATGCGACACCGCGGTTACGAGACACTCGACTAAGACCGGGGCGACCCGACGACGCCGTTCTGATCCGCGTTCGACGTGGCTGTCGGCCGTCTACTCGTAGGTTGTCAGGGACAGGTCAAGGCACGGCAGGCTCTCACGCGGAAGAACGCTCGTGCAAACGACATGTTCATCGATGCGGAACCCGACAGCGTAGACAAAGGGATCGGTGTCGATCTGCACGGCGGGACGGTCGCGACCGTCGACGTTGACGGAGGCCTCCGTCACGGCGGTGACCGTGGCGTTCCAATCATTGCGTGTGCTGAACCCGGCGGGAAGGCCAAGCTCTTCACGGAAGCTGTTGCGCAGAACGTGGTTGGTATGGTCAACGAGCTGCTGCGGAAGTGAGTGCCGCTCACGATCCGGCGAAGCAAGCCAGGCGGTGCAGACCGCTTCCCAGAGCATCGGGTAACGGAAGATCTGTGCTTGCTCGATCAGCCATGCCGCACGGCCCCACGGGGGCTCTTCATCGATGGACCGACGTGCTCGCTCGTCCATCTCGATCTCGTTGCGTGGATCGGAATGGTCGTCGGGATACTTCCACAACGTATAAGTGAAAGATACGGAAAGCTCCTCCAGACCGGCTGCGCCATAGCTCTCCGCGAAACCGGCGATCGGTGCGCGCGTCAGCGACGGCTGCGGTTTGAGTTGGAACACCGGAAAGTCAAGGCTCCGCAACCGCGCCTCGGACTCAATGCTCGGGTCGGGGGCATCCGTGGGAACTACTCCGCCGTACTCCATTCACACAGTCTGAACCAGACCGCCGAAAATTCCCAAGGTGTCTTGAAACCCATGGGATACGAGACACCGAGGTTACGAGACACTTCGGCCAGTCGATTCGCGTCTCAGTTAATCCGAGGTCGTCGTGTCCGGACGATCCAGTCCGATGAAGTCGTGCATGGCGAGCTCGAACTCCTCCTGCTTCCCCGCTTGGACCACTGAGGCGCCGTAACCTAGAGAGATCGTTGCCGTCGGCCAGCCGAACTTCTCGGCATCCTGCTCGGCGTCGCCGGTCGGGTCCAGCGCGGCGTCCTGTATGGACAGCGATACCCATTGGGGCCCGTCTGTGGCGGTGGCAGATAAAATCCAACAATCGTCGGCGTTCTCCCCGCAACGTTCCATCTGATCATCGATGATGAATGTACCAAAACCGGACGCCTCGGCGGCACGACTGGCTTCTGCCAGAATCGCCGACCATTTCGTCCGGTCCGGCGCCGTGTCCGAGGTGAACTCGCAACAGTTGACTGTGATCAACAGAGACTCGCCACCGTATCCGTTCCCCACCTGTTCGTGCCAGTTGCTGTCCGAGAACCAGGTCGTTTCAGGTGTGGTCGGGACGAGGTCGATACCTGATGCGTCGCTGACCGCGTCGGCGACTTCGTTGATGAGATCTGTTGCCAGCGGCGGCAGTTCCGCCTGATCTGGGTAGCTGATGAGCGCGTCTCCGTCTTGACCGGCATGCGCGGGGTAGTCCGCCCACTCGACAACCGTGGTGTTGCCTGAGGCGTCCGTGTAGGTGGTCGTGGGTGACGGCGTCTGGCCGAACGCCGCGCATCCCGTCAGCATCGCCAGCGTCATAAGGGCGATAGCGACGCGGAGTCCACGCATCATGCCGACACCGGGCTCACTGGCGCCTCGCGGGCAGCGTGGGATTGTGCGGCTCGGCCGCCACGCCAAGCGCGAAGAGCCACGATCACACCAAGGATCGGAACGACGAACGCGAAAGCGGGGGCCGCCATAATGCCGAGGAGTGCTGCATAGGCAGTTCCAATAGCGATTCCCGCGGCGAGGCGGAAACCGAACGATCCACGCAGACGCGGCGTGAGCCACCAGGCGAGGCCACCACCACCCAGCGCTGCCGACGCCATCATCCACGGCCCCATATCTTCCCACTCGGGAGCGGCGGTATACGCGATGGTGACCGCAACGACAGCGAGGACCGCGAGGCAGAGCGGACCCCACACGACGATGAGCCCTCGACGCTTCGAAGCGCCGATACCTACCGCGGCAATCAAGGGAATGCTTGCAGTCAGCGAAATCGTGATGCCCTGCCCCATGGCCACTGTGCCGTCTGTCGCCGCAGAAGACCAGACAGTTCCGGTGAACGCGTAGGCCACACCGACGAGTCCGCCGACGGCGCTGAGCCAGCCCAGCCACTGCGCTGCGTGAAGCGAGTCATGGGAACGTGCTGGAGCCGCCGGCGTGCGCGCCGGGACGGTGTCCCGTCGTCCGAGGGTGCCGAGTGCCAGCACAGCAACGCCGGCGGCGACGATGCTCGACATCATTGGATTGAGTAGCCCCGCCCCGAGTACAGGTGCAATCAACGCGCCCGCAACAAGAGCGATGGAGAGGCGACCGAACCAGGGCGTGCGAGTGTGACCCAGGATTCCGTCAAAGAGAACTGCGAGTCCAAGGCCGCCGCAGACCCACCCAGCGATGAAGAGGGGCACCCACACAGCGGAGATCCCAGAGAGCGCGTGGTTCGCATCCGCGAGGATGAAGCCCTGCGCCCACGACAGTTGCGCGAGGACGGCAAGAACCAGTGCGCATGAGAGCACGAAGAGCGCCATGAGGGCGCGGAGCGGCATCATCCATCCGCGGGAGCGCATCAGAGCGATGAGCCCGACCAGCGTCAGGATCGGGGCGATCCCTGACGTGATGATCCCGGTCGAGGCGCTACCGAGCCTGAACAGGACGAGCAGCCACGCGCCCGCGCTCAGCACGAGCGCGACCACCGACGACCAGAGCGCAACCCTCGTATCCAGGCGCAGCGCAACACCGTTCACCACAGCAGACAAGCCCTCGCCGCGAGACGGCGTCGCTCGTCCTTCATGCTCGGCGTGATCGCGCAGCGCACCGAGGAACACGTCTCCGTTGACTTCACGCCACCACTTCGGGTACCAGATCAGCAGACGCTCGAACGCGTCGCCTTCGCGGCGGCTCATGCCCAGACCGCCAATGGAAACGCAATCGCGGCCTTGTGTGTCGCCAGCTGGTTGCGCGCCGCGCGTACCGCCTGTTCCATCGACTCGACCTCTGTTGACAGTCGGGCCGTACCCTCGTCCGTGATGATGAAGTAGCGCCTCGCCCGACCATTCACGATCTCCTCACCATCAGCGCGGATCGACCCGTCAGCCTCGAGACGTTCCAGCGCCGCATAGAGCGTGGGTACCTTTAACGCGACCCGCCCCTCAGACGCGGTGGCCGCCGCCTGCAGAATTTCATAGCCGTGTCGCCGATGCGACGCCAGCGCAGTCAAAATCCAGAACGATGGTTGCGTAAGAGGAGTACTCATGCAGCAATCATACTCTTGGCGCAAGAGTGTCAACGAGTCATGGTGCGCGGGAGATGTTGCAATGCGGTGGACGGTCGCCAAGTAATAGTTGATCATCAGACTATGGGCCAGTCGGCGGTAGCAGTTTCTTACTGGAGAACAGGCTACGCAGGGCATATGGCCTGGCTGGCCCTCTCATGCCCTCCGAGCCGCAATCGGTGCCTCGAAACCCTACGGATACGAAACGTCTCACCGCCGTTGCCTGAGCGTGAACACCATCCGAGTTGTACAGAGGTGTCTCGTATCGCATGGGTTATGGGACACCGAGGTTGCGAGACAGTCTGGGTTTCAGTGCGGCTCACGCCGCCGCTCGTGACCAGCGAGATATGCTCCGAACCATGAGCACCGCACGTCGCTTCCTGGCCGCACTGTCGATGGTGACTATTGCCGGCTCGTTGTCTGCCTGCGCAGGAGCAACTGGGCACGGCGTGACCATCCCACCAGGAGCTGACAAGCTCGTACAATGCCCACCAGCGCCCATCGATGCGACCGATCTCTCGTCTCAAGGTGATCCGGGTTGCGACCTTGTCGGATCACTAGTCCGACTTCCGGACGGCACCTCTCTGGAGGTGCGAGAGGTAGGGGCCGTGGCGTGGCACCAAAGCAGCGACACCAACCTCAATGAATACACGATCGTGAACTGGGGTGTTCCAGGCGTCGGCATCAGCATCGTCAAGGAAGGGCGACTCGTAGATCTATGGGCTAGCTCCGCCGACGCAGAAGAGCTCCAGCGAGAGCAGCTACGTGTCGAAGGCATCGAACCTTCCTAGGCTCGCCGTAGCCGTGGGGCGTCTCGTAACACATGGGTTTCGAGACACCAAGGTTGCGAGACACTCTTCGCGATTGGGGTTTCGGTGCGCTGTGGGGCAGAACGAAGGCTCGCGATGACCATCAACTCATTCGCAGGAGCCACTGGCGGCGCAGCCGTTGCCAAATCCACTACCCGCCCCATCGGGGGTCAGAACACCGATCATGAAGTAGGACGCCGCACCGACGATGACTGCGGCACCGAAGATCAGCAGGATGCGGTTCCAGCGGGCACCGCGCACGGTCCCGATGGCTCCAACGATGACCAGAAATGCGCCGACTGCGACCGAATAGTAAGGCCCGAATATGGACCCGTAGAGTCCGATCGGCACGCCGATGATCGCAGCCAACACCATGGTGACGACGGGCGTCGTAGAAGTGTGGCGAGGATTCTCTTCAAGCGCGGCCATAAGGCTATCGTCCACGACTTGAGAGCGATCGGGTAGACCATGGGGGCCGCAGCCCGTCGGGTTCCGTGGTTATGGCAGGAGTTCAAGCATCTGGGGTCTGGCCCTCATGGCGTGAATGATGAGCTCATTACCGCTGTCGAACACGAGAACAACTGTCTCGAGCAACCGGCCATGTGTGTCGAATCCCAGTCGAAGCTCGCGGGCAGGCGATTCGTCGTCAAGGCTCTCGATCCAGGTCGGCCACGATGCCGCTTGGATGGAATCTTCGGATGAAACGCCGTGCCTGAGCGCGGAGTCGTGAACCTTCACGCGGCGTACGCCGCCAGCGCTTCGCGAATGAGCTCCGAACGGGTCTTGTGCTCTCGCTCGGCGGCCATGTCTATCGCGGCGAGTTCCTCGATCGTGAGGCGTAAGGCGACGACCTGTGATGGTTGTGCACCACGGCCGGGACGACCGCGACCGCGCCTCTTCAACGCTCCAATGTCGTAGCCGGCCTCTGCCTCAGCTGCCCATTCGGCGATCTGTTCTTCAGTGACGGGCACGCCGTTGATTGTTTCTTCTGCTCCCATGTATTTAGTGTATTACGAAAATTACGCCAAGTCACCAGGCCTGGATCCAGTGGAGTCGACGATGACGAGCCGTCTCGCATCCCATGCGTTGCGAGACACGAAGGTTACGAGACAGATTCGCATTGCCTCTCCCGGAGCTTCCGGGATTGCTCGTAGCTGCTTCCTTGTGGACATCTCCTGATCACGAGCGGGCGACGTGCTACGGTCGCGCTAAACCGCTCA
Source organism: Microbacterium wangyouchuni (assembly GCF_051546305.1). NCBI lineage: Bacteria > Bacillati > Actinomycetota > Actinomycetes > Micrococcales > Microbacteriaceae > Microbacterium > Microbacterium wangyouchuni. Next base: position 223,655 of record NZ_JBPTMA010000002.1, read on the forward strand.
CTTGTGGCTACTTTCAGCGGAGGTCGATACGCCATGAAACGATCTGTCCTGTGGTTCCTCGTCTTCTTCGCCGTCGTAGTCGCGTCAGGCGCGGCTTTGATTCTGATCGTGCCGACCGCTTTTGATCCGGAAGTCTCCATCCACCCCTGGATACCGGGGGTGCTCGGTGCGCTCTTCGCAGCCAGCGCGTTCGTCGCGTGGAAGGTTCGACCGGAGTGGTAACGGGACGTAGAGGGAGTTTGACATACGTGGTGTCTGACCTGGCTCGTTCAAATTCAGGACAATCGTCGCGCTGCTTAATGTTGGGTGTCGCATCTCCGATGCGACGATCGAGAGCATGAGCACTGCGGCTGTAGCGATCGTCTGTGCACTCGGTGTCCTCATTCCAGTACTTCTCGAGTTCCTGCCCAGTCAACGCAAGCGGCACGCCGCCCGCCGATAAGTCATTCGACGCCGACGTAACCAAGACGGCCGTCTCGCATCCCATGGGTTGTGAGGCATTTAGGTTACGAGCGGTCCCGCGCGCCTGCGGCGCGTTTTCTTGAGGACGCGCAGATGCTTGCGCGTCTGGTGCCTTGTCGGGATGGCTGGTTCAGCGGACCCTGGAGATACGGGGTGGTGGTCGCGGCGTCACGGCCGTTGTGTCTTTGGTGCCGTAGAGCCCGTTTATGAGCCTGGTCGGCGGGACAGTCGTAGGGATTCGTGAAGTGTTGCCTTCAGAGCACGTGCGTCAGATTCCACTTTATTTGCCCAGTTCCGCCTGCCGCGGCCACTACCTCTTCCTCAATGGTGATGGAAGGAGAACGATCATGGAAGTCATTCACGAACGGTGTGCGGGGATGGATATCTCCAAACGCGACGCGAAGGTCTGCGTCCGGGTCCCCGGTGCCCGACGCGGCACCTTTGCCAAACAGATCTCGGTGCACGGGGCGATGAGCCACGACATCGCCGCGCTGGCTGATCATCTGCGAGTGGAGCAGGTCACCTTGGTGGTGATGGAAGCGACCGGTGATTACTGGAAGCCCTACTACTACGGTCTCGAAGAACACCTGAATCTGATGCTCGTCAACGCCCGGCATGCGAAGAACCTCCCCGGCAGGAAGACCGACGTGTCCGACGCGCAATGGTTGGCCGAACTCGGCGCGCACGGCCTGGTGCGAGGATCGTTCGTGCCACCGTGGCCGATCCGCCGACTGCGGGATCTGACACGCCAACGCACCAGTCTGAGTCGGCAGCGGACGCGGGAGATTTCACAGTTGGAGAAGCTGATCGAATCCACCGGCATCAAATACACCTCGGTCGCTTCGGCCACGCTCGGTAAGTCGGGCAGAGCGTTCCTGGATGCACTGATCGACGGAGAGCAGGACGCTGCAGTGCTGGCGGAGCTTTCGCTGGGCCGATTGCGATCCAAGATCGATCAGCTCCAGCTCGCGCTGCGAGGCAACTTCACCGGGCACCACGCCACGCTGACTCGGCTGCAACTGGATCGCATCGATATCCTCGACGCCCAGATCAGCACACTGTCCGATCTGATCGATGAACTCATCCGCGAGAACACGCTGGCAGATGCTCGGGAACTGATCGCGACGATCCCCGGGATCAGCGCCACGGGAGCCGCGAACATCCTCGCCGAGATTGGAGCCGATATGACCGCGTTCGAAACCCCTGCCCATCTCGCGTCCTGGGCGGGAGTCTGCCCCGGACAGCACGAGTCCGCCGGCATCTCGAAGCACTCCCACACCCGGGCAGGAAACGCGCACCTCAAAGGTGCTCTCGGGATCGCGGCGATGGCAGCAGCCCACACGAACGGATCCTTCTTCCAGCACCGCTACAAGCGCCTCGCTGCCCGCCGGGGACCGCTACGCGCGCTGGTCGCGATCGAACACTCACTCCTGATCGCGATCTGGCACATCCTCACCCGAACACAGCCCTACCAAGCACACGCAGCCTGAGCACGACCTCGAACGACCCGAGGCCACAACGGGCCCCGGGATCCTCATCGCGCCTACTCACCACCACATCTACGCGTCAGACACTCAACGGCGAGTTCTGCTCCACCTGACGCGACGGCTGGTTAACGGCCGAACGATCGCTGCGTGGAATCCGACGAGAAGAATTTCGGCAGTTTGGACTACTAATGGTCCGTGCCCGCAAGGGGAACCCTGAGCGAGGCGGCGGGGGTGCTGGCCGGTGAGAACTGGAACAGTGACAAGCATGAATGTTTGCATATAATCTAGAACATGTTGTTTCGTGTGGATCAGGGGTCACCGGTGTCGCTGGCTGAGCAGATCGCGGTGCAGATTCGTGCTGCGGTCGCTTCTGGTGATCTTTCCCCCGGCGAACGGCTCCCCCCAGCCCGGGAGTTGTCGGTGTCGCTTCGGGTGAACATGCACACGGTGCTTCGGGCGTATCAGCAGTTACGAGATGAGGAATTGATCGAAATGAGACAGGGGCGTGGTGCGTTCGTGCGGGAGGATGCTGGGTCGCTGAGCGTGCGTGTGAGCGAGCTTGCGGCGCAGCTCGCAACAGAGGCGCGCAAACTCGGACTTTCTCCGCAGGATGTACACGCACGGATCGACCGTCTGATGGGAGGCGCGGTATGAGCGGGCTTCGCACGGCTCTGGCGGTCCTTTCCCTGTGGTTGCCTGCTGCCGCGATCCTGATCACCTGGGCGCTGTGGAACGACCAACTGCCGAGCGAGCTACCGACGCACTGGGGTGCCAGCGGTCCGGCGGATGCGGCGACGACTGCCACCGCATACCTGGGCTGGCTTCTCGTGGTCGCCGCTGGCGCGGCGCTTGTAGGGACGGTCCTCCTACTGATCCAGATGAAGAGGAAATGGACCCAGCGCGCGATCGGTGGCGTCGCGGCGGCAGTCGGCGCGTATGCGTTGAGTATGTGGCTGATGAGCGCCGCACCAGCACTCGGCGTTACCGATCCGTACACCGTGGAACTTGGCGCGTGGAGTGTTCCGAGCTGGATCGCACCTTTCTATGCACTTGTACCGCTGCTGTTACTTCCTTCGGTTGGGGGGCCACCGGTCGCCGTGAACGAACCGGTACAGGTTGAACCGCTGACGCTCGCTCCAGCGCAGACGGCTGCATGGAGTCGCACTGTGTCATCGTGGCTGTTCATTTCCATGACGATTGTGGTGTTCGTGCTGGGTGTCGTGATCTTCGCACCACTCATCGCGAGCGAGGGCATCGGTCCAGTCGCGTGGACACTGATTCCCTACCTTGCCGCATTCCTGCTTGTCGCTGTGTTCTGTGCCTTCCGTGTCACCGTGGACTGGCGCGGCTTCCGCGTCACCTCACTGCTACTTGGTATTCCTCTGAAACGGATTGCTCCTGAGAACTTTGCCTCCGTCGAAGCGGCAACACTCGAACCGACGCAATGGGGCGGCTGGGGGTACCGGATCATGCCCGGACGCTCGGCGATTATCCTGCGCAGGGGGCCCGGTCTGGTGATCACGCAAACCGATGACAAGCAGTTTGCGATCACCCTCGACCGTCCCGAAGAACCCGCGAGCATCCTCCTAAACCTCATCTCGCTGGTAAAGAAAGCGAGCGTATGACCGTGAACGAGGAACCAGCAGCCCTCGCACTGGCATTGTCGGGGCGGGTGAGAGTGATCCTCGTCGGTATCGTCGCACCCATTCTGCTAGTGACGGTGACCTGGCTGATCACATCATCGTGGCGTGATCTCCCCGCCGAAATTCCCTCGCACTGGTCAGGGAACACCGCAGACTCATTCCTGCAACCCGAGGCCGTCATTAACGCATGGACATTCGGCGGAATTTTCGTCGCGCTGATGACAGTGAGCGTAACCATCGGTTGCGTCCAACGCTGGCAGTGGACGCCTCTTGGTCGCGGCGTGAGCGCGGTCGGCGTCGGTGCGACCGCGGCCGTCGCCGTCGGACTCTTCTTCCAGTTGATTCTCGCGCGGGGCAAAACGACGGAGGAAGTGATCGCCCTCGGCGCAGGTCCCAGCATCCTTGCCATCATGGGCGGCTTCGCACTCGTCACAGTCCTCGCGCTTCTCGCGCTACCGAAAGGCCAGCACCCGCCAACCGAACGGCCTGAGTAAGAAGCCCACAGGTGGTCGGTTACCACCTCTGACCGTGGCGAGTGCTGAGCAGCTCGATAAGGTGCAGTATCCCTGTCCCGTAAGCCGGTCCTTGAACGGGCATTCCCCCGACGTTGTCGCTTTCGTGGAGTTCCGCAACCTTGGGTGTCGCGTTTACCCCGCCCGCCAATAAGCCTGGTGAGGGGGCGTCATGCGCATGAGGTCGAGCGCGTCATCCTGTCCGTCTCGCAACCCTAGGGATACGAGACAGCCGCCGTGTCGCGTATGAGGCACCCGCGCGGGCATCTTCGTCGGGTGGGCATCCGGACACCGTCGTTGACGACTGTGCGCTGCGCGATCGGTGAATTGCCACGGGACGCTGACCGACCCCTCAGCGCTCACCACAGCGAGGTCGGCCACGAAATCGGCGGCTACAGTTAGGCGATGAGTCTGAAAGTGCAGGGCATAGTCTTCGCGACCGGCGCGTTGGTCGCGGTGGTCGGAGTGGTCGTGACGGTCATCTATCTGTTCCAGCCGTGGCGAACGTGTCCCTATGATGACGTCCCCGCAGGCTGTGCGATGCTCCCCGCTGACGCGACGGTGCTCGTCATTGCTGTCCTCGCGACGCTTGTTGGAGTGGCCGCTGTTGGCTGGGCGCTCGTCAGCGGGCGCAATCGCGCCGACCGGTGAGGGATCCGCTTACGGAATCATGCGGATTACCGCGCGCGCGGGCGTTGCGCGGGTTCCTTGCGCTGATCGTGAACTTGGCCTGCTCGAGCAGTCGCCGGACGTGTCTCGTAACCTGGGTGTCTCGAAACCCATGGGTTATGCGACATCTGGGTTACGAGACACTCTCCGCGAGGCTTCGGTGCCCGTCGCTCTAGGAATACGCACGCAGCGACGCGTGAAACTGCGCAGGATCGGTTGGACCGAGCTACAGCGAGGGCGGTGCATACGTTACAAAGGGCAAAGCATCCTCGAAGATCATGAGTGTGTAGGTTCCGCGATCTTCCGGGGATAGCTTCGGATTGTTTGAGGTGGCCCCGATACTGCCCACAGTTGCAGTTTCGACACAGGCTCCAGCATTGGCATCGGGGACCCCGAAGTCGACGTACATGCAGGTGCTCTTGCCCTCATCCTGCGTTCCGATCCAGACGGGCCTGTCGTTAATGACAGTCGAGAGGAACAGAGACCCCGAATCGTAATCGACGTCCGAGGGGGGCTCGATCTCCAATTCACTGGTGAACTGACTGCCGTAAGTGGCCAATATCTCGTCCGGGCTTAGATATGGCGAGGACGAGTTCAGCGCCCCCACGAACCCACCGACCAGCCCGCCCAGCACTAGACAAGCGGCGGCGGCAGACAGCAGCCCGCGCCATCCGAACACCCTGGACGTGGACGCCGAGTCCATTGGGTGACGGTGTGCCTCCGCCTCAGGCATCTCGTCGGTTTCGTCCTCGGAACTCTGCGGCTCGTCCGTCGCGCGAGGCGTTTGCAGCTCTTTCAAGCGGGCTTGCTCGTCGAGCGAAAGGCCGTGCGCTTCAGCAGAGTACGCGAGGGCCAATAGCGCGTTGAGTTCTTCGTCACTAGAGCTGGCGGGCATGTATTACACGCTACGTCAGTCGATTGGCGGCGAGCGAACCGGGCATATCGAACCCCGGCCTTCACAGACAATATATGGCGGCCGCAACAATCAAGACGCTCGCCCTGCCGTCTCGAAACCCATGGGTTATGCGACAGCGAGGTTGCGAGACACTTCGGCCCAGCGGAGCAGCACGCACCGATCCGAGTTGCGGATCCGCTGGACGTTGGTCGAAGTGCGTCCCACCTGCAAGCCCACAATCTGTTGACCGGAAGTTTGCGTTCGTAATGAACTTCAAAGTAGCCCTGAACGTGACGCGATATTCCGTTCTTTCGGAATATCGGATAGTGTCCGAGTATGTCTTCCACCGAGCTACAGTTCGCAGTGCTAAGTTCTCTGTCGTCCGGACGCAAGCACGGATACGCAATCGTCCAGGAAGCGATGTCGTTCCTGGACAAACCGAAGCTACCGCTGACCACTGTCTATTCATCCCTTGAGGTGTTGGCGGAACGTGCACTCATTACACCGGTCGGCGACGAGATCGTAAACGGTCGAGCTCGCAGGTACTTCGAGCTGACCGAAACCGGGCTCGAGGAACTGAGCGAGCGTCTCACCAGACAGGCCGCACAAGTCGCTGTGACTCGAAGCCGGCTCCGGGTCCGCGAGGCATCCTTGGCAGGTGGTTTGGCATGAACGAACTAGAGCGCGACGTGCGTGCCGCACTGAGATGGCATTCTGCGCGATGGCGGCGAGAGAACGAGGATTACGTAACGGGGATCTTTCTCGCCCGCGCAGACGACGAGGGCTGGCAGAAGCTCCCTGAAACGGAGCGACGTGCCGCGATGCGGCGAGGCGTTCAGGAGCGGATTCGTTGGATGGTTCCCGTGGCGCTGGGAAGCGCTCTTATCGCCGTGTTCGTCGCATGGACTGTGGCGAGCGTTGTTGCGGGTTCGGGCCTGCTCCCGACGATCTTGTGGGCATGGGTGTCTCCTGTCCTGCTGGTACTCGCTGTCGCATCGGTAGTCTCGGCAGCGACCAATACGGTCACTATCCAAGGTGTCGTTGCCACCGGCATCGGGATCGTCGGTTCCCTACTCCTCAGCGCGAGCTGGGCCGTGGGGTGGGCCCGCGATGATGCGATCACGGCGGGTCAACACATCCCCATCCACTACTTCTGGTTTACGGCCGCCGCGTATGTTCTGGTCTTCTGCAGTGCGGTCGCGGTCGCACTCGGGGGTCTCTTGGAAGCCGCTGGGATGCCAGCGTTCCTCTCTGTTGTTTGCGCATTATTGGGAGCAGTGATGGCCTCCGCAGTCTTCGCGTTCGTCGCGCTTGTTCCTTTCGCGACCGTTTCAGCTGGGGCTGCCATTTCGGCGACGTCTTTGATCTCGCACCTGCGTGCTGGCCGACCTCGTCGACAAAGCTCCGTCAGTGCGGCCTAACTAGGCCGCTGCGCTTCTAGCGCGATCAGGCTGCGGCTGTCGGGAAAGAAACACGCATCTTCGCTAGCCGAGCACTGTCTCGCATCCCATGGGTTTCGAGACACCGAGGTTACGAGACACCCTCTCCCGCAGGGATGCATCGCACACGGGACGCCACCATCGGCCTTGACCGCCTGCTCTCCGGTGCCGAACGATCCGGAAGCGTCGCCTTCGGAGCGACGCTCTATTCCTGAGTGGCGTAGATCCTGAATCGACGTTGAGTCACAACGATCGGCGCTGAGGCCTCGAGATCTATGAGGCGTTGAGCGTGTGCTTCGATCGAGAACCCGGGTGCGTCCCACGGGACGAGCCCGATGTAAGTGACCAGGGCGGCAGTGTCGGCGAACCGCATTTGTCCCTCCCACTGGTCAACTTGGTCGGTCCGCATTCCTGCATTCCGGAGGCGTTGGACATAAACGTCTGCTGTGACGTCTGGATAAGAGAAGTCGCTCCCGAACCACTTGTGGATCTCGGGGGCGTCAAAGCCGTCGACTTGTTGAGTTAGAAACCGGCCGCCGGGGGCGAGGACTCGTGCCACTTCGGAGGCGTCGTAACTCTCGTGGCGGGCCATCACCAGCCCTAGGCTCCGCTCAGGGATCGGCAGAAACTCGCCCGCATCCGTGTCGTACTGCAAAACAGGAATGGACCAGGGCGCAAGGCGCTCTCGCGCAATCGGAACGTTCGGTGCCCATCCCTCCGTCGCCCAGATCCGAGGTAGGGGTTCTCGCGCTCCACGAATAGAGCGCACGAGGGATGAAAGGCGCTCACCACCACCGGTTCCGAGATCGAGAATGCCCTTGCGGGTCGCGCGCATCGCTTCAACGCAGTCGTTCTCGAAGTCCCACCACGGTTCGTCGACAGTCCACCGTTCATCCAGTTGCGAGAAGTCCCAACCAACCATCTCTGCCTCAGCATGAGCGACGTAAAGACTATCCAGGAGTTCTTTTTCAGCCGCTGACTGATCCTGACCACTCGTTGACGAACTGTGCGCGTTCTGCGCACCTCGGTCCATCGTCATGAGTCCAAGTATGGTCCCTGCAACTCGGCGGGATCGAGGACATCCCTCGATGCAATGGGCCGCAATCGTCGACCAGTGCCATGGCCGAGGAGGATCCCCGGTGGGCGAGAGACACAATGTCGCTACTGGTCGTGGGGCTAAGAGGAGCGAGCTCGACCCCCTGCACGGGCCGCCTGGTCTGCGCTGTCTCGCAACCCTACGGTTACGAGACGTCTCGGCGCCAAATCACTGATGAGAAGCTAATTCAGGAAACAACGCGGCGGCGTCGAGTCTCACAACTATGTGTCACAACCAATCGCTGTTTTCTCGGCATACACCGTTAGTTGCGAGACACCCGTTTCGGCGGCGTGACACATGTCACGCGAATGAGATGACAGCAGACTCCGGATTCCGTGGCGCCGCGTGGCCAGACTGGATCCATGAGCACAGCAGCGAGCACATCTACTTCTCCGAGGCCATCCGTCACGGCATCCGACACCGCCGTTTCGTTCGAGGGCCTGAACAAGCATTTCGGCTTCGGCGACCGCGCAGTCAAAGCGGTCGACGGCTTGGATCTCAGCATCCGACGAGGCGAAGTCGTCGCCCTCCTCGGCCCGAACGGTGCCGGAAAGACCACGACGCTCGACATGTTGCTCGGCCTCACCGACGGCAGCGGCGGCACGGTCACGGTGTTCGGTGAGAAGCCCGCAAAAGCGGCGAAGGCCGGAACGATCGCCGGCGTCCTGCAGACCGGTGGGCTGCTCTCGGACCTCACCGTCCGCGAGACCGTTGAGATCATCGCATCCCTGCACGGCCGGGAGGCGCTTTCGCGAGTGCCCGACGTGCTCGCTCGCACAGACCTGGAGCCGCTCACTAGCCGCCGGATCGCCAAGTGCTCGGGCGGTGAGCAACAGCGCGTGAAATTCGCGCTGGCACTGGTCGCCGACCCCGACATCCTTGTGCTCGACGAACCAACCGCCGGCATGGATGTCACCGCGCGCCGCCACTTCTGGGACGTCATGCGCGCCGACGCCGACGCCGGGCGCACCATTATCTTCGCCACGCATTACCTCGAAGAGGCAGAGCAGTTCGCTCGCCGCACAGTTGTCATGCACCGTGGTCGGATCGTCGCGGACGCGCCGACTGCGCAGTTGCGGGTCAACCTCGGTGGCCGCACGCTTGCTGCGAACCTTCCCGCCACGGGTGCGGATCAACTCCTCAGCATCCTGAGCACGACCAACGGCGTCACCGACGTCCGCGTCGACGGTGATCGCGTCAGCCTGCGGGCGGAGGATTCGGATGTCGTGGCATCCGTCCTTTTGAACGCCGGAGCGCACGATCTGGAGATCGCTGCCCCCACCCTCGAGACGGCCTTTACAGCCCTGACGGAGAACTGATCATGACCATCTCAATCTCACCCACGATGCTGCGCATCGAATCGATGCGCCAGATCCGCAACCCCTACACACTCGCTTTCACGCTCGGGATGCCCGTGGCGATGTACTTGCTGTTCGGTGCGAGCATGGGCTACGGCGATATCTCTGCGGGGCATGGCAACGTCAAGTTCTACGTGATGGTGTCGATGGCCGCCTACGGCACCGCCGTTGCCATGAGCTCGATCACCTCGCTTGCCGCCTCGGAAGCGAAGCAGGGGTGGGGCCGTCAGCTGGCGATGACACCGCTCAGTACTGCGGGATACGCGGCTACCAAGCTCGTGACCGCTGTCATCTTCGCAGCACTCGCCATGCTCGCGGTGTTCGCAGCCGGGCTGGCCACCGGGGCAGAAACAACCGACGTCTGGCGCTGGTGGGCGTGCGCAGGAATCATCCTCGGACTCGGCCTCATCTTCGGGCTGTACGGTCTGGGCGTCGGATTGTTCTTCAACTCCGATACCGCCGCTGCGCTCGCTTCGATCTCGATGACATTCTTCGCGTTCTTCGGGAACGTCTTCATGCCTCTGGACGGTGCGATGCTCGACATTGCACGCTTCACGCCGCTCTACGGTTTCGTAGCGCTCAGCCGTTGGCCGTTGACTGACGGTACGCTCACGACCGGGCAGACCGACTCGCTGTGGATGGTGTTGCTGAATATCGTGGTGTGGCTCGTCTTGTTCGCCATTCTCGTGGCCGTCGGTGTCAAGCGCTCGCGTTCGCGTCGATAGGGTCGAAGGCATGACGGATGACGTGACCAGAGGCGCGCGGGACGCATCGGTGGCAGCAGCCGCCGGTGCCGTTCCCGCGGCCTGGGCCGCACCAGGAAGTCGACAGGGCCGAGTCGGCGCCGGTTCTCCGTGGGAGCGATTCGGCTGGGTGATGGCTGCTGTCTGGCTGGTCTTCCTCTTCTACCCGGTGATGGCGCTTTTGCGATCGGATGCCGCCTCCGGTTGGATCATCACGGGCTGGGTCGCCCTCAGTGCGTTCGTCGTGATCTATGTCGCCGGATTCGTTTACGGGATGAGCTTCGGCGGCGGCGGACTCACGACACCACCCAAGCCGAGCCAGTGGATGGCGTTCGCCGGGATGATCCTGTGCGCAGCGCTGACAGTGCCGGCCAGCGGCGGCGGCGCACTGAGCTTCCTGCCGTTCATCATGTCGTTCGCGTCATATGGACTCACGCGGCTCGCGCACTGGGTCACGCTGATCGCAACCATCACAATCACAGCAGCGGCAGTCTTTTTCGCGCCGGGAGGTACGACGTACCTCTCCGTGCTGGCGATCATCATCCTGCTCGCGGTGGTCAACACGGTTTCGACGACCCTGATCATCCGTTCGGCCCAGGCAGAGACGCTCGGACTCGAGCTCGCCACGAGTGAGGGACGCGAAGCCGTTGCGCGAGACGTGCACGACGTGGTGGGCCACTCCCTGACTGTCGTGAGCTTGAAAGCACAGCTCGTGCGCCGGCTGATCGACAGTGACCCGGAACGGGCCAAGGCCGAGCTCGCCGATATCGAAGCCCTCGCGGTCGAGGCCATCGCCGGAGTGCGGGCGACGGTAGCGGGTGTTCGGAGCGCGGCACTGATCGAGCAGCTCGAATCGTGTCGAGATGCGTTGAGAGCGGCGGATGTGGCGATGGTCATCGATGGCGATGCTGGAGCTTTGTCGCCTGCGCAGTCATTGACGGCGAGTTGGATACTCCGCGAAGCGACGACGAACGTATTGCGACATGCCGCCGCCACCACTGTGACGGTGGGTATTGCGCCGGGCAGTTTTACTGTGCTTGACGACGGTCGTGGTTTCGCCGGTACCGAGGGCAACGGCCTGCACGGTATGCGTGAGAGAGCGACGACAAGTGGCGCCGTGTTTGCCGTGCGCCCGGGTAAAACGGGAGGCACGCAGGTGGAAGTGACGTGGTGAGCGACGCTCGAATGATTCGGCTGGTGATCGCGGACGATCAAGCGATGCTGCGGGGTGCGCTGGCGGCTCTTCTCGAGCTGGAGGGCGACCTGAGCGTGGTCGGTGTGGCCGGAGACGGAGAGGCGGCCGTGGAGTTGGTGGCGCAGACCACACCGGACGTGTGTCTCATGGATATCCAGATGCCCGGGATGGACGGAATCGCCGCCACTCGTGCCGTGCGCGCGGCGAATCCGGGTACGCGGGTGCTCATCGTGACGACATTCGCGCGACCCGGATACCTGCGGGCCGCCTTGGATGCTGGTGCCAGCGGATTCGTGGTGAAGGATGCTCCCGCCGAGCAGCTCGCGGACGCGGTGCGGCGGGTGCACGCGGGGCTTCGCGTTGTGGATGCTGCGCTCGCCGAAGCCAGCCTCTTCGACGGGGCCAATCCGCTGAGCGATCGAGAACAGCAGGTGCTGCGACTGGCCGCAGACGGGCGCAGCGCCGCAGCGATCGCCGCGGAGGTCTTCCTGTCTGCGGGTACGGTGCGAAACAATCTGTCTGCCGCCATCGGCAAGGTCGGCGCGAGCAACCGGGCACAGGCTGTGCGCATCGCGCAGGACAAGGGCTGGATCTGAAAAGACTCGGATGCGCAATGTCTGACCCCGGGCGTATCTTTGACACTGGTCGGGCGCCGATGCCCGTCAGGAGGAGTGCATGATGGATTGGAAAATCGAACTCATCTTCGTGCCGGTTACTGATGTCGACCGGGCGAAGGACTTCTACCTCAAGATCGGCTTCAACGCCGATCATGATCAAGTCCCGTACGAAGGTCTCCGCTTCGTGCAGATGACGCCCCCAGGATCGGCATGCTCGATTGCATTCGGCGTCGGACTGGGCGGAAAGCTCGCGCCGGGGCAGCAAGACACGATCCAGGTCGTGGTGCCGGATGCCGATGCTGCGCTGCAGCAATTGCAGGATGCCGGGGTCGAGGCAGGCGGCGTCGACGAGCAATCATGGGGACGCTTCGTCACCTTCGACGATCCGGACGGCAACAGCTGGACGCTCCAGGAGCTGCCCGACTACGCCGGCTGAGCGGAGCCGAGCCTGCACCGGTCTTGCCCGTTCAGGAGTTCACACGGATGATCTCCTGTTGATAGGGCGCGATGACGTCGCCGGAGATGCGCAGGTCGAGAAGAAGGAAGCGCCGCGCGCTGGCGTCCTCTGAAGTCCAGGTGCCGAGCCTGTCAAGGTCTGCCAGGGCGCGCACAACGACGCCTTCCGCGCCGACGGCTGCGGCGAAAGCTGCGAAGTCCACTTCGGGAATGCGCATCGGTGCTTCAGCCAGGCCTTTGAGTCCGTAGAGGTTGACCTCGGCGCCGTAAGCGGCGTCGTTCCAGATCACGGCGCAGCCGCGACCGCCAGCAGCGCGCACGGCGGACTCGAGATCGGCGATCGCCATCAGGCCGCCACCGTCGCCGCTGGTGAGCACGATCGTCGACTCGGGCCGCGCTCGAGCAGCCCCGACAACGCTCGGCCAGCCCTGTCCGATCGCTTGGAATGCGGTACCGATCATCATCATGCGATCAGGAGACGCCACGGGCCAGTACATGTTCGCCCAGCCGATGAAGTGTCCGCCATCGGATACGACGACGCGATCTTCGGGCAACAGCTCACCGATACGGCGCGCTGCCGAACGCGGGTCCAAGCGGCCATTAGCGGCGAGGGGATCGCCGGCATCATAGGTGCGGGCTGCAGAAACGTCGACGCTTTCCCTCCAGGTGGCAGCAGCGGCCTGCGGCTCGCCGATATCGGCCGGTTCAGCGCGCACGGACTGCGAGGCGGGTGAGGTATTGGTGTTGAGTCGACCGACAAGCGCCTCGGCCACCAGTCGCGCATCACCGCGAACAAAGCCGCCGACATGCGCATGAGTTGCGGCCGGCGCCGTATCCACTTGGAAAACTCGGGTTCCCGGCGCGAACAGCTCGCCGAAGCGCATCGTGAACTGGTTAAGCGATGCGCCGAAGACCACGGCGACATCGGCCTGGCGGATGAGGTCCATCGCGCCTTCGGCGCCAAAGCCTCCGGTGACGCCGAGGTCGTACTGCGTCGCGGGGAAGACCCCGCGCCCGAGAGCCGTGGACGCAGTTAGTGCACCGCTGGCATCGGCCAAGGCTCCCAGCGCTTCGCTGGCGCCGGCGAGCCAGGCGCCGCGGCCGGCGAGCAGGAATGGGCGCTGTGCCCCGCGAAGGGCGGTGGCGATCTCATCCAGCATCCCCGCACCGAACTCACCGCTGGGGGAGAGCGGGGCGGGCACTCGCGGGGTTGGTGCGGGGGGAACGGGGCCAGCATCCAGTGCCGCGACATCGTAGGGAATCGCGAGCACCACCGGTACGTGGTAGGTCAGAGCATGCTCGATGGCGATGACTGTGGTCGCCGCAGCATCCGCTCGACCGACCGTATATGTGCGCGCACCGACGGCTGACGCCAAAGCGATCTGATCGACGTCCCAGGGGCGGCGGCCGGAAGTCGGCTCGTCGCCGACGACGAGCACAAGCGGCACATGCGCCTGAACGGACTCGGCAAGTGCTGTCAGTGTGTTGGTGAAGCCGGCGCCGTACGTCGCGGTCGCCGCGGCGATCCGGCCGGAGGCGCGGTGATGCGCGTCGGCTGCGACAACCGCCCCCTGTTCATGCCGGACGGCCGTGAAGACCGCGGAGGTCTGCTTCTCGATGGCATCCAGAAAGTATGCGTTTCCGTTACCCATCACACCGAAGACGGCGTCAATGTGCTGAGCGAGGGTGAGAGCCACGTGGGCGGAGACAGTGGGCATGCTAAAGCCTTTCGAGACGGCATCGATGAGAGATTCCGTATGTGTCTCGCGCGGTGCATCACTGCGCCGTCGGCTTTGTGCCCTTTTTTCGAGCACCGGTGATTGAACCGGACATGTCGATGGTAGCGCGCGAAAGGGGAGAGAATGGAGCAATGACAGCTATCGAGCGCGAGACGCTCACCTGGGACGGATTCGGATCGGCAACGCGAGACCTGGCGCGCAGGATCCTCGAAAGCGGTTTCCAGACAGAAGTGGTCGTAGCCATCGCTCGCGGCGGACTGCTGCCTGCTGGCGCGATCGCTTACGGTCTCGGCGCCAAGAACTGCGGTGCGATCAACGTCGAGTTCTACACCGGCATCGGAACCGTGTTGGATGCCCCCGAGGTGCTGCCGCCCGAACTCGACATGGCCTACCTCGACGGTCGTCGAGTGCTGCTCGTTGACGATGTCGCCGACTCGGGCCGTACGCTCGCTCTCGCCGTGAAGCTGCTCGAAGACAAGGGTGCTGACGTGCGGTCGGTGACGATCTACACGAAGCCTTCGACGATCATCCAGCCGGACTTCGCATGGAAGGACACCGATCTGTGGATCGACTTCCCGTGGTCGTTCCAGGGCACCGTGCGCGAAGAGGACCTCGGGCTGCCGCCGACCGCTTGAACTTCGGTGGCGGCATGGAGCAACCGTGCCGCCACCTCATCCGGACGCGGACTCAGCCCTTCACTCCGCTCGCGGCGATACCCGCGACAAAGACGCGCTGCGTCACCAGGAATACGAGTAGGGTCGGCAGCGACGCGATAACTGCTCCGGCCAGCACGACGTTCTGATACTCGAAGCTCATCGTGTAGGACATCAGCCGGTTGAGCGTCAGCACGACCGGATACAGCGCCTCCGACTTCAGTATCGACAGCGGCCAGAGGAAGTTGTTCCAGGCGTAGACGAACATGAACACCGCGAGCGTCACGATCGCGGGCTTCAGCAGCGGGACGACGAACTGCCAGACGATGCGGAACTCTCCCGCGCCGTCGACGCGTGCCGCTTCGATCAGTTCGTCCGGGATGTCCTGGATGAACTGCCGCATCAAGAAGATGCCGAAAGCGTTCGCCAGCCATGGCAGCAGCACACCCAGATACGTGTCCGACAGTCCCATGCTGGAGACGAGGTAGTACAACGGCACGATCGTCACGATCGGCGGCAGGAACATCGTCGCGATGATGCCCCAGAACAGCAGATCGCGACCGCGGAACTGATGTTTGGCGAACACATATCCGGCGAGGATGCTCGTGATCAGAACCGAGATCGTCGCCCCGCCGGCGATGATGATGCTATTCACCATCGACTGGAAGAACGGCACCGCCGTCAGTGCGGTGATCGTCGGATCCAGCGTCGGCATCGCAGGGAACCACGTCGGTGGAATCGACGAGAACTCCGCCGGGGTCTTCAGCGCCGATATGAGCAGCCAGTACAGCGGAAAGAGCGGGATCAGAGCGACGATCGCGAGCAGAACGTACTGGACGGTCTTTCCGACCCGGCGACGGACCGTGACAGAGACATCGGCGCTCATCGTGTGCGTCCCTTCATGATGATCCCGAGCACGCCGCCGACAGCGACGATCATCAGGAAGAGCGAGACAGCCAGGGCAGAGGAATCACCGGCCATGCCGTACTGGAACGCCGAGCGCTGAATCTCGAAGCCGACGACGTTGGTGGAGTTGGCCGGACCTCCCTGCGTGAGCAGGTAGATCGGGTCGAACACCTGGATCGAGTTAACGAACGTCATCAGCACGACGAAGACCAGCGACGGTCGCAGCAGCGGGATCGTGATCGACCACGTCTGGCGGATGAGGCCGGCGCCATCGATGCGGGCCGCTTCATACAGCTCTTCGTTGATCTGGGTGAGACCGGCGATGAGCAGGATGACGTAATAACCGAGCATCTGCCAGACGTTGAAGATCACGAGCGACACGAGCGCCCATTGGGGATCGCTCAGCCATCCCGGCGGCGTCAGGCCGACGGCGGAGACCATCGCACTGAGAGGTCCGTACCCGGGGGAGTAGATGTTCCCCCAGATGATCACGATCGCAATCGTCGGGATGACATAGGTCGCGAACAGAAGCGTTCGCACCACGCCCTTTCCCTTGAGCTTCGGGAAGTACAGCAGGAGTGCGATCAGCAGCGCGAGCGGGATCGTGATCAGCACTGAAAGCCCGACGTAGACGCCGGTGTTGGCAATCGCCTGCATCCGCGAGTGGTCGCCGAGAAGCCGTGCGTAGTTGTCGAAGCCGACGAAAGTCATGTCTGTGATCGAGGTGAACATCGACCACTTGTTCAGACTGATCCAGATCGTCATCAGCATCGGGACGACAGTGAAGACGCCGATGACGATCATCGCCGGGCTAAGGAACAGCGCTGACCATCTCGCGGTCTTGTTCCGTCGTCGGCGGTGCGTCGGAGGAGCGGCGTCGGGGAGTGCGCGCAATGTCGTGGCGGTCGTCACGGGTGGTGCCTTTCGGACGGAAGCGGGACTCCTATGCGGAGTCCCGCTTCACTGTCGGTGTTACTACTGGGCCGCCTCGAGTGCGGCGTCGACGTCGCGGGCGGCATTCTCCATAGCCGTCTTCGCATCGATCTGTCCGTTCAGCAGTGCTTCGATCTGGACCTGCAGAGCATCGGTTGCCGCAGGTCCGCCGAGCACGGTCGGGAACGGAGTCGCAGCATCCAGGGCCTCGGCGTAGGTAGACAGGAAGGGGGTGCCGAGTGTGTCAGCGTGCGCCTCGATATCCGAATTGCGAGTCGGCATGATACCCATCGAGATGAGAATGTCACCCATCGCCGAAGAACCGTTCTCGCCCGAATCAGACCCGTTCAGATAGCTGAGGAACTTCCAAGCAGCATCCTGTTTGGCCTCGTCTGCCTTGCTGTTCACGATCGTCATCCACGAGTACGAGATCGAGCTCGACTCCGTGCCGCTGGGGCCCACGGGAATCGGTGCAGTCGCCACGTCGGAGAAGGAATCGCCCATAGCATCCTTGAGCGAGCTCTCCCACCAGTTCGCCATGACGAGCATGCCGGTCTTGGCGTTGACGAAGTTGTCGAGGTACGGGCCGGTCGTGTTCGCGTTGGCCGTCGACTTCGAGGTGTCCGTCGATCCGGCCTTCACAAGCGTCTCGTACAGCTCGGCCGTCTCCAACGCCTCATCACTGGTGAGATTCGACGCCGTGCCGTCCTCGTTGAGGAAGGTGCCGCCGTTCGAGGCGAGCAGTGAGAGGAAGGGATGCACCGCACCGCTGTTCCAGCCCGTGATGAAGCCGATGCCCTGCTGGTCACCGGTGGTCAGCGCGGCGGCATCCTCGACGAGCGCGTCCCAGTCCGCTGGTGCCTCGGTGATGCCCGCCGCCTCGAACAGTGCGGTGTTGTAGTTCAGTGCGTACAGGTCGATCTCATTGGGGATGCCGTACAGGTCACCCGCACTGCTGGCCGCCGTGACGACTCCGCTCGGCCAGTTTGCCGTCACATCGTCGGTGACATCGGCCGGAGCCTGTGCGGCGAGGCCGTCGCGCACGAGTTCAGGAAGCCACGCGTCATAGGCGCCGACGATGGTCGGTCCGTTGGCCGAAGTGCCCTGGGTGCGCAGAGTCGAAAGAAGGTTGCCGAACGGCACTGACTGCACCGTCAGGGTGATGTCGGGGTTGTCTGCGGTGAACGCGTCACCTGCGGCTTCGAGCATGGCGACCTGATCCGGACCCCAGTGGGTGAGGAACGTGATCTCCTGCGTGCCGTCGCCGGAGGCCCCGGAATCGGGAGTGCCGGCGCAGCCGGACAGGGTCAGAGCGGCGACGATGCCGAGGCCTGTCGCCGTGAGGACTGTCTTCTTCATGGCTTTCCTTTGCTTTGGGATGTTGTGAATGTGAATCAGGGTGGGTCAGGGGCCGGCGAGCGCGAACTTCTCCGTGCCCGCACTCTTGAACGCTGCGGCGCGCTGCGCGCCGACGAGGCATCCCTTGACCTGCATGAGGGCCGAGTAATAGTCGATGAAGCGGAAGCCGTAGGTTTCTCCTCGGGCGAAAGCGTGCTCCTGGATACCGGTGCGCCATCGTTCGTACGCCTCTTCGGGGATGTCGAAGAAGGTGTCTGCTGCGAAACCCTCCATGTCTTCCCAGTTCTCGGCGTAGAGGATGGTGGGCACCGAGTGACGCTCCGCATCGATCTCCTCGATCGGTATGGAAGCCAGGAACGCTGCGCGCTCGGTGGCCCGCGCAGCCCGCTCGTGGTCCCGATGCATCGAGTGCAACCAATGGGTGATGAGGATGTCGGGCTTCGCCTCGCGGATCACCGCCGCGATCTGCTCAGCCACCGCCTCATCATCCGGCAAGAAGCCGTCAGAGTAGTCGAGGGTGATCAGCTCGGCACCGATGGTCTCCGCGAAAAACTTCGCTTCGTGTAGCTTCTGCTCGCGGTACACGCTCGGCAGGAGCGTCGGATGCCCGCGCTCGCCGTAGGTGCAGTCGATGATGATGGCGCGGCCGCCCTCGAGCACGACCTTCGCGAGTGTCGGCCCAGCGGTCAGTTCCATATCGCCGATGTGGCCGCCGACGGCGATGACGGTCTTAGACATTCTTGGTTTCTCCGATCTCAGCACGCAGGATGTCGAATGAACGGGTGGCCGTGAAGCCGGTCTTCGCGTAGAGCGCAGAGGCTGTCGAGCCCTCGTCAGCCCAGAGGAACCAGGCACTGTGCGCGCCGAGTGCGGTCATCCGCTCGAGGGTGAGATGCAGCAATACCTTGCCGAGCCCGGTGCCGCGGCTTTCCGGGAGCACACCGAACGGGCCGAACCGTTCGATGACTGACTCGTAGGTGCCGTGCATACCCCAACCGAGCACTGTGCCTGTGGGGTCCTTGGCGATGATGATGCGCTCGGTCGGCATGCCGCCGACGATTCCTTCGCGGATCGCGCGCGCCCAATCGGAGTTGAATGATTCTCCGGCGATGCGGATGAGAGGTACGAGGTCATCGTCGCTGGGAGTGCCCAGGTACCAGCCGTCGTCGCGCAGAGCGTCGACGCGCTCACGCACCTCGACGGGCATCTCGTAGCCGATCAGTGAGCGGTCCATCGCGCTCGGATGCTCGAATCGGGTGAAGCCCATCGAGGCGAGCAGGGCCGACGCCGCGGGGTAACGCTGGGCATCAAGACCGGGAAGTACGTAGTTCGGCGTGTAGGCCGAAAAGATGACTTCGCGGATCCCCTGAGCGCGCAACCAATCGAACGCCTGGGTGATCAACGCGCGGCCCAGGCCCTGGCTGCGGTGTCCGGGTACGACGAAGAAGAACGGGATCCATCCGATGGTCGGTTCGAGGTCGTCGCCGTCATGGGCGATTCGACGGCGCACGGCATAGGCGGCGCCAACGATCGTTCCCTGATCCTCGGCGATGAACAGGCCATCGGCATCGAAGTTGCGATCCAGGAGGATCAGATCACGCAGTCGGCGAGCGGTGATCCCATCCTGTGGAGCCGCTCTCGTCCAGGCTTCGGCGAGCTCGGTGCCATCACCTGATCGGAAGCTTCGCACCGTGATAGTGCCGGGGATCTGCATCAACGTCATCGTCCTCTCGCCGTTGTGGATCACCCCAGTATGGCGAGAATGTTCATAAATGTCGAGAGACGTGAAGATGATTTACATCACGGAAACATGACGATCTGTCCGACGCGTCCGAAGATGTGATTTCAGTCACGCAGGGCGCGGGTGGCCTCACGAGTGCGTTGCAGGGCGTCGACGGTGTCAGCGAAGCGGCGTTTGGCGACGCCCACGAAGAGAGAGTCGATCAGTGCGAGCTGGGCGATGCGGCTCACCATGGCTCCGGCGCGAAACGAGGACTCTCGCACTTCCGTAAACAGCGCGTGGTCGGAGGCGAGGGCAAGGCGAGAGCCTTTTGCCGAGGTGACCGCGACGGTGGAGGCGCCGTTGTCGCTTGCGGTGCGGAGAAACCGTACAGTCTCGTTGGTCTCCCCAGAGTGGGAAAATCCGATGGCGACGGTGCGACCCGCATTGAGGACGGTTGCAGCGACCGCCTCGTGCGGGTCGGTGAGTACGTGGGCGTTTCGGCCGACACGAAGGAGCTTGTGGGTGAGATCTTCAGCGACGAATTGGCTGGCGCCGATACCGTACAGGAGGATGCGTTCCGCGCGATCGATGTCATCGATCGCTGCCTCCAGAACGTCGAAGTCCAGCTGCCCGATGGTCTCCTCGATGGCGAGAAGTTCGAGGGCTGCCAGTTTGGAAACGGCTTCGCGCAGGGAGTCATCGTCAGAGATCTCCGAGCCCGAGGCGCCGCGAGTGGGGAACTGGGCGGCTTCCTTGCCGAGTTCCGTGGCCAGGGCCATGCGCAGGGTGGCGTAGCCGCTGAAGCCGATCGCGCGACAGAAACGTACGACGGAGGCCACCGAGGTGCTGCATTCCTGGGCGAGCTCATTGATCGTCATGTCAATGACGATGGATGGGTTCTCCCTCACGACTGTCGCAATGCGGGCCAGGGATGGCGGCAGCGTCGAAGCGGCGGCTTCGATCGTGGACTGAATGCTCATCCGTGCTCCTTTGGGGTCTGGGATAACACTATGCCGCAGTCGAGTGCGCAACGCGGTAAATTCTTTTCATTAGGGGTAACTTGACTGTAGAGTCTTTTCGAAAAGCTTCGACCAATGCCAAGACGTGAGAGTGGAGAGGTGCCGATCGTGCAGACTATCGTCGCGGTCGATCTCGGTAAATCCCAATGCAGGGTTGCCGTGATCAGTGCCGAAGGGCGCACTGTGCGTACGGGCGTAGGTGCGCCCGGCCTCGCGACGAGCGACGGACTTGAGGCCTCATTCGCTGCGATCCTTCCGCTGCTTCCGAAGCACGGAGACATCAGCGCGCTCGGTATCGGCGCAGCGGGGGCGTGGACCGCGTCCGATGCCGCCGTCGCTCTCGCTCGAAAGCTCGCCGAGGTGACAGGAGCGCCGACATCGGTGACCTCTGATGTCGTCACCGCCCATGCCGGCGCACGAGGCGGTGCATCCGGAACACTCCTGCTCGCGGGCACGGGTGCTGCGGCGCTCGGCATCGATGCAGACGGTGTGCGCCTCGTGGACGGATGGGGCCCAGAACTCGGCGACTTCGGCAGTGGATCCTGGATCGGACGCGAAGGTATTCGTGCGACGCTGCGATTCCGAGACGGGCTCGGTGCCGACACAGCCCTCTCCGATGCTCTGCGCACACTGATCGAGCCCGCAGCCGACGTCCTCGTGTGGCTCGGCGAGGAGGCTGCGACGGCTCGTCGGCTGGCTACCGTCGCACCTCTCGTGCTTGACGCAGCCGAAGCTGGTGACGACGTGGCCGCCGGCATTGTGCGGGAAGCGATCGGCCTGCTCACCGCTTCCGCTGTCGCCGCGTCCGCTGACCCCGAGGTCGTCCTCCATGGTGGCCTCACGGCGCACCCCTGGTTCCGCCGCGAACTCGAACGCGCCCTCGTCTCGGCCGGACGCACGGTCGCCCCAGCGATCGGCGACGCTTTCGACGGGGCAGTGCTTCTCACGCGTCGCACCGATCTGCCGCATGAAAGGGTCGTCCATCGTGCCGAATGAATCCACCCGCCTTTCCGCGCTCCTGGACGTACTGGCGCACCTCGACACCGAGGCGGTGACAAGCGAACGTGGCGACCTCGACCTGCTCGACACCGCAGAGCTGGTGCGAAGGATGAACGCCGAGGACCAGCGGGTTCCGGTCGCGGTTGCCGAGCATGCCGAAGAGATCGCGCGCGCTGTCGACGGGATCACCGAACGATTCCGTCGGGGCGGCCGGCTCATCTACATCGGCGCCGGCACCGCGGGGAGAATCGGCGTGCTCGACGCCAGCGAGTGCCCACCCACATTCGGAACCGATCCATCGATGGTGGTCGGTCTGATCGCCGGCGGTGACACGGCGATTCGATCAGCGGTCGAGGACGCCGAGGACGACATCGAAGCCGCGGGGCACGCACTTCAAGAACTGGGGCTGGCCGAACGCGACACCGTCGTCGGCATCTCGGCATCCGGTCGCACGCCGTACGTCGTAGGCGGACTGAAATACGCTCGGAGCATCGGTGCGTTCACCGCAGCCGTTGCCTCCAATCGCGGCTCGGACATCGGCGCGGCGGCGGAGATCGCGATCGAAGTGGTCACGGGGCCCGAGTTCATCTCCGGCTCGACGCGGCTGAAGGCGGGCACCGCGCAGAAGCTCGTCGTTAACATGCTCACGACCCTGTCGATGATCAAGCTCGGCAAGACTCACCGCGGCGTGATGGTTGATCTGGTCGTCACGAATGAGAAGCTGCATGCACGTTCGATCCGCACAGTGACGCAGCTTGCCGGTGTGGGCATCGAGGACGCGACGCAGGCACTGCAGGCGGCAGGCGGCTCGGTGAAACTCGCATTGCTCACCCTGGCGACCGGCGCCGATACCGAGCATGCCACCGCCGCGCTGGCGCGATCCCACGGCATCCTTCGCGACGCGATCGACGCGCTCAGCTGATCTGAATCTCGAACCCGCCGGCGGTCGGTGCGATGGTGACCTGCGTGAGGTCCTCGATGTGATGCGTTGGCGCGAACCGGGGCGCGTGCGGGCCCACGCCGATGACGCTCATCCCCGCGTCCAGTCCCGCACGAATGCCCGCACCGGAGTCCTCAAACACCACGCAGTCTGCGGGGGCGATGCCGAGGCTTGAAGCGGCGAGCAGGAACCCTTCTGGATCGGGTTTGCTCCTCGTCACGCGTTCCGCGGTGATGGCGATCTTGGGGATCTTCAGACTGGCCGCTGCCATCCGTGCGGTCATCAGAGCATCGTTCGCCGATGTGACGATCGCGTGCGGGAACGGCGCCAGTGCGCGCAGGAATGCAGCCGCACCCGGGATCTCAACGACGCCGTCGACCTCGGCGCTCTCGCGGGCGAGCATCTGTGCATTCTCCTCGAGATTGACCGCATGATCGCGCTCCGGCAGCAGAAGGGACATGCTCTGCCAACCCTGTCTGCCGTGCACGGTCTCCAGCACCGTGTTCCGGTCGAGGCCGTGCGGCGCCGCCCATTCCCACCACAGTCGCTCGACCACGGCCGTGGAATCGACGAGTGTTCCGTCCATGTCGAGAAGGGCAGCACGAGCGGTGATCGCAGTCATGGGATCAGGCTATCCGGAGCAGGCCGCGAAAACGCCGCGGCGGTACGTGCTGACGAACGTCTACGCCACCCGGCAAGATGGAGCGATGGACGCACACCTGCTCCGCGCGGAGCGCCTGCGCTCGCACCGGCTGAGTGCGCCGGCTCGCTCGGTGCTGGATGCTGCGCGCCACATGCTCGCGGTGCAGGCGCAGGAGTTCTGGGCCGGGCGCTGGGCTTTGGCCGCACGCACCACCGGTGCACCGACGCTTCGTGATGTCGACCGGCTCTTCAACCAGGGCTCACTCGTGCGCGCGTGGACGCAGCGCGGAACCTTGCACATCGTCCCCGCTGAAGACCTCGGCTGGATGCTGGAGGTGACAGGTGAGCGACAGCTGCGCATGGCAGCTCCGCGCTACCGCGAACTCGGACTCGACGCTGAGACGCTCTCGACCGTCGAGCGCGCTGTTCGAGTGGCGCTGACCGGCGGCAACGCGCTGACCCGCGCTGAGCTTTTCGTGATCCTCGAGCAGGTGGGCATCGATCCGAGCAACCAGCGCGGGCTACACGCGATCCAGAGCCTTGCACTGCGCGGAATGATCTGCCAGGGACCTGTCGTGGCCCGCCCGGACGGTGCATCCCGTGAGCAGTGCTTCGTGCTTGTCGAAGAGCATGTCGCTGGCGCCGCGTGGCCGAGCGATCCGGCCGCTGAGCTGTTCATCCGGTACGTTCGCGGCCACGGTCCGGCGACAGCGGAGGACTTCGCCTGGTGGGCAGGGATCACCCTGGGTGGCGCGCGGGCCGCGGCCGCGGCATCCGTCGATGATGATCGCATCCGACAGCTCGACGACGGGCAGTTCATCGCACATCCGCGCCCCAGGCGGCAGTCACAGGGTGCCGCTGTCGTCGCGCTCGGACCCTTTGAGGAGTACTACATCTCCTACCTTGACCGCACCGTTGCCTGCCCTTCGGAGCATGTCGCGACGGTCGGGCCAGCGAAGAACGGCATGGTGCGTCCGATCATCGTCGCCGAGGGGGTCGTGGCCGGCACCTGGCGTCACTCCACCGCCGTCGGTCGCCACCGCGATGAACCGATCGCCGAGCTGTTCGCGCACAGCACCGCGCTCGACGCAGCCCCCGCGCTCTCCCGCTACTTAGCGTTCATCACCCACTGATCTAGTTTCGAGTGTTCGCGCGTGGCTGTGTTTTGCGCGAAAAGGGAGCCACAACTGGACACTCGCAAGGGGGTGAAGGGGGGAAAGCTACTCGGCGTGGCGGGCGAGGAACGTGTAGACGTCGTTCTCGTCCACGCCGGGGAATGCACCGCGGGGCAATGGCGAGAACATATGCGTGTGCACGCGGGCGCTCGGCCAAGCCTTGTTGCTCCACCGCGAGGCCAGATCCGGTGTGGGGCGCCGGCAGCACGCCTCATCGGGGCAGGACGACACTGCACGCTCGGCGGTTTCTCGTCCGCGCCACCAGCGGGCATCGTCGAAAGGCACGCCAACGGTGATCGAGTATTCGCCGTCGTCAGCGGTTCCGGTCTGCGTCGCACACCAGAAAGTGCCCGCAGGGGTATCGGTGTACTGGTGACGCTCGGTGGTGCGGTTCTGCTGCGTGAACGCCGAGCGCGCCTGGAACTTCCGGCACACCGGCTGGCCCTCCACAGCGCCGGTGACATCCATCGGCAGGAGCAGATCATCGTTCTCGTAGACGCGCGTGATGGCGCCGGTGTCGTCGACGCGGAGGAAGTGCAGCAGCATTCCTAGATGCTCGGTCATCAGATTCGTCATCCGCATTCCGGCGGCCTCGTGGGTCACACCGAAGGCATCGCGGAAGTCCTCGACGGCGAGGTTGCGGTCTTTCTTGGCCTGCTGCAGGAAAGCGACGGACGCGGTTTCTGGCATCAGACAGCAGGCCGCGAAGTAGTTGATCTCCAGGCGCTGCTCGAGGAAATTCGCGTAGTCGGTCGGGGGAGTGTGCCCGAGCAGACGATGCGCCATCGCCTGCAGCGCCATGGAGCGCAGGCCGTGGCCGCCGGGGATGGATGCCGGTGGCAGGTAGATACGGCTGTTCTCGAGGTCGGTGATCGAGCGCGTCGACCGGGGCAGGTCGTTCGCATAGATGAGTTCGAAGCCGAGCTTCTCGGCCATGATGATCACGGTGCGGTGGGTGAGCGCCCCGCTGACGTGCCCGGCCGCCTTCAGTTGCTTCTCGGCGAGCTTCTCGATGTCTCCGATGTAGTTGTTCTGCGCTCGCATCCGCAGGCGTAGTTCGGTGTTCGCGCGTCGCGCTTCTTCCGGAGTGGCGATGGCCTCGCGCTCGCGACGTTGGAGTTCGCGGTGCAATCCGAGAATCGACTCGATCGTCTCGTCGGGCATGCCTTTGGAGACTCGAACCGGTGTGATGCCGAGCTGGCGGAACACAGGGCTGACCTGAGCGCGCTCCAGCTCGATTTCCAACGCCGCACGGCGGTTGGGCGGCTCACCGGAGATGAGATCGGCGACCTCGGTATCGGTCGCCTGCGCGATCGCCTGCAGCAGGGAAAGCTTCGGCTCGCGCTTTCCGTTCTCGATGAGGCTCAGCTGGGAACCCGCGACGCCGACCTGCGCGCCGAGCTCATCGAGGGTGAACCCGTGGGCGAGTCGGTGATGACGGATGCGGTGACCGAGAGTCGTGAGATGGATGCCGGAGTCGCTCATTCCTTGATCATAACGAAAGAATCGCACTTCTTTAACCTCAATCAGTCCGAAACCCCACCGGAATCCTGTCAAGAATTGAGGTACACGCCGATCTCTTCGAAGGAGCAGACATGGCCATGGCCGAAACCTTCACACCTCGCATCCCTGCTGTTGCACCGACACGGGCATTCGGTGCTGTGCCGACCTATGACACGCAGGCCTTTGCTGACCTGGTCGCGTGGGTCGACGGGATCGCAACACTTACTCAGCCGGATTCCGTGCACTGGGTCAGCGGCTCACCAGCAGAGAACGATGCGGTGCTGCGCGGTCTGGTTGACGAGGGGAAGCTGATCAAGCTCAACCCCGAATGGCGGCCCGGCTCATACCTGGCCCGCTCGAACCCCAGCGACGTCGCGCGCACCGAAGCGCGCACCTTCATCGCCTCCGAGCGCGAAGAGGATGCTGGTCCCACGAACAACTGGGCGGACCCGACCCAGATCCGCGAAACGATGACCGACATCTTCACCGGCTCGATGCGCGGGCGCACGATGTACGTCGTGCCGTTCTCCATGGGTGCCGTCGGCGGTCCGCTCTCGCACATCGGCGTTCAAGTCACCGACAGTGCCTACGCCGTAGCATCCATTGGCATCATGACCCGCGTCGGCGACGCGGTCACCCGTCAGATCGCTGAAGGCTCACCCTGGGTCAAGACCGTGCACTCCGTCGGTGCGCCGCTGGCACCAGGCGAGCAGGATGTCGAGTGGCCCTGCAGCGACGAGAAGTACATCGTCCACTTCCCCGACACGCTCGAGGTCTACTCCTACGGATCCGGCTACGGTGGCAACGCCATCCTCGCCAAGAAGTGCTTCGCACTGCGCATCGCCTCGGTCATCGCCCGTGATGAGGGCTGGCTGGCCGAGCACATGCTCCTCATCCGCGTGATCGACCCGAAGGGCAAGGCCTACCACGTGGCCGCGGCCTTCCCCTCGGCGTGCGGCAAGACGAACCTCGCCATGCTGCGCCCGACCATCCCCGGATGGACGGTGGAAACCCTCGGCGACGATATCGCCTGGATCCGCCCCGGCGAAGACGGCCGGATGTGGGCGATCAACCCCGAGGCTGGCTTCTTCGGCGTCGCACCGGGCACCGGCGAATCAACCAACGTCACCGCGATCGAGACCCTGTGGGGCAACACGATCTTCACCAACGTCGCACTCCGCCCGGACGGAGACGTGTGGTGGGAAGGCCTGACGGACGCCCCGCCGGCGAACCTCGTCGACTGGCAGGGAAATGACTGGACTCCCGACTCGGGTCGTCCCGCAGCACACCCGAACTCTCGATTCACCGTGGCTGCAGCTCAGTGCCCGCAGATCTCCGACGACTGGGAAGAAGCGGTTCCGCTCGACATCATCCTGTTCGGCGGTCGTCGTGCGACCAACGTCCCGCTCGTCGTCGAGGCGACGGATTGGACGCATGGCGTCTTCCTCGGCTCGACGATCTCCTCCGAGCGCACCGCCGCCGCTGAGGGGACTCTCGGGGAACTGCGCCGCGACCCATTCGCCATGCTGCCGTTCTGCGGTTACAACATGGGCGACTACTTCGCGCACTGGTTGAAGGTCGGTCGGTCGCTGCGCTTCGACCGTGCACCGCGGATCTTCCAGGTCAACTGGTTCCGTCGCGGCGCAGACGGCCGGTTCCTCTGGCCCGGTTTCGGCGATAACTCGCGCGTCGTGGACTGGATCATCCGCCGCATCAGTGGCGAGGTGGGCGCCGTCGACAGCCCGATCGGGCGTCTGCCGATCATCGACGATCTCAACCTGGACAACCTCGACATCCCCCAGCAGGATCTCGACGAGCTCTTCGCTGTTGATCCGGATGCTTGGCGGCAGGAAGCCGACTCGACAGAGGCGTTCTACGACACCTTCGGTGACAAGCTGCCGGCTGCGCTGCGCACCGAGCTCGCTTCGCTGCGCTACCGACTCGCCCAGGCCAAGTAAAGACCCGCGACGGCGGGATGGCAGGGACATACCCATGGCTGAGTGGTCCCGCCATCCTGTCGTCGCGTTAAGCCGCTCGGGGGACTAGGCCAGCAGCTGGTGCCGTGCCAGATCGCGGTACAGTGGCGTCGATTCGATGAGTTCCGTATGCGTTCCCTGCCCCACGACCTCGCCAGCCTGCAGCACGATGATCTGGTCGCTGTCGACGACGGTGGACAGCCGATGCGCGATCACGATGAGCGTGCGGTCAGCAGAGACCGCGTCGATCGCTTCGCGCATGCGCTGCTCGTTCACCCCATCGAGAGATGATGTCGACTCGTCCAAGAGCAGGATGGGGGCCTCGGTGAGGAGAGCGCGGGCGATTGCGAGGCGTTGACGCTCACCGCCGGAGAGCATCACACCATCCTCACCGACGGGTGTTTCCAGTCCCAGCGCTCCGCGATCCAGCACGTCGCCCAGGTTCACGGCACGCAGAACACGTTCGCAGTCGGCATCCGTGGCCTCCGGTGACGCCAACCGCAGATTATCGGCCAACGTGCCGGCGAGGGTCGGGGCATCCTGCTCGACGTAGCCGAAGTTCGCGCGCAGATCCGTCCGCGGATAGGTGCGGATGTCGTGACCATCGAGGCGGATTGAACCACCAGTCGGGTCGTAGAACCTCTCGATCAGCGAGAGGATCGTGCTCTTTCCTGCACCGCTCGGTCCGACGAGTGCGACGCGGGAGCCGCGTGGAACTGCGAAGGAGACGCCGCGGAGTACGTCGCGATGTTCTTCTTTCGCGAGGGCTGAATCATCCGTCTTGCTTTCGAGGTGCGCATCGACGAGGACGGTGTGCGCCTCGGTCGTGGCGGCCTCGCGGGCGGCGATGACAGCATCCGGATAACGGAAGCGCACGTCATGGAACGACAGCGCGGGGACGACTGCCCGCCCGGTGGCAGGATCAGCGGCCGCATCAGCATCGCTTGTTCGGACGGCGGCGGCGATCGCGGCATCTTCCTGGTCTTCGGTGGGAAGATCAAGCACCTCTTGGATGCGGCCGAGGGCGCCGAGCGCCTGGTTGACCGAGGTGATGGCGCCGAAGGTCGTGGCCAGCGGCATGAGCATCATAAACAGGAACATCACGAACGTGATGAGCGAGGCCACGGTGATAGCGCCCGCGGCAACGCGGAATCCTCCCACACCGAGCACGGCGAGCAGGGACAGCTGCAGTGCGACACCGGAGATCGGCACGACCAGAGCGGACACCTTGGCAATCTTCACACCGAAACCGTACGCCTCGCCGGCCAGGTGTGAGACCGACGTCGTCTCGCGTTCGGTGGCACCGGATGCGCGCACGGTGCGAATGGAACCGACGGCGCGTTCGACCGCCGAGGCGAGCTCGCCGACCTTCACCTGCTGCGCGGTGGAGGCGGTGCGGATTCGGCCGCTGAGCATGACCACCACGGCCAGCGAGAGCCCCACGACGGCGACGATGATGAGCAGCAGGATCGGATCGATGATCAGCATGGCGATCAGAGCGCCGAGGAACAGGATCGCGCTGCCGACGGCATCTGCAAGTCCTTGCGTGAGTACGGCATACAGCAGCGTCGTGTCGGTCCCGACGCGCGAGACGAGATCGCCGGTGCGGCGCGCGTCGAACTCGCGGATCGGCAGGTGCAGGATGCGGGCGATGAGCTGACGGCGACTGGAATGCACGACGGCTGTTCCGGTGCGCTGCAGCAGATAGTGCTGGTAGCCGGAGATGACGGATGACACGATCACGAAGCCGACCAGCAGCCAGACGAGCACTCCCAGCGTCTGATTGGACTGCACCGCGACGATGACCTGTCCGACCAGCAACGGCTGGGCGAGCGAGGTGGCCGCTCCGAACACACTGAGGATCGCGACGACGATCAGCGTGCGCTTGTGCTCGAACAGGAAGGGGAGAAGCTGGCGGAACGTGGCGCGCGGGCCGTCCTGCGGTGCGCCGCGTCCGCGTCGGCGGCTGGTCGCCGTGCGAGACATACGAGACCTCGATCTGAGTAAGGGGTTACCTACGACCGTACTTCCTATGTGCGGCCTGTTTTGTCACTCCGAGCGCGCTGGCGATCGCCTGCCATGAATATCCGGCCAGTCGCGCACGCCGCACCTGTGTCTCTTCGGTGCGGGCGATCTCACTGCGGATCCCGGCGAGTCGGTGCAGTTCAGCGATCGGCTCGCCATCCGGTTCGAGGCTTTGTGCGGTGCGAATAGTCATAACGTCAATATATGTTGACGATTCGGGTTCGTCAAGCAATGTTGACGCCTGGTCATGCGAGAGAATCAGTGGATGCTGACTGTGCCCAAGCTTGTTCCCGGCGACCGTGTCGCCATCCTTTCGCCCGCGTTTGCCGCGCCAGCGGTGGCTCCGGAGATCCATGAGCAGGCGCTGCGGCGACTGACTGAGCTGACCGGGCTCATCCCGGTCGAGTATCCGACCACCCGTCAGCTCGACGCGTCACCAGAAGCCCGGGCGGAGGATGTCAACGCGGCCTTCGCGGATCCCAGCATCCGAGCGATCCTTGCCACCATCGGCGGCGACGATCAGACCCTTGTCGTTCCGCACCTCGACGCGACGCTCGCGCAGGCCGACCCGAAGCCGTTCATCGGTTACAGCGATAACACCAACATTCTGAACTGGCTCTGGGGCATCGGCATCCCGGGGTTCTATGGCGGGTCAACGGCGGTACACCTCGGGCCCGGCCCCGCCGTGGATGACGTTCATCTGCGCTCTTTACGCGCGGCTCTGTTGGGTGGTGGGGAGCTTGAGCTCACCGAGCCGGGGGAGTCCGAGGATGTCGGCAAGCGCTGGGAAGATCCGCTCGCCCTCACAGAGTTCGGTGATCGCGTGCCTACAGAAGCGTGGAGCTGGGCGGGCCCTGCCGTGCGCATATCCGGGCGCACCTGGGGCGGTTGCCTGGAATCGATCGATGAACTGGCCCTCGCAGACCGACTGCCCGCACTGTCGGCGCTTGAGGGTACGATCCTGATCGCCGAGACGAGCGAAGAGCGTCCCTCGGCCGAATGGGTGGGGCGCTGGTTGCGCGGCTTGGGGGAGCGCGGTCTCCTCGCGGCGGTCTCAGGGGTCGTCTTCGCGCGTCCGCCGGTCAGCGATTTCGAGTTCCACCCTTCGCCGGATGAGGCACAGGCGCTGCGGGATGCGCAGCGCGACGTCGTGATCGAAACCGTCGCCCATTACAACGCGGATGCTGTGGTCTGTGTTGGTGTGCCATTCGGGCACACCAGGCCGCAGTGGATCGTTCCCTATGGCGGAACCATCACGCTGGACGGCGCTGCACAGCGGGTGCTCGCCAGCTACTGATACTTCGAATATAATTTCGATAGTACGCAAGTATGCCCTTGTTGGATTAGAAGATAGATGCCATACTTGACCTATGGCAGATATCTCTCCCATCGAAGTTGAGTTCCAGCGCGTATCCGCGTTGCGGGACGAATGGACCACGCTCGGAACCGAAGTCTCGCGGCTCGAGGCTCGGCGCGCCGAGATCATGGGCGAGCGGTTCGCGATGCTGCGCGAGAAGCTGCCTCCGGGTGCCTTCGACCATGACGTGGCATTCCGTTCGATGGCCGCCGAGTTCGCGGCGGCGGCGAATATGTCGCAGGGGACGGTAGAAGGCGACTTCTGCCGAGCAGACACTCTGAGGCGAGAGCTCCCCGAAATCGCGAAGGCGTACGCGGCAGGGCTGATCAGCAAGCGACACGTCGATGTCATCATTCCGCCGACAATCGGGCTGCCGTATGGCGATGCAGATGCCTACGCGCAGTATCAGGCGCGCATACTCGAGTTCGCCGTCGGCGAGACCCCGGCCCGCACCGGAGCGCACGCCAAAGCACTTGTCGCAGCAATCGCTCCCGCCAGTGTCAGCGAAAGACACCGCAGCGCACGCGAGACGAGAAACGCGCAGTTCCACTCTCTCAGCGACGGTATGGGCCAGCTTGTCATCACGACGCCCGAAGTGCTGGGCAGAGCCGCCTTGGATCGTGCCACAGCCATGGCCAAAGTGGTCTTCGAACAGAACAAGAATGACACCTCTCCCGATGCCGACAGGCGAACGATGGGCCAGATCCGCGCAGATATCATCATGGATCTCCTCCTGGCGGGAAAGGCCGAATCAGTAACGGGCACGGCAGCCGAATCGATCAAGGCGACCGTGCAGATCACGCTCACCGCGAGCACCCTCACCGGTGACGACGAGCGGATGGCTGAGCTCGACGGCTCTGGGCCGGTTCTCCCCGACCTGGCTCGAGACTTCGCCAGCAGAGCGACATCCTGGTCCCGCCTGTTCCTCGATCCGGAGGGGATGGCCGTTTCCACTGACAATTACGTGCCAACAGCCTCGATGAAGCGATTTTTACGGGCGAGAGATCGACACTGCCGCTTCCCCGGATGCCGGATGCCCGTACACCGCTGCGAGATCGATCACAATCATGACCACGCCAAGGGCGGAGCAACCGAGATCTGCAACCTTTCGCACTTCTGCAAAGGGCATCACACGCTCAAGCATCCGGATCTCGACGAACGATATCGATGGTCTGCCACCCAGCTTCCCGGTGGGGCGATCGCATGGACGAGCCCAACGGGCGCCACGTATATCGACGAACCGCCGCCTCGCGTGATGTTCGTCTGACCGAAGTGGCGTCAGCCCAAGCTGACGCGTCCGCGCAGTTCCCCGATCGAGCTCACACCAGTGAGCTGCATCGTGCGCACCGCTTCCGCGCGCATGATCTCCAGCATCCGATCGACGCCGCGCTCGCCGCCAGCCATCAAGCCGTACAGGTACGCCCGGCCCACCATGCACGCGTCGGCGCCGAGACCGACGGCTGCAAGCACGTCCGCTCCCGACAGGATGCCGGTATCCAAGAAGACCTGTGCCTGGCCATCCACAGCAGCGGCGACCTCGGGTAGGAGTCGCAGGGGAGTAGGTGCGCGGTCGAGCTGCCGGCCGCCGTGATTCGAGACGACCAGTGCGTCAGCGCCAGCATCCACCACCTGCCGGGCATCCTCAACAGACTGGATGCCCTTCACGACGAGCTTGCCCTCCCACTGTTCGCGCAGCCACGCGAGATCTGTGAAGCTCAGCGTCGGATCGAACATCTTCGCCACGAGCTCTGCGACCGTGCCATCGAAGGAACGCAGGCTCGCGAACTCGATCGGGTCGGTCGTGAGCACATTGATCCACCAGTTCGGATGCAGGGCGAAGTCCCACATCGTCTTCACATTCAGAGCAGGCGGAATCGTCAAGCCGTTGCGGGTGTCCCGCAGCCGGTTGCCGGCAACCGGCGTATCGACGGTCAGCACGAGGGTGTCAAAACCGGAGGACCGTGCCTCATCGATCAGCCGCAGCGTTCCCTCGCGGTCCTTCCACAGGTACAGCTGGAACCAGTTGTCTCCTGGTGCCTCGTCCTGCAGGGCACGCGGTGACGTCGTGCCCATCGTCGAGAGGCTGTATGGAACTCCGGCCCGCGCCGCAGCACGTGAGACCGCGATCTCGCCCTCATGATGCATCATCCGGGTGAATCCGGTGGGCGCCATGATCAACGGGAAAGAGGCCGGACGCCCCAGAATCATCGTGGACGTGTCCACGGCGCCGACGTCGCGCAGGACGCGGGGCGAGAACTCCACCGAGGAGAATGCCGAGCGCGCCCGGCGCAGGCTGAGCTCGTCCTCCGCTGCCCCGTGCACATAGTCGAACACGGAGCGCGGCGTCGTGCGCCGAGCTACCTGCGCCAGATCCTTCACCGTCAACGCTGCGCGCAGCCGTCGCTCGACGGGATCGAGCACAGGACGACGGAATCCGAGCAGCGGAGCTACGGCTGACCAGGTGGGGATGCGGCGCCGGATGCGCCGGCGGGAGACACTCACGCGGTTGTGCCTCCGGTACCCAAGTACGCCTGGATGATGTCGTCATCGGCGAGCAGATCGGATGCCGCACCCGAGCGCACGACTGAGCCGTTCTGCAGGATGTGTCCCTCGTCCGCTGCCTGCAGCGCACGACGAGCGTTCTGCTCCACCAGGAGCACCGTGGCGCCGGTGGCACGAATCTCAGAGATCACCTCGAACACGCCGTCGACGATCTTCGGAGCCAGCCCCATGGACGGCTCATCCATCAGCACCAGACGCGGTTGCGCGAGCATGGCCCGGGCGATGGCGAGCATCTGCTGCTCGCCGCCCGACAGTGAACCCGCTGCCAGCGACCGACGCTCACCGAGCACCGGGAACCGCTGATACATCTCGTCGATCGCGGATCCGGCACGTCGCCCCTGTGAGCGGGCACCCATCCGCAGGTTCTCGGCGATGGTCATGGTCGCCAGAATCTGACGGCCCTCCGGCACCTGGACGAGGCCCCGAGGAACCAGCTTGTGCGAACGGGTGCGGGTGATGTCTGCACCGTCGTAGGTGATCGTTCCCGAAGCCGGACGCACGATGCCCGAGATCGCATTGATGATCGATGACTTGCCGGCGCCGTTGGCTCCGACCAGCGTCACGAGTGCTCCCGGGGCGACATCGAAGGAGACGCTGCGGACGGCCTCTACGCGTCCGTACGAGACCACGAGGTCCTTCACGCTGAGCAGTGGTTCAGACATGGTCATCGGCCTCCGTATCCGCGCTGTCGGCCGAGCCGAGGTACGCCTCGATCACCCGTTCATCGGCTGCGATCTCATCGGGTGTGCCATCGGCGAGCACCTCACCGAAGTTCAGCACGATGATGTGGTCGCACGTGCCCAGCACCATGCCGACGTTGTGTTCGATGAAGATGATGGTCAGGCCATCCGACGCCAGCGAACGGATGAGCTCCGACAAGCCCTCGGCCTCGACGTGGTTCATACCGGCGGCCGGTTCATCGAGGATCAGCAGGGAAGGATCGGCGGCAAGGGCCCGCGCGATCTCCAGTCGACGCTGGTCGCCGTACGACAGCGCGGTGGCCGTGACATCCGCCTTGTCGAGCAGACCGACCCGGCGCAGGCAGCGCGCGGCGTGCTCCAGCGCGAGACGCTCGTCGCGTCGCGCCGAGGGCAGCCAGATCAGTCGACGCAGGAACGTGGGCTTCGCGACCAGGTGGGCGCCGATGAGGACGTTCTCCAAAGCGGTGAGGCGGTTGAAGAGCTTCGAATGCTGGAAGGTGCGGGTCACACCCGCTGCCGCGAACTTGTGCACCGGGGTCTTGCCGATCTGCACGCCAAGCACCGTCGCTGATCCGCCCGACGGCGGGATCAGGCCACTGAGCATGTTGACCAGCGTGGTCTTGCCGGCGCCGTTGGGTCCGATGAGGCCGACGACCTCGCCGCTTCGGATGGTCAGATCGACGCCGCGCACAGCGTGTACGCCGCCGTATTCCTTCGAGAGACCCTTCAACTCGGCGATGACTTCACCCGCGGCGGGGTGGCTGCGGCCGGTTGCCGGAGCATCCATGTCGAGAGCGCTGATATCGATGCGCTGCTTGCGACGCGGGATCAGGCTCGCGATGCCGCCGGGCAGGTACAGGATGACGATGAGCAGCAGCAGCCCGGATAGGAACGGGCGGATCCAGCCCGCTTCGATCCCGATGAGGCGTTGGATCTCCGGAAGCATGGTCTGGAAGCCGCTGCCGAGGATCGGTCCGAAGAAGTTCGCCGTTCCGCCGACCACCGCGGTGACCAGACCATCGATGGCCGTTTCGAACGCGAAGTCCTCCGGTGCGATCAGGCGCATGTAATACGCCCACATCACGCCGTAGAGCCCGGCGAGCACACCGGCCGAGACGAATGCGGTCAGGCGGTGCCCGCCGACGTTGATGCCGATGGAACGCGCGGCGAGTTCGTCCTCGCGGATCGCCTCCAGCGCCCGGCCGTAGCGTGAGCGGGTCTGACGCCAGAACCAGTAAGCGACGATGATCAGCACGACCCAGGCGATGACCGGGGTCATGATCTTCGGCACGGACATGCCCTGCGCACCGCCGGTCCATTCGGCGTTGAGGATGAAGATGCGCATCGCCTCGGCGAATCCGAGGGTCGCGATGGCGAGGAACACCCCGCGCAGCTTCATCGTCGGAAGACCGAGGATGACAGCGGCGAGAGCGCCCACCACCATGCCAACGAACATCGCGAACAGCAGGGTGGGGAGCGGGCCCCACTCGGTCGGAGCGGGGGCGATGCTGGCTGCGACGAATGCGGACAGTCCAGCGAATCCGGCCTGAGCAAGGCTCAGCTGGCCGGCGACGAGAACCGCGTAGAACGAGAACGCGAAGACGCCGTTCATCGCGATGAAGACGAGAGTCGACTCCGTGAAGAACATCAGACTTCCCGCACCTTCCGCTTACCGAACAGTCCCTGTGGTCGCAGCAGCAGAATCAGGAACAGCAGAGCGAACGCGATCAGATCACGCCAGCTCGATCCGACGTACTGGATCGTGAAGACCTCGGCGATACCGAGGATCAGCCCGCCGATCAACGCGCCGGGAAGAGAGCCCATACCGCCGACGATGATGACGGCGAGCCCTTTGAGCTCGATCGCGGTTCCCATGCCGAGCTGGGCGCTATTGACGTTCAGAGCGAACAACACACCCGCAACAGCGCCGAGCGCCGTCGATATCGCGAAGGTGAGGGAGGTTACCCGGTCGACATTCACGCCGAGAACGCGGGCGGCGGTGGGGTTCTCCGCCACCGCCCGCATCGAGCGTCCCAGTGACGATCGCTTCACCAAAATGGTGAGGGCGATCATCAGTCCCAGCGAGATCGCGAGGATTGCCAGCTGCAGATAGCTTGCTGTCACCCCGCCGATCTGAAGGGACTCATCAGATACCGTCCCCGCCGGGAAGCGGCGGGTGTTCGGTCCGAAGAATGCCTGCAGCAGTGCGATCACCATGCCGCCGAGCGCGATGGACGAGATCAGACCCGCGAAGTGCGCGTCTGGTCGGTCCCGCAACGGGCGAAAGGCGATGCGTTCGATGAGCAGACCCAGGATGCCTCCGAAGAGGAACACCAGGATCAGCACAACGCCGATCGGAAGATCGTAGGCCTCGGTGAGCCAGATTCCGACGAATGCCGAAGCGGCGAACGCCGAGGGATGAGCCAGGTTCAGCCGATCCAGGATGCCGAATACCAGGGTGAACCCGATAGCGAACAGCGCATAGATCGAACCGAGAAACAGGCCATTGAGCAACTGCTGCATGGTGTGTCCTCAGGGAGGGAGACGGTTAGTTCATCACGGCGAAGGAGCCGTCCTTGACGATCTGCACCACTGCCGGGTGCTCAGCGTCACGGTCAGCGTTGATTGTCAGCGAGCCCAGCGGGGTCGCCAGATCCTTCACCTGGGTGAGGCCATCCTGGACATCGGTGCGCTCGCCCGAGCAGTTCACGCGAACCGCGTGGTCGATGACCAGCAGACCGGTGTATGCCTGTGCAGCGAACTGGTCAGGCGCCGAGCCGAACTTCTCCTCGAACGCCGCCATGAACTCGGTGTTCTCGGGGCTGTCAGAAGCAGAGTTCCAGGCAGCGCCGACGATGACGTCCTCAGCGGCTTCGCCAGCATCCGCCATCAGCTGCGGGTTGTTGAACCCGTTGCCGCCGATGATGGGCTGGTCGATGCCGAGCTCGCGGGCCTGGGTGACGAGCGGGATTGCCGCCTCGATGAGCGCGGAGACGACGATCGCGTCGGGCTGGAGTTCCTTGGCGGCCGTCAGCAGGCTGCGGAAGTCAGTGTCGCTGACCGAGAAGGTCAGTGTGTCGAGGATCTCAACGCCGGAGTCCTCGAGAGAGGATGCCATGACCTCGTACCCGGACTCGGTGAAGGCGTCATCGTTGCTGTACATGACGACGACCTTCTCCAGGCCGAGCTTCTCGGTGGCGGCCTGGATCGTCTGCGGGATGACCTGGCCCTCGGTGAGCGAGTCGCGGAAGATGAAGTCGCCCTGCGCGGTGATGCCCTCTGCCGTGTTGGAGATGGCGACGACCGGAAGGCCCGCTTCCTGCGCGACCGGCTGTGCCTGGAAAGCGGTGTTGGAGAGGGTAGGTCCGATGACGGCGCTGGTGCCGTTGGCAGCGAAGCCCTCGAACACGGAAATCGCCTGGCGCGGGTCGGTGCCGTCGTCTTCGATGGTCAGGTCGTACTCGACGCCGTCTTCAGCATTAAGGTGCTCAAGCGCGAGCTCGAGGCCCTTCTGCTGCGACTCGCCGTAGCTGGCAGCACCACCGGTCAGGCTGAGCGCCGCGCCGACGGGAACGGTCGCGTCGATGACACAGCTGTCACCGCTGCCGGAACCCTTCAGAGCGCCGGCTTCTCCGCCGGACTCGCCGCCGCCGCTGGCTGCGCAGCCAGTGAGGACGAGGGCGGAAGCAGACAGGACGACAGCAGTGCGAAGCAAGTAGCGCATGTGATTCTCCGATCGTGAGGCAGGGTGGATAAGCCGCGGATCGGTTCCGCCGGTGCAGGGGTATGGCGGAGCTTCTCAGGGGTTGCAGCGCCTCAGCCTCTGTGATGGGCGCGCGTTTACGGCAACGGATCGATTATAGGCAAGATCACAGCTTGTTGTCATGACAAGCAGCCCGGCGAGTCACCAGAGGACGGCGATACCGGCGTTGACGAGCGTCAGGATGCCCACGAGCCAGAAGACGGCCGGTGCGACGCTGCCGGTCTTGCGCTGCTTCGATGTACCGATGCCCAACAGTGCGCCGATGATCAGCAGAACCACGAGCTTGGTGCCGATCTTTGCGTAGTTCATGTCACCCTCGATGCCCCACGGGGCTGCAAGAGCGAGACCTGCAACAGCAGCGATCGCCATTCCGATGCTCATCAGGCGGGTGAACTCGCGCTTCCCGCCGAAGGCCTGCACAGCCCACGATCCGAAGAGCGTGGCAAAGCCGATGAGGTGAATGAATACGACGACGTGGCGCAGGGTCTCCATGTCCTCACAGTAGGCCGACACCGAAGAAAGTGCCAGATAGGCGACCCTCAGTCGCGCAGCTGCTTGATGAGCAGCGCCGTACGCAGTGCAGCATCCGCCGCTTCGGCGCCCTTATCTTCCTTCGAGCCGGCGAGACCCGCGCGATCGATGCCCTGCTGTTCGTCGTCGAGGGTCAGCACACCGAAGCCGATCGGCTTTCCGGCATCCAGCGACACCCGGGTGAGCCCATCGGTCGTCGCAGCAGACACGTATTCGAAGTGCGGTGTGCCGCCTCGGATGATGACACCGAGAGCGACCACAGCATCCGCACCGCCGGCGAACGCAGCCTGCGCTGCGACCGCGAGCTCGAACGATCCGGGCACGCGTACGACCTCATAAGAGGCACCGGATGCCGTGAGCACCCGCTCGGATCCGGCGATCAGACCGTCCGTGATGGTGTCGTGCCAGGTGCCGGCGATCACGACGACGCGGAGTCCGGCGCCGTCGATCTTCTCGGTTCCTGTCGAAGGGGCTCCTGCGCCGCTCATACGTTGTCCTTTCCCTGGGCAAGGGCTTCGGCCAGCTCGGCTGCGCCGAGGATATGACCCATGCGATCGCGCTTGGTTTCGAGGTACTGATGGTTGTTGACGCCGACGCCAACGATCAGCGGAACCTGTTCGATGACATCGAGGCCGAGCTCGCGCAGCTTGGTGACCTTGTCGGTGTTGTTCGTCAGCAGGCGCACCTTCGAGACGCCGAGATCGCTGAGGATGCCGGCCGCTGAGGCGTACTCGCGGGCATCTGCCGGAAGGCCCAGAGCGAGGTTCGCGTCGACCGTGTCGAGCCCCTCCTCTTGCAGGCTGTAAGCACGCAGCTTGTTGATCAGCCCGATGCCGCGTCCCTCGTGCCCGCGCATGTAGATGACGACGCCACCCTGGCGTTCGATTGCCTCAAGCGAGGCGTCCAGCTGCGGACCGCACTCGCACTTCAGTGACCCGAAAGCCTCGCCGGTCAGGCATTCGGAGTGCACGCGCACGAGCGCAGTCTCGTCGAGTTCGCCCGAAACGACGGCGATGTGGTCCGTGCCGGTGACGCGATCCTTGTAGGCGAGAAAACGGAATGTGCCGTGCGAGGTGGGCACCGTGGCATCCGCTCGCAGACTCACTCGGCGCCGACCTGCGTGCGATGACGTCACTGGCGCGTCCAGCGGGTCGGTCTCATTCAGGTGGGCGATGAGCTGTTCGATCGTGATCACCGGGATCTCGTACTGCTTGCCGAGTTCCTTGAGGCCAGGAAGACGCATCATGCTGCCGTCTTCGTCGA
This sequence comes from Microbacterium wangyouchuni, assembly GCF_051546305.1. Classification (NCBI taxonomy): domain Bacteria; kingdom Bacillati; phylum Actinomycetota; class Actinomycetes; order Micrococcales; family Microbacteriaceae; genus Microbacterium; species Microbacterium wangyouchuni. The sequence goes on from NZ_JBPTMA010000002.1 coordinate 263,996, forward strand.
CGACCTCGGCGATCGCGCCGACGGGCTCCAGGCCTGCCAGTCGCATCAGATCGACCGCGGCTTCCGTGTGGCCACCGCGTTCACGTACGCCGCCGTCGACAGCGCGTAGCGGCAGCACATGTCCTGGGCGGATGACGCTCGTCGCTGTCGACTGCGGGTTCGCCAGCACGTTGAGGGTGTGTGCGCGGTCGGAGGCGCTGATGCCGGTCGTCACGCCTTCTGCGGCATCCACGCTGACCGTGTATGCGGTGGAGCGGGCATCCTCATTGGCTTCGACCATGGGAGGCAGGTTGAGGGTGTCGGCGAGATCTGCGGGCATGGGTGCGCAGATGAAACCGGATGACCAGCGCACTGTCCAGGCGACCCACTCGGGGGTGGCGAGCTCTGCGGAGAGGATGACGTCACCCTCGTTCTCACGGTTCTCGTCGTCGGCGACGATGACGGGACGCCCTGCGCGCAGAGACGTGAGAGCTTCTTCGATGGTGGCAAGGCTCATCGCGAGCCTCCTTCCGAGACAGCCCGGAACGCGAGGAGGCGTTCAACATGGCGGGCGAGGATGTCAGTTTCGAGATTGACGCGGTCGCCGACGGCGCGGGTTCCGAGCGTGGTGGCGGTGAGGGTTTCCGGGATGAGCGAGATTTCGAACCAGTGCGACGCGGTCAGTGAAGGGTCTGACACCGCACTCACCGTGAGGGATGTGCCATCCACCGAGATCGAACCCTTGTCGACGACCAGCGGTGCAAGCTCGGCCGGCAGCGAGACACGCAGAACGCTCCATTCGACGCCAGGACGCACCTCCAGAACTTCGCCCGTGCCGTCGACATGTCCCTGGACGATATGGCCGCCGAGACGTGCACCGACGGGCATCGCCTTTTCAACGTTGACGCTGGTGCCGACGGATACTGTCGCAAGCGCCGATACGTCGAGCGTCTGCTTCATCACATCCGCGGCGAAGGAGTCTGAGGTCGACTCGACCACGGTGAGGCAGACGCCGGAGACCGCGATCGACTCGCCGTGCACAGCATCCTGAACAGCGCGCGGCGCTCGCACTGTCAACCGCCAGCCGTCACCAGACGGGGCGATGGCAGTGATCTCGCCGATCTCTTCGATGATTCCGGTGAACATCAGCGGACTCCCTTGCTCTGCGGTTCTGGGGCGGTCGGGTGCGCGATCGCCAAGAGATCGGCGCCGAGCGGCACCCACTCGTCGATCGTCAGACGGCGGGCGGCATCGATCGTCGGCACGCCGATGTCAGTCAGCGCCAGGCGATCGCCACCCAGCAGGACCGGGGCGATGTAGGCGAGCACACGATCAGCGAGGCCAGCGGCGATGAACGCGCTAGCCAGCGTCGGGCCGCCCTCGATGAACACGCTCTGGATGCCGCGAGCATGCAGGTCGCGGACCACGACGTGCAGATCGCGGGTGCTGAAGAAGAGTGGATCGTGCGGGTGGCGGTGCACGGCAGCATCCGGTGGTGTCGCGCGGGACCCGATGACGACGGGGATCGGCTGATGCGCGTACAGGGTGTCGCCGTCACGTGCGGTGAGGGCCGGATCATCGGCGAGCACGGTGCCGGTGCCGACCACGATCGCGTCGGCCTCGGCCCGGCGGCGGTGCACATCGGCGCGTGCATCCGGGCCCGTGATCCACTGACTGGTGCCATCGGTCGCAGCCGCGCGTCCGTCCAGGCTCTGCGCCCATTTCACGGTGATGTGCGGGCGGCCCGCACGCTGAGCGGTCAACCAATCGGAGATCACCGCGCGGGCGGCGTCTGTCTGTTCGCCGGAATCAACATCCACACCGGCATCGCGCAACCTGTCGGCGCCGCCACCGGATGTGGCACCGGGATCATCCAGCGCGTAGACGACGCGGCTGATCCCTGCTTCGATGAGCGCCAGGGCGCAGGGGCCGGTGCGGCCGGTGTGGTTGCAGGGTTCGAGGGTGACGACGGCGGTTGCGCCGCGAGCCGCACCGGGCGGCAACTGCGACAGCGCGTCGACTTCGGCGTGCGGAGTGCCGGCACCACGGTGCCGGCCTTCGGCGATGATGTCGCCGGCGGGGGAGAGGATCACAGCCCCGACCTGCGGGTTGATCCCGCGGGGTCCGAGGGCGGCGAGCTCAAGCGCACGCGTCATCGCGCGGCGCTCTGCGTCGTTCACTGCCATCCGTCGTCCTTCGGTTTTCCTCCGGGGATGATAGACGGCGCGCTCTCGCGCATCGTGCTGCCTCCCTTCCGGACTAGCGAGATTTCTCTCGCATCACCGTCGGTCCCGGAATTCCACCGGATCGGCATCTGAATATCTCAGACACTCGCGGACTGTCACCGCCGGTTCGGATTCACACCGACCCCGGAGCACGTTGATGCTCAGTGTACTCAACGCGTGGACGCACATTTCATTCCGCGTCGGGCAGAGAGGATTTGCGCCTATGTCACTTGAGTAGCCGTGACAGCCTGCGGTCCGCGAGGATCTTGCCCCCGGTCTGGCAGGTGGGGCAGTACTCCAGCGAACGCTCGGCGAAGAACACACTGCGCACCTCATCGCCGCAGACCGGACACGCCTCGCCGCGGCGCGCGTGCACCCGGAACCCCGCGCGTTTGGCGTCCTTGAGGTCGGCCGGTGGTTTTCCGGATGCTGCGGCGACAGCATCCGTCAGCGTCGTCTGCATCGCACGGAACAGACGATCGATCTCTTCATCGGCCAGTGTTGCGGCGATCGCGTACGGCGACATGCGCGCGGCGTGCAGAATCTCGTCGGAGTAGGCGTTTCCGATGCCCGCGATCACCGATTGATCGCGCAGCAGTCCTTTGATCTGCGTGCGGCGCCCCGCAATCAGCGTGGCGAAGGTGTCTCGGGTGAACGATTCCCTCAGCGGATCCGGTCCGAGCCGCGCAATGCCGGGAACGTCTGCGGGATCTCGCACCACGGAGACGGCGAGTGACTTCTTCGTGCCGGCCTCGGTGAGATCGAACCCACTGCCGTCGTCGAGGGCGACACGCAGCGCAATCGGAGATCTTCCGGGTCTGATCACTGTTGATGGCAGCTTCTCGTACCAGCGCAGCCAACCAGCTTTGGCGAGGTGGAAGACCAGATGCAGATCCTCACCGCAGGAGAGCACGACGAACTTGCCGTACCGCGTGGCGGCTGTGACTGCTGCCCCCTCCAGCGCGGTATTCGGCGGATCATACGTTTTGAGAGCTGCGATCTCTCCGACGCTCGTGCGCGTGATCGTCCGTCCGACGGTGCGCTCGCCGAGGAAAGTGACGAGCCCGTGGACTTCCGGCATCTCCGGCATGGCATCATCCTGCCATCGGTATCCGACGCTCGAAAGGTCAGCCGCGGCCGGAACTCTCCCGCACGATCAGTTCGTAGCCGATGTCGACGTTGGTCGGTTCGAGAGTGTCATCATCGAGAAGCGCGAGCAGGGAATCGACGGCCCGATCGGCGATGGCCTGCTTGTCCGGGGCGATCGTGGTCAGCGATGGCACCGAGAATTCGGCCTCCTGCACATCGTCGATCGAGGTGATCGCGACGTCTTCCGGCACCCGCACGCCCATGTTCGCGAAGGCGCGGATGGCGCCGAACGCCAGCATGTCGGTGAAGCAGACGAGGGCGTCGAAGCGGGTGCCCGCCTGCCACGCCTGCGTGATGCCCTCCAGCCCCGCCTGTCGACCGAAGCGATCGGTGTAGAGCACGAGTTCCGGGTCGAAGGGGATGCCTGCCTCGTCGAGAGCCTGGCGATAGCCGCTCAATCGCAGCCGGGAGCTGCGATAGAGCTCGGAGTGATACGCACCCAGCGTGGCGATGCGGCGGTGTCCACGCTCCAGCAGGTGCCGGGTGATGTCTGCCGTCGCTGCGACGTTGTCGATCGCGATGTTCGTGTAGCGCGAGCTGGAGATCTGCTCGCCGATGAGCACGGTGGGCACATTCGGGGGAGTGCGGTAGAGCTCTTCCTTCTCCATCGACATCGGTGAGAACACCAGTCCGTCGACGATATGGGAGCTGAGGTCGCGCAGGACGCGCCGCTCGTTCTCGCGGATGCCGCCGGTCTGTGTCGCGATGACGGTGTATCCGCGCTTCTGCGCAGCGATTTCGACCAGCTCGCTCAGCTCAGCGAAGTAGGGCTGGGAGAGCTCTGGCACCGCGAAGCCGAGGATCCGGGTGCGCCCCTGTCGCAGCCGACGCGCGGAGATGTTGGGCCGGTAGCCCAGTTCTTCGATGGCAGCGTGCACGCGCTGCCGGGTGCTGTCGCGCACATGGACGAAGTCGTTCACGACGTTCGACACCGTGCGTGGTGAAACGCCGGCGAGCTTCGCCACATCATTGATGCTCGCGCTCATTCAGGCCCTTCTTCGGTCACGGTTCGATCCCATCCTCGCAGACGCATTTGACAGAACGTATGCCACGTGGCAAAAATAACTCTATTGCAAGTTTGCAACGTGGCAAAGGAGAACGGATGTCGAGCCCCTCGACCATCGAGCGCAGCCGCATGCGCCGAGCATCACAGCGCAGCGGCAGTGGCCTCAAATACGGCATCGCCTTCACTGCGCCCTTCCTGGTGCTGTACCTGATCTTCGTGATCTATCCGGTGCTGCAGGCGGTATGGATGAGTTTCCACGACTGGGACCTCCTCGGCGCCACCCGCGATTTCATCGGTCTCGACAACTTCGAGCGGATGCTGTGGGGCCACGAGATCACCTGGTCGATGACCCACCTGCTCCTGCCGCGGGCCGTGCTGGTGATTGCGGCGATCGCCCTGCTGATTCGCCCGCTGCTGCGTCGTCGACTCACCATCGGCGTGGGCCTGGGCGTCGCCGGCATCCTGGCGATCGTCGTAGCACTGGGCTTCCACCCGTCCGAGGGCGGATTCTGGTTCGATCCGGATTTCTGGACCGCGCTGCAGAACACGCTCCTGTTCACAGTCATCTCGACGCCGCTGATCGCCGGTCTCGGCCTGGTGATGGCTCTCGCACTGCAGGGAAATCGTCGGGGAACCCGCATCTACCAGATGGTGTTCTTCGTGCCCTACATCCTGCCGGTGTCGGTCGTGACGCTGGTGTGGACATACTTCCTCTCGCCGAACCAGGGGCTGCTCTCAGCGATGCTCGAGCCGCTCGGCATCGATCCGATCCCCTGGCTGTCCAACCCGAGCGTGGCGATGTTCGCCGTGATCGCCACCACCGTCTGGTGGACGGTCGGATTCAACCTCGTACTCTTCTCCGCAGGGCTTCAGGACGTCGACCCGGCCCTCTATGAGGCGGCGTCGCTGGATGGCGCGGGCGCCTGGCGTAAGTTCACGAGCATCACGCTTCCTGGCATCAAACACGTGCTGCTGCTGGTCATGGTGATGCAGGTGATCGCCTCGTTCCAGGTCTTCGGCCAGGTCAACATCATGACCGGCGGCGGACCGGGCACCTCCACCCTGGTGCTGATCCAGCACATCTATGAGGCGGGCTTCCGCGACTTCGAGCTCGGCTACGGATCGGCGATGTCGCTGTTCCTCTTCGCGGTGATGCTCGTCGTCTCGGTCATCCAGATGCGTACCCTCGGCAAGGACGACAGCAAATGAGTGCACAGACGATGGCGATGACCGTCTCCGACAAGCGGGCCGCCCCGGCTCGCATCCGCCGCAGTGGGGTCGTCACTGCCTGGTATCACGTGGCGATGATCGTCGCTGCGCTGGTCTGGCTGATTCCGATGCTCTGGATGCTGTCGCTCTCGCTGAGTGATAACCAGGCTCTGACCAAAGAGACCCAGACGCTAATCCCGCAGGGCTTCACACTGGAGAACCTGTTCGGGGTGTTCAGCGTCGGTCTCACCAGCCGCTGGTTCATCAACAGCGCGATCGTGACCATCTTCACCACGCTGCTCACCGTGCTGCTGTGCGCCATGGCCGGATACGCCTTCGCGCGCTTCACCTTCCGCGGCAAGACGATCGTCTACGCGAGCGTGCTCGCAGGGCTCATGATCCCCAAAGAGGCGATGTTCATCCCGTTGTTCACGATGGTGGCCGACGTATCGATGCACAACACCTATGCGGCGCTGATCCTGCCGCGCATCGCCGCGCCGCTGGGCGTGTTCCTGATGACGCAGTTCTTCTCGCAGGTTCCGGCAGAGGTCGAAGAAGCCGCGCGCATCGACGGTGCAGGACCCTGGCGCACCTTCTTCTCCGTCATGCTGCCGCTGGCCCGGCCCTCGATGATCGCTCTGGCGATCTTCACCTTCGTGCAGACCTGGAACGACTACCTGTGGCCGCTCGTGTCGGCGACGAAGTCGGAGATGTTCACCATCACCACCGGTCTGGCATCCCTGCAGGGCAACTTCGCGCAGGCGACTGAACTCGGCAGTCTGATGGCCCGCGGACTGATCGGTTCGCTGCCGCTGCTGCTGGTCTTCATCTTCTTCCAGAAACACCTCATCCGAGGCATCTCCATGACCTCGGGCAGCAAGTAGTACCACTGTCCACACAACAAAAAGGAAAACCATGCGAAAGACCAAGACTGCTGTTGCGGCAGCGTCGCTGACTGCAGCGGCGTTGCTGCTCACCGCCTGCGGCACCGGCGCTGAAGCCGGAGCCGGTACCGGCGACGCCGGAGATCTGAATGAGCAGATCGCCGCTGTCACCGCCGACCAGCTCGAGGGCACCACCATCACCATGTCGCGCATGTTCGGCGACTGCGAGGAGAGCACTCAGGGCGTCACCGACCCGGCGCTGGCGACCACCGAGTGCGAAGCGATCCAGATCCTCACCAACAAGTTCAACGCCGAGAACGACAACGGCATCACCGTCGACCGCCTCGGCGGCACCGACTGGAACTCGTACTACGACGCCTTCAACGCGTCTGTCGCCGGTGGCGAGCCCGCGAACATCGCCAACCTGCACGACTACTCGATGTCGGACTACGCCACCCGCGACCAGCTGCTGGCGTTCGACCCCGAGTCGTTCGACATCGACATGACGGATGCCACCGAGCAGGCGCAGAAGTCGGTCATGTGGGACGGCTCCACCTACGCCGTTCCCTTCGACGCGCACGCGCTGGTGATGCACGTGAACACCGACGTGCTCGCCGAGGCGGGCTACATCGGCGAGGATGGTCGCCCGGTGCTGCCGACCAGCCCCGAAGAGCTCCTGCAGATGGGCAAGGACGTCAAAGACAAGACCGGCCTGATGCTGTTCTCCGCGGGCTTCGCCAACGATGACATGGCTTGGCGCTTCTTCTACTCCCTGGTTCGCCAGCAGGGCAGCGACGTGGTCTCGGCCGATGGCAGCGCCGAGGTCGACACCGAGGCGGCGGCCGCCGCGCTCGAACTCATCAACGAGATGCTCGACGCCGGCTACATGCACACCGACGCCGACTACGCCGGCTCCATCGACGAATGGAAGAGCCAGCAGTCCGCGATCCTGCTCAACGGCGTGTGGGCGATCAACGAGTACGCAGCGACCCTCGACTTCGGCTACACGGTCACCGACCTGCCGACCATCTACGAGGCACCGGCCGCATGGGCGTCCTCGCACATGTGGGTGCTGCCGCGCCAGAAGGGCGACGACCCGGTCAAGTACCGTGCTGCGCTCGAGTTCGCGAAGTTCCTCTACGACAACAGCGGATCCTGGTCGATTGCCACCGGGCACATCGCACCGCGGGTCTCGATCATCGAGTCCGAGGAGTACCTGAACGCTCCGGAGCGTGCGAACTACACCGAGACCGCTCTGACCGGCATCAGCTTCGTGCCGCAGATCGAGAACTGGACGGCGGTCAAGTCGCTGATCCACGCTCAGCTGGACGAGGTCTGGTTCAGCGGCAAGGACGTCGCTGACGCCCTTGGCGAGGCACAGGCACGCGTCACGCAGGAAATCAAGTAACACCGAAGTTCTGAGGGGTGGGGTCCACCTGACCCCACCCCTCACTTTTTGGAAGAAGGCCCCATGTCAACCGCCCACCGCGCCGCCGTCAGTCTCGACGGCGCCTGGCTCTTGCACTTTCCTGGCGAGTCCGAGACGCATCACGTCTCGGTCCCCGGTACCTGGACTACTCAGGTTCCCGGCCACGGTGATTCGCACGAGACCGTCCGCTTCCAGCGTGCACTCGAGCTGCACAAGCAGGCTGGACGGCGCCTGGTGCTGTGCTTCGGAGCGGTGAACCACACAGCTTTGGTGCGGGTGAACGGCAACGAGATCGGCACGCACATCGGTGCGTGGGAGCCCTTCGAATTCGACATCACGGATGCTGTCGTCGACGGCACGAACACTCTGGAAGTCACCGTCTCCTACCCGCCGCGCTACGGCTCGGCCGATGAGGCGGGTTTCTTGGAGCATCCCCTGGGCAAGCAGTCCTGGTACGGCACCACCGCGGGGATCTGGCAGTCGGTGACGTTGGAAGAACGGCACCCGGTTCACCTTCTCGCGCTTGCTGTGCGAACGGACGCCGCAAGCGGCGAAGTGACCATCGCGGGCTCGGCGACGGCGGGAGCGGATGCTGCGCGGGTTCGGCTGCTGCGCGATGGAGCTGTTGTTACGGCCGCTGCACTCGCAGTGCAGGGCACAGATATCGCCGGCTCAGTCACAGTCGAGAACCCGGAGTTGTGGGACCTCGACCACCCCAATCTGTACACGGTCGAGGTCTCGCTGGAGCAGGCGGGCGAGATCACCGACCAGGTCACGCGCGAGAGCGGCTTCCGCAGCTTCCGCGCGGACGCCGGACGGTTCTTCCTCAACGACCGGGAGATCTACCTGCGCGCTGTTCTCGATCAGGACTACCACCCCGGTGCCACCCTGGCTCCAGAGGATTTCGCGGCCTGGGAAGACATGCTGCGTCAGACCAAGGCGCTCGGCTTCAACATGCTGCGCGTGCACATCAAGCGTCCCGATCCGCGCTATTACGAGATCGCCGACCGCCTGGGGATTCTCGTGTGGACGGAGCTGCCCAGCTGGATGACCTGGACGCCGGAGACCGCCGCCGATGGACACGCGCTGCTGCGTCGCCTCATCGATCTCGACGCCCATCATCCGAGTATCGTCATCTGGACCATCATGAATGAGTCCTGGGGGATCGATCTCGCCAGCGCCACGCAGCGAACCTGGCTGCGCGAGGTGTTCGATGACATCGAGCAGTACGCCGCGGGATCCCTCGTCGTGGACAACTCAGCCTGCGAACCGAACTTCCATGTGCGCACGCACATCGATGATTTTCACGTTTACCGCGGGATTCCGGAGAGTCGCGCACTGTGGGACGAGAAGATCGCCGACTTCGCCGCGCGCCCGGACTGGACCTTCTCGCCGCACGGCGATGCTGAGCGCACCGGCGCCGAACCGCTCGTGCTCAGCGAGTTCGGTAACTGGGCGCTGCCGCATGCGCTCGATCAGTACGACGCGGATGGCGCTGAACCCTGGTGGTTCGCCCTCGGGGCGGACTGGGCGTTCGGCGCGGCGGAAGGAACGGGGCTCATGCCGCGGTTCCGCTCGCTGGGGCTGGAAGAGGCGTTCGGTTCGTGGGAGGAGCTGGTTCGTCAGCTGCACCACGCGCAGCTGGTCGCCAACCGCTATCAGACCACCAGCATCCGCCTGCATGACGACATCAGCGGCTACGTGCTCACGCAGCTCAGCGATGTGCAGTGGGAGGCCAACGGCCTGTTCGACATGAACCGCAGGCCCAAGCAGTACACCGCGGAGTTCGCGCTTGCTAACGGCGAGCATGCCGTGGCGCTGCGCCCACAGACCTATAGCCTCTATGCCGGCGCGGAGTTGCCGGTCATGGTGACGTCACTGCCTTCGCCAGCCGGTCTGCCGGAGGATGCCGTCATCCGCGTGCGCGTCGACGGTGAGACGGCTCTCGAATACGCCGTGCCCGGCGATCGAGAAGAGCGGATGTTGAACATCCCCGTGTCCGCGGCTGTTGGACAGCACCGTGTCGAGGCTGAACTGCACGGCGGGGGAGCGCTGCTCGCCCGCGATGCCGCGGACATCCTGGTCGTCGCTGACACCGCGTGGACCGGTGGTGCAGTGCGGGCGGGAGACGAAGCTACGGCCCAGTGGCTGAGCGCGCTCGGCGTGCCGGTCGACGTCGAAGCGGATCTGCTCGTGTCACTTTCATTCACCGCTGAAGCGCAGCAGCACGCCCGCTCGGGTGGGCGTGTGCTCGTCCTCGCGGAAACGCAGGATGCCCTGGGCTCGGCGTTCGACTATCTGCCGTCGGCGCGTCTGGCCTTGCGCGCGGGGGACGGGGACTGGGTGCCCCGTACTGAGTGGCTGGATCGACGCGGTGCCTTCGCTGAGGTTCCCGGCGACACGATCCTCGGCATCGCCTTCGAAGATCTGCTCGGCGAGTTCGTGATCAGCGGCACCCCCGGTCCACTGCGTGCAGCGATCGTGCACTCGGCGATTTTCTCCGGGTGGCTGCGGGGAGCGGCGACCAGCACGGCGACCGTGCGCTGGAGCGAGGGCTCTGTGACGATCAGCACGCTGCGGGTGCGCACAGCGCTGGAGAAGGCGCCGATCGCACGAGCCGTCGGCCACGCGTTGCTGCGGGCCGCGGCGACCTCCTGACCGCGATCCGCCGATCAGAGCGGCTCAGACGGCGCGGCGCAGAAGCTGGATGCTGGCGATTCTGAGCCGCTCGATGGCAGTGATCTCACCGCGCAGAAAGGCGATCAGGGCGTTGAGGAAGATGCCATCGAACAGGGCGTACGCCGCTGTGGCATCGACCGTGGGCGTGCGGCCTTCGAGTTCGCTGTAGCGCGAGATCACCGCCCAGACCATCTCGGACAGCAGTCCGTCCAGCGCGACGATCGTGTCGCGGAACCCGGTTTGGAACAGTGACTGGTTGCGCAGGTCGTACCAGAGCCGGTGCATGTCGGCCTCATCACGCAACGTGGCGGCCATCGCCTGGGCGAATCGTTCGGCGAGTTCCGCGCCGCTGCGTGAGGTGGCGATGATCGGGTCGTAGCGTTGGACGCATTCGGACTTGTACTGCCAGATGGCCTGGCCGATCAGATCGTCTTTGTCGTCGAAGTAATAGTGCAGGATGCCGAGGGAGAGGTCGGTGTGCGCGGCGACGTCGCGGAGACCGGTGTTGGCGAAGCCCCGTGCGGCAATGGCTGCCAGTGCGGCATCGGCAAGCTCACGTCGCCGCAACGCATATCTGCCCGCGCCGGACTTGTCAGCACGGACGACGGCATCGACCATCGTTCCTCCAGGGGTGGGATGGTCGATTTTACCCCTGATCCATGGGAAAATCGAGGACTTGTTCTCGGGATCGTAATGGTTGCTCGCCTGTCCCGTGTCCGAGGCAGCGACTAAGCTCATCTGGTGACTGTTCCCGGGATTCTGCGCGCCTTGGAAGAGGCGACCCTGTACGAAGACGCCCTCACCTGGGCGCAGACCGATGCCGATCTCGGGCTCGTCGATGGGCTTGATGTTCCCACCATCGCCGGGCTGCTCGGCAAGCGGGCAGCGGTGGGGCGTCCGCCCGCCCTGCTGGTGATCGCGCCGACCGGACGACGTGCGGAATCGCTCGCCTTGGCGCTGGGTTCGTATGTTCCGGATGCTGAGATCCTGCGGTTCCCGGCCTGGGAGACGCTGCCCCATGAGCGGCTGAGTCCGAGCCCAGACACGGTGGGACAGCGACTGCAGACGCTGCGTCGGATCACCACCTGGACCAGAGAGCGCCCGCTCATCGTCGTCGCATCCGTGCGCGCTGCGCTGCAACCGATCGCCGGCAATCTCGGCGACACTGCTCCCGTGGTGCTGGGCCTCGGCGCGCGCGGGCTCGGGCTCGATGACGCGGTCGAACAGCTTGTCGAACGAGCGTACTCGCGCGTGGACATGGTTTCGCGTCGTGGCGAGTTCGCTGTGCGCGGCGGCATCCTCGACGTGTTCCCACCGACCAGCGATCATCCGTTCCGCGTCGAATTCTTCGGCGATGAGATCGACCAGATCCGCGCTTTCTCGGTCACCGATCAGCGTTCGCTGCCCGGTGATGTCGACCGGGTAGAGCTGGCAGCGACGCGCGAGTTGCTCCTGACTTCCGACGTGCGCGAGCGCGCCCGTTCTCTTATCGCCGGTTTTCCCGCGATCGCCGGGATGCTGGAGAAGATGGCGGAGGGCATCCCCGTTGAGGGCATGGAATCGCTGCTGCCGGCGGTGTCGGGCCCGCTGAAAGCGCTCATCGAGTACTTCCCCGAGGGGACCGCAACTGCACTCATTGATCCGGAACGAGCCAGTGCTCGGGCCCAGAGCCTCGGCGACACGAACCGGGAGTTCCTCGATGCGGCGTGGAGCGCAGCGACGTCCGGGGCATCCGCTCCCATCGATCTCGGCGCGGGCGACTTCCTCACGGTTGCGCGCCTGCGCGAGATCGTGCGCGAGCGCGACGGCGTCTGGTGGCGGCTAAGCCCCTTCGCCACCGATGACGACGCGGCGGCGAACATCGACTCGTCGATCATTCCGTCCTTCCACGGCAACGTCGACGGTGCCATCGAGTTCGTGGCTGCGCGCCTCACCGACGGCTGGCGCGTGGTGGTCGTCGCCTCCGGCTCCGGCCTCGTTGACCGTGCGAACGATGTGCTCTCTGACCGCGGGCTGGCAGCGCGCACGGTCGAGTCGCTCACCGAAGCGCCCGAGGCAGGTATCGCGACGCTCGTGATGGGTGATCTCGAATCCGGCTTCCAGGTGCCCGAGATCAAGCTCGCCGTCCTCACCGACAACGAGTTCTACGGCCGCACGATCGGTGGCGATCAACGGGTCGTGCGAAAGCTCGCCTCGCGCCGCAAGAACGTCGTCGACCCGCTACAGCTCAAAAACGGCGACCACGTCGTGCATGCCACGCACGGCATCGCGAAATTCGTCGAACTGACCCAGCGAGAAGTCTCCACCGGCGGACGCAACGCCACCAAGACCACCCGCGACTACCTCGTGCTCGAGTACGCGCCCTCCAAACGCGGCTATCCGGGTGACAAGCTCTACGTACCCACCGATCAGCTCGATCTGCTGTCGAAGTACGTCGGTGGGGAAGCGCCGACACTCTCGAAGATGGGAGGCAGCGACTGGTCAGCGGCAAAGAGCAAGGCACGCAAAGCTGTTCGCGATATCGCGGTCGAACTGGTCAAGCTCTACTCCGCGCGGATGTCGGCGAAGGGACACGCATTCGGGCCGGACACACCGTGGCAGCGTGAGCTCGAAGAAGCCTTCCCGTTCGCGGAGACTCCCGACCAGCTGCAGACCATCGACGAGATCAAGGCCGACATGGAGCGGCCGATCCCCATGGACCGGCTGCTGTCCGGAGACGTCGGCTTCGGTAAGACCGAGGTCGCCGTGCGCGCGGCGTTCAAAGCCATTCAGGACGGCAAGCAGGTGGCGATGCTCGTTCCCACCACGCTGCTCGTGAAGCAGCATTTGGAAACCTTCACCGAGCGGTTCGCCGGATTCCCGGTGAAGGTCAAATCCCTCTCGCGCTTCCAGACCGACAAGGACGCACGGCTCACACTGGAGGGGCTGCTTGACGGCTCGGTGGACATGGTCATCGGAACCCACCGCATTCTCACCGACCAGGTGCTGTTCAAGGATCTGGGACTGCTCATCATCGATGAGGAGCAGCGGTTCGGCGTCGAGCACAAAGACAAGCTCAAGAAGCTGAAGATGAACGTCGACATCCTGGCTATGAGCGCCACGCCGATTCCTCGCACGCTGGAGATGGCGGTCACCGGCATCCGTGAGATGTCGACCCTGCAGACGCCGCCGGAGGACCGGCATCCGATCCTCTCCTTCGTCGGTCCGCGCAGTGACAAGCAGATCGCGGCGGCGATCAGACGGGAGATCCTGCGCGAGGGACAGGTGTTCTTCGTGCACAACCGCGTCCAGTCGATCCAACGGGTCGCATCAGAACTCGCCGAACTTATTCCGGAGGCGCGGATCGCGGTCGCGCACGGACAGATGGGCGAGCATCAGCTCGAGCAGGTCGTCGATGACTTCTGGGAGCGCAAGTTCGACGTGCTCGTCTCGACGACGATCGTGGAGACGGGCCTGGACATCTCCAACGCCAACACGATCATCATCGATCGCGCAGACAAGTACGGCCTCTCGCAGCTGCACCAGCTGCGCGGCCGAGTCGGTCGTGGTCGTGAGCGCGCATACGCATACTTCCTGTACGACGAGATGAAGCCGCTGTCTGAGACCGCCGCCGACCGACTGCAGACCATCGCGGTGAACAACGATCTCGGATCCGGCATGCAGGTCGCACTCAAAGACCTCGAGCTGCGCGGTGCCGGCAACATGCTCGGAGGCGAGCAGGCCGGTCACATCGCCGGTGTCGGATTCGATCTGTACCTGCGAATGGTCGGCGAAGCAGTCGCGACTTTCCGGGGCGAAGACACCGACGGCGGCACCGAGCTGCGGATGGAACTGCCGGTGGATGCCCGCATCCCGGAGACCTACATCGACAGCGAGCGGCTGCGGCTGGAGGCGTACCAGAAGCTCTCAGCGGCGGCCGCCGCGACGGCGAAGGACGACGCGATCGACCTCGTGATCGAAGAGCTCACCGACCGCTACGGCACACCGCCCGAAGAGGTCGAAGGGCTCTTCGCCGTCGCTCGCCTGCGCCGTCGAGCAGCCGCAGCTGGCCTGAGCGATGTGGTCGTTATGGGATCGAACCTGCGCGTCGCGCCGGCACATCTGGCGGATTCGATGCAGGTGCGACTGCAGCGCCTGTATCCGAAAGCGAAGCTCGTCGCCGGGGGAGAAGCAGTTGTCGTGCCGATGCCGGCCGACATCGACATCCTCGGGTGGGTGGCGCAGCTGATCACCGCGCTGTTCCCCGAGCCGGTGGTTGCTGCCTGAGAGAGGGCGTTGTGTGCGTGGTCGGCGCACGGCAGGCTGGATCGTATGAGAATCGCGGTCGCAGGGGGCACTGGACAAGTCGGAGCGCACGTGGTGGAGGTCGCGCGTCTTCGCGGACATGATGTCGTCGTGCTCGCGCGCAGCGTCGGGGTCGATCTGGTCACCGGGTCAGGTGCGGCGGATGCCATGCGCGGTGTCGACATCGTCATCGACGTCGCCGCGACCACCACGATGAACAAGTCCACGGCGACCGCATTCTTCGAGGCGACCACGCATACGCTGTTCGCGGCTGAGCAGGCAGCCGGAGTCGGCCATCACATCGCGCTGTCGATCGTCGGCATCGATGGGGTCGACGCCGGGTACTACGGCGCCAAGCTCGCTCACGAGCGTGCCGTGATGGCGGGTGCAATCCCGTGGACCATTCTGCGCGCCACGCAGTTTCATGAGTTCGCGGGCCAAGTGTACGAGCGCGGGGCATTCGGTCCGTTCCACGTTGCCCTGCGGATGCGCACGCAGCCTATTGCCGCACGAGAAGTCGCCGAGCGGCTGGTGAATCTGGCAGAGGGCGCTCCGACGGGAAGAGCCACTGACCTTGCGGGACCTCGGGAAGAGCAACTCGTGGACATGGTCCGCGCCTACGCCCGATCGCAGGGTGCACGCGGCTGGATCCCCGCGATGTCGCTTCCTGGAGAGTGGGGGCGCGCGATGCGGGATGGTTCGGCGCTGCCCAGCGTCCACGCTGATCTCGGACAGCAGACCTTCGCAGAATGGCTCGACGCACGATGACTCCGACCTCCTGCCGGACAACGCGCTAGTCTGGCGGCATGTTGTACGAGCACCTCGGGGCTCGGCCCCGGATTCATGACACTGCTGTCATCGCGCCCACCGCCGTCATCTCCGGTGACGTGGAGATCGGTCCCGGCTGCCAGGTGCTGCACGGCGCCGTCATCACGGCCGAGGGCGGTGCGATCAGACTCGGCGAGCACGTCATCGTGATGGAGAACTCCCTGATCCGTGCGACCGCGGCCAACGCCGTGCATATCGGCGACCACACCCTCGTCGGCACGCTGGCGAGCATCGCCGGTGCGACGGTCGGCGAGGAGGTCTTCTTCGCCTCGGGCGCGCGCATCTTCAACGGTGCGATCATCGGTCCTCGGTGCGAAGTGCGTGTCAACGCGATCGTGCAGCGTCGCGCTGTCCTCCCGGAGGGCACTGTCGTCCCGATCGGTTGGGTGGCTGCCGGAGATCCGCTGCAGCTGTTCTCGCCTGATCAGGCCGAGGAGATCGCCGAGGCGCAGCCGGAACTGGACTTTCCTGGACACGTGTTCGGGGTGGACCGGGACACTCCCGACCTCATGGTGCAGCTCACCGAGCGCTACGCCTCGTCACTCGCTCGGCACGCCGACGACACCCCGGCGTAGCGAAACGCCCCATGCTCCGAGAAGCATGAGGCGTTTCGTAAAGAAGCGAGAGATCAGATGACGCCCTGGGCGAGCATCGCCGCAGCAACCCGCTGGAACCCCGCAATGTTGGCACCGGCGACGTAGTCTCCGGGAACACCGTACTTCTCAGCCGACTGGAAGGCGGCGTCGTGGATGTTGGACATGATCTCGCGCAGCTTGTTCTCGCTGTCGCCGAAGGTCCAGCGCTGACGGGACGCGTTCTGGCTCATCTCGAGCGCCGAGGTTGCAACGCCACCGGCATTTGCCGCCTTGCCCGGCGCGAACAGCACGCCAGCGCGTTGGAATGCCTCAACGGCCTCCGGCAGGCAGGGCATGTTCGCGCCTTCCGAAACCGCGCGCACGCCGTTGGCGATAAGCGCTTCAGCATCGGCGAGGTTGAGCTCGTTCTGCGTTGCCGAAGGCACCGCGATGTCAACGGGCACTTCCCAGACGCTGCCACCCTCGATGAAGCGGGCACCGGGACGACGCTTGGCGTATTCGACGATGCGGCCGCGCTCGACCTCCTTGATCTGACGGAGCAGATCAAGGTCGATGCCGGCGTCGTCGACGACGTAGCCGGAAGAGTCGGATGCGGTGACCGCCGTCGCGCCGAGCTGCATGGCCTTCTGGATCGCGTAGATCGCGACGTTGCCGGAGCCAGAGATGCCGACGCGCTTGTCCTGCAACGAATCGTTGTGGACGGCGAGCATCTCCTGGGCGAAGAACACTGCGCCGTAACCTGTGGCCTCGGTGCGCACCTCGGCGCCGCCCCAGCCGGTGCCCTTGCCGGTGAACATGCCGGACTCGTGGCGGTTGGTGATCTTGCGGTAAGCGCCGAACAGATAGCCGATCTCACGGCCGCCGACTCCGATGTCACCAGCGGGAACATCGGTGTGCTCGCCGAGGTGACGGTACAGCTCGCCCATGAATGAATGGCAGAAGCGCATGATTTCTGCGTCGGTCTTGCCGTGCGGGTCGAAGTCGCTTCCGCCCTTCGCGCCACCGATGCCCTGACCGGTGAGCGCGTTCTTGAAGATCTGCTCGAATCCGAGGAACTTGATGATCGACAGGTTCACCGAGGGGTGAAAGCGCAGGCCGCCCTTGTACGGGCCGAGAACAGACGAGAACTGGATGCGGTAGCCGCGGTTGACCTGGATCTTTCCGGCGTCGTCGATCCACGGTACGCGGAACATGATCTGGCGCTCCGGCTCCACGATGCGATCCAGGATGCCGGCCTCGACGTACTCCGGGTGCTGTTCCAGCACGGGAGAGATCGTTCCGAGGACCTCATGCACTGCCTGCTGAAATTCGGGTTCATGCGGGCTGCGCGCCAGAACCGTATCGAACACGGGCTGAACGGTCTCGGCGAGCGGGTGGAATTCGGTAAGAGTAGCGGTCACGCGGGACGACTTTCTGAAGAGTGTCAAGGAGGTGCGATCGTGTCGCATAAGAGGGCGTGCAAGGTCCGGCACGAGTTCCCACTGTACCTCGCGTGTTTCGCAGTCATCACACGCGAGGTTTTCGGGCGGGCTTACCCGGTGTTTTGCAGACCCGCTGCGACGCCGCTGACCGACAGCAGGAGCAGTCGGCGCTGTTCTTCTGCTGCGCCAGACCCTTCGGCTGTCTCCGTGGTCGACTCGGCAACAGCGGCGGGCGAGCGCAGTTCGCGCAGTGCACGAAGCTGCAGTAGCGACAGCGCATCGACGTACGGGCTGCGCAGTGTCACGGCGCGCTGCAGGATCGGCTTGTTCTCGAGCAGACCCGTGCCTCCGGTGAGGCGGATGACCCACTCTTTGGTGAGGGCGAGCTCATCCAGCACCAGCTGTGCGAGATCGTCACGGTCACCGAGCGCCAGATACTGACGCGCGATGCGCTCATCAGTCTTCGCCAGGCTCATCGCCACGTTGTCGATCATCGTCTGCAGCAGCGGCCACTCGCGGTACGCCTCGCTGAGGAGAGCCTCGTCACCGACGGCCTCGAGGGCCGTGCCCAGGCCGAACCAGCCGGCCAGGTTGATGCGCGCCTGTGTCCAAGCGAACACCCACGGGATCGCTCGCAGATCCTCCAGGGACTCGACCGAGAGACCGCGGCGTGCGGGGCGAGAGCCCAGAGCGAGCAGCCCGATCTCCTCCATCGGCGTCACCGTGGCGAACCAGGGTGCGAAGCCGTCCGCCTTCACCAGCGAGAAGAAGCACTCGCGTGAGGCCGTATCCATGATGCTTGCGACATCAGCGAAGCGGGCTGCAGCACCGCTGGTGCGCGCCTCGACGGTGGGAGACGAGGCCAGCAGCGTGGCTGCGGCAACCTGGTCGATGTGTCGCATGGCGATGGCCGGCTCGCCGTAGCGGGCGAAGATCGTCTCACCCTGCTCGGTGAGCTTGAACCGGCCGTCGACGGAGTGCGGAGGCTGGGCGAGGATCGCGGAGTTCGCGGGCCCGCCACCACGGCCGAGGGCGCCGCCACGACCGTGGAACTGGGTCAGCGCGATGCCGGCATCCTTCGCCCACAGGGCAATCTTCTCCTGCGCTTCATACAGCGCAAGTGTTGCGGCGACGGGGCCGACGTCCTTCGACGAGTCGGAGTAGCCGAGCATGACCTCGAAACGGTTTCCGGTCGCGGCCAGACGGGACTGGAACTCGCGGAAGGTGACGACCTCGGCGAGGATCCCGGGGGCAGCTTGCAGATCGGCGAACGTCTCGAACAGTGGCACGACGTCGAGCTCGGGAACATCATCGCCGAGCGCGTAGCGCGAGAGGCGGTGCACGTTCGCAAGGTCTTCAGCCGATGTCGTGAACGAGACGACATAGCGCCCGGCAGCCCGCAGGCCATAGGTGCGCTGAATCTCCGCGACCGCACGGAACACCTCGAGCACCTCTTGTGTGCGCTCACTGAGTGCGCCGCCGGCATCGAGTTCGGCGAGGGCCTCGCGGTGAACCTGCGAGTGCTGGCGCACCTCGAGTTCGGTGAGGTGGAAGCCGTAGGTCTCCACCTGCCAGATCAGGTGCTGGATGCCACCGAAGGCGTGCCGTTTCGCCCCGGATGCTGCCAGTGAATCCTGCACAGCACGCAGATCGGCGAGCAGCTCCTCGGGGGCCTGGTAGCCGCCTTCCAGGTGGAGGCGGGTTTCGGCAATGCGACGCGACAGCGCCTGCAGCACCCGGCGGTGCGGCTCGTCGGGTGCGCGGGCTGCGATCTCGGCTGCGGTGGTGGCATCCGATGCCGCAAAAGCATCCCACAGGGCGACGACGGCACTGCTGGGAGGCGTGCCTTCGGCGTCGAGAGTGAGCGTGCGTCCGATGCGGTCGAGTGCGCGCTCGAGTCCGCGAAGAACATGGTCGGAGGCGATGTGGGCGGCTTCTCTGGTGACCGAAGCTGTCACGAACGGGTTCCCGTCGCGGTCACCGCCCACCCACGATCCGATGCGCACGAAGGCGGGAACGATCGGAGCGCTAGCGCCGGAATCTTCGCCGCGCAGGGCATCGTCGATGCGACGGTACACGTGCGGGACAGTGGTGAACAGCGTCTCATCGAACACCGACATCACGGTGCGCACCTCATCGGTGGGCGAGGGCTTCTGCCCGCGCAGCGGTGCGGTGCGCCAGAGCGTGTCGACTTCTTCGAGCATCCGTCGGCGTGCGCGGTGCTCCTCAGAGCCACCGGCGCTGGCCGCGTCGTGCTGGGTGAGCAGTTCTGACAGGCGACGGATGCTGGCAGAAACCGCCCGACGGCGTGCCTCAGTGGGGTGCGCGGTGAAGACCGGGTGGAAGCGGAGATCCTCCAGCCGACGCCGGGCCTCGTCATCGCCGACCTCCCGGCGCAACTGCGCATAGGCGGTCGCGACGGTGTCGGTTGCATTCTCACGTCCGGGCTTGCCAGCGCGTTCGCGCAGAATGCGCACCCGCTGGTGCTCTTCGGCAAGGTTCACCAGGTGGAAGTAGCAGGTGAACGCACGCGCAACCTCATCAGCGCGCTGCACCGTGAACGAGTCCGCGATCTGCGTCGCGCGCTCAAACGCGTCCGTGCTCTCTTCTTCGTACGCCTGGATCGTCGCCAGGCGGAGACGTTCGACATCTTCAAACAGTCCAGGGCTGCCGCATTCGCGCAGCACCTGGCCCAGAAGGGCGCCGAGCATGCGTACGTCCGCACGCATCTCGTCGGGAATCCCGCGTCCGGCTTCGAATCGGCCGATGACGCGGATGGCCTCTGTGTTGGTGGGCTCGGGAGTCACTATTCGAGGTTATCCCCGAGTGGCGACCGCTTCTGACCACGTGACGACCGGGGCAGGCGAACCGGGCGGAGATAGCATGGGACGGATGTCTGAATCCAAGAACCTTCTGCGCACGCAGCAGTTCCCGGCGGTGCTCCTGCTGGTCGCCGCTGCACTCGGGTTGCTGCTGGCGAATCTGCCGACCTTCGGTCCGATCGATCAGGTGCTGGGGTTTCACATCGCGATCCCCGGAGTCGGCATCGACATGTCGGTGGCGCACTGGATCTCGGACGGGCTGCTGGCGATCTTCTTCTTCGCCGTGGCGATGGAGTTGCAGTATGAGCTGACGCGCGGTGAGCTGAACACACCCCATAAGGCCGTGCAACCGGCAATTGCCGCCGCCGGAGGCGTTCTCGTTCCGATCGCGGTGTATCTGATGTTCGCCGGCAGTGGCGATACGGCGACCGGCTGGCCGATCCCGACCGCAACCGATATCGCGTTCGCACTCGGTGTGCTCGCGGTATTCGGCAAGGGGCTGCCGGCCGCGGTCCGCGTCTTCCTGCTCGCGCTGGCGATCCTCGACGACATCATCGGAATCATCTTCATCGCGGTGCTCTTTGCACACGACCTGAACTGGCTCTACCTCGTACTCTCTCTCGTCGGTGTGGCGGTGTTCGCTGTGCTGTCGCGCATGCTGCCGACCCGGCATCCGCGGCTCATCGTGACCGCCATGATCATCGTCGGAGTCGTGGTCTGGGCGCTGGTGCTGCTTTCCGGCATCCATGCGACCATCGCTGGCGTCATGCTGGGGCTGGCCATCGCATACACGCCGTCGGTGCGTGCCCGCGAGGTGCTGGAGCCCTGGGTCAACGGTGCGATCCTGCCGGTCTTCGCGTTCGCTGCCGCATTCGTGGTGATCCCGGCGGTATCTCCGTCCGAACTGTCGCCAGCGTTCTTCGGCATTGCCGTGGCCCTGCCGGTCGGCAAGATCATCGGAATCACGCTGTTCGGCTGGGTGGCAGTGCGCATCGGAATGCGCGGCAAGAAACCCGCGTTGAAGATTCCCGACCTGCTGGCGGCCGGAACGCTGGGCGGCATCGGCTTCACCGTCTCGCTGCTGCTGGCCAACCTTGCCTTCGCCGAGGACGCGGCTACGCGTGACCAGGCCATTCTCGGTGTGCTGGTCGGATCGCTGATCGCTCTCGTCCTGTCGGGCTTCATCGTGTCCGCGCGAGCGGCGTGGCACCGACGGGTGACAGCCGCGAGCTCCTGAACCACCTTCGGAGGTACACGATGACCCAGTCCTCGGACTCGCTGCGTGAAGCTGCCGAGACAATGCGCGCTGTGCGGGAGCGCTGCGCGTGGTCGCAGCAGATTACGCATCGTGACCTGGTGCCGTATCTGATCGAAGAATCGCACGAGGTGATCGATGCGGTGGAGAACGGCACTCGTGCGGACCTGCGTGAAGAGCTCGGCGACCTGCTCTGGCAGGTGCTGTTCCACGCGGCGATCGCCGCTCAAGACCCGGACGATCCCTTCGACATCGACGACGTCGCAGATACTCTCACCGAGAAGATGGTGCGCCGGCATCCGCATGTGTTCGCTGACGCTGTCGCGAACACCCCGGAAGAAGTCTTGGTGCACTGGAACGCCGCCAAAGCCGCCGAGAAGCGCTCACGACTCAGCGTGCTGGACGGCGTGCCGAGGGGGATGCCCGCGCTCGCGCTCGCCCAGAAGATCGCTGGCCGCGCGGCTGCTGTGCTTCCGGCCCCTGGGCCTGCCGGCGCGTCGAAGGCGGCGCCCCCGGCATCCGAAGCTGAACTCGGTGACGCGCTGCTGGTCCTGGTCAACCAGGCGCGCGACAACGGCTGGGACGCCGAGCGCGCTCTTCGCGAGCGCCTGCGGCTGCTGGAGGACGAGGTCCGCGCCGCCGAGGCGGACTGAAGCGTCCGAAGTCCCAGACGTTCCGGCAGCGTTGCGGCGTGCCGTACTGCAACACGCCGCAAGCCACCGTCGCCGTCCGGTATTCGGCACAGAACTCGGCTCACCTCAAGACCTGGAAAGATAGAGACGTGGCTACTGTGAACCCGCCGCGCGGCATGCGCGACATCCTCCCCGCCGACAAGGCTCGCCGTGAGCGTGTGCTCTCCGTCATCCGGGGGCGCTATCGCGCTCATGGCTTCGACGAGATCGAGACGCCGGCGCTGGAGGAATACTCGCGTCTGCACGCAGGCCTCGGCGGTGACAACGAGAAGCTCGCGTACAACGTTCTTCGTCGCGGGATGGATGCTGAGGCGATCCGTGCTGGCGCAGACGATGCCGCCGCGCTTTCCGACCTCGGGCTGCGTTACGACCTCACCGTGCCGCTCGCACGGTTCTACGCGAGCAACCGCGGACAGCTGCACGGCGTGTTTCGTGCGATCCAGATCGGTCCGGTCTGGCGAGCCGAGCGCCCGCAGAAGGGGCGCTATCGCCAGTTCATGCAGTGCGACATCGACATCATGGGAGATGACTCCTCGCGCGCCGAAGCCGAGTTGATGGTCGCCTCGCTTGACGCCGTCGACGCGCTCGGGCTCGAGGGTGCGACGGTGCGGATCAACGACCGCCGCGTGCTCGATTGGATGCTCGATGCCTTCGGATTCACCGCTGAAGAGCGCCCGGGCGTGCTGATCACGATCGACAAGCTCGACAAGATCGGTCCGGTGGGGGTTGCAAAGGAGCTGCGAGAACGCGGTGCAGCGGCATCCGCTGTCGACGCTTTCGAGGCATTCCTGAACCGCCCGCAGACCGACGAGCTCAATCCATTCGGCGAACGGCAGATCCGTCAGGCACTGCCGGAGGGCGCACCAGACGAGATCGTCGCGCACCTGGTCGGCATCGGCGAAGCGGTCGCGGTGGGCCGGGCGCTCGAAGGCGATATCCCGCTGGCGTTCGATCCCTTCCTCGTGCGCGGTATGGGCTACTACACCGGCACAATCTTCGAACTCGCGCATCCGTCCGTCGACTATTCGCTCGGCGGTGGCGGACGATACGACGGCATGATCGGTCGTTTCCTCGGCCAGCAGGTTCCGGCAGTCGGGTTCTCCCTCGGGTTCGAGCGACTCGTCGACCTGGTCTCCGAAGAAGACGACGATGCGGCGCAGGCCATCGTTCTTGTGCACGACGCGGACGTTGCGGTCGCTGAGCTCATCGCGCACAAGGCCGCGCTCGTGCAGGACGGCGCCCGGGTGCGCTTGGAGCGTCGTGCGAAGAACTTCAAGGCGCTTCTGGAGCGTTCGGCAGCCGATGGCTACACCTCCTTCGCCACTGTCGCCGCCGGCGCGGCGGTGGGATCTTTGGAGATCAAGCCGCTGAGCTGAGTACTGTCCGCGAAAATCCACCGACAGGTGTACCGACGTTCAGGCCGTGTTCACGGTGGAACGCTCGAATGGGGCCATGACTCGGGTCCGTGTTGCCCTCGTCGTGGGAGCGGCCTTCGCAGCACTCGCGTTCGGCGGACGCGCACTGCTCACCCATCAAGCAGCGATTGCGCGCGAGCGCATCGGCAAACCGCTCGGCGAGGACGCGCTGAACGCCGATCGAGTATGGACGCGTTCGTTGAGCGGACAGCCGGTGGAGATGCTGCTGCTCGGTGACTCCCTGGCCGCAGGCCTCGGTGCTGAACATCGGAAAGAGACGCTCGGCGGGCGCATCGCGAAAGCCACAGCCAAGCGGATGCAACGGCCGGTGCGCCTGCGCACCGCCGCGGTCGTTGGGTCGGAGTCATCGGCGCTCGCCAGCCAGATCGATGCTCTTCCCGGCGACTATCGCGCCGATGTCGCGGTGATCGTCGTCGGTGGCAACGACGTCACGCACGTGGTTCCGCCCGCCGTCGCCGCTGAGCAACTCGAGCAGGCGATCACTCGACTTCAGGATGCCGGTACCGCCGTCGTGATCGGCACCTGCCCCGACCTCGGCACACTCCAGCCGGTGCCGCAGCCGCTGCGCGCGCTGCTATCGCGGATGTCACGACGCCTCGCGCTGGAACAGACGAGGGTCGCATGGCGCACCGGTGCGGTGCCGGTCGATCTCCGAGAGACGGTCGGGCCGGCGTTCCGCGAGCAATCGGAGGAGATGTTCAGCCTTGACCGCTTTCACCCCAGCGCCGCTGGCTACCGACGCACCGCCGAGGCGTTGCTGCCCGCGGTCGTCATGGCGCTGGAGTCTCACCCGCTCAGCGAGCGAACCGCAGCCGCAGCATCCGGTATACGACACCTATGATCACCACACCCGTGCCGATCAGCGATGCCACCAACGGCAGTGTGTTGACCAGTACCAGACAGCCGAGCGCACCGATCACCGGGATGAACCGCGGGTAGCGCCGGGCCGCGCTGGACTGTCGGAACGCCGAGGCGTTCGCGATCAGGTAGTAAAGCAGCACCCCGAACGACGAGAATCCGATCGCATTTCGCAGATCCGCGACGAGCACGATCCCGATGACGACCAGTGCGATGGCGATCTCCGCACGTTGGGGCACCTGCCAGCGCGGGTGTACGACGGCGAGGAAGCGGGGCAGATCTGACTCCCGGGCCATCGCCAGTGACGTTCTGCCGATTCCGGTGAGCAACGCCAACAGTGCGCCGAGGGATGCCGCGGCCGCAGCCACCCGCACGGCAGGTGCCAGATCCGACCATCCGGCCGCATCGACGACAGCTGCCAGGGGTGCGGTGCTCGTCGCAGCATCCGCTCCGAGCGTCAGCGTCACGACGACCGCGATGAGCACGTAGACGATCAAAGCCCCGGTGAGAGCGATCGCGATCGCTCGCGGAATGTTTCGTGCGGGATCGGTCACCTCTTCGCCCATGGTGGCGATGCGCGCGTATCCGGCGAAGGCGAAGAACAGCAGGCCCGCTCCCTGCAATACGCCGTAGATAGTGACATCGGGCAGCGGTGCCGGTTCGGCCGAGGTCGAAGCGGTGAAGCCCGCTGCCGCCACGATGGCGAGACCCAGCAATGAGACGACGACCAGGATGCGGGTGAGAAGCGCCGTACGGGTGACGCCAAAGCAGTTCACGGCGGCGAGAGCCGCGACGGCGACGATCGCGACCGGGAGTTCCCAGCCTGCCGGAGCGGCGTACGCGGCGAACGTCATCGCCATCGCAGCGCAACTCGCGACCTTCCCGATCACGAAGCACCAGCCCGCGATGAAGCCCCACCAGGGCCCGATCTCCGCGCGTGCGTACGCGTAGGTGCCGCCGGCAACCGGGTGCACTGCGGCGAGCTGAGCGGACGACGCCGCGTTGCAGAATGCGACGACCGCGGCGATGGCGAGTGCGATCAGCAGCCCGGAGCCCGCGACCTCGATCGCCGGACCCCACACCGAGAAGACGCCGGCACCGATCATCGAGCCGAGGCCGATGGCGACAGCATCCGTTAGCGTCAGGCGACGGGCGAGTTCCATTCGGTAATCGTGGCACGCACGAGTTAACGGATGGTGCTCAGTCTTGGCGAGCCGCGGTGACGCGCTTTTTCTCTCGGATATAGACCTCGCGGCGCACCCGCGCGACGACATCGCCGTCGCGGTCGGTGATCTCGGTTTCGAACCACTCCAGCACTTTGGTGCCGCCAGCCGCGCGCTCGCGGAGTTCATCCGCCTTCTCTTTCGGCACGTGGAAGTGCGCGGTCAGCACTCCGCGCCCCGGCTTGAGGAACTCGATCTCGCCGCGGGTGTCCCACACGACGTAGTCACGACCGAGCTGGTGCATGACGAGCATGAAGAAGTAAGGGTCGGTCATCGCCGACATCGACCCACCGAACGCAGTCTTCACGTAGTTGCGGGTGATCACGTTGATGTGCAGCTCAACGGTCGCGTGCGTCCAGTCTTCGCTGAAGCGGCGGATGCGGATGCCGCTGAAGAAGTTCGGAGCCCACAGGCTCATGCCGATCGCGAGACGTCGGGGAGTGATCTTCATTCCGCCAGTGTGGCCGAGAGTGCACGTCGCGACAAAGTAGGTGGAGAGTTGTGACAGTTGTTCTAGTTGAACTAGAATTACTATAAGTTCAGACGGAAGGGGGAACGATGTTGATCAAGATCGACGTCGATAGCTCCCAACCGTTGTTCGAGCAGGTTGCCGCCTCGGTGCGCATGGATATCGTGGCGGGGCGCCTTGCTCCCGGTCACCGGCTCCCATCCGCCCGCGAGCTCGCCGAGGCGCTCGAGATCAACCTGCACACCGTGTTGCGTGCCTACCAACAGCTGCGCGATGAGGGGCTGGTTGATCTTCGCCGGGGGAGAGGCGCCGTCGTCGCGGCGTCGGCCGGTCCGCTCGCCGAACTGTCACACGACATCACCGCACTCGTGTCCCACGCTGCAGCTTTGGGGATATCGCCGACTACTCTTGCCGCTCTCATCAAGGAGACTCCCGTATGACTGACGAAATCCGTCGCGCCCGCACTGCTTTTCTGTGGGTGGGTGTCATCGTGCCGCTGGGGCTCCTTGCGCTGGCCGCCGCGGTGATCATCGCGTGGATGCCGGAACTGCCGGACCCCATGGCGATCCACTGGGGCTCGGACGGCGTCGACGGCGTCGCCTCACAATGGGGTTACATCGCGATGATTCTCGGCATTGGCGGTGGTGTGGTCATCTTCGATGCTGTGATTGTGGCATTCGCGCAACGTCTGCCGCAGAGCAGCACCAAGCAGCCGGTCGCGCAGTGGTCGACGACCGCGCGCTTCATGGGCGCAGTCAATCTCGGACTCGGCACAATGATCGCGTTCCTCGCGGTAGTGGGCGCAGCGCTGCAGCGCGGTCTGGCGGATGCCGCAGACACTCCAGATATCGGGATCTGGACATTCGTCGGCTTCGGGCTGCTCGTCGGCTTCACAGCGCTGGGCTGGTTCTTGCAGCCGAAGAGCCCGGTGTACGAGGCCGCTCAAGCAGCGCCCGCCGGAAGCATCCCACTTGCGACCACCGAGCGCGCGGTCTGGTTCGGCACCGCGACCATGGCCCGAAGCGGCGTGGTCGTTCTCGTTTCGGCATTGGCGCTGCTGGCATTGATGACGGTGTTCTGGATCGCGCGTGGCGATGACAGCTGGTGGATTCTCGGGTTCGTGACCTTCTTGTTGGCGGTGACGATCGGAAGCATGGTCGTCTTCCGTGTGC
The DNA here is from genome assembly GCF_051546305.1 of Microbacterium wangyouchuni. Taxonomy (NCBI): domain Bacteria; kingdom Bacillati; phylum Actinomycetota; class Actinomycetes; order Micrococcales; family Microbacteriaceae; genus Microbacterium; species Microbacterium wangyouchuni. The sequence goes on from NZ_JBPTMA010000002.1 coordinate 291,612, forward strand.
GGGTGAACGCTGAGGGTCTCCGCGTTCGCTCGCTGCTCGGTTGGCCGAACACGCGAATCCCCCTCGAACGCATCGAGAAGATCGAGTGGGTGCAAGTCAACCCGTTCGCCGAGTTCGGCGGCTGGGGATGGCGCATCGGGCTCGACGGGCGGCGTGGCGTCGTGCTGCGCACAGGCGACTCCCTGCAAGTGACGGAGGCCAACGGACGCGTGTTCGTCGTCACCGTCGACGGGGCATCCGATGCTGCCGCCGTGTTGGAAACTCTCCGCGCGCACAGCGCCTGACGACAGGAATCTGACATGACCCGCATCCGCCCGATCGCCACGATCTCTTTCGTCATCCTCGCTCTCGGCCTCGCCTGGCTCCTCGCCCTGCCGCTGTGGCTGGAAGGCGGACTGGCCAACCCGCTTGCCGGCATACTCATCCCCGTGACGATGTTCACGCCGGCGCTCGCCGTATTGATCGTCATGCTCGTTTTCCGGCCGGTGCCGAAGGGGGAGCGGCTGCGGTTCCTGGGCATGTGGCCGCTGCGGCCGGCTAAGCGTGTGGTCTGGATGATGGTGCTCGGCCTGTTCGGACCGACTGTGGTGATTGCAGCATCCGTCGCCATCGCAGCGCTGTGTGGCTGGGTGCAACTGGATCTCGTTGCGTTCTCGGGCTTTGCCCAGCAGTTGGAAGCGTCGACGCCCGCGGGGATTCCGGTGCCTCCGGCGATCATCGTCATCCTTTCTCAACTGGTGGCCATTCCGTTCGCGGCAGCGACGATCAACGCCTTCCTCGCATTCGGCGAGGAGATCGGCTGGCGCGGATTCCTGCTGCCGGCGCTCCGTCCACTCGGCACCTGGCCCGCGCTGCTGATCAGCGGTGCGATCTGGGGCGTCTGGCACTCGCCGATGATCCTGCTCGGCTATAACTTCGGACGCATCGACATCACCGGTGTGCTGCTGATGACAGCGGGATGCGTCGCCTGGGGCATCTTGCTCGGTTGGCTGCGGTTGCGCTCGGCGTCGCTGTGGCCGGCAGTGTTCGCGCACGGTGCGATGAATGCCGCCGGTGGCCTCATCGCTCTGCTGTTCGCCGCGGGAACCACCTTCGACATGGCATTGGCCGGACCGCTCGGGGTTGCCGGATGGATCGCCTGCGCGATCGTGATCGTCATCCTCGTGCTGGCAGGGCAGTTCCGTCGCCAGCCCGAATTGGACGGATCGATCGGACGGATGCTGTCCCAACCACGTGGCTGAATCCCTCAGCCCTTGACGGCGTCGAGCGCGCGGGGTTGGGTGGAGCCATGGCTGAACCAACGGCTGCGAACTGGCGCCGCACTGATGAGTACCTGTCCGACGCGTTGGTCGGGCATGACCCCGCGTTGGAGGCGGCGCTCGCCGCGCAGCGGGCGGCGGGGCTGCCCGACATCGAAGTCGCCCCGGTCAGCGGCAAACTGCTGAACCTTATCGCCCGCATCAGTGGTGCGCGGCGTGTGCTGGAGATCGGGACGCTGGGTGGATACTCGACCATCTGGCTCGCCCGAGCCGTCGGCGAAGGCGGCAACGTCACAACGATCGAGGCGGAACCGGCCAACGCCGCCATCGCCAGAGCGAGCATCGACGCAGCTGGCGTCGGCGGTCGCGTCGCCATCCGCATTGCTCGCGCAGCCGACGTGCTGCCGACGCTGGAAGGTTCCGAGCCGTTCGACCTCGTCTTCATCGATGCGGACAAGGAATCGAACACGCTCTACCTCGACTGGGCAGCACGGCTCGGTCATCCCGGCACGGTGGTCATCCTCGACAACATCGGTCGCGATGGCGAAATCGTCAACGACGAAACCACTGATCCGCGCGTGATCGGAACCCGTGACGGGCTGCGGATGCTGGGGGAGGACCCCCGCTTCGACGCAACAGCCTTGCAGACCGTCGGAATCAAGGGATGGGACGGCATCGCGGTCGCCGTCATCGTGTGAGGCGCGGTACATCGCCCCGTGTCGGCGTACGAGCATTCGCTCTTTAGTGTGACAGCGGCGCTCCTATGAGCGCGGATGATTTCGATGTGCGGCATCCCATTAGCGTGACTTCTGATCATGGTCAGGCGCCTTGGCGCCGCACGGAAGGAAACCAACGATGGCGAATCTCGCAGCAGTCATGCCCGCTCTGGGAACGATCCGAGTTCAGGAGGTTCCGGTTCCGGAACCCTCAGCCGGTGAAGCGATCGTTCGCATCGAGGCGGTGGGCATCTGCGGATCCGACACGGCGTATTACCGAGTCGGGTACATCGGTGACTGGAAGGTGGAAGGCCCGATCATTCTGGGCCATGAAGCAGCCGGAACGGTCGTCGCCACCGGCAGCGAAGTCACGAATGTCGCCGTCGGCGATCGGGTCGCCATTGAACCGGGCACGCCATGTCGCAACTGCGAGGAGTGCCTCGTCGGCCGCTACCACCTGTGTCCGGACTTCGTCTTCCTCGCGACGCCGCCATACGATGGCGCGCTCGTGCAGAGCCTCGCGATCGACTCGCGCAACCTGTTCGTGATTCCGGATTCGATGTCTTTCGAGGCGGCAGCGCTGTGCGAACCGCTCTCGGTCGGCTTGTGGGCCTGTCGTCGCGCCGGTCTTCTGCCCGGCGACCGGGTGCGGGTGACTGGTGCAGGACCGGTCGGGATCCTCGCCGCTCAGGTCGCTCGAGCCGAGGGCGCCGCCGATGTCGTCATCTCGGACATCTCGGACTTCCGTCTCGCGCTCGCTGCGAAACTTGGCTTCCGCACCGAGAAGGTCGGCGAGATCCCGGAGGGGCCCGGACATGAGGACGCGGACGTGCTGCTGGAATGCTCGGGCGCACCGGGCGCCCTCGCCCAGGGGCTTTGGCGCCTGCGCAACGGCGGGCGTGCCGCGATGGTCGGACTGCCGAAAGAGGACGTGACGCTGCCGCTTTCGCGTCTGAACGTCAAGGAGATCTCGGTCTCGCTCGTGAACCGTTACGCGCATACCTGGCCGACGGCCATCGCGCTGGTCTCCAGCGGACGCGTCGACGTCGAGCCGCTCGTCACTCACCGCTTCGAGCTTGCGGATGCCGAATCCGCCCTGACTCTGGCAGCGGATGTGCCGGACTCCATGAAGGCCGTCGTATACCCGAACGGCATCCCGACACACTGATGGCCACCACCACGAACGTGCCCTGGAAGCGCCGAAGCGCGTGTCCGCTCGCCGCGCTTCACCGGCCTTCAAGAAGCGTCAACGCCGAGGCACGCACTGTTCGCGCTCTTCGCGTCCGTGGCGGTCTGGCTGCTCATCTTCGACCAGATGTACTCTCTCGCAAGAGTCGCGTTCAACATGTTCGGACTCGAATCGCCCGCGCGGACCACGGATGCCAAATGGGCGCTTGCAGCTCTGCTGATGGTCTCGCCTTGGAAGCGGGTTGGCTTCGTGGCGATCGTCCATCCGGTCGCGATGCAGGGCTTCCATCCGAGGCGGAGAACCCGAACTACCAGGTCGCGATCGATCAGCTCGATGTCGCATCCGGCCCTGATGTCGTCCGCAGGTTCGTGCCCAAGGTGGTGCCGGAGGCGAAGGGGTCGATCCAGGCGGTGTATTCGTGCAACGTCGATTCAGGGAAGGCTCCGGCCACCGTGCAGGCCAACCTCGAGCCGGCGATCGAGAAGATCCGCGCCAGGTACGGCGCGAAGGTTGGTGCATGATGACCCTTTTGATTGTCGGGCATCGCGGCGCGATGGTGCACCTGCCGGAGAACAGCCTGGCCTCGTACGCGCTCGCCGAGGAGATTGGCGTCGACGAGATCGAGCTGGACGTGCGTCTCAGCAGGGATGAGCAGCTGTTCTTGCTGCATGATGCGACGCTGGACCGCACAGCCGGCGACGATTCGGCGCGGGGCCTCGGGCCAGCATCCCAGCTCACGCTCGCGCAGCTACAAGCGGTGACGCTCGACTCCGGCAGGGGAGTGGTTACGCTCACGGAGATGTACGACGCGACGCGCACGTTCATCCAACTCGAGATCAAGGATTCAGCCGCCGTCCCGTATCTCGCGAAGTTCTTCGAGGAACGTCCCGCGGATGCTGCGCGCACAGCGCTCGCGAGCTTCTCCGCGGACGTGGTGGGGCACGCTGCCGAGCTGATGCCGCACATCGGGCGGCAGATCATCCTCACGGAGCTCGCCAAGGCGGAGGAGTTCGACGGCGGCCTCCGGGCCCTGTTGAATCACACTAAGGCGACACGACTCGCGTGCGGATTCGAGGGTCTGACGCCGGAGCTCGTCGCGGAGCTGCAGGCCCGCGACATCGAGGTGCACGTGTGGCCCATGCGGACGATCGAGCAGATGCGCGAGGTCATCCGTCTCGGTGCCGATGGCACCACTTCGGATGATCCGGCGCAGGCTCTCGCATGGCGGGACCAGGTGCTCGCTGAGAACGGCGTCGCGCGCTGATCCATTGCGAGAGGGCGGGCTGCAGGGCCGGCCCTCTCGTCATTCTGGAGTCAGTCCTGGACAGCGGGTGTGCAGCCGCAACTGCGCCCCACTATGAGAGTGCCGCGCACGATCTGGGTGGGGATTGGTAATCCTTCGGCGCTGGCCAGCAGTGCCCCGATGGCCTTCGTCGCCATCTGATCTACCGGTTGTCGGACGCTGGTCAGCGGCGGACTTAACCTCAGAGCGAGGTCGGTCCCGTCGATGGAGGCGAGTGCGACGTCGTCCGGCACGCGGAGGCCGAGCTCGGCGCATGCCTGGAGCACGCCGATCGCCTGGACATCAGAGGAGATGAAGATCGCACGCGGGCGGGTGCTTCGCGAATGGTGTCGTGGCATGGGACCAAGCAGCGTATGAGTGGCAGAGCGGCCTCCGCTCGCAGAGAACTCCGCGTGCTCGACCAGATCCTCGCCGGCTCTCAGTCCGGCAGACATGAGCGTCTCACGCCATCCGATGATCCTGCCATCCGCGCTTGTTGAATGCCAAGGGCCAGCGATGCAGGCGATCTCGGTGTAGCCGTGCTCCATGAGATGCTCGACAGTGATCCGGGCAGCATGCTCATTGTCGAAGCTGACCTCACCGGAGGTTCCGTGCACGTGACTGTTGGTGCTCTGGATCGACACCACAGGCACCGTCCCCAGTACTTTGCTCGCGAGCTGCGAATACTGATCGGTCGCGGCGATCACTCCGTCGATCCGATGGTCGACCACAGATTTCAAGAAAGGGACGTGTTTCTCGCCCACGATGTCGACGATCCCTAGTGTCAGAGCAAGACCGTTCTGGGTCGCCTCTTTTGCGATGGCCTCGGCGAGTTCTGCGAAGAATGGGTTGATCGGGCTCTCGGTGAGCAGGCCGATCATGCGCGTGCTGCCTCTGCGCAGCGCGGAAGCAACCGCGTTGGGGCGATAATCCAACTCCGCGATCGCCTTTTCGACACGTTCTCGGGCGTGAGCTGACACCGGGCGAGGGCCGCCGTTGATCACATATGAGACCACAGCGGGGGAGACCCCGGCTGCAAGAGCGACTTGTGCACGTGTAACCGCCATCTCAGATACCTCCGTGGCCGGTATTCAGATGCGTCCGCCGTCTCCATCGGTCGCCGATGCGGCAAGATCGGACTCTCTCGCATACGACGCCTGCGCGCCAGGGCGACGTACCGCGTAGCTCCCGGAGCGGACGCCATGTTCCACGGCGGAGCTCAGCCGGGCGCCGCGGGCGAGAGAAGCTGCGAGCGCCCCGACAAACGCATCGCCAGCTCCGGTGGTGTCCACGACCGAAACCTGCTCGGTTACCGGGACGATCCCGGAGCGAGACTCCTTCACCCATACAGCACCTCCTGCGCCGATCGTGATAACGGTGCTGCGCGGAACGGGGCGGATCGCCCTGGCCGCGCGTAGCGCGTCGTCGGGTGATCGTACCTCGATACCGGTCAACGCGGACGCCTCCGCCTCATTCAGCACGAAAGGATCGGCGCGCTCCAGCACATCGTCCGGGAGTGCAATGACCGGCGCGAGGTTGAGGACGACCCGGGTGGTGTCTGATGCACGCACAGCTGCCGAAATCGCTATGGCGGGGATCTCCGCCTGGATCACCAGAATCGACCCGGCGCGTGCACGCTGGACAACGCGCTCCACTTTCGCCGGAGTGAGGTGATAGTTCGCGCCGGGGACGACGGCGATCGAGTTCTCGCCGTGATCATCTACCCAGACGAAGGCGCGGCCGGTCTCCGCGTCGTGCAGCATCGTCATATCGGACACGTCGACGCCCTCGGCCAGTAGTTCACGTAGCAAGAGTGCGCCGTCCGGGTCGTCGCCCACGCATCCGACGAAACTGACGTTTGCGCCCAGCCGTGATGCGGCGACAGCCTGGTTCGCGCCCTTTCCGCCGCAGGTATTGCTCATCTGCTGTGCAAGAACGGTTTCCCCAGGGGAGGGCAGTTCCGAGACACGGACGAGGTAGTCGCGGTTTGCGCTGCCCACCACGAGGACGGGCACCTGATCGTTCACGTGATTCATTTCTCTCCGCTCGCGATGGATAGTCCGCCGAAGGACTTCTGCAGGATGAACATCAGCAGAGCGGGGATGATCGACAGAATCACAGCACCCGCGAAGTGCTGACCGAAGCTGGAGCTATGCTCTCCGAAGGTCTGCGCCAGCGCGACGGGTGCCACCTGAAGGTCTCGCTCGGATACGACCAGGAGCGGCCAGAGGAAGGCTCCCCACTGCCCGAGGAAGATCAGGAGAGCGGAGTTGACTAGTGCGCCACCGCCGAGCCGCCAATAGATCGCGGTGAAGATCCTCGGTTCTGATGCGCCGTCGATTTTGGCAGCCTCCCGATAGGAAGCGGGGACCGAGAGGAAGTGCTGGCGGAGGTTGAAGATTGCCAACCCGTTGCCGATTCCGGGCAGGACGAGACCGGTGATGGTGTTGGCGAGGCCCCAGCTCGAGAACTGCTGGGACAGCGGGATCGCGACGGCTTCGAACGGGATCATGAACCCGACGACGATGACCGTGAAGATGATCCCTCGTCCGGGGAACTTCAGCACCGCGACGGCATACGCCGCCAGCGCACACATCACAGTTCCGACGGCGACGGAGATCACGCACACGATGAGTGAGTTCACGAGTGCGCGACCGAACGGTCCGAAGAGCATCGCCTGGTAGTTTTCCAGCGTCACTTCGGAGGGAATGAGGATGTCCCAGCTCAACGGGGAGAGGGATTCGAAGATCTCGTGCCCTGGGCGCAGCGATCCTGCGAGGAGCCACAGCACCGGGATCACGAATATCGCGCTCACCAGGACTGTCACGACGGTGAGCGGCATGGACGGACGACTCCAGCGAGAGCGTCGTCTCGTCAGCATTGGATCAGGCATTGGCTGCTCCTTCGCGGTCTTCTCTGAGCAGCAGAAACTGCAATGCGACGAACGCCAGCATGATGACAGTGAGGATGACGACCTCAGCGGACCCTAGGCTCTTGTCGCTGTAGGTGTAGCTCGTGCGATAAGCATCGAACATCAGCATCGTCGTGGAGTTCTCGGGTCCGCCGCCGGTCAGCATCTGCACGGGCACGAACAGCACAAAGTTGGCCACGGTGTCGGCGACGAGTACGAACAGGAGCGGACGCTTGAGCTGCGGGAGCGTGATCGAGAAAAACGTTCGGATGGGGCCGGCGCGATCGAGCTTGGCAGCCTCGTAGTACTCGTCTGGGATCGCTTCGATTCCGGAGATGAGGAACAGCATCCAATACCCGACACCGACCCAGGTCGCGACAATCATGATCGATGCGAGTGCCTGATCCGGTGAGGTGAGGAAGGGCTGTCGGCCGATGCCGACGGCTTCGAGGATGGCGTTCAGCGGGCCATCCGGTCGCATCCCGATGCCCCAAACGATCGAAGAGCCCACGATCGGGATTGTTGCCGGGATGAAGATCAGCGTGCGCCAGAGGAGTTTCATGCGGATCCGGCGTGTCAGCAACACGGCGATCATGAGCGCGATGGCCACCTGCGCCGGGTTGATGATGAGGTTGAAGACCAATGTGCGCAGGACCGTGTCGCCGAAGGCGGCGCTGGAAAACAGATCAATGTAGTTCTCCAGCCCAGTGAATACTGGCTCCTTTAGGCCTCCGGGGAAGGCCTTGTGTAACGACGACCAGAACGCTCCGATAGCCGGGACGATCCGCATCGTGATGATGGCGAGCAGCGCTGGCGCGATGAACGCCAGAGCCCACAGCATCTCCTTGCTATGTGTCGACCGGCGCCGCCGAGGGAGCGGACGCGTGTCCGTCCCCTCGGCGGAAGTGAGGACGTCAGTCATCACTTGTACTTCGCCCACGCCGTCTCGAGCTCCTGGGTCGCCGTGGCCAGCGCCTTAGCCGGATCGGTGCCGTTCTTCGCGTCGGAGTACGCGCGGCCGAGGATCTCCTCGAATTCGACGTAGCCAATCGTCGACAGACGGGGCACTGCAGTGTTCTGTGTCTCGTAGTCGATGATCGCCACGGCATCCTGGCCGGAGGGAGAAGAGAAGATCTCCCGCTCGTAGTAGGCGTCCTTGCCCTCAGGGCTGGCAGGGAGTTCGGGTGCAGGGAAGTTCAGTGCGTAGCCCCCACCGTCGTCGATCGACATCCACTTCATGAAGATCGCCGCTGCCTCCTTTTCGTCGGAGAACGGACTCATGGCCAGAGACCACGACCCTGTCGGGGTCACTGCGTCGCCACCCTCGAAGTAGGGGTGCGGAGCCACGCCCCATTCGAGGTCGTCGTCGGCGAGGTTAGGAACGAGCCAAGGACCCTGAACGAAGTAGGCGACGTTCCCGGCGAGGAACTCGTCCGACGACTGCTCGCCATTGACCCCCTGTGGCGATAGGTTCTGCGCGTGGATGTCGCCATACCAGGCGAGTGCGTCGACCCAGGCATCAGAGGTGATGTCGGGGGTGAGGTTGTCCTCTCCGGTCGCGCCTGAGGAACCACCCAACGAGACGGCGAGCGGCTGGAGCTGGTAGTAGCGGTCGGGCTGACCGAAGAGGATTCCGTACTTCGAACCCGCATCGACAGCGGTGGTCGCGAGCCCGGTGAGCTCCTCCCAGGTCAGCCGGTCTTCTGGCGCCGCGCTCGGGTACTCCAGGCCGGCCTGGTCGAGCAATGCCTTGTTGTAGTAGAGGAGCTGGGTCGAGTTCGCGATGGGAAGGGCCCAGAGATCACCGTCGAACGAGCTCGATTCGACAGGTGCATCATCCAGGGCACCGATCTCGTCGCGGAATTGTTCGGTGAGTGATTCGGTGAAGCCGCGGGACGCCAGGGTGGCGATGCGCGGCTGATCGGCCCAGTAGACGTCCGGATTGCCGTCTTTGTTCCCGATACGAGCGTCGAGGATCGAGTTGAGCTGATCGAATGGGACCCCTTCGTATTCGACGGTGATGGTGGGATGTGCTTCTTCGAAGGCCGCGATCACGTCGAGGATGCCGGTTTCCTCGTTCTGATGCCCGAGCACCTGAATGGTGGCAGTCGGGTCCTCTTCCGGGAGCGTCCACGCCTCATCAGATGAGGCACCCGATGAGGCGCCAGTGCAGCCCGCGAGGATGAGCGAGGCTGTGCCGAGTGCGGCGATGGTGGCGATACTGCGTCTTTGCATTTTCCTGCCTTTCGTTGGTGGTGCGTTTCAGAGGGACTTGATCTGCTCGATGAAGTAGGTCATGAAGCTGTCGACGTCCACGTCGACCGCGATGCTCACGTTCGGCTCGGGGGAGTCCTCTGAGAGCAGAAAATCTGCCACGGAGATGCCGCGGCCGGCGTTGTCATCCGCGACGATGTCGACGCGCGCATCTCGCCAAGTGAGGAACTCGGGGTGGCTGATGGCAGCGACGGCGAGTGGATCGTGCATCGCGCATGAGCCCAGCGCGTCGAAGTCGCGAGGATGGCGCTTCGCATTGGCGTCGATCCACGCCACAGTGGACTCGCCGGCGAATGCGCCGAAGCTTCGCCCGCTGGATGCCATTTGGGCTGCGTGCTCACGCGTCAGACGCACCTGCTCCGTAACGTCGAGCCCGATGAGCCGGATCGGTGCTCCAGAGCGCATCACTGCGCGTGCGGCGAGGGCGTCGACCCAGAAGTTGAACTCGCCAGGCATCGAGAGGCGGTTCGTGTTCTGCAGGAACACCCCACCCATGATCACGATCTCCTTGACATACGTCGCCACGCGGGGATCGAGGTTGATCGCCGCGGCGACGTTCGTCAACGGTCCGATAGCGATGATCGTGATCTCCCCAGGCGCTTCCACCACGCGTCGTGCAATCTCAGCGGCCGCGAAGCCAGGAGCGGGCTGGTGATGTCCGAACGCACTCCGTGTCTCGTCTGAGGCCGACTTCAACCGGTCGGGTTCGGCAAGTGGTGCGCCGGCTCCGCGGACGTACGGCACGTTCTCGATGCCCAGTCGTTGAAGCAGTTCGCCGGTGAGATAGGTGCCTGATTCGACGTCGATGTTGCCGTTAACGGTCGTGACGAGTTCCAGGGAGAACGTCTCATCCGACGCGATCAGCGCGAGCGCGAATCCGTCGTCGATCTCCGATCCGGGAACGCCCATCGCCATGTCGGTGTCGAGAATAACTCGCATGCGAACTCCTTCGTTCAATTCGTGTTGACCAAAGTGTGACACGTGTTGAACTGGAACGCAAGGAATCCGAATCGGCCTCGATGTCAACCAATGATCTCTGACCGGGCGGCGGCGCGTCAGACAACAGGAGCCACTGATCAGGCGTCCGGATCATCCCGGGGCAGACCGTCTCCACGTCGTCGATCTCGGCGATCTGGCCGGCCACGACGGGGAAGTAAGTGAAGAAGGGTCGAGGCTCTCATCGGCGCTGACGGAAGCCAAATGCCGACACCAGCGCGGGCGCCGCGGAGCCGTGCCCGAAGAGCGCGTGCGTACGCAGCCCTGCGCTCTTGAGCTTGCGTTGGTGCTCGACGCCGATGATGAACGAGAGCATGAACGCGATACGGAGCAGTGCGATCTTAGTCAGGGCAGTCTCGGAGTACAGCTCGTCAGCATGGTTGCTTCTCTCAGACGAGACGCACGTGCAGGGTGCCGTCGCTGTCAGTGACGCGCACCGCTTCAAGGGAATCGAGAACGATGTGCGCACATCGCTCCAGCTGCGTGCGGGGTTCTGTGCCGAGCACTCCGATGACGATGCAGCCAGCCTCGGATGCGGACGTAGCCCCGGCGACGGTGTCCTCGAACGCCACTACCGTGCCCTCAAACCCGCGGTCGGCCAGGCGGCGGATGCCGCCGAGGAAGGGTTCGGCGGCCGGTTTGCCGTGAGTGACATCGTCGCCGGTGATGCGAAATTCGGGCATCGGCAGGTCCGTCGCTGCGAGACGAGCGCTCGCGACCGAGCGCGTGGCGGAGGTCACGATACCCCACCGCCCGTGCGGGAGCGAATCCACGAGAAAGCGCGCGCCGGGGAGTGATCGGAGCTGCTGTCCCGGTCGTGCTTCGATCTCCGCCAGTCGGCGCTCCGCATGTTCGTGGGCGTCGACGGGCAAGCCGGACGCGAGGACGACGGCTCTGGCGGTTTTCCCATGCATCGTCGAACCGGGCGTCGGGATTCCGTATTCGGTGGTCCAGATGCTCCAGGCATCCTCGACGGCGGGAATCGAATCGACGAGAGTGCCGTCCATATCGAAGAGGGCGCCGGCGATGGGGATGCTCTCGCCCTGTCGCAGCGCAGCAACGAGTGTTGTGGGGTGATTCATCCGGCATCCGTTCCTGTGACTTCCGACCCAGCTGCCGGGAATAGCGTCAGGCTATGAGATTCGCTCATAAGTAGCTCTATAGTGCTCTTATGAGCAAAGTGCTTCCCTTGGATCAGCAAGTACTCCACGTCTATGTCGCGCTTCAGAACCTTGCGCACGGGCGGACGGTGAACGACATCGCCGATGAGATCGGTCGATCACGATTCGCAACCGCCCGGATGGTGCGCAGGGCGCGCGAACTCGGGCTCATCGAGGTGCGCGCAACGGTCGCCGAGCCGATCGATGTCGAACTGTCGGCGCGGCTGGCTCAGCGCTTCGGACTGCGATCAGCGCTCGTTGTCGCGACGTACTCGACGAACGAACTGACCGTGCGAGAGGCGATCGCCGCCGTCACAGCTCGGGTGATCGTCGAGACGATCGAAGAGGACGACGTCGTCGGTTTCACTCCCGGCCGCACGCTGGTACTGGCTTCGCGGGGCATCACCACACTGCCGAGCGCGGACGTGGTCCAACTCACCGGCGTCGGCTGGCCGCGGCTCGAGGACGGCGTAGAGGTCATCTCCAACATGGGGCGCGCAGCGGGCGGTGCCACCTATCCGCTGTACGCGCCGATCCTGATCGAGCCGGAGGCGCGGGTAATCCTCAAGCATCCCGCGATCCAGCACACCATCAGCCGTTTCGATCACGTCACGAAAGCATTCCTCACGATCGGCGGCTGGCCGAGTGCTTCGCTGCTCGCACAGCACCTCACCGAGACAGGCGAACTCGACGCATACGCCGAGCAGGGTGTCATCGCCGAATATGGCACGTCGCTGCTTGACGCACACGGGCGAACGGTGTCCGGACTCGAGGATCGATTCGTCGGAATCAGCGAAGAACAGCTGAACAGGGTCGACCTGCGTGTCGCGATCGGCGGTGGGGAGGGCAAGGAGCGTGCGGTCAGCGCGGTGCTGCGCTCCGGGCTGGCGGATGTCATCATCACGGATGTGCGCTCTGCGCAGCTTGCGCTGGAAGAGCAGGACGACATGTGAATGTCGGATGCCTCGCACTAGACTGGCCACGGATCGACGACGCTCCACAACAACCTTTTCTCTGAGCAAGGAGCACATACGTGGCACTCATCGAGGCTGTAGGCGCACGCGAGATTCTGGATTCCCGCGGCAACCCGACCGTCGAGGTGGAGGTGCTCCTCGACGATGGCATCGTCCAGCGCGCGGCCGTCCCCTCTGGCGCATCCACCGGCGCATTCGAGGCGTACGAGCTTCGGGATGGCGACAAGAGCCGTTATGGCGGCAAGGGCGTCCTCAAGGCCGTCGACGCCATCATCGACGAGCTCGGCCCGGCCGTTGAGGGCATCGAGGCGAGCGAGCAGCGCATCGTCGACGAGATCCTGAACGAGACCGACGGTACCGAGAACAAGAAGCGCACCGGCGCCAACGCGATCCTCGGCGTCAGCCTCGCGGTTGCCAAGGCTGCCGCAGACAGTGCCGACCTGCCGCTCTACCGCTACCTCGGTGGCCCGAACGCGCACGTTCTGCCCGTGCCGCTGTTCAACGTCATCAACGGTGGCGAGCACGCCGACAACGGCATCGACATGCAGGAGTTCTTCCTCGCACCCATCGGTGCAGAGACCTACTCCGAGTCGCTGCGTTGGGGCGTTGAGACCTACCACGTCCTGCGCAGCGAGCTCAAGGCTGCCGGCTACGCCACGGGCCTCGGCGACGAGGGCGGCTTCGCCCCCGACCTGCCCAGCAACCGCGAGGGCCTGGAGTTCCTCATCAAGGCGATCGAGAAGGCCGGATTCACCCCGGGCAAGGACATCGCCCTCGGCCTCGACGTCGCCGCCACCGAGTTCTTCAACGATGGTGTCTACCGCCTCGACAACAAGGACTGGTCGGGCCCTGAGCTCATCGAGTACTACGTGGGTCTGGTCAATGACTTCCCGATCGTCACGATCGAGGATGCCCTCGCTGAGGACGACTGGGACAACTGGAAGCTTCTCACCGACGCGCTCGGCTCGAAGGTTCAGCTGGTCGGAGACGACCTGTTCGTCACGAACCCGGCACGTCTGGCTGATGGCATCAAGCGCGGCGTCGCCAACTCGCTGCTGGTCAAGGTCAACCAGATCGGCACCCTGACCGAGACGTTCGACGCGGTCAGCCTCGCACAGCGCTCCGGATACACCGCGATGCTCTCGCACCGCTCTGGTGAGACCGAAGACACCACGATCGCAGACCTCGCCGTCGCTACCAACGCCGGTCAGATCAAGACCGGTGCGCCGGCGCGCAGCGAGCGCGTGGCGAAGTACAATCAGCTTCTGCGCATCGAGGAAGACCTCGCTGAGGCCGCGGTATTCGCTGGCCGCTCGGCGTTCCCCCGTTTCCAGGGCTGAACGCTGAGAGCACAACAGCTGAAGCAGTAAGACGAGAGGGGGAGCCATGGCACAGCGTCAGGCTCCCCCTTCTCGTCCCCGGACGGCGCGGGCGCGGACGACATCGGCCCAGGTCGATGTGCGGGAGTGGGCATCTGGCATCCGACTGTCCGGGTTCATGGTGATCATGCTCTCGCTCGTGGTCCTGGGGGCGTGGGTGCTCGTGCCGACCCTGGGCACCTACATCGACCAGCGGCAGAAGATCGCGGCGCTCGAAGTAGCCGTTCAGGTCAGCGACGATGAGATCAAAGCGCTCGAACAAGAGCGCGAACGCTGGGACGACCCGGCGTACATCACAACCCAGGCGCGCGAGCGGCTCTACTACGTCAGACCGGGCGAGGTCGTCTATCTCGTCGATAACGACCTGGATCCTGCGTCGCTTCCCGCCGAGCAGACTCCGGTCAGCGATGAGCTCGAAGAGACACCAACCGACTGGATGCCGCAGCTCCTGCGCACGATCGCCGGAGCAGGCCTCGCCGCCACGGCGAGTGCAGCTCAATAGGGGTTTGCACAGCATCTGCTCCCGTAGGCTGGGATGGTGACGACACCGCCTTTCACCCCGCCCACCCCTGCCGAAATCCACGTGGTCTCGACCCAGCTCGGTCGGCCGGCTCGCGGTGTCATCGGCATCGCCGCGCGTTGCATCTGCGGCAACCCCACCGTGGTCGCCACCAGCCCGCGTTTGCCGGACGGTTCGCCGTTTCCGACGTTCTACTACCTGACGCATCCCGCGGCCACCGCCGCGATGTCGACGCTTGAAGCCACCCTCGTGATGCCCGAGCTCGCTGCGCTTCTCGACGACGAGGATGTCGCCGCCGCATACCAGGCCGCTCACGAGGCTTATCAGGCAGATCGCGCCCAGTTCGGCGCGGTGCCCGAGATCGATGGCATCTCGGCCGGCGGGATGCCCACGCGGGTGAAGTGCCTGCATGCGCTGGCCGGTCACGCTCTCGCCGCCGGTTCCGGCGTGAACCCGATCGGTGACGCGGCGCTCGCGCGCTCGAGCTGGTCGCCTGAGCGCTGCCAGTGCGAGGAACCGGGAGTCGCAGGCGGATGAAGCTGCCGACGATGCTGCGAAACACCGTTGCCTTCGCAGCGGTGGCGGCATCTGTTCTGCTCATCGGGGCTGCGGCTACGCCGACTTCGACACCCGCGCCGAGCCCAAGTCCGAGTCCCACCTCGACGCCGCCGCCGATCCCGGATGATCCCACCGATCCGGTGCGTGCGACCGAGTACTGGCTCGACGGCGCTGGAATTCGCGAAGCGTGGCACACCACACGCGGTAAAGGCGTCACGATCGCCATCATCGATACCGGGATCGGCAAGGTGCCCGGCGTCTTCGGTGACGCGGTCATCGATGGCATCGACGTTTCCGGAAGCGGCACACCAGACGGCCGCACCCCCGTCGGAGCGATCGACAGCAATCACGGCACACTGGTCGCATCTGTCGCGGCCGGCCGCGGAAAAGCTGACGGCACAGGCATGATCGGCGTTGCCCCGGAGGCGAATCTGCTGTCGATCTCGGTCGGTTTCGGCGCCGCGGCGGCCGTGCCGTTCAGCGAGCAGATTGCCACCGGCATCCGCTGGGCTGTTGATCACGGCGCAGACATCATCAACATGTCGCTCACCACGAACACGCTTGACTGGGACGAAAGCTGGGATGAGGCTTTCCTCTATGCCTACGAGCACGACGTCGTCGTGGTCGTTGCCGCCGGCAACCGTGCCAGCGGCACCGGAGTCGTCGGTGCGCCCGCGACGATCCCGGGCGTGCTCACCGTCGGCGGCGTCGATCAGACCGGTACCGCGAGTGTTGAGGCATCAACCCAGGGCATCACGATCGGCATCTCAGCGCCGAGCGAGGGGCTGATCGGCATCCTCGCGGACGGCACGCTGACACCGTGGCGCGGCACGAGTGGGGCAGCTCCGATCGTGGCAGGGGCTGCCGCACTCGTTCGTGCTGCGCACCCCGAATTGGATGCCGCGAACGTGATCAACCGCATCATCAAGACGGCGATCAAGGTCGATGAGATCGAAGAACTTCCTGACCCGCTCTACGGATACGGACTCCTGGACGCAGCAGCCGCCGTGTCGGAATCGGTTCCGCTGGTCGATGAAAACCCGATGGGGGATCTTGCCGAGTGGATTCGGCTGTACCGTCGCGCGGAGGCGGATCCTTTGCCACAGCCGGAAGTCACGCCCATCGAGGTTGAGCCGCTGCCTGCCGCCGAGGCGCCGACGACTCCGGGTTCGCCGCTGCTTCCCAGCGCTGAATCGCTGCGCTACGGTACCCTTCCGCTGATCGCACTCACAGTCCCTGGTATTCTTGTCGGGCTAGGCGTCACCGCAGCTGCCCGGCTCATCCGATCGGCGCGCAAATCTCGCACGCCAGCACCCTGATTAGGAGTTTCCCAACTGTGCCCGAGAACAGCACTGTGCCCAAGATTCTGATCGTCGGTGGCGGCTACGCGGGTTTCTATACTGCATGGAAGCTCGAAAAGCAGCTCCGCAAGCGTGAAGCCGAAGTGACGGTTGTCGACCCGCTTCCGTATATGACATACCTGCCGTTCCTGCCGGAGGTGGCTGCAGGATCGATCGAACCGCGCCATGCGGTGGTCGCCACACGCCGTCACCTCAAGCGCACGAATGTGATCGCCGCGAAGGTCACCAAGATCGACCACGCGAACAAGGTTGCCACGATCACCCCGGCAGAGGGCGACGCATACGAGTTCGCGTACGACCAGATCGTCGTCACCGCGGGCTCTGTCTCTCGCACCTTCCCGATCCCCGGCATCGCTGACAACGCGATCGGCATGAAGTCGATCGAAGAGGCAGTCTGGGTTCGCGACAAGCTGCTGTCGAACTTCGACAAGGCTGCTTCGATGCCGGCCGGCCCCGAGCGTGAGCGACTGCTGACGGTCGTCGTCGTCGGCGGTGGCTTCGCGGGCATTGAGACCTTCGCGGAGCTGCGCTCGTTCGCATCCGCCCTGCTCAAGCGCTACCCGCAGCTCACCTTCGACGAGACGCACTTCCACCTCGTCGAGGCGATGGGGCGCATCATGCCCGAGGTTTCGCTCCCGACCAGCGAGTGGGTCCTCAAGGACCTCGCTAAGCGCGGCGCGAACGTCCACCTCGACACGCAGGTGACCGGTGCGGTCGGCGGCAACGTCGAACTCTCCACCGGCGAGGTCATCCCCAGCGACATCATCGTGTGGACGGCCGGAGTTATGGCCAACCCGCAGGTGGTGCGTGCCGGCGATCTGCCGACCGAAGAACGCGGACGCATCCGGGCTGAGGCGACGCTGCGCGTCGTTGACGCTGATGGCGCGGTCGTCGAAGGCGCATGGACCGCTGGTGACGTGTCGGCTGTTCCCGACCTGACCGGTGGAGGCGTCGGCGGCTTCTGCGTTCCCAACGCACAGCACGCGGTGCGCCAGGCCAAGCGTCTCGCCAAGAACCTCATCGCCGTGCTTCGCGGCGAGGAGCCGGTGAACTACGTGCACAAGAACCTCGGCGCTGTTGCTGGCCTCGGCCTCGGCACCGGTGTCTTCCAGTCCGGCAAGTTCGCTCTCAAGGGCTTCCTCGCGTGGGTTGCGCACCGTGGCTACCACGGTCTCGCAATGCCGTCGTGGGAGCGCAAGTGGCGCGTGCTGTGGGGCTGGTGGAACAACCTGTGGCTCGACCGCGACATCGTGAACCTCGAGAAGGTTCAGCAGCCACGTGCGTTCTTCGAAGAGTTCGCATCGCGTCCGCGTCCGGCAGCGGATGCCGCGCCTGCGGCCACCGCGAAGCCCGCAGACGCAGCGAAGTTTGCTGACGCAGCAAAGCCCGCTCAGCCGGCGAAGCCGACCGAAACCGCCGCAGCTGCCGCTGCGAAGCCGGCCGTGAAGAAGGCTCCTGCGAAGAAGCCCGCGGCCAAGAAGGCTCCTGCGAAGACGGAACAGCCCGCGAAGTAGCATCGAAAACGCAGAAACCGTCCTTCCCGAGCAATCGGAAGGGCGGTTTCTGCGTTCTCGAGCTGTGCGGCCACCGGTGCCCCCACTGGGACTCGAACCCAGACTGTAGCGATTTTAAGTCGCCTTCCTCTGCCATTGGGATATGGGGGCGCGTCTGACCAGCTTATCTGCGCGTGAGCTGCGCAGACGTCGTAGGGTGGGGGAGTGCTCGACCTCACCGCGACACCGATGTCCGCAGACCACCGTGCTTGGGAGCATCCTGCCCGCTGGTGGCCGAGGCTCTCGGATGCCACCGCCCACCTCGCTGCGCCTGTCGCCGTCATCGACCTCGATGCTCTGCGCCACAATGCGATGGACCTGCTGGTGCGCTCCGGGGGCATCCCGATTCGTGTCGCATCGAAATCCGTGCGGGTGCGCGGCGTGCTCGACGCAGTGCTGAGGCTGCCCGGATACCGGGGCATCCTGTCGTTCTCGCTCGCCGAGGCGCTCTGGCTCTCCGAAACCTACGATGACATCGTGCTCGGCTATCCGACGGTCGATCGTGCAGGGCTGTCGCGGCTGGTGCACGACGAACAGGCAGCATCGCGCATCGCGCTCATGGTTGATGACGTAGCGCACCTCGACCTCATCGACAGCATTGCAGCGCCATCTCAGCGCGAGACGATCCGGGTGGCCATCGATGCCGACGCATCGTGGCGTTCCGCCGCACTCGGGCACATCGGTGTCCGTCGTTCCCCTCTGTTCACCGCAGCCGAGGTCACCGCTTTTGCCCGCACGATCCTCGGCCGTCCCGGATTCCGGCTCGTTGGCCTGCAGATGTACGAGGCGCAGATCGCTGGTCAGGGAGACAATGGCTCTGACGCCCAGATCATCCGCATGATGCAGTCGCGCTCGAGCCGTGAGCTGCGCATCCGTCGTGCAGAGATTGCGGATGCCCTCACCGATCTCGCACCGCTGGAGTTCCTCAACGGCGGAGGAACCGGCTCGCTGGAATTCACTGGAAGTGATGAGTCCGTCACCGAGGCCTCAGCCGGCAGCGGTCTGCTGGGCGGGCACCTGTTCGACGGCTACCGTTCGTTCCGCCCGGCACCGGCCAGCGCCTTCGCCTTCGATGTCGTGCGCCGTCCCACCCCCGATATCGCCACGGTACTCGGGGGCGGCTGGATCGCCTCGGGCCCGGCGGTCGCATCACGGCAACCCCGAGCGGTGTGGCCGGAGGGCTTGCGGATGCTGTCCAGAGAAGCGGCAGGGGAAGTGCAGACTCCACTGCAGGGCGACAATGCGCGAACCCTGCGGATCGGTGATCGCGTCTGGTTCCGGCACGCCAAGAGCGGGGAACCTGCTGAGCGCGTGAACGCGTATCACGTCGTCTCGGGCAGCGACGTGATCGAGGAGCTTCCCACCTATCGCGGCGAGGGGAAGGCCTTTTTGTGACTCGTCCTGGTGGCGTCTGGCAGAACTGGGGGCGTTGCGCGCAGATTCGTCCGGCGCGGGTCGAACGACCGCGCACGCCCGAGGGAGTGCAGCGCGCCGTCCAGGCCGCCATCGCCCAGAATCTGCCGATCAAGGCTGTTGGTGCCGGCCACAGTTTCACCGGTATCGCCGTTGCGCCAGGCGTGCTGCTCGAGCTTGATGATCTGCAGGGGCTGGTTTCCGTCGATGCGACGCGCTCGCGCGTGACGCTGCTGGCCGGCACCCGACTTCACCGCATTCCCCGGTTGCTCGCGGCGCACGGGCTCGCGATGGAGAACCTGGGCGATATCGATCGTCAATCCATTGCAGGAGCGATATCCACCGGCACGCACGGCACCGGAGCAGGGTTTCGTGGTCTGGCAGGTCAGGTCGTCGCGGCGACGCTGATCACGGCGGAGGGCGAGTTCCTGCGCGTCAGCGAGTCCGAGCACGCTGAGATGCTGCCGGCGGTTGCTCTCGGCCTCAGCGCTCTGGGAATTCTCGTCGATGTGACGCTGCAGTGCGTGCCGGCATTCCTCATGCATGCAATCGATGAGCCGCTACCGCTCGAGGATGTTCTCGCGTCGCTGGATGAGTGGGTGACAGCATCCGATCATTTCGAGTTCTACTGGTTCCCGCATACCGATGTCGCCCTGACTAAACGACAGACGAGACTGCCGGAGTCAGCACGACGGCATCCGCTGCCCCGGATCGGACGCTGGGTCGATGAGACGCTGCTGTCTAACGGCGTGTATCGCGTGACGTGCGCCGCCGGAGGCCTGATCCCGGCGATAACGCCGCCGATCAGCAGGCTGGCGGTAAAACTCACCGGCGATCGCGACTACATCGATCGCTCGCATACGGTGCTGACGCAGCGCCGCACCGTACGTTTTCGCGAGATGGAGTACGCGCTGCCAGCGGAGAACATCGTTCCGGCCTTTCGCGCGGTTCAGCAGTTGATCGCTCAGCGCGGATGGAAGATCGAGTTCCCGATCGAAGTGCGATTCGCCGCGGCTGATGACCGCTGGCTGTCCACGGCCTACGACCGGGCCAGTGCTTATCTCGCAGTCCATCGCTACTGGCGGACGGACCCGACTGAGTATTTCTCCGCGATTGAGAAGATCTGTCTGGAATACGGCGGTCGTCCGCACTGGGGCAAGCTGCACACGCTCGACGCCGAACAACTGCGCGAGAAGTATCCGCGTTTTGACGATTTCGTCGCCCTTCGCGACCGCTGGGACCCGGAGCGCCGGTTCGCGAACAGCTATCTGGATCGCGTGCTCGGTGCCTGACGGAGCATCCAGTTCTCACGCAGACAGCGTAGATAGTATGAAAAGAAATTCGGCTCTAGGGGGTAAAGCGCCATGGAATGGCTCATTCCGGTTCTGATCGTCGTTGCGGTAGTGGTGCTGGTCGGCATCTACCTCTGGGCGACGTACAACTCTCTCGTTCAGCTGAATGTGCGCGTCGACGAAGCGTGGAGCGGCATCACCGTGCAGCTGAAACGCCGCGCAGATCTGATCCCGAATCTCATCGAGACGGTCAAGGGCTATGCCTCACATGAGAAGGCCGTCTTCGAGAACGTCACGCGCGCTCGTGCGGAAACACTTTCCGCTACGGGGCCCGGTGAAGCAGGCATCGCCGAAGGTCACCTGCAGCAGGCGCTGAAGAGCCTGTTCGCCGTCGCCGAGGCGTATCCGCAGCTGCAGGCGAGTCAGAACTTCCTCCAGGTGCAGCACGCGCTCGTGGACACCGAGGACAAGGTTCAGGCCGCCCGCCGCTTTTACAACGGCGGTGTGCGCGAGCTGAACACCAAGATCAAAGTCTTCCCGAACAACCTGTTCGCTCGTGGTCTCGGCTTCACCGAGCGCGAATTCTTCGAAGTTGCCGATAGCGCCGCGATCGCGGAGCCTCCCCGCGTGCAGTTCTGACACGCAAAGGGCTCACCATACCGAGAGCACAATGTCATCCGCGGTGAACGACACGTCCCCTCGCAATGACCAGGTGGTTGTCCGGTAGGTACGCGTCGCGTTCGAGCCGTCTGGTGCCGTGCCGGTGACCGTGGCGATCAGCTCGCCGCCTTCGGCACGAAAATCGGTGCGCGAGATCGTGATCTGCGGCGACTTCTCGACGCGGTAGCTGAACTCGCTGACTGACGTGAAATCAGCAGCCCAGGGGATGACAATGCCGCAGGACGCCGGCAGCACCGTGCTGCTGACGGTGCAGGACGCCGCATAGTCGTCGAGCTCTTCCTGGGCGAGAACGGATGCTTCGGGGCGAAGCGTTGCGTCGATCTCGATGTCTTCGGAGCTTCCGGGAAGGACAGCGAACGTCGTTCCGCCCGCGAGGAAGGCGCTTGGCGCCGCGACCGCGGTGTACGCCGCCGGCAGCAGCGTGATCTCGATGCCGTGCTGGAGCACGGCATCGCCGATCGCGAGCGGCGCGTTGGTGGTGACAGCGCCCAGCGCCGAGGCGGGCTCCGGAACCCAGCGCTCGCCATCGCGAAGCAGTGTCAGCTCGGTGTCGTACTCCTGGGCTGCCAGGCGGTAGGAGACCGCCACGGTTGCGGAGGAGGTCTCTTCGGACAGCGGTGACACCGATACGTCACTCAGGTGCTCGGCGGCCGCGAGGAAGGCTGCTGCCGCCTGCTCATCGACGATGACACCGGCCGTTCGTACGGCCGGAAGATCGCCGTCTGCGAGGGCTTGGAAGTACGCTTCGGCGTGATCTTCGGCACTCGAACCACGAGCGAGGAAGAACCAGCTCAGACCAGCCGCCACGAGGACAGCGGCCGCTATTACGACAATCCAGACCGTGCGAGACCTCATGCGGATTCCCGCGCATGCACGTGGCGCTGGACATGGCCACGCTCGACGTGGAGCGCCCCGGCCAGAGTCTCGGCGGCGTTGCCCCAACCCGATACAGACACGTTGTCGAGGCCCTGCCACCGCGCCGCCAACGCCAGTTCCCGAGCGATGGGGTCGGCGTCGTCGGGCCGCGCCTGCGGCTCCCACCAGGCGGACTGCACCTGCAGGGTGGATGTCGCCCGATCGGCTTTGAGATCGACCCGCGCGACGATGCGGTCACCGACCAGGACCGGCAGTGAGTAGTAGCCGAAGCGCCGCTTGTGCGCAGGCACATAGATCTCGATCCGATAGTCCAGGTCGAATGCGCGCAGCGCGCGCTCGCGGAACCAGACCACCGGGTCGAACGGCGAGAGAATTGCCGCGGCATCCACGCGACGGGGAAGCACAGCGTCTTGATGCATCCAGGTCGGCACAGGGGAGCCGCCGCGCTCCCAACCGCGTACCTGCACGGGAATGAGCTCGGCGCTGCTGACGAGTTCGTCGATCGCCCGGCGCACGGCCGGGCGGTCACGGATGCGGTAATAGTCGCCGAAGTCGGCTTCGGTGGCGACGCCGGAAGAGCGGGCAGCGCGGCGCACCAACTCGCGAATCGCCTCATCGCGGGAAACGGTGCGCTCACGCACCTCAGCCGGGATCTCCTGCTCCGCCAGCGCATACCGACGCTCGAAACCCTGTCGTCCGCTGACGGCGACATCGCCGATGCGCCACAGATGTTCCAGAGCGTTCTTGACCTCGTCCCAATCCCACCAGGCGCCGCGCTCTCGCGGCGCATCCGCTCGAAGCTCGGCCGGGCGCAGGGGGCCGCGCGTACGCAGCTCGTCTTTCACCCAGGCGATCGTGCGGGCGTTCTGATTCAGCCAGGAATCGGGGTCGGTCTCCCACCGCCGACGAAAGTCATCCATTCGGAACTGCCAGAGCGGCCAGTCCTCGACAGGCACAAACGTCGCCTCATGCGCGAGATATTCCACGTAGTGCGTGGTGCGCGACAGGAAGACCCGATCGAGCAACGCCGGGTCATAAGCGCCTAGCCGCGAGAACAGCGGCAGGTAGTGGCTGCGCGCAAAGACGTTCACCGAATCGATCTGCAGCACTCCGAGGCGTTTCATCGCGGTGTGCAGATGACGGGCAGAGACTTCGGCGGATGGACGCCGCCGAGTGAAGCCCTGGGCGGCAAGCGCAATCCGACGAGCCTGTGTCGCAGTGAGGGTCTCGACCATCTGGTCAGCGTATCGTCCGGCTCGGACATGCACGCAGAAACCGCACAGGTGCACAACTAGAATGACGACATGACGGATGAGCACCGCCCACGCAAGCGCGATCTGCTGTGGAGCCGTATGCCCACGGAGCGCACGATCAGCACGGAAGCAGACCAGCCGGTGCCGCTGTCGCTACGGGTCGCCGCCGGATACGCGTGGCGTCTGTTGCTGATCGCCGCCGCCGCCGGTGTTTTCATCTGGGTCATCATCCAGCTCAAACTCCTCGTGATCCCGTTGCTGGTGGGCATCCTCATCACAGCGCTGCTGTGGCCCGCGTTCGACCTGATGCTGCGCAGGCACTTCCCGCGCTGGCTCGCGATCGTCATCGCGCTGCTCGGCACGCTCGCGATCGTGGTGGGGCTCATGTGGCTGGTCGGGTGGCAGGTGGGGCGCGAGTGGCCTGAGGTTCAGGCGCGTACCGCTGAGGCCATCGAGGAGTTCCGCCAATACCTCATCAACGGTCCGCTGCATCTGACCGAATCCGATATCGCCGAGTACCTGGGTCAGGCATGGACGCTGATTCAGGAGCAAGCGCAGCTGCTCTGGTCCGGTGCGCTCGCCATCGGTTCCACCGCCGGGCACGTGCTCGTCGGCACTCTGCTCACCGCCTTCGTCCTCATCTGCTTGCTCGCCGACGGCGGCGGGATCTGGAAATGGACGACGAAGCTGTTCCCGCGGGACGCGCGTCCTGCAGTCGATGCGGCCGCGCGCAATGGCTGGCGCACGGTCGTCAACTACGCCAAGACTCAACTGCTGGTGGCGACGATCGACTCGATCGGCATCGGCCTCGGCGCCTTCCTGCTCGGCGTGCCCCTAGCGATTCCTGTGGCCGTGCTCGTGTTCCTCGGTGCGTTCATCCCGATCGTCGGTGCCGTGGCTACGGGCGCTGTGGCCGTCTTCCTCGCGCTGGTGTACAACGACCCGTGGAACGCCTTCTGGATGCTTGTCGTCGTAATCGGCGTGCAACAGGTGGAGGGCCACATTCTGCAGCCGATCCTGATGGGGTCCGCCGTCAAGGTGCATCCGTTGGCCGTCGTGCTCGTCGTCGCCGGAGGATCGATGATCGCCGGCATCCCCGGTGCGCTGTTCGCCGTGCCGCTGGCAGCCTTCGTGAACGTGGTCGCGGTAACCCTCAGCACGGGATCGTGGAAGACTGGACGACAGCCTGCGGGCGATCTGATCTGGAGTACAGTGCCGCGGGAGCGGCGACGGAGGAATACATGAGTGCAGTCCCCAGTCTGGCCGAGTTCGAGGAAGCCGCACGGGGGCTGGAGCGAGTAATCTCGCACACGCCGACGCTGCCCTCCAGGGCGTTGTCGGACATTCTCGGCGATCCGGTCGTGCTGAAGATGGAGAACCTGCAGCGCACGGGGTCGTTCAAGATCCGTGGTGCTGCATACCGACTCTCTCAGCTGACCGCAGAAGAGCGCTCACGCGGTGTCGTGGCCGCATCCGCGGGAAACCACGCGCAGGGCGTCGCACTCGCAGCGCAGGCGCTGGGGATCTCTGCAACGATCTTCATGCCGCTGGGCGTGCCGGTACCGAAGCTCCTCGCTACCCGCGGATACGGCGCTGAGGTAGTGCTCGAGGGGGAGACGGTCGCCACATCGCTGCGCCTGGCGGCAGAATTCGCCGAGCGCACCGGCGCCGTCATGATTCATCCTTTCGACCACCGCGACATCATGATCGGTCAGGGCACGCTCGGTCTCGAACTGATCGAGGATGCCCCGGATATCGACACGATCCTCGTCGGAATCGGCGGAGGCGGACTCATCGCCGGAGTTGCCGCCGCAGCCAAGGCCGCAGCGGCACGAATCGGCCGCACTGTTCGCATCATCGGCGTGCAGGCGGAGAACGCAGCGGCGATGCCGCCGTCGCTGGCAGCGGGGCATCCCGTCGAGATCCAGACGCAGCCGACCATTGCCGATGGCATCCTGGTCGCAAAGCCAGGAGATGTGCCCTTCGCGGTCATCAAGGACCTCGTCGACGAAGTCGTCACAGTGACCGACGACGACATCGCCCGCGCGATCCTCATCCTGCTCGAGCAGGCGAAGGTCGTGGCAGAACCCGCCGGAGCGGTCGGAGTGGCCGCGATCCTCGCCGGGAAGGTCTCCGGAACGGGAAAAACTCTTGTGGTGCTCTCCGGCGGAAACATCGACCCGCTGCTGCTTCAGCGCGTAGTATCGCACGGGCTCGCGGCATCCGGACGTTACCTGACCATCCGCATCCCGCTGCCTGATCGTCCCGGACAACTGGCACGCGTCTCTGAGCTCGTCTCGCAGGCAGGTGCCAACGTCATGGAGGTCATGCACACCAGACACGGGCAGGGTCTGCAGATCAGCCAGGTGAGCCTGCAGCTGAGCATTGAGACGCGCGGGGCGGAGCACACCGAACTCACGCTCGATACGCTCCGCCACGCGGGTTATGACCCGGAGGTCATTCCGGACTAACCGGCGAAAGTCTCAACCTTGGTCACCTGGACCGAGATGTTCTTGCCGCTGGGAGCCTCATAGCTGGTCTTCGCGCCGACCTTGAGGCCGAGGATCGCCTGGCCCAGCGGGCTGGCCTCGCTGTATACGTCCAGCTCGGTGCCACCGGCGATCTCGCGGCTGCCGAGAAGGAAGACCTCTTCGCCCCCTGCGACGACAGCAGTGACGACGGTTCCGGGTTCCACGATGCCGCGGCTCTCCGGAACTTCGCCGACCTTGGCGGTCTTCAGTAGTGCCTCGAGAGTGCGGATGCGGGCCTCCTGCTTGCCCTGCTCATCCTTGGCAGCGTGATAGCCGCCGTTCTCTTTGAGGTCGCCTTCTTCGCGAGCCGCTTCAATGCGTTTCGCGATCTCGTCACGGCCGAACGTTGAGAGATGCTCGAGCTCGGCGACGAGTCGATCGTAGGCTTCCTGCGTGAGGAAAGGTACCTGAGCGTCTGTGGACACAGCGTGCTCCTTTGTGCGAACGCCCTTCAGGGCGGTGGGGATAAGCCAAGACGCCCCGGCAGTTGGCCAGGGCGTCGGTCGTCTCAGGGGATTCTATGCGACCCAGCAGGTGTTAACCAAACCTGTTGTCGCTTCCGAAACAGTGGGAATGACTGTGCTCAGACGCTGACTGTGGCTGCCATCGGCAGGAATTTCCAGCACTTTCCAGCCGACAACACCGAACTCTTCATCCAGTGCCTCGACAGCGCAGACGACGTCTCTGCCCTGCGGCTCGGTCACCTGAAAGTGCAGCAGGACGCTGTGCTCATCGACGACTTCGAAGCCCAAGTCGTCAGCCACGACAGAGTCCATCGACTGGTCGATGGTCATCCAGCTGGCGATGATGATGACGATCACAGCGACCACGGCACCGATGATCCACAGCGCACGCGGAGAGCGCGTGCGGCCGTACCGTTCGTCAAGCTCGAGCGCGGTCGTCACAGGGAAGGTCTTTCGGTCGTTAGGCTGGTAGTTCCAGGGTACGCGACCTGCGAACGAGAGGTGGACACATGATGGTGCTGTTCGGAGCAGAAACCCCGATGCCGACGCCGTCGATGACCGTCGATCCCAACTCGGTCACCCCCGGCCCCCTCGGATTCGCGGTGATCGTCATCGTGCTGATCGCCGTCGTGCTGCTCATCTGGGACATGAATCGCCGCGTGCGCCGCGTGCGCTACCGCGAAGAGGTGCGTGAAGAGTTGGATGCCGAGCAGGCAGCAGGCGAGGCATCCGCCGCCGCGGGTGCCGATGATGCGGCGTCCGATGGCGAGCAGCCGACGAGCGATCCCGGTCGCTGAACCGGCGTCAGTGCATTGTCATGCCGCCGGTGACATTGAGTCCCTGGCCGGTCATGTA
Source organism: Microbacterium wangyouchuni (assembly GCF_051546305.1). Lineage (NCBI taxonomy): Bacteria > Bacillati > Actinomycetota > Actinomycetes > Micrococcales > Microbacteriaceae > Microbacterium > Microbacterium wangyouchuni. Next base: position 319,109 of record NZ_JBPTMA010000002.1, read on the forward strand.
ACTTGCCAGGTCGCTGGCCAGGAATAGTGCGACACCCGCGACATCGTGCACGGTGCCGGTACGTCCCAATGGCACCTGAGAGCGATCCTCGGCGGCGACCTCTTCCGCGCTCATCCCACGGATGGCTCCTCCCTCGACGCGTTCGCGGTGCTTCATCGGTGTCTCGATGATGCCGGGGCAGATCGCATTGACGGTGATGCCGTGCGGCGCCAGTTCCACAGCCATCGTTTTGGTCACGCCCAGTACGGCATGCTTCGAGGCCACGTAGGCGGTCATTCCCCGGTAGCCGTTCTTTCCGGCCTGCGAGGCGATGAAGACGATGCGGCCGGTGCGCTCCTGCTCCAGAAGCCGACGTGATACGCCTCGAGCGACTAGGAACGAGCCCTTCGCGTTGACATCAAGGTTGCGGTCCCAATCTGAGCCCGTGGTCTCGGTGGCAAAGCCCAACGTCGAGGTTCCGGCGGCGGTGACGGCGACGTCGATCGTGCCGATGCGGTCGGTGATGGCATCCAGCACCTCCTCGACAGCGTGCTCGTCACTGACGTCGAGATTGACCGCCCACTCTCGCTCAGCGATTTGGTGCACCCCGGCGGGCAGCGTCAGGTCGGCACCGATGACGGTCGCACCCTCAGCGAGGAAGGCGTCGACGATTCCAGCTCCGATACCGCTGCCTGCGCCGCTGACGAAGACGACACGGTTGCGTAGTTCGTCGAACATCACACTCCAACGCGCGCGAACGCGTCGAGGCTGATGCCCTGAGCAAGGATGTGCTTGGACCACTCCCGCGCGCTGTGCAGGCTGTGATCGCGGTAGTTTCCGCAGCTGACCGCGTCGACGCCGGGCACATCGTCCCAGGTGATCTCATCAGCGATGGCGGTGAGTCCGGTGCGGACTGCCCGGGCAACGTCAGTTACTGCGGGCTCCCCCCAGGTGATCAGGTGAAAGCCGGTACGGCAGCCGAAGGGGGAGATGTCGATCACGCCGTCCAGATGATCGCGCAGCACGCTGGCGAGCACATGCTCGATCGTGTGCAGCCCCGCCGTCGGGATCTCACCGGCATTGGGCTGGACGAAACGCACATCGAAATTCGAGATTGCATCGCCTCGCGGACCTGTCTCCACCGCGATGCGCCGGATATAGGGCGCGTGCACAGCGGTGTGGTCGAGGGCGAAGCTTGCGACGTCAGCCATGGTGTTCTCCTTGCGTGTTCTCAGCACACCTTCCGGGTGCACAAAGAACCTAGCCGCGGATATGGCCGCAGATCACATCCTGTTACGCACCGTTGCTTCGCCGGTGGACAACCGGGCCATCGATCTCAACGGGCCATCGATCTCAACCGGGGAGGCCGAGCGAGGGTGAGTACGGTGCGATCGAGATGAGGAGGCAGGCGGTCCAGTGGCACAGGAACGCCAGCACCGTGCAGAGGTGAAAGATCTCGTGGAACCCGAAGTGTCCCGGCCAGGGGTTCGGCTTCTTCAGTGCGTAGACAACGGCGCCGCCGGTGTAGAGCAGACCACCGACGCAGACGAGCAACATCATGGCCACATTCGCCTGCAGGAGATCCACCATGTACATCACGGCCGCCCAGCCCAAGACGAGGTACAGCGCGACGTACAGCCATCGGGGTGCGTTGATCCAGAACACCCGGAACAGAATGCCCAGCAGCGCTCCGCTCCAGACCAGGATGAGCAGCAGCGAGCCCTTTTCGGGGACGAGCGCGTTCACAGCCAGGGGTGTGTAGGTGCCCGCGATCAGCAGCAGAATGTTCGCGTGGTCGATGCGCTTGAGGATCAGCTTGGTCTTCGGACCCCAGTCGAAGCGGTGATACAGCGCGGAGTTCCCGAACAGCAGCAGCGAACTGGCCATGAACACGGCCGCGGCCCACTTAGCGGGGGCTCCCTCCGCCAGCACGATCAACACGATCCCGGCTACGATCGCCACCGGGAACGTGCCGGCGTGCAGCCAGCCCCGCCAACTCGGTTTGACCTCGACGGCGGCATCTGCGGCCGCGACCTCCAGCAGCGGAAGCTGGGGCACAGGTACAGAGTTCGTGTCGGGTGCGCTCACGTGTTCACTCTAGATCGCGCACCATACGGTTACGTGTACATATCCGCCCGGTGCACAGCTGAAGCGCACAAGGCGCGATAACGTAGGCACGTGAATGCACGCACGAGCGAGGGTCGAGGGCTGCTGTACCGGCTGTACGGCAACCGGCTGCGGCGACACCTTGATCCAGCATCCGTTCCGCATCACGTCGCAATGATGATCGACGGCAACCGGCGCTGGGCTCGGCAGCTGGGTTTTGATTCGCCGGCCGACGGTCATCGTGCCGGAGCTGCGAAGATGCGCGAGTTCCTCGGCTGGTGCGATGAGATCGGCGTCCGCGTTGTGTCGCTGTATCTACTCTCCAGCGACAACCTCATCAAGCGCGACTCGAAAGAGATCGAGGATCTCATCGAGATCATCGCCGAACTCGCCGAGGCCCTGTCACAGGAGGGCGGCTGGCGGGTCAAGCATGTCGGGCGCAGCGACATCATCCCGAATGAGCTCGCACGCGTGCTGCACGATGCTGAAGAGCGCACCAAAGATCATGACGGTCTGCATGTGAACCTTGCCGTCGGGTACGGCGGACGCAATGAGATCGTGGATGCGATGCGCTCCATCATCACCGAGCACGGCGAATCCGGTGGAACCATAGAAGACCTGGCCGCACATCTCACCCCGGAGATGATCGGCGAGCACCTGTACACCGGTGGCCAGCCCGACCCGGATCTGGTGATTCGCACCAGTGGCGAGCAGCGTTTAAGCGACTTTCTGCTGTGGCAGAGTGCGCACAGCGAGTTCTACTTTGTGGAAGCACTCGGCCCGGATCTGCGCGAGGTCGACTTCTTGCGCGCGATTCGCGACTATGTCGATCGGGATCGTCGCTTCGGACGTTGATCTGCGCCCCATGCATTTGCATGGGACACTCATAGGGTGAGTGCTTTCGATGATTACCTCGCCACCTTCGAGGGCGACCCCGGATATCTTGACTGGGCGGCTTTCGGCCCGCTGTCGCCGACCGTCCGCGCGGAGGTCTTTGCAGACGCCGATCTGCTCGGCAGCGGTAGACCCTCCTCCCGGAAGCTGATCGCTGAACGTGCCGATCAGGCGCGCGCAAGCGCAGCGGAACTGCTCGGCGTTGAGCAGGAGCGTGTCACCCTGCAGCCCTCGGCAACCCACGGCCTGATGCACGCACTGTACGGATTCTCCGGCGAGGTGATCGCCTCCTCGGCGGAGTCCCCGAGCATCGCCGTAACGCTCGAGCGGGCAGCCCAAGCATCCTCTGGCGCACTCGCTGCACGCTGGATCACCCCCGATAAGACCTTCGTCACCCCGGATGTCGTCGCCGAGGCCCTGGACGATGATGTGACCGCACTCGCCGTCAGTCACGTCGACTTCCGCACCGGCTACCGTGCCGACCTCGCAGCCCTGCGCGACGTGATCGGACCCCACCGGTTGCTCATCGTGAATGCCGTGCAGTCGTTCGGCATCGTCGACGACGACTTCTCGGTCGCCGATGTCGTCGTCGGACACGGCGACAAGTGGCTGCGTGCCGCACGAGGCACCGGCTTCGCCTCGTTCTCGGCGCAGGCGAGGGAACGTATCGCTCCGGTGCTGTCAGGGGTCGGCGGCGTGGAGGGCGGGCTTCCTGTCGACGCGCTGCCGCAGCCGGCAGCATCCGCGGCCGCGTACCAGATCAACAGACCCGACCAGCTTTCCGTCGCGCGTCTGGCGATCGGCCTTCGCGACGTGCACGATGCCGGCGTCGTCAACATCGAGACTGCGATTCGCGAACGCGTCGACCGGATCTTCGAGATCGCCGAGCGGCATGGCATTCCGGTGGTCACACCGCGTGATCCTGCGCGTCGTGCGGGGATCGTCGCGTTCGCGCCGGAGGCACCGGCAGCGCTCGCCGCAGCTCTCACCAATGCCGGGGTCGTCGCCACCACTCGCGGAGCCACCGTGCGGGTGTCGGCACACGCTGGCACGAGTAACAACTCACTGCAGATGCTCGACGACGCCATCGGCTCGGCGATCATCCCAGGCGCGTAGCGGCGTTTAGCGGGGGTTCATGCAGGGTTAATCCTGCGTGTGGGCGTGTCCCGCCGGACACATGCGGTCCTCGTCGTACCGTCAAGGCATCGGACATGGTGTCCGATCGGGTCGGCCGTCAGGACCGCGACTCGTGGCCCCAGGTCGACTCGTGGCATAGCCGGGAATCATCCCGGGTCGGGAGTGGGTCGTGACCACACGTACATCGCAGCAGTCCACCCGTCAGGTCTCGCGTCGGGCGGCTTCGCCTGACCAGGACCTCCGCACCTATGTGCTGGACACCTCGGTTCTGCTGTCGGATCCGCAGGCGTTCTTCCGCTTCGCCGAGCACTCGATCGTTCTTCCGGTCGTGGTGATCACCGAGCTGGAGGCCAAACGCCATGACCCCGAGATCGGCTACTTCGCGCGGCAGGCGCTGCGTCACCTCGACGATCTGCGAGTCGAGCACGGTCGGCTCGATTTTCCGGTACCGGTCGGCGAGGGCGGCACGCTCAGAGTCGAGCTGAACAACACCGACGGGCAGGTGCTGCCCAGTGGCATCCGACTCGGTGACAACGACAGCCGCATCCTGTCGGTTGCGATGCACCTCTCGCAGAACGGCCAGGACGTCACGATCGTCTCCAAGGACCTGCCCATGCGGGTGAAGGCGGCGTCCCTCGGGCTGTCAGCTGAGGAATACCTGGCCGAGCAGGCCGTCGACTCGGGGTGGACGGGCATCGCCACACTCAATCTCTCCGGCGATGAGATCAGCGACCTGTACGAGAGCGAGGTCGGAATCAGTGAGGATGCCCGCGGAATTCCGGTCAACACCGGGCTGATCATTCACTCCGAGCGCGGCTCAGCATTGGGACGGATGGCCGGCGACGGCGAGTTCACACTCGTGCGCGGTGACCGCGACCTGTTCGGGATGCATGGGCGTTCCGCGGAGCAGCGCATCGCGATCGATCTGCTGACTGACCCGGACATCGGGATCGTGTCGCTGGGCGGGCGTGCCGGGACAGGGAAGTCGGCGCTCGCGCTGTGCGCGGGACTGGAAGCCGTGCTTGAGCGGCAGCAGCAGAAGAAGATCATCGTCTTCCGGCCGCTGTTCGCTGTCGGCGGGCAAGAGCTCGGATACCTTCCCGGCGACCAGGGCGAGAAGATGGGCCCCTGGGGTCAGGCGGTCTTCGACACGCTCGGCTCGGTGGTCTCGGGCAACGTCATGGAAGAGGTGGTCGAGCGCGGGTTGCTGGAAGTTCTGCCGCTCACGCATATCCGCGGACGTTCCTTGCACGATGCCTTCGTGATCGTCGACGAGGCGCAGTCGCTCGAGCGCAACGTGCTGTTGACCGTGCTCAGCCGGATGGGGCAGAACTCCCGTGTCGTACTTACCCACGACGTCGGTCAGCGGGACAACCTGCGGGTCGGCCGGCACGACGGGATCGCATCGGTGATCGAGACGCTGAAGGGACACGAACTGTTCGCGCACGTGACGCTGATGCGCTCGGAACGCTCGGCGATCGCCGCGCTGGTTACGGAACTGCTGGAGGGCGGGGAGCTCAACTGAGCTTCCCTTTTGGGTGTTGCACCTGTCGGAGGGTGTTACGAATGTCGGAGCTTTAGGGGGAATCGCACCGACAGACGTAACACCCTCCGACGGCTGTGTCACCGAGCGCGGAGCCGTCGCAGAGCGCCGAGGATGGCCGCTTGCACGGTCGGCCAGTCGTGAACAATCTGCGCGTAGTCGAAGCGCAATGTTTCATATCCGAGAGCGGATGCCGCGGCATCCCGTGCCCGGTCATTATGGCGCTTCGTCTCACTGTCGTGATTCTCCTTGCCGTCGGCTTCGACGATCAGGCGTCCGCCGAGGACGAAGTCGACCTTCCCGACGCCGGTGATCACGACCTGGCAGTCGAGGTGGATGCCGAGGATGTGCGTTCTCAGTCGCAGGAGAGATTCCAGTCCGCTGTCGGCATCCGGTCGGGCGATCTCGACCAGCCAGCGAGCGGATGCTGGCAGCGCCTGCCGCACGCGGGAACGAGCAGACTTCGACAGGAGCCGCTTGTGCCAGGCGGACTCGTACGCCGCGAAGAAGGCCTCGTCTCCGGCGCAGCGACGCAGATGAACCAGAGCAATCTCCACGGACGCATACCCCAGCGGCGGGATGCCGGTGTAGAAATGGCTGGTGCATGAGCACGCGTCGTGGCTGTGCACGCGGCCTTTCGGTCCCATCCAGACATGAGGCCCATCGTCGTCAGGGAGTACCCAGATCTCGTGCGCGCGCAGCGCCGAGGCACAGGTGACAGCCCCGCCGTGAGCGGCTGCGGTGCGGATGCCGCTATCGAGGTCGTGCGTCGCGAAGACACCGGCGCGCACGCGTTGAATCTTTTCCTCTTGCACCAGGCGTGCCAGCTGAGTGCGGGTGAACCCGAGGCGTTGCAGATGGGAGCCGCGGGCAATGCCGCCGAGGCGACGGATGGTCTGTGCAGGACTGAGCATGATCCATACAGTGCCGCATCACCACCCCCTCGAACGGGATTCCACAGGTGTTCGGCTAGGGGGCCGATCGTGCAGAACAAGTGGTCGCCCCGGGGGAACTCTCGTCGGGCTGCGACACCCGTCGGAGCCTGTTACGGATGTCGGAGGAATTGATCAAGTACCTCCGACGGATGCAACATCCTCCGACATCCGAAACATAAGTCCGCGGCCGGGACCGGTCGATAGGCTGAGCGGATGCCAGACGCAACTGACCTGCCCGTGTCCGAGTATGCGTTCCCTGGGCCGCTTCGTGACCTACTCGTCGGGGCGATCCTCACGGGCGAGAAGACGTCAACTACCTCACTGGTCACGGAGTACGAGCTCGAGCGCGAACCCCTGCCTGCCGTCGGCGACCGCGCAGTCGTGATCGACTCGGAGGGCGAGCCGGTGTGCATCGAAGAGGTCATAGAGGTCCGAGTCGTGCGCCTGGCAGATGTCGACCTCGACCATGCCGTCGCAGAGGGCGAGGGATTCACGACCGTAGCTGACTGGCGCGCTGGACACGAAAAGTTCTGGCACAGCCCGGAGTTCCGCGAAGGAATGGGCGAGGCATCCTTCACGGTCGATGACGACACTCAGACTGTGCTCGTGCGCTTCCGAACCGAGCCGCTGAGTCCTTGAGACGGATGCCATGGCGTCACACATGTCGGAGCCTGTTGCGGGTGTCGGAGGAATTCACAAAAAACCTCCGACGGATGCAACAGGCTCCGACAGGTGTAACAGGCGAACGAACGTCAGCCGGCGTGGGTCATGCTCAGCAGATCGAGCTTCTCGTCCAACTGAGCCTCGGTGATCTCACCGCGCTCGACGTACCCGAGAGCGATGACGGCCTCGCGCACAGTGATGCCTTCGGCAACGGCGTGCTTGGCGATCTTCGCGGCAGCCTCATAACCGATGATCTTGTTCAGCGGCGTCACGATCGACGGGCTCATGCCGGCGAATGCGGCAGCGCGCTCGGTGTTGGCAACCAGGCCGTCGATGGTCTTGTCAGCCAGAACGCGGACAGCGTTCGAAAGCAGACGGATCGACTCCAGCAGAGCGGTGCCCATCACGGGAATGGCGACGTTCAGCTCGAAGGAACCGGATGCCCCGGCCCAGGCGACGGTCGCATCGTTGCCGATGACCCGAGCGCACACCATGAGCACGGCCTCCGGGACGACCGGGTTGACCTTTCCGGGCATGATCGACGATCCAGGCTGCAGGTCAGGAATGTGCAACTCGCCAAGACCGGTGTTGGGCCCAGAGCCCATCCAGCGCAGGTCGTTGTTGATCTTCGTCAGCGAGACGGCGATGGTGCGAAGCGCACCGGATGCCTCGACCAGACCATCACGGTTGGCCTGAGCCTCGAAGTGGTCCTTGGCCTCGGTGATCGGCAGTTCGGTCTCTTCGGCGAGGAGCGCGATGACCTTCTGCGGGAAGCCGAGCGGCGTGTTGATGCCCGTGCCGACAGCCGTGCCACCGAGGGGAACCTCGGCGACGCGGGGGAGGGCGGACTGCACGCGCTCGATGCCCAGGCGGATCTGGCGGGCGTAGCCGCCGAACTCCTGACCGAGGGTGACGGGGGTTGCATCCATGAGGTGCGTGCGCCCGGCCTTGACGGCATCCTTCCACAGCTCAGCCTTCGCCTCGAGGGCGACGGCGAGGTGGTCGAGCGACGGGATGAGCGTGTCGATGAGGACCTGCGTGACCGCGATGTGCACCGAGGTCGGGAACACGTCGTTCGACGACTGCGAGGCATTCACATGGTCGTTCGGGTGCACAGCCGAACCCAGGATACTGGAGGCGAGGTTTGCCAGCACCTCGTTCATGTTCATGTTCGATGAGGTGCCAGAACCGGTCTGGTAGGTGTCGACGGGGAACTCACCGTCGTGCTTACCGGCCGCCACCTGGTCGGCAGCGGCGGCGATCGCGTCGGCGATGGCGCCGTCCAGGGTGCCGAGTTCCTTGTTCGCCAGGGCTGCGGCCTTCTTGATGCGAGCCAAAGCGGCAATCTGGGTCGGCTCCAGGCCCGTGCCCGAGATCGGGAAGTTCTCTACCGCGCGCTGCGTCTGAGCACTGTAGAGCGCGTTCACGGGCACGCGAACCTCGCCCATGGTGTCGTGTTCGATGCGGTAGCTCTGCGATTCCTCGCCGCTGCGCTGGTGTGTATCGGTCACTTCGATGCCTCCTCGGTTGCGGGGACGCCTTCGATCCCCGTGTCGATTCCCACTGTGATCACGGGCACGGCCGTGCCCTCAGCAAGACGGTAGTTCGCGCCCACGATGCCGAGGCGGCCCTCGGCGACGGCGTCGCTGATCAGCTCAGACGACTGCAGCAGGTTCGCGACGGTGTTGCGCAGGTGCTCGCGGCCGACCAGTTCGGCGTCGATGTCAGCGGGGGACGTGCCACCGTTGGCTGCGAGCACCTTGCGGGCGGCGGGAATGATCGGCGCGATCAGCTTCCAGATGTGCGGCGGGAGGGGTGCTGCGTCGATCGCCGTCCCCTCGATGGCAGCACTGACCGCACCGCACTCATCGTGGGCAAGCACGACGATCAACGGCACCTGCAGGATCTCGACGGCGTACTCGAGGCTACCGACGATCGATTCGCCGATGACCTGCCCGGCGTTGCGGACGACGAACAGGTCGCCCAGGCCCTTGTCGAAGATGATCTCGGCGGCCAGTCGCGAGTCGGAGCAACCGAACAGCGTCGCTGTCGGATGCTGCTGATGGGCCAGATCATGCCGGCGCTCGACATCCTGATTCGGATGCCGCGGCTCACCCGCGACGAATCGACGATTTCCGTCCAGCATCTCCTGCCAAGCGGCTGTCGGGGTGAGTACTGTCATGAGGCCTCAGCAATCGCTTCGATCTGCGGAATCAACGAGTTGGCGAGCTCAGCCGTCGACTCAGGGGAGCGTGCGCCGTAGAGCAGCACGTAGTCTTCACCGGCCTGCGTGCCGATCGCGTAGGAGACATTGCTCTCGGTGGCGCCGCCGAGCTCGTACACATCCCATTCCAAGCCACCGATCCGGGTGGTGTCGGTCGGCGCAGTGCCATCCAGCTGCTGTGGTGCCCAGGATGAGTCGGCCTCGAAAGCCTGCACGACGTTGATGAACCCGCGCTCGTCTTCTGAGGCCGGTGCCATGGTGACCTTCCAGGTGACCGTTGCGCCGCCCTCGAGCTGTGCGGCGTTCGCGCGCCAGAAGCCATCCGTCTCGGGCACGAGCGCCGGACGTTGCATGGTGGATTCGACGTCGGCGGCGATGCCTGCCACATCGATCTTCTTCTCGGATGCCGGTACGCCTCGCGGCACCGCGAAGACGATGACAGCGACCACTGCCACTGTCGCGATCAGCGCGGCGATCAGATTGCGGAACGTTTGGCTGGCACGATATTTCTTGCTGAACTCCGCCTTGCGTGCTGCGGTCTCCGCCGGTGTCTCGGGGCGTCCGAGCTCAGCGACGACGGGTGCGGGCTTGTTCATGCGTCATCCTCATCAGCGGCAGCCGTACGTGCCTGCTCGAGGCGGCGCTTGGCGCCCAGCAGCCATTCTTCGCAACGGGCGGCAAGAGCTTCGCCGCGTTCCCAGAGCGCGAGCGAGTGCTCAAGGGTAGGGGAGCCCTGCTCGAGCTCGGCGACGACACGGACGAGCTCGTCACGAGCGGCCTCAAATGACAGAGTCTCGACGGGGGCGTCATTCGGCGAAGTCACGCCTTCCATCCTACGACGGGGTGTTGCCCTCGGCGATTTCTCCCTCGGAGCGAGCTGCCAGCGAGCCGCGATCCACGGTGATGGTCAGTGCGCTGCCGGCGGGAGCATCCGCTGCGTCGCGCACGATCACGCCGCCATCGAGATGGGCGATGGCGTATCCCCGAGCGAGAGTTGCCGCTGGCGAGAGCGCGCGCAATGACGCGCGCAGCTCACCGGTCCTGCGCCCGGCGAGGTCGAGCTGACGGGTGATCGTGTCGCGCCCTCGCGAGAGCAGCAGCCACAACTCCTGCGCGCGATCGGCGATGATCGGATCAGGCGAGCGCAACACCGGACGGGTGCGCAGCTGCTCGAGCTGCGTGATGTCGTGCGAGACCCGTTGCGTCAGTCGTGAGGTGGCACGCGATCGCAGCTGCGCGATGATCGCGCGCTGCTCGCCCACGTCGGGAACCACACGTTTGGCGGCATCGGTCGGCGTCGAGGCGCGGAGGTCAGCGACGTCGTCCAGGAGCGGATGGTCGTTCTCATGTCCGATGGCGGAGACGACCGGAGTGGATGCTGCTGCCACCGCCCGCACGAGTCGTTCATCGCTGAACCCGAGCAGGGTCTGCGGGTCTCCGCCGCCGCGGGCGATGATGATGACATCGACATCGGGGTCGGCATCCAACGTCGCGAGCGCGGCGAGGACCTCGGGCACGCACCGTTCGCCCTGAACAGCGACGTGCTGGGTGCGGAAGCGCACGTGCGGCCAGCGCAGCTCGGCGTTGCGGTGCACGTCCTTCTCGGCATCCGATCTCTCACCCGTGATGAGGCCGATGACGTGAGGAAGGAAGGGAAGAGGCTGCTTCCTGGCCGAGTCGAACAGTCCCTCTTGGCGCAGCTGGGCACGCAACTTCTCGAGACGCTCGAGCTGATCGCCCAATCCGACATGCTTCATCGATGAGACGGTAAAGCTGAAATCGCCTGCTTTGACGAAGTAGTCGGCTTTGACAGCTGCGATCACATGGTCGCCCACGGCGAGGTCGGCGGGGATGCGCCCGCGCACGCTCGACCAGATGCGGATCGATATCTGCGCATCGGACTGGGTGTCTTTGAGGCGACCGAACACGTTTCCACCGCGAACGTTCCACGAGGTGATCTCGCCTTCGACCCAGACGACGTTCCAGCGCGCGATGAAGTCGCGGATCGTTGAGTTCAAACGTGCGACAGAGGTCGGTGCATCCGCGGTCGAGTCACGGGGCGCGACAGCATCCGCCGGCGGAATCTCGCCTTTCATGGATGATGCTTCGAAGACCGTCATCGGGTCTGCTCCCTCCTTATGCGCCTGAGCGCTCGCACAGGCCCAGCACCGCGGTACGACGGTAGAATCAAGGTGTGACCCAGGCCACCGTACATCTTCCCATTCCTCGCATCCCTCGTTCCCGGGCGAAGCGGCTTCAGGATATCCCGGTGGACGGACCCAAGAAGGTGCTGCTGGCGGCACCGCGCGGGTATTGCGCCGGTGTCGACCGGGCCGTGGTGGCCGTCGAGAAGGCTCTCGATCGTTACGGGGCTCCGGTCTATGTGCGCAAGCAGATCGTGCACAACATCCACGTCGTCACCGAGCTCGAAGAGAAGGGCGCGATCTTCGTCGAAGAGGTCGATGAGGTGCCAGAAGGTGCGCACATCGTGTTCAGCGCGCACGGCGTCTCGCCCGCAGTGGTCAGCGCAGCATCCGATCGTGGATTGCATGCCATCGATGCGACCTGCCCGCTGGTGACGAAGGTGCATCGCGAGGCCGTCCGATTCGCTCGCGATGATTTCGAGATCCTCCTGATCGGCCACGAGGGCCATGAAGAGGTCGAGGGCACCGCCGGTCACGCGCCCGAGCGAGTGACCATTGTGAACTCCCCGGACGAGGCTGACACCGTCGTGGTGAAGGACCCATCGAAGGTCGTATGGCTGTCGCAGACGACGCTCTCCGTCGACGAGACGATGGAGACCGTGAATCGACTGCGCACGCGTTTTCCCGAGCTGCAGAATCCGCCGTCTGATGACATCTGCTACGCCACCCAGAATCGGCAGGTTGCGATCAAGAAGGTTGCGAAGGACGCGGACCTCGTCATCGTGGTCGGTTCCTCGAACTCATCGAACAGTGTGCGCCTGGTCGAAGTGGCTCTGGAATATGGGGCCAAGGCGGCGTACCGTGTGGATTACGCCGAAGAGGTTAAGCAGGAATGGCTCGACGGCGTCGCCACCGTGGGAGTGACGAGCGGGGCCTCCGTGCCGGAGATCCTCGTGGAGGAAGTCCTCGAAGCGTTGCAGAGCGCGGGATACGGCGACGTGGAAGAAGTTCGCACCGCTGAGGAGGATCTGATGTTCTCGCTGCCCAAGGAACTACGCCAGGATGCCTCCGGTAAGCGCGACGCTCGTGCTCTCGGTGGTCGCGCCACTGAGTCCCCGTGATGATCTGAGCGACGCTGTGAACACGCAGGAGTCCGAACCGACATTGATCGGCTCCGTGCAGCGTGCGCTGCGGCTTGTTGACATTGTCGCGAACGCACCGCGGCCGTTGCCGGCGAAGATGTTGGCTGCCGCAACCGGCCTCACGATCGGCACCACATACAACCTGGTGCGTACGCTCATCCATGAGGGTTACCTGGCGGCCGAGCCGGACGGGTTGGTGCTGGGCCGGCACTTCCCGGCGTTTCGCGATGAGATCGACGGGCGAGGGGTGTTCCTCGCTCGCGTGCGGGCAGCGCTTCGCGCAGTGACCGACGAGGTCGGAGCAACGGCATATCTGTCGCGTTTCGACGACGGCGAGGTGCATCTGGTGGACATCGTGGATGCTACGAGCAACCCCCGGGTGGAATTGTGGGTCGGTCTGCACCGCAGTGCGCACGCGACAGCACTGGGAAAGCAGATCCTGGCAGATCTCGAAGAGAAAGACCGCCTGGACTACCTCTCTCGGCACCAGCTGGAGGAGCTGACGCCCAAGACGATCAGCGATCGCCGTACGCTTCTGACGCAGCTGGAGCACTCACCAGGGTGGGTTGTGGACGAGGAGGAGTACTCGATCGGCAGTACCTGCATCGCCGTTCCCGTCATCGCACCGAATTTGACGGCATCGCTCGCTATTTCTTTGCCCGCCGACAGCGCGGTCGTGGATGCTGCCCTCATCAGTAAACTGCAGCGCACGGCGCGGCAACTGTCTCTGCAACTGGGCGCAGACGCGCTGGATACGAGTAGCGACTTCACTATCTGAATAACAACCCCTCGCGCTTTCCTGGACAGTTGTCTAGTCTGTTCGTGAAGGCACCCGTCTGACGGTGTCTTCAGATGGAGATAGCGCCCCCAGCGCTGCTTCGTCTCGGCATGAGCGTCCCCAGCGCTCAAGCCAGCGGCCCCCGAGGAGTCCCCACTTCTCTGGGGCCGCCGCTTTTGGCGGGGCTGGCTGGACGCAGATCAAAGCCGCGCGCATTAGCATGGCGGCATGATCGATGAGCGGCCGCAGTATGGCGAGTATGCGACTCCGGAGGAGCAACGCCGGTTGGCGGGGTTGCCGCCGATGGATGCTGTTGATGAAGTTCCGACCGCAGAATCGGCCGCATCCCAGGAGACCTCGACGCCGGCGCCGACTGTTACCGCGCCCCGCCGGTGGGATCGCATCCTCACCATTGCCCTGGTGGCCTACGGGCTGGTCAGCGTCATCATCAATACGGTGGCGTATTTGGATCTGAGTTCGATGATGAACGACAGTATGGAGATCATCGGCATCGAGGGGGATTTCACCAACTTCGCACAGGCCAAGGTCTGGGGGACCATCGCCGCCTTCGTTCTCGTGGTCGGATGGATGCTGACCGCCTGGCTGTCGTTCAAACGTCTGCGCACCGGGAAGTTGACCTGGTGGGTGCCGCTGGTGGGCGCGGCCGTGACGATGATCATCGTTTCGCTCTGCATCGCGGTGCCGATGATGGGGGATCCGGCGTTCATGTCCTATGTCGATGGGATGGCCGGACGGTAGACGGCTTTCAACACCCCGGCTCGCATGGCGTGAGCCGGTAATGTCGAATGATGCTCGAAAACAGTTTTGGTGTTCAACTCTCCTACGCATCCGTCGACGCTGCTGACGGGGCAGATCCCCGCCCAGCAGCTCGAGAGCTGCTCGTGCACCTGCGTGTGCCGGCCGGATTGATCGACGCAGACGCCGCGTGGGGTGAGTCTCAGCAGGAGGCAGTCGTCGCGATTCCGATCACCGACGCCGGTTTTGTGCTCACGCTGACTGATCAAGACGTCATCGCGACGACTCTGACGGCGGGGGAGTTGCGCACGGCATTCGCGGATGCCGGTCTGACGTTGTGGCTGCAGGACTCTGACGATGGATGCTGCGACGACGGCGGCTGCGATGACGGTGGGTGTGACGACAGCGAAGCGGATGCTCTCGTGACAGAGTCGTTCGACGAAGCATCCGATATCTCAGCAGAATTCGATGCGGCGCCTGTTCGCATCTCGGTGTTCTCGCACCGCGGACCGTCTGCCGCGCGATTGATCGCGCAAGTGAATGGGCTGGATGTCGAATACATCGAGTCCGGCTCGTGGTCGTTGCTGCGCTTCGAATCCGAGGATCCGACCAACGCGGGCGTCGCGGCGAAGGCAGAACTGCCGGTGATCGAGTTGAACCGTGTGGATGACGGCGGTGACTGGTTCGAGGTGACGACGAACGGCGGCGTGCATCAGTTCTGGCCCGATGCCGAACGGCACACCGTGCCGGTGATGGATCTGGAAGCGCTCACGGTGCCGGAGACGGCGGAGATCTGCCGTCGGCTGCTCAGCGATGGCGATGGCAGTCGTGACGAACTTGTCCAGATCGCTGCGCACTCGCGGCTGGACGTCGCTGGTGCGCATCGTGCGCTGCAGCCCGAGGCTCTGGATGGGGTGGTCGGGACGCGTGCGCGGCAGGAAGCCTTCCTTGCCGCATTCGGTGTGCCCGCTGATCTCATCGCCGCAGTATTCGACGAAGCCGGGTCCTCCGACACGGACCTTGAGGTGCTGCGTTTCGGGCCGGACGGCTGGGGGTCAACGCTCGGCGAGATTCTGGTTGACGGTATGAGCGGGTTTACCCCGCTCACCCGTCGCGACCGGCCGTTGGCTCGCGTCGCCGGAGCGTTGCGCCGCAACCGTCTCCTGGCCGCAGCGCTCAGCATCGGCGAACTGGCGCTCGGCGTCGCAGCATCCCGACGCCGCGGCTTCAGCCGTTTCGTGGGCATTCTGCTGATCGTCGATGCCATCGCCGACCTGGCAATCGGGGTGGTGCGCGCCCGTCGCGGGCGCTGACACACCCCACGTACGAAGAATGCCCCGGCCTGACGGCCGGGGCATTCTTGTGTTTCGCTGCGGTCAGCGAATGTCGTGTCAGCTCTGGGACTGGCCGTGCGAGCCGAGCTGACGGGTCGACTCGACGACGCGGGCGGCCATAGCCGCCTCTGCGACCTTGCCCCACGCGCGGGGGTCGTAGACCTTCTTGTTTCCGACCTCGCCGTCGACCTTGAGGACGCTGTCGTAGTTCTTGAACATGTAGTCCGCAATCGCACGCGTGTATGCGTACTGGGTGTCGGTGTCGATGTTCATCTTGATGACGCCGTTGGCGACCGCAAGGGCGATCTCCTCGTCGCTCGAGCCCGAGCCGCCGTGGAAGACCAGGTCAAGCGGCTTCGCACCCGTGTTGTACTTGGCTGCGACCTCAGCCTGGATCTCGCCGAGGAGTTCCGGACGCAGCTTCACTCCACCGGGCTTGTACACACCGTGCACGTTGCCGAAGGTGAGCGCTGCGATGTAGCGGCCCTGTTCGCCGAGGCCCAGTGCCTGCACGGCCTGGTCGACATCGGCGAACGTCGTGTAGAGGGCGTCGTTGGAGCCCTCGTGCTGGACACCGTCTTCCTCGCCGCCGACAACACCGATCTCGACCTCAAGGATCGCGTTGATGTTCTTCATGCGGGGGAGCAGTTCTTTGGCGATCTCGATGTTCTCCGCCAGCGGCACGGCCGAGCCGTCCCACATGTGCGACTGGAAGATCGGATTACGGCCAGCCTTGACCTCTTCTTCGCTGGCGGCGATCAGCGGCTCGACGAAGCCCGCGAGGGCATCCTTCGGGCAGTGGTCGGTGTGCAGGGCCACGGTCACCGGGTAGTTCTTGGCGACCTCGGTGGCGTAGCGAGCGAAAGCAAGCGCGCCGGTGGCGCGTGCCTTGACGGTGTGGCCGGCGAAGTAGTCGGCGCCGCCCGTGGTCACCTGAATGATGCCGTCGGAGCCGGCCTCGGTCAGGCCCTGGAGGACGGAGTTGATGGTCTGCGAGCTGGAGACGTTGAATGCGGGATACGCGAAGCCACCGGCCTTCGCGCGGTCGAGCATTTCTGCGTACTGATCCGGAGTGGCGACGGGCATGAAAACTCCTGCGATAGATGAAGCCGGGACAGCTTCAACTCTATCGGTGGGGAGCATCGGATGCCGGGTGCTCCCCGGCCTGTTGAACGGGGGCACTCTTCGCAGGTGTTAAGAATCGCTGTTCCTTCATCGAGATCGGGGCGAAAGACCCCTGTTTCAGATGGCACGATCGTTAGGCTTGCCCCATGGTGAGTCTGACGGCCGATATGAGCCCGCTGCGTCCCGACCGAAATCTTGCACTGGAGCTTGTGCGGGCGACTGAGGCGGCATCGATCCGTGCCGTGCCCTTCATTGGGCGGGGAGACAAGGAAGCCGCCGACGGTGCAGCTGTCGACGCGATGCGCGCGTTCCTCGGCACCGTGAACTTTCAGGGCCGGGTCGTGATCGGCGAGGGTGAGAAGGATAACGCTCCCATGCTGTTCAATGGCGAGGTTGTCGGCTCCGGTCGTGGGCCGGAATGTGACATCGCCGTCGACCCGATCGATGGCACTTCGCTCACCGCGGCGGGGCGCCAGAATGCGCTGTCGGTGATCGCGGTCTCCGACCGTGGGACCATGCTCGACGCATCCAGCGTGTTCTACATGGACAAGCTCGTCACCGGCCCAGCAGGTGTTGGCGTCGTTGACATCCGCCTGCCTGTCGGCGAGAACATCCGGCTGCTGGCCAAGGCGCTCGGCAAGCCCGTCGACGAGATCGTCGTGTCGGTGTTGAATCGTCCGCGCCATGAGCGGCTCATCGAGGAAATTCGCGAGGCTGGTGCGGGCACGCGACTCATGAGCGATGGCGATGTCGCCGGTGGCATCAATGCAGCACGTCATGGGGCGCGTACGGACATGTGCGTGGGCGTCGGTGGCAGCCCGGAAGGCATCGTCACTGCCTGCGCGATCAAAGCGCTGGGCGGCCACATCCAGGGGCGTCTCTGGCCGCGGGATGATGACGAGCGTCAGCGGGGCATCGATGCGGGTCTGCAGATGGACCACGTGTACGAGGCAGATGGCCTGGTGAAGGGCGACAACACGATCTTCGTCGCCACCGGTGTGACCGACGGGCAGCTTGTTGCCGGGGTTCGTCGCGAAGGCAACTACGTCTACACGGAGTCTGTTGTGCTGCGCGGCGCGTCTGGAACACTGCGTCGAATCGCGTCGGAGCACCTCGTCTCCAAGTGGCTGTAGGCCGATCGTTACCGACCTGGTGCTGGTGAACGCGCGGTCTTACCGGCTTTCCCAGGCTTTGCTGGCACAATGGTGCCTGGATTCGTCGCCTCGATAGGGCATCAGAATGGCGGTGTCCGGGAGGGTGACAAATGACCACGCAGCAGTCGCGGAGCGAGAGCAGGTCCGTGCCAGCGAACATGGTCACCACCAACACCGGCCGTATTCTGCGCATTTCACCGCAGGATGAGGCCGCACGCGCTGCAGCCGTCGCGGCTCTTCCCGTGACACCTGCTCACGCTGATCCTGCACGCCGCGCCGACGTGCTCTTCCGCGTTCGTCGCGCTGAAGGGCACGAGCTCAGCTCGTGGTGGATGATCGGTGCCTTCGTGGTGAGTTCCGGGCTGGTCATCGCGCTGCTCAGCTGGGTTCCGTACAGCGCTTAGTCTCTGTCGGCTCGCTCGCGCACGGCGCCGAGGTCGGCTCCGATTGTCGCAGTCTCTGCAATCTCCGCATTTTGCGCTGCTTCGACGAGTTCGGGGGCGGTGAACCGGCGCGCCGGGGTCGTGATCGACTGCGGTGTGGCGTCGAGCGTTGACGCGTCGATACCGGGGAACTGGCGCGCGGTGACCAGCACCCGGCTCTCGAGGGAACCCGCGAACTTGTTGTAACTGTCGACCGTACGCTCCAGTGCCCGACGGAGGTCATCGGCATGCCCGGCGAGGGTGCCGAGGCGATCGAACAGCTGCGTGCCGAGGTTCAGCAGTGTGCGAGCCTCCGCCGATACCTCCTGCTGGGTCCAGGTGAAAGAAACTGTTTTCAGGACGGCCCAGAGGTTGACGGGTGACGCCAGCGCTACTCCCTTGCCGAATGAGTAGTCCAGAAGCGTCGGATCCTCGTCGATGGCCGCGGCCAGGAGCGATTCATTGGGCAGGAAGCAGATGACGAACTCCGGGCTTGCATCAAGCCCCGACCAGTACGCCTTCTTCGAGAGAGCATCGATGTGTGCGCGCACTGCCCTGACGTGCTTTTGCATGTACCGCTGGCGCTGCGCCTCATCGGCGCTGCTCCCGGTCAGGGCACTCGCTTCGAGATAAGCATCAAGGGGAACTTTCGCATCGACGGCGATGGATGTGCCTCCGGGCAGTCGGATCACCATGTCGGGCCGACCCTGCCCGCGGTCGGACGAGATCGTCGACTGCAGGTCGAAATCGACGTGCCGGGTGAGCCCGGCAGCTTCGACCACACGGCGTAGCTGCGTTTCTCCCCAGACACCGCGGGTCGCGGTGGAGCGCAGTGCCCCAGCAAGTGACTCGGTCGTCGCCCGGAGTGCTTCGTCGGATTCCTGAGCTCGTCGCAACTGCTCGGCGAGCGAGCCGAACTGGGCGTGGCGCTCCTGCTCGAGCGTGGTCACCTTAGTCTGCATCTGCTGCAGCGATTCGCGGACCGGCGCCAGCGCTGTAAGCACTGCATTCTGTTGCTGCACGCGCTCGGCCTCAGCCCGTTGCTCGGTGCGGGCGTGCTCAACCGCATCCCGATACAGGTCGTACTGACGGTCTCGATCATCACGCACGGCAAGGAGTTCGGCCTCGGTGCGCGCGAGTTCGGCGGTACTGCTGGAGAGTTCGCGCGCACTGCGGGCGGCTCGAGCAAACCAGCCTGCCACGGCCCCAAGAGCAACGGCTGCCAGGAGAAGAACGACGATCAGTGGAGCATCCATAAGGCCATCATGTCGAGGGCCTCGGACATTGCGGGGATCCCGGTCGTCAACGCCCCGCGTACTCGTCCAAGATCGAGCGCATTTCTGCGAGTTGGAACTGCTCAGCGATAGCGGCGGCGGAGAGGCCGCCGGCATCCGGATCTGCGCCAGCATCTAACAGCAGGCGCAACAGAGTCTCGTTCTTGCGGAAGACCGCGCAGGAGATAGCTGTCTGACCGTTCGCGTTCACAGCATTCAGATCGGCTCCGCGCCGCACCAGGTCGGCGACAGTATGTGCTTGCTCTGCATACGTGGCCACGATCAGAAGGGTGTCCTGCCGGGGATTGCGGGTATCGATCGGCACACCGGCGTCGATCATCTCGCCCAGCGGCCCGGTGCGGCCCTGACGCGCGAGATCGAAAGTGCCCTCGATGACTTCGAGGCTGAGGGGAGATGCGCCTGCGGGATTCGTCATGAATACATTGTCGCGTGTGAACGGACGGTTGTGCTCAGGCAGCGCGTTCACGCGGGGCGACGACAGGCGCGTCGGCCACGCGGATGCCGAGAGCGGTGGCCAGTTCGTCGACATCCGCAGCCCCGGCGCGACGTCCCGCGTCGATGATTATCTGCGCGCATGCTCGGGCATCCGCCAGCGCATCGTGGTGCGAGAACTCGGCGAAACCGGCCGCGGCCGCAGCCTTCGGCAGGCGATAGGACTCGAGATCGTAGGTCTTGCGGGCGACCTGGAGGCTGCACAGCGAACGATACGGCGGGCAGTCCAAGTCCGTCACATCGGATGCCGTGCGCAGTACTTTGAGGTCGAATCCGGCGTTGTGCGCGACGAGCACGTCGGCTCCGGCGAAATTGCAGAGGCGGTCGAACTGCTCAGGCCAGGTGGCGGCTTCCGCAACATCGTGCGGATGGATGCCGTGGATCTTGATGTTCCACTCCTGGAACTCATCGTGGCCTGCCGGTGGACGAATCAGCCAGTCTGCGGTGGCAACGACCTCGCCGTCTCGAACGCGGACGAGTCCGACGGAGCAGGCTGAGGCGGGAGAGGAATTCGCCGTCTCGAAGTCGATTGCGGTGAAATCCAAGGGCACCTGTTCACCTTCTCTCCCGGGGTGCCGCTGTGGGGTCAGACTCGCCGCGAAGCGCGGGAGTTGCGGCGCACGCTTGGGGGCGACGGGGGAGCTGGGGCGCACGCTTGGGGGCGACGGGGGAGCTGCGGCGCACGCTTGGGGGCGACGGGGGAGTTGCGGCGCACGCATGGGGGCGACGGGGGAGCTGGGGCGCACGCTTGGGCGGAGAACGCACGCTCGGGCGGAGGATCCGCTTCAGTTTCTCCGCCCAACGCTGCGTTCTCCGCCCAACGCTGCGTCGCGGAGCCCCGCACAACGCCGAGGACTCAGGTGCTGGCATCCGCGCCCGGTAGACTCGTATCCCGTGGCTCTAACTATCGGAATCGTGGGCTTGCCCAACGTCGGCAAGTCGACTCTCTTCAACGCACTCACCAAGAACGACGTGCTCGCGGCGAACTACCCGTTTGCGACGATCGAGCCGAATATCGGAGTGGTGAACCTGCCCGATTCGCGACTGAATAAGCTGGCTGAGATCTTCGGCAGCGAGCGTATCCTTCCGGCCGCGGTGTCGTTCGTCGATATTGCCGGCATCGTGCGCGGCGCGAGCGAAGGGGAGGGGCTGGGCAACCAGTTCCTTGCGAACATTCGTGAGGCGGATGCCATCGCCCAGGTCGTGCGTGGCTTCGCTGATGGTGATGTCGTGCACGTCGAGGGCACGGTGAATCCGGCATCCGACATGGAGACCATCAACGCTGAGCTCATGCTCGCGGACCTTCAGACTGTCGAGAAGGCGATCGTCCGCCTCGAGAAAGAGGTGCGCGGCAAGAAGGTAGAGCCCGTCGTGCTCGAGACCGCGAATGCCGTGAAGGATGCTCTTGAGCGCGGCACTCTCCTCTCGACGAGCGGCATCGACCTCGAGCCCGTCAAGGAACTGGGCCTGCTTACTGCGAAGCCGGTCATCTTCGTCTTCAACGTTGACGAGGCTGTGTTGACGGATGCTGCGCGCAAGGAGGAGCTCGCTGCTCTTGTTGCGCCCGCCAAGGCGATTTTCCTCGACGCGAAGATCGAATCGGAGCTGATCGACCTCGATCCGGAAGATGCCGCGGAGTTGCTTGCATCGACCGGTCAGGATGAGTCTGGTCTCGACCAGCTCGCCCGCATCGGGTTCGACACCCTCGGTCTGCAGACCTACCTGACTGCCGGGCCCAAGGAAGCGCGCGCTTGGACGATCCCCAAGGGATCGAAGGCTCCGCAGGCGGCCGGTGTCATCCACACCGACTTCGAAAAGGGCTTTATCAAGGCCGAGGTCATCTCCTTCGAGGATCTCGTCGAGACCGGCTCCGTCGCCGAAGCCCGCTCCAAGGGCAAGGCTCGCCTCGAGGGCAAGGACTACGTCATGAAGGATGGCGACGTGGTTGAATTCAGGTTTAACGTCTAATCTGCTGATCAGGCGATGAATCTTCGGCCACAAATTTGAGTACAGATTCGCCGAACTTGTAGCAGTCGTGTAGTGGCGTCTGGGTTCTAGACGCAGAAGGCCCTCTGAAGGTTCAGTGGTACGTCTGTGCACATGGCGACATTCGTTGGGGTTGCCCGCTGAAAACTGATTATCTTGCTGGCGCGGGGAGAAGCTTGGCGACGCCGAGTCGGAACGAGATCAATCGAGCGATGGCCGACCGTGAGCCACTGAGATCGTGGAGGCCACTTGGTGTCGTGCCGTTCGCTGCTACAAGGTGATCTATCGCCTTGATGGCGAGGTGCGGTGCAGTGTCTAGAGTGCTATGTCCGTGGTGTTCGATCGGTACGAGTACCGCGTTCGGTGCGCTTGCGATGACCTGTTCAGCAACAGACCGCGGCGTGCGCACGTCACGGTCACCCGAGAGCGCGAGCAGAGGCCAGTCGAAGCTTGGCAACGACCCTCGCACATCGACTGGCTCACCCCTGAATGGCGGAAATCGCTCCGCGAGATCAGCAAAGGAGGCGTCGTTGCGCAGCGGACCCGTTTCAGAATCATGGGGGAGGCCATAACCGAGATCGGTGAATGCGCAGTGAGCGACCAAGTCGAATTCCATGAGGAAGGGGCGGGTGCGCATGACGTCGGAGGTACCGAGGCGGTTCAGCCACGACCAGACGCGCACGCCCTTCCCGCGATCCAGAAGGTCGAGCATCGACGTGACAAGATCGGGGCCGCCAGATTCATGCAAAAGCTGGATCGGGAATCCGGCATCTTCAACTGAGACCGTTCCGCGTTGAGTAAGAGCGCGTAGCCGAGCGGCCTGCTTCGAAGTCTTCTTGGTGCCGTGCCAGTACAGAGTGTTGAGTGCTTGTGCGGTGTCGTGCTTGCTTTGGGCGTCGAGCACCGGCGAGTCGAGAATCATCCCGCTCACCCGACCGGGATAGAGTGCACCGAACGCCGTCGCGAGATAGCTGCCGTACGACGACCCATAAACGATCACCTGTTCGATGCCTTCGGCGTCGAGCACAGCGGCCAGGTCATCCAGTACGTCAGTTACTGTGATGTCGGCGGGGCTAAGGTCGGTGTTGTCGTCTGCCTTGCGCGATAGGCCGACGCCACGATGCTCGACCATGACCACCTCGAGCCCCTGCTTCGCTGCCGTTGTGCGGAACCGCTGATACGGCAGCATCGAACCTAGGCCAGGCCCGCCAGGGATCACGAGTACCGGCGCGGTCGTGCGTGGCCCGCTGTGCACATACGCGAGAGGCAGCGTCCGGCCTTCCGGGAGCTGCCGGGGCAGCATGCGCGCTCCGGTACTCTTCATGAGTGCTGCACGCCGGCGCTCCCAACTGTTCGGTGGTATCTCGGCTTTCATCGTCGGGGAGTGTTGCCCGCTCATCTTGTGCTGTCTTCTTTCGGTATTGCCCGCGCTGCGCGGCGCACGAGGCTGCGTGCGTCGTCAATGGTCATTTCCGTGCCCGGAGTGGCAAGTTCAAGGCACACTCCAGCGATCAGAGCACTCAACTCCAGCACGTGGGTGCGCACGAATGAGGGATCAAGGTGTCCCTCGTGCGCGATGATCTCCAGCCATGTCCGAATGCGTTCGCGGGATCGAGTGGTGGAGACTTCCAGAAACGCTCGTGCGAATGGTGGCCCGGACGGGTCCAAGCCGACTCGATACATACCGAACCACACGTCGACAAGATGTGTTGCTTCGTCGGACGTCGGCACGAACTGCAACAGGCATCGTTCCAAGCGCTCTTGCGCGGGCAACGTGCTGTCGCGAATCTTGTAATCCTGGGTCTGGTCGTCGACGAGCTTGAGGATCAGGGCTTCGTGCAACGATTTTTGATTGGGGAAGTAGTGCCGGAGCGTGCCCATCCCGATCCCTGCTGCCTCCGCCACAGTACGCACTGACAGTCGACCCATTCCTGATGTGGCGAGCAACTCTGCCGCGGCAGACAGGATGAGATCCCGGCGTTCGACGTGTCCTGAATAACTCATGGCCTCTAAACTAGCACAGTGTGCTAATTCGAGAATCGCGTCAGTGTCTCATGCCTGATGCCAAAGGTTGTTATCTGCGGCGACGTGGTGGAGTTCAGATTTTCGGTCTAACCTCTGGCGGATTCAGGCGGCAGAGAACCCGGACCGGTTCATCACTCTAAGGGCTAAGCCTGCTGATGCCTCAGTCGGACCCCAGTAGTCGGGAAGCTGCTTCTTTGGCTTGTGCCGTAGCGTCAGTGTTTCCCGAGATCCCCGCCGTTACCATGCAGCCTTCGCCCAGAAGGAAGATCGCGTCAGCTACGGCCTGTGATGCCCCGGCATCGTGTACGACGTCGTCCATGTAAGCCTTCAGCCGGGTCTTGTGCCGGCGTACGGCATCTGCGACATCCGGGGATACTCCACCAAGTTCGCCGAAGGCGTTGATCCACGCACACCCACGATGGCCTTCATCCGAGAGCCAATCCGCGAGCCAATCGAAGATTGTCAGCACCCGACTCCCCGGTTCCGTCTGGCGATCGACTCGCTCTGCGAGTGAAGCGTGCCATCGTTCGTCGCGCCGATCGAGCATGGCGACGGCGATCGCGTCCTTGCCCTTGAAGAGTGAGTAGATGCGTTTGAGAGGCATGCCGGAAGCGGTGCGGAGGGCGTCCATGCCGACGGACTGATACCCACGCTCGTAGAAGAGCTCCTCTGCTGCGTCCAAAAGCTGCGCGACGTCGGCCTGCGGGGTCATGCTTGATCACCGGTCCTTCGTATTTGCATGGAGAACGTTCATTCTCTATGGTAGCAAGCCTATGAGAACGACCGTTCTCGCCAGCCTGAAGGAGTGCCGCTGTGACCTTGGATATGAAGTGGGTTCGGACTAGTAAGGCCCCGGTCCGCCCGACGGTCCCAGTCGTGTTGGTGTCGACACTCACCTCCATAGCAGCTCTCGCTTCGCTTGTGGGGCTGGGAACTTTGTCCGGACATGTGCTGCTCATTCCACCGATGGCAGCGAGCATGGCATTGGTAGCTGGCGCGCCGTCGTTGCCACTTTCTCAACCTCGCCACGTCATTGGTGGACAGGTGATCTCGGCGGTTGTCGGCGTTGCTGTCGGGTTGCTGGGTGATTCACTTTTGCTGGCAGCGATTGCGGGCGGACTTGCGTTAGGCGCGATGTTGCTGACGCGCACGTCGCACTCGCCAGCTGCAGCTACTGCGGTTATCGGAACAATGACGGTGGATGCGCCGGTCTCCTTCGTTGCTTGCGCTGGGCTTGCTGCCGTCGTGCTCGTGTTGTTCGGTTTGGTCCGCTCCAGGTTGGGTCGTACGCAATACCCTGCGTACTGGTGGTGATCCGAAGCGCGTACATCCCGCGGGGGAGTGTGCCGAGTGGCTTTGTACTGGTTCGCCCCCTGTGCCCTGTCTGGGCCACTGCTGGCTGGTCATTGAGAGGTTGGTATCTACCGGAACTCGGTGGAATTTAGGTTTAACGTTTAGTCGCATTCCGGTTTGACCTCTCGTCTGCCTTTACATATCGGGCCTCAGCTCGGCTCCGTGTCTTCGGACCGGGGATCGAAGAGTTCCTCGATCCTGCATTTGAAAACCTCAGCCAGGCGGAAAGCTAGCGGCAAAGATGGGTCAAACCGTCCGCGTTCGATGGAGATGACTGTTTGACGGGAGACGCCGAGCTCTTCGGCGAGGCGCTGTTGCGACCATCCGCGGTCCTGCCGGCGTTCGTGAAGCGAGTTCTTCACAGTCAGCCCCGCTTCTTCGCCATGAGGTACCGCACAACTGTGCTGAAGAAGGCAACCCAGACGACGCCGATGAGCGCGCAGGTGACATCGAGTTCGAAGCCCGTGGTGACGAGCGTCGCAAGCGCGAATCCTGTCAGCATGATCGTGTCGCTGAGCGCACCAGCCATAGCGGCTTCCAGCCACTTTGACTCGATCGATTCATCTGGCCTGTCGAGTGCTCCCCGCAGGCTTGAGTGATCCACGACTAGGACCCAGATGAGGCCGATGAGCCCCCAGGGCATGATGAGGGCGAACACGCCGGCGATGACCAAGGCTTTGTCTCCCTGGGAGACTTCAGTCAAAAGTGGGAGCGCACCAACTCCCGTGGCCAGGATCAGCCCGGCCGGGATCGCAACCGCCATGGCGGGGACGCGCCCTCCGGCGAACTTGATGCGGCCCCAGCTCGTTGGGGTGTCGGTTCGTGGTTCGGTGCTCATAGTCTCTCCGTTGTGAAGCTCGTTGGAAATGTGAAGCAAGCTAGATATGTACAGCTCGCTTTACGCAATTTGGCGATTTCGAGTTCGTCGTGCGGGCGCATAATTCCAGGAATTTTGGGTTGTCAGCACTCGCCGAAGATCAGGACCGGGCCGTAGCGGTTCGACGCCGATCAACTGTGTGACGATGGTGGGATGCACCAGCACGACACGCAGTTCTTCGTTGACCTTGAATCCAAGGTTTGGGCCGCTCAGGTCAGCGGCGATGTCGTTGCCGATCGTGAGTTGCTGTCAGGTGATTTCGTCGGGGTGTACCCGACTGGGTTCGCTGCAAGAGAAGATCACGTTGAGCAGCTTTCTAACGGGCCGGTGATTGCGTCGTACGCTATCTCTCAAGCGCGACTCATCGTTGCTTCCCCGGTTTCGGTGATGCTCTCTTACCGCGCTGACTACAGGCGGCCCGGAAGCTCGGGGTCAGAGGCAATGTTCGTGAGCTCCCTGTGGGTCCAGGGTGACGACCGCTGGCGAAACACGTTCAGTCAGGACACGCCCGTGAGTTCCTGACCTTCACAATGGATGCTGCGTCCCGCTGAGCGAGTGTCCGTGCTCGGCGAGCTTCAGTAGGTGACCGCAATCCTGACCTCAGTCTCGCAGCGGCAAATTCCTTGACCGACGGAATGCGGTGGAATTCCGTTTTTCGCTCTCGAGCCCGGACTTGAGGAGAGCCCCGAAGCGCGCTTCCGGGCCTGTCGAGTTCGTGCGCCCTTCAAACATCAGCCTTCGCGCGGTTGAGGCCCATCGAGACATACGCGGAGAACCCAGCTCGCTTAGCGAACTTGATGCGTCGTCGCTGCGTCTCGGTGAATCCGAGTTTGGCGTACAGTCCAAGGGCGGGGGTGTTGGTGTCCTTGATATCACGCAGCACGAACTCGTCGGAGGGTAGCTCCAGGAGTCTACGCATCAGCGCAGTGGCTACGCCTTTGCCCTGATGCTGCGGCGCTGTCGTGACGAATGCAATCTCCGTCAGACCATCGCGGGCACCGTCGTCGGCCCCCATGAATTGGCTTCGGATGATCCGATAGCTGATCATCCCGTGTATTGGACCGAGCACGCGCTGGAGCTCGTGCCGATCCGGCTTGAAGCACTCCTGCTCGCCTTCGGTGACGACCGCGACCGCGGCGGGCTCGCCGTCGACGAGTGCGATGTGGAAGCGCTCGAGGATGAGCATCGGGGCGAACGCGTCGGCGAGTACATCCGCGTTCTTGGAGAAGTAGGCGAAATCCTCGGCGAACCCTTGCGTGAGAACTTCCGCGATCTGGTGTCGGTTCTCCTCCCCGAGTTCGTCTGCACGTGTGACTTCGATCTTCATCGGGGTCCTCTTGTGAATACTCGTAGGATCAGGTCGACATCGGGCTCCGCGGATTCCTCCCCCAGAGCAACGTGCAACGTTGTGATGCCGGTTAGCATGGCGAAGTAGTGAGCGGTCAGTCGGGCGGAGTCTCCCTCGGCGATCTGACCCTTAGCTTGGCCGCGCGCGATGAGCGAGGCGAAGGCCCGCCAGATCGTTCTCTGTGATGCGGCCAGCCGAGATGAGGTTCCCTCCGGGGTGTCCGTCGTGACGCCCTGATTTATCATCATGTAGAACTCGGCCGCGCCGTTGTTCGCTGAGAGGTCCGCCACGTATACCTCCGTGAAGGATCGGATCATGGAGATCGGATCCCCTTCCGTCGAGAGCTGCGCGGCGACAGCCGCGAGCCCGCGCGAGGCCTGATCGATCAGTTCATCGAACAGCTCTTCCTTGCTCGCGTAGTGCCGGTAGATCGACCCGGTGCTGATCCCCGCCTCGACGGCGATCTGACGCATGTTCGTGGCCGCGAAACCACGGTGCGCGAACACCCGGACGGCAGCCGTCTCCACAGCGGAGCGCGTGGCTGAGCGCAACGCTTCGTTCTGCTCCGTCGTCCGTGGCACCATAACCCTTTCAATGAACCCTTGTTCATTTTATGCTTCGATCGCACGCGGCGCAACAGGCCCGGTGCTCGACTGGGGCTGGTATCCGAGGTGCCTGGTGGGCAGTGGATTGATGCGCGGCACCGGTTCGACACCCAGAGGTTGGTACGTACCGGAACTCGGTGGAATGGCGTTTCTCGAACTAAACCTTAGAGGGTGAAGCGTCCGCTGGAGGCCCATCTTGCCGCCGTCGAGAGATCATGCGATCGTCGGTTAGCTTGGGGCGCTGAGCGGCGGCGGTGCCGTATCGTGACAACGTGGTGCGCTACGAAAGATCGATGACCGGCTCGCAGAGCTCACGACTGATAATCATTCGGGGAAACTCGGGAAGCGGAAAGTCGCTCCTTGCCCAATCGATCAGGGCAGCGCGGCCGCGCGGAGTCGCGTTGCTGGGGCACGACACATTGCGCCGGGAGATCCTTCACGTTCGGGATCGTCCCCAAGCCCTCAGCGTGGCTTACATTGACCTGTCGGCTCGCTTCGCTCTCGACAACGGCCTAGATGTCGTCGTAGAGGGGATCCTTCACTCGGAGATATACGGCGACATGCTCACCCAACTCCAGAAGGATCATCGCGGTGTTACGCGCACGTTCGTTTACGAGCTCGGGTTGGACGAAACTCTGCGGAGGCACCGCACGAAAACGCTCGCAGCTGAAGTGTCGGAAGAACAGGTCTCATCTTGGTATCGCGAGTCCGACAGGATTCCCGAACTGGGTGAGATCGTGTTTGACGCTGAAGCCAGCGCGAACGATGCGCTTGCTCAAGTGCTCACTGAGGTCGGGTGGGGCGAAGCGGAATGACGATCGAGAGCGTGAGCAGACGTTCGGTCAAGAAGGCAGTCGCGTACGTCGTCCACCGAGGAAAGCTGCTCGTATTTACGCATGACGATTTCCCGATGGAGATCACAGGTGTGCAGGTGCCCGCTGGATCGATCGCCGAGGGCGAGTCGCCCGCGGATGCCGTCGTGCGCGAGGTGGCGGAAGAGACCGGCCTCACCGCCAGGATCGTTCGTTCTCTCGGCGTCGAATCGTACGACATGTGGCCCGCAAAGCCCGAGGTTCACGAACGGCACTTCTTCCAGCTCGAGCTGGTGGATCCGGACGTTGCGGACCGCTGGACGTGCGGCGAACAGGATTCGTCTGACGGAGGCGAACCCGTTAGCTGGACGTGCTGGTGGATGGCGCTGACGGATGCTCACGTTCTCTGCGCAGGCTTTGGCGCACGCCTCGGAAGCGTCGAAGCCGATGGTGACTTCTAAGGTTGTTATCTGCGGTGACGTGGTTGAATTTAGGTTTAACGCATAGCGTTATTGACGCTCTGCGTTATACGCTGGTCGCGTGATCAGATCGTTCGGGAGCAAGGACACCGAGCGCATCTGGCATGAGCAGTACGTCAAGCGCGTCGACCGAGTGGTGCAGAGGGCGATTCTGTGGAAGCTCGAGCTGATCCATGCGACCAAGGAGGTGGAGGATCTGCGGATTCCTCCGGGGAGTCGGTTGGAACGGCTGTCGGGTGACCGTCGTGGTCAGCACAGCATCCGGGTCAACGTGCAGTGGCGTATCTGCTTCGTCTGGAGAGAGGGAGGTGCGGAAGATGTCGAACTCGTCGATTATCACTGAGGCTGACTTGATCGAGCCGATCCATCCGGGGGAGATCCTGATGGAGGACTTCATCGAGGGTTTTGGGATCACGCAGAATAAGCTCGCCGTGTCCATCGGTGTGCCGCCGCGGCGGATCAACGAGATCGTGCACGGAAAGCGTGGGATCACGGCAGGTACGGCGATCCGTTTGGCGCGGTACTTCGGGACTTCTGAGGAGTTCTGGATGAATCTGCAGTCCAACTACGAGCTGCGGCTCGAGCGTCGTGCACTGCGGGAGAAGGTCGCGGCGATCACACCCCTGAAGGTCGCGTGAGCGTGGAGCCCCTTGTGACGATGTCCACCGTTCGAGGGACCTTCTACCGCGCGATCGATCCCCAGTTTCGCAAGTTCGCAATCGTAGGATCGCGTGCCGCGGGCCGATATTCGCGGCCCGACCAGCCGATCCTGTACCTGAGTTCGTCCATCGACGGGGTCGAAGCCGCGATGGTAGCTCACAAGGATTCGCGATCCGCTTCGCTCGAGATCGCTTCGGTTGATGTCGACGCATCCGCAATCGTTGATCTGCGGGAACCTGCGGTTCTCGACGAACTGGGCATCGCGATGGCTGATGCGATCGCACCGTGGCAAGAGGTTTCCGCGTCGGGCGGTGAGCCCACGTCCTGGGGTGTGAGGGACAGGTTGGTCGCAGCTGGTGCGCACGGACTGATCGATCCATCTCGCAAGAGACCAGGTCTCTGGCACCTCGTCCTGTTCCATTGGAACGTGGCGGGTGCACCGATAGCTCGTCTCGTAGGCGAGCAGGACCCTGTCAACGAAGACTGATGCGCATCAGTCTTGAGGTAGGTATCTGCGGCGACGTGGTGGAGTTCCGGTTCTCGAACTAGCCTCGGACGCGGTCTGATAGCTGCCCGTTCGCACGACGAACCAAGCGCGGGCGAGCAGCGACGTCAGAGCGCCGTTCGCAGGCGGACGGCGCTCCTTTGCGATCAACTGGCGTTCAACCGACGGCCGCGCCGCGGGCGAGGGTCATCACGTCCTCAGTGGTCAGAGGCTTCCCGGCGATTCCCCAGTCACCGCTGCCGACCTCCTCGATCACGCACGAGGTCACGGAGCGCATATTCTCGCCCTCGATCTGCACCATGGTGTCGGTGAGATTCTTGATGATCTCGTGCTTCTGTTCTGACGTGAATACGCCTTCGATGATCTTGACGTTGATGAATGGCATGTCGTCCTCCTAGAGTGTGGATTTGCGGTTTGTGTAACTGATTTCACGCTAGGCCGATGCCGGGGTGGTCGCATCGGTGATATCCGCCACATTTCGCGCGTATTCTGGGCGCGGATGTCGGGAACCACCCACTGCTCACGCGTCTAGCGCGTCGCGTTCCAGTTCGGTCAGCCGTGCAGCGACTGCAGCTCTCGCTGACTTACCCGAGAGCGAGAGCTTCGCATAGACGTTGGAGAGGTGGCGTTCGACGGTTCGCGTGCTCATCGACAGTCGGCTGCTGCACTCGTGGTTGCTCAATCCCTGGGCAACAAGGCGCACTACCTCAAGTTCACGGCTCGTCAGGCCAGCGGTCGGAGGGTTAACTGCCGCTGCGCCGACGAAAGCAGTCACTTCTTCGACGAACTCACCCCAGGCGGGCTCATCGGCCAATAGAATGTGGTTCTTCCCGTGCAAACAGACGAGCCTGGCGCTGGGGATGAGGCCCGCTAACCGCCGTCCTTCCTCAAACGGGACAACGCGGTCTCCATCCGCGTGCAACACGAGAGTGCGGGCGGTAACAGCGGATGCGGAGGCACTCACGTCAACACTCGCTCTGGCGATGCTGCTGGCTAGGGCAGCCTCCGGCGTCATCGACAAACGTTGAAGGTCATCGAACCAACGCATCTGCGTCTCGCTCGCGCCGGGAATGAATGAAGAGGTGAAGACGCGGCGATAAATTGGGTCAGCGCGCCCCCAGCCCACCTTGATCATCTGGCGCTCGAGCTTCATCTCCTCACGAACCGCCGCGCCAGGGTTCCGCGCCATTATGCCTCGGCCGTATGCGCCCAGCAGGATGAGATGACTGACCCGTTCCGGGTGGCGCTGCGCGTACTCCGCGGCCACGGCGCCGCCCTGCGACATACCTAACAGGGCAAAGCTCGGAAGCCGCGCGGCATCCACGACTGCTTCAAGGTCTGCCAGCATTGCAGGCAGACTGTAATCGCTCGGATTACGGTCTGACAGCCCGTTGCCGCGGGCGTCGTAGCGGATGTAACTGAAGTGCTGGCCAAGCGTCTCCAGCCAGTGACTCCACACCGGGCTAGACCAGTCATATTCGAGGTGCGTGAGCCAGGTACCCGTTCGCACAAGCGGTGGCCCTTCGCCGTGACGGGACCACGCAATATTCGTGCCGTCTGCGGAGGTCGTGAACGATATCTCGTTCCTCATGGCTTGAGTATAGGCCGCGCCCTTTCGCTCCGCGGGGCTGTTCCGACACGGGGTCTTAGGGCACGGACCCAGGGGGTGCTCCGTGCCGGAACTCGGTGGAATTTCGCTTCAATGTTTGATCGTCTCTGCTCTGGGTGCTTGCTTGCGTCGCGCAGTACCCGGCCGGCATAGGGTGGCATCTTGTGCGGAGGGTTCGGTGGGATCCTGGCGGAAGAACGGCGCAATCTCAAGCGATAGTGTTGTCGCGTGAACTTTCCTGCCTTCGAGGCATACGCTGCTGAGATGGGGTTCGCTCTCGCGATTGCGCCGGAGGAGCAGAACAGCGACTACGAGTCGGGAATCGTGCAGATCGACCGCGACTCATGGCATATTCGAACTGCGCGGAACACTCCAACCAAACCGGGTGCATTCGTCGCCTTCTGGAGGCGAGGCGCTGATGGAGTGACGACCCCGTTCAGTGAAGATGATCCTGCCGCGGGGCTGCTGGTCTTCGTGGAGCAACTGGGCAGACGCGGCGTCTTTCGGTTCACCGCTGCGGATCTCGCCCGGCTGGGCATCACGTCGGGAGTGTGGCCAGGCAAACGTGGCTTCCGGGTGTATCCGAGTTGGTGTGTGGATCTGAACTCCGGAGCGACGGCTGCGCAACGTGCTCAGTCGTCCTCTTTCCTCACATACTGAGCCGATCGCTGTCCGCCGCTCAGCGGCCGCCCGGATGCCCACAGTGGCGTGCAGTTCCTGCCGGCCGAACATCCAGTCGGCACCGCCATCAGTTTCCGCCATGCATCGGTCGATCTCCTGGCATGGGTGCGAAGTTGCTTAACTAATGGTTGAGTGATTGACTCAACCGCATGGAAAGTCATTTCGAGAATCAGCGTGACGCTGCATCCGTGCTCGAGGATCTCAGCACTGACCGTGGCCGAATCGGCGAACGGATCACGGCCGAAACCTGGTGGGCTGCACCTGCGCAGGGGTTGGGAGTGGCGCTGATCATCGGGGCACCCGCGGCCGGGCTGGCATGGGCGTGGTTGCCCTTTGCGCTCAGCGTGGGGGTGTTCGTCGGCGTTGAGCTGCTCTTTCGTAAGCGCAGTGGCTTCGGCATTACCCGACCGGCTGGTCCTCGCGGGTGGTGGTTGTTGGTTCCGCTCTTCTTGATTATCTTCTTCTCGGTTGTACTCAGCCTGGGATTCGCGCTGTTCGGTCTGACCGGATGGGTGGTTGCCGTCGCGGTGGCCGCGGGCGTCGCCACCGCGCTCATCGTCGTGGCGTATGACCGCGCGTATGCTGCCGAGGTGCGCCATGCGGGCTGAACCCCGCTTTGACGAGGCGATCCACGCGCCAACCCGGCTGCGTCTGTGTGCAATGCTGCGCCCGCTCGCCAATGCGGATTTCGCCGCGATTGCCGCGACGCTAGAGCTCAGCGAGGCAAACCTGTCGAAGACCGTGAGAAACCTCGTCGAAATCGGCTATCTCGTCACGAGTAAGCAGGCCTCGCCTCAGCGAGCGGACGCGCGGCAGACGACCACAGTCAAACTCACCGCACAGGGTCGCCGGGCTTTCGACGCGCACCTCGCGGCGCTGCGGGCGATGGCGGGCGACTGAGGCGTGTCTCTTGGCTGCCTGCTGACGACCGAGCTGGTGAGTGAGTGCTCCGAGCACCCGATCGAGCTCGAGCACCGCGCTGGTCGCTGGCGCGCGCGAGCACTAGTGAGGAACTGAACGATGCGGATCCGCCTGCCGGCGGGGCCGCGAGCAGCTCTGCATCACGCAGCCAGCCTGAGGGCTAGCGTCATCCGGCTGTATAAGATGGCATCACGATGCTTTCTCTTGCGCAGAAGCGGGCCGGAGTGCCGCTTGCGTTGGTCGATTCAGCTATCCTGCAAACGGGTCCTGGTCACGTGCGGATCAAGGTTGAGGCGGTCGGCCTGAATCCTGTGGATGCAGACCTTGTCGCGTCGGGAAACGCGGAGTGGTCCTGGCCGCACGTGCCGATCTTGGACGCAGCAGGTGTCGTCGACGCGATCGGTGATGGCGTCACCGAGTGGCGCGTTGGTGATCGAGTCGCCGCTCACGGCGACCTCCGCGCTCCCGGTGCGGCGGCACAGTTCGCCATATTCCGCGCGGAAGTTCTGGCACGGATCCCGGACGGCGTCTCTTTTACCCAGGCAGCAGCCGTTCCGTGCGCCGGCATGACTGCGTATCAAGCCGTACACCGCAGGCTCACTGTCCGTTCGGGGCAGAGCGTCCTCATTACTGGAGCCACCGGGGGAGTTGGCGGATTCGCCGTGCAGCTTGCCGCGCAGGCCGGTGCGCACGTTATTGCACTTGCCTCGCACGGGCATGAGGATGTCATGCTCCTCGGAGCCGCCGCCATCATCGATTCCCGCGCCGCAGATGCAGCCGAACAGATTCGTGCTGCCAATGATGGCCGCGGTCTCGATGCAATCGTGGACGCCGTCAGCTCAGCAAGCGCCACGCGCCACCTCGCCATGCTGAGGTATGCCGGTGGCATCGCCTGCATCGCAGGTCTGCCGGATCTGCACGCGATTCCGTCTTTCGGCATCTCGCCATCGGTTCACGAAATTTCTCTTGGTGCCGCTTACAGCCACGGCGAAGATCGCCACCGCCGCGACCTCAGCATCATGCTGACCGACCTGCTTGACCAAGTGGCCGCCGGCCGTCTTGTGGTGCCGATCGCACAGGTCATCGGTCTCGATGGAATTGATGCAGCGCTAACCGGAATGCGTGCGCGCCATACGCGCGGCAAGATCGTGGCTGTCATCTAGCGCCGACGCAACCGACGCATCTGAGGCAGCGGCCACCTCGTCTCAGCGCCGCAGGGCCTGGAATGTCTCGAGAATGAGTTCGATGCTGACCGGTGACGGGACTTCGGGAGCACCGTACTCGAACTCTGCGAGTTCCACGCCCTTGACGCGATCCGCCGGGAGCGCCGCGAAGATGTCAGCGATCTGATGCGGCAGCAACCCATCCGGCACGCGGTATGCCGCGGGGATATAACCCGGCTCGAGCACATCCCAGTCGACATGGATCCACACGTCACGGCCGGCTACCAGTTCCGCCACGCGTGCCGGAGTGCTTTCACTCGGAGGCAGCACGCGAACGCCGGCTTCTGCCAGGAGATCACCCTCGATCTGGTCGATGTCGCGTCCACCCACGACGATGACCTGCTCCGGATTCAGACCTGCGCCGTGGCCGCTGTCCCACAGCCCGCATGCGGCCGCGAGTGCCATTCCACCGAGGTATCCGGAGCCGGTGCTCTCCGGGGTGTTGAAGTCTCCATGGGCATCGATCCACAGCACGACCGCTCCGGGATGACGGGCCGCGACTGTCGGCAGTGTTCCCAAGCTCGCAGCGCACGTGTTGGTCAGAAGGAGCGGCACCTGACCGGCATCCAGGACAGCGCTGACGGCATCCCGCAGGCCCTCCAACGTCTGCCGTGCAGCGGGAAGCGCGACACTCCAGTCGTCTCCCGTTGCTGGAGAAGGCGTCCCGACGATGACCGGAGTGCGATCGAGGTAGGCGCTCAACGCATCCCCGGCCGCGAGCGCTCCTCGCAGCGCACCATCCGTGCGGTCCGCAACGCGGCCCTGGGAGATGATGATCCCGAAATCCTGTGCCATATTCATCCCTTCTGAGAGCTGCCGTTGCGGATTACCCACGTTGTCCGCACCCAATGTTTGCACGATCGTCGCGTTGCCGGTGCTAGAGCCAGCACGAACGCGGAGCAAGGCGGATCAGAACTAGGGCGCCGAGACGGCTAGCGCGTGCGGATAGTCCGAACTGCGATTCTGAAAACTCAGGATGCTCGGATTCTTGATGACGCCGTCCTGGATCTCGATCGCGCGGGAGAGGGTGACATTCGTCGCCCATGCGGACGGCCCTTCCATGACCGTTCGCATGAACGGCAGGATGGCCTCGCTGACCTCCCAGGTGGATGAGTTCCACAGGTACGACGGGCTGTGGTCGACGGCGTAGTAGTTCACACCGTGACCGACGGTGAACATCGGCTCCTCGAATGTGGTGGGCCGTGCCCACTCGAAACCCATGCCCAGGTCGCACGAAACGTCGATGATTAGGCTTCCCGCAGCGAAATGCTCCAGGTCCGCT
Organism: Microbacterium wangyouchuni; assembly: GCF_051546305.1. NCBI lineage: Bacteria > Bacillati > Actinomycetota > Actinomycetes > Micrococcales > Microbacteriaceae > Microbacterium > Microbacterium wangyouchuni. Next base: position 355,598 of record NZ_JBPTMA010000002.1, read on the forward strand.
GTCCTCAGATAGGTCAACGGCGCAGCGACGTCCTGGAAAGTGCAGTTGACGACGATGTCGTGCGATGCCAGAAACTCTGGGAGCAGGACGTTGCCGCTCTGTGTGAGGACCTCACTGAGATGGGTCGCGCCGCCGTCGGTGTTGAGCTGGGCGATGTGCGCGCTGTGAATTGGTGAAGCGACGGCTGCGACACCACGCTGGGTGAGAATCTGGATGTCGTGGATCCCCTGCGCGTTCAGCGCCGTCACGGCACCTCGTGCCGTGGCGCCGAAGCCGATGACAACCGCGCTGAGACGAGGCCCATAATCACCCGTCGAGCCGATCAAGCTCAAAGCGTGCAGTACCGAGCTGTAGCCGGCCAACTCATTGTTCTTGTGGAACACGTGCAGGCTGAGATCTCCGCCTGGAGCCCAATGGTTCATCGCCTCGAAGGCGATTAGTGTGAGCCGGCGATCGATCGCCGTCTGCGTCATCTCCGCATCCTGCACGCAGTGCGGCCATCCCCACAGCACACGGCCCTCCGGGATCATCGCCACATCCGCAGCTTGTGGCTTGGGTAGAAGGAGGACATCAGCAGATTCGAGCACTTCGGATCGTTCCGCGATCCGGCCGACGCGTGACTCGACGTAACCAGGTTCCAGCTGGAAGTCAGAGCCGTAGCCACGCTCGACAATCATCCGCGCGCGCACGTCTGGATCGATCCGGTCCAAGTGGTGGGGATGTACGGGAAGTCGCCGTTCGTTCTCCATCGACGAGCCCGCGAGCAACCCGAGGGTGAGCAAGTCGGTGGGGGCGTGAGAGGAAGGTTGAGTAGTGCCGGACATCCGGACTCCCATCATTGGGGAACCAAAATCAGCTCCTTCTTTGACTGTACGTGTCTCGCGCACGGTTCCACGCCGATCCCCAACCGGTAACGTGGTGGCGTTCCCTTTCGCTCGCAGCGGTGGTGGAATGAATCGACGACACAGGAGGACAGACGACAGTGACGCACAAGCGCATCTTTGAAACGGAACGCCATGTCGTGCCGTATATCGACGAAGGCGAAGGCCCGGTGTCGCTGGTGCTGATCTCAGACCGAGATCTGGACGCAGACGGGCTGGGAGTCGTTTCGCATTACCTGGCAGAGGAAGCAGGCTTCCACGTCGTCCGAATCGAATCTCGTGGTCAGTCGAACGGCGTCGACGTGCCCATGAGCGACCGTGTGGCAGCCACCCTTGCGGTGATCGACCACCTCGAACTCGCAGACACCTGGATCGGCGGGTACGGGGCCGGCGGTACCGTGGCCCGAGTTTTCGCTGCGACACACGGTGACCGTGTGAACGGTCTCTTGCTGCTCGGAGTCGAAGACGAGCAGATTCCGCTTGCCCCGGCAATCCCGGTTCTGATCGTTCAGGCATCCGAGGACAAGAAAAACCTGTTTGCGGATGCTGAGAAGCTGCAGGCCACCGCGCCAGAGCGCGCCAGCATCAAAACCGTTAGCGGTGCCGATCATCTGTTCCCGGCGACGCACCCGATCGAGACCGCCGTCATCATCGAGGAGTATCTCGACTGGGATTGACTCTCCGCGTCTCGCAGGAATGCTGCTGAGAGCCTAGGGTTGATCTGTGCCTCGAAACTCTGCGGATGACTCCGCCTCCATTCCTGTCGATCTGCCCCTTGAACGACGACTGGCGGCTGCGGTCGAGCGATACACCGAGGCCGGTGTGATCGAACGCTCGCTTTCTCTGCTCGCCGGCAACAACGAGGGCGAAGACTTCCTGCTCTTCGTCGGAGGAGAGCATGCAAAGGGCATCCTCGATGGCGCCCCCGTTCTCTACTGGCCGGAGCTGTGGGGCCTTCGCGCTCTGCTCTACGTCTGGGAAGACTCGGCAGCACCGGCCGTGTTTGATGCCCTGAGCAACCCGGCCTGGCGCGTACGCGAGATGGCTGCGCGCGTCGCTGCCGCGCGTGAACTGGCAGCGGCATCGGCTCTCGCACGTCTACTCACCGACACCGTGCCACGCGTCCGCGTCGCGGCGGTCCGAGCCCTCGGCGCGGTCGGATCACTCGACGACATCGACCGGATGCGACCGCTGCTGAAGGATCCGGAAGTCGACGTTCGGCGTGGCGCGCAACAGGGCATCGACGCACTGCGCGGACGCTTCGCTCAGAACTGACGTTCGCGCCATCAGTCCGGGAATCCCGGTCGTCGGCGTGCCGCCTTCGTCTCAGACCGCTGGCGTTTACCGTCCAACCGGCGACGTTGCGAGCCTCTGGTCGGTTTGGTCGCACGGCGTACGGCCTCCGGCACGATCGCATCACGCAGCAGAGCGCTCAGCCGCTCTCTCGCCGCAACGCGATTGCGGCGTTGCGACCGGTGCTCCGCCGCAGTGATGGTGAGCACCGAGCCGGAAAGCCGCTCGGCAAGTCTCATCAGCACACGTCGGCGTTGAACATCGCTCAACGCCATCGTCGTTGCGATATCGAAGCTGAGTTGAACCCGAGAGTCGGTGGTGTTGACCCCCTGGCCGCCCGGGCCCGAAGCATGAGAGAACTGCTCGACCAGGTCAGCTGCGGGTATGCGCAGCCCGTGCGGAGCACCCGGCCCTGGTGGCACGTGCAGATCATCCATCTGATCAGTCTGCTACAGCATCCGATCAGGAGAACACGCGTGCGGTGAAGCCCAGCCGCTCTGCGATCTCGAGAATCTCAGCCGCATTCGACGCCGGCACGACAACCAGAGGAAAAGACTCGGCGTCTTCTTCGAGATACACCGCACGAAGCCCGAAAGGAGCCAGGATGCTGTCTGCTCGAGCGATCGCAACAGGCAGAGGCCCGTCCACATCACCGACTTCATCGACCTCAGCACCGGAGGCGAAGACGCGGGGAAGCTGTGCCAGCGCATCGGCGAGTTCGACAGCGGTGTCACCCCGATCCAGATACGCGAGAGCCCCCGCGTCATCGAGGCCGTCCAGCAGCGCTGCCCACGCTTCATCGTCACCGCTCGCGGCGGCAGATCGCACAGTGGGAAGAAGTTCAGGGTCGTCGTCCACGAGGTTGCAGAGACGGATCCAGTCATTGAGATCAGACACAGACAGGACGTTAGCATCCGAGCGCCGAAGCGATGCAAGGATTGAGCAATGACTGCAACGCTCGTCGCTCAAGACCTTGCCGGCGGATACGGCCACCGCACACTGTTCGATGGGCTGGATCTGACAGTTGCCGCCGGCGACGTGATCGGTGTGGTCGGCGCCAACGGTGCGGGAAAATCCACGCTGCTTCGTCTGCTCGCGGGCATCGATGAGCCCCAGGAAGGTACGATCGCGCTGTCGCCAGCGGATGCCTTCGTCGGGTGGTTGCCACAGGAGCACGAGCGCATCGTGGGGGAGACGGTCGCCGAATACATCGGTCGGCGCACCGGATGCGCACAGGCGACCAGAGACATGGATGCCGCCGCCGCTGCTCTCGGCGATACAACAGGAGCGGATGCCGGTGGGGCAGACCCAGCCGATGTTTATTCGACGGCACTGGAGCGCTGGCTTGCCAGCGGCGCCGCAGATCTGGAAGAGCGCATCCCGGCAGTGCTCGCCGATCTGGGGCTCGAATCGGGCGACACGCAGCTCACAGAGGCTGCGATGACTTCGCTCTCCGGGGGTCAGGCCGCCCGTGTCGGACTGGCCGCGCTGCTTCTTTCGCGCTTCGATATCGTCCTCCTGGACGAGCCCACCAACGACCTCGACCTGGATGGGCTGGAACGTTTGGAGGCGTTCGTGCGCGGCCTGCGCGGCGGCGTCGTTCTCGTCAGCCACGACCGCGAGTTCCTGGCGCGCTGTGTGACGCGGGTGTTGGAACTCGATCTCGCACAGGGAAGTAATCGCATCTACGGCGGTGGATACGATTCGTATCTGGAAGAGCGGGCAACGCTGCGTCGTCATCAGCGTGAGAAGTACGACGAGTTTGCAGACAAGAAGGCCGATCTCGTCTCACGTGCGCGCACGCAACGGGAATGGTCGAGCCAGGGCGTGCGAAATGCGATGCGAAAGGCTCCGGACAACGACAAGATCAGACGCCGGGCATCGACAGAATCCAGTGAGAAGCAGGCGCAGAAAGTCAGGCAGATGGAGAGCCGCATCGCTCGGCTCGACGAGGTCGAAGAGCCGCGTAAAGAGTGGCAGCTCGAATTCACCATCGGAGCGGCGCCGCGTTCGAGTTCCGTGGTGTCGACGCTCAGCGGCGCCCGTTACTCACAGGGTGCGTTCACGCTCGGCCCGGTCTCGCTGCAGGTGAACGCGGGCGATCGGATCGGCATTACCGGCCCCAACGGCGCAGGGAAATCCACGCTGCTGCGGGCGCTGCTCGGACGACAGCAACCGGATGACGGCACGGCGAGCCTCGGCGCCAGCATCCGAATCGGTGAGATCGATCAGGCCCGTTCGCTGCTGACAGGGCACCAGCCGCTTGCTGTGGCTTTCGAGGAACTCGTGCCGGAGATGGCGTCCGGTGAGGTGCGCACGCTGCTGGCGAAGTTCGCCCTGCGAGCCGACCATGTCGATCGCCCGGTCGACGAACTCTCACCGGGGGAGCGCACCCGTGCGGCCCTGGCGCTCCTGCAGGCAAGAGGCGTGAACCTGCTCGTGCTCGACGAACCGACGAACCACCTCGACCTGCCCGCGATCGAGCAGCTCGAGCAGGCGCTGGAGTCCTATGCCGGAACGCTGCTGCTGGTGACGCACGATCGACGGATGCTCGACACCGTGACGACGAACCGACGCTGGCACGTTGAGGCGGGAAGCGTCAGCGAGCTGTAGCCAAGGCTGCGGCCGCGCTCAACGGACTCGGTGCCCACTGCGCAACCGCTGCGAGCGATCGCCGCACGAAATGTGCGTCACCGCCTTCATGATGATTGTGCGGGTAGACCTCGATCTGTTTCTCGGGTTCATTCCCGCTGAGAGATCCGTAGTGATTGAACGCCGCGAACACGGTCGACGGAGGGCAGATCGAGTCGCGGAGCCCAACCGCGAACAGCGCGGGGGCGTCAGAGCGCCGACCCAGGGACGCCGCATCCACGTAGGACAGGGTGCGCATCACTTCGGCCTCGGCTCCGCGCTGCACCGACAGGAACTGCAGTACCTCGCCCCACGGGTGCTGCTCCGTGATCTCCAGTGCGCGAGCGGGATGACACAGGAACGGCACGCTCGCGATCAATCCGGCGAGCGAATCTGAAAGCCCGGCGGCCGCGAGAGCCAGTCCACCGCCTTGACTGTTACCCACCAGCGTCACCCGCGAACCGTCGATGCCCGGCAGCGCGCGCACCGCGTCAACCGCTCGCACCGCATCGGTGATGAGACGTCGGTAGTAGTGCGTTTCGGTATCGAGGATGCCCCGCGTCAAGAACCCTGGTGCTGCCGGTGCCGCCCCGTGCGGGTCTGCGGTAGCGCCGCCCGAGCCGTACTGACCGCCCTGCCCCCGTGAATCCATCAGCAGATGGGCGTATCCGGCAGCTGCCCAGGTGATGCGCTCGTGCGCGAGTCCTCGACCACGCCCGTAGCCGAGGTATTCGACGACCGCCGGCAGAGTGCCCGTGACGCCGGCGGGGCGCGAGTACCAGGCACGAATGGGGTCGCCGGCGTAGCCGGCGAACGTCACATCCCAGGTGTCGATCATCGCGAGTCCGGTATCGATTTGCTCGATGCTCACGATCGTCGGATGCCGGCGAGCATCTGCGAGCGTCGCCGTCCAGGATGCATCCAAGTCGGCCGGCTCATCCAGTTCGGGCAGATACTCCTGCAGTGCGGGCAGCGCCATATCGAAATATGCCATCAAATACTCCCTGACAGAGGCGGTGCGGTGCTTTCTCTCACCACGAGATCAGTTGCCAGATCGATGCGAGACAACGCTGGCTTCTCACCGCGTGCGAGCTGCATCAACATCGTGGTCGCTGCTGAGGCCATGGCTTTGAGCGGCTGGTTCACGGTGGTCAGGGCCGGGCTGAACCACTGCGTCACAGGAAGGTTGTCGTAGCCGACCACGGAAAGATCGCGGGGCACAGCGAGACCGAGCTCAGCCGCGGCGCGCAACACTCCGATCGCCTGCAGATCTGAGCCGGCGAAGATCGCGGTCGGGCGGTCCTGGCGAACGAGCATCCGGCGAGCATGCTCATAGCCCGCTTCGATCTCAAATGTTCCGTGGACGATGAGATCCTCGTGCACGGCGAGCCCCGCAGCGCCCAGGGCGCTTCGGAAGCCATCGATGCGCGCACGTGAGCACAGCAGATCCTCGGGTCCGGAGATGACCGCGATCCGCCGATGACCGAGCTCAACGAGGTGTCGCGTGGCCACCAGGCCGCCGTTCCAGTTGTTGGAGCCGACGGTCGCGACACCGGGCGGAAGCTCACCGGCCGTGTCGAGGACGACGAACGGAATCGATCTGCTCTCGAGCTGGTGCTGCTGTTGTTCCTCTAACGCCGACAGCACCAGGATCACGCCGACGGGGCGGCGGGCGAGCACTGCGTCCATCCAGCTCTGCTGGGGCCGTCGCTTGCCGCTGAACTCTGAGACCACGACACTTGCCCCGGCGTCCGCCGCCGCGGCTTCGACCCCGCGGATGATCTCGATCGACCAGGTGGAGGACAACTCGTGGAAGGCGAGGTCCACGAGGGGGACACGCGCTGGTGCCGGTCCGCGGGCGCTGCGGCGGAAGTCGCGTTCGCGCATCACTGCTTCTACGCGCGCCCGCGTCGCGTCGGATACGCCGGGTCGGCCGTTGAGCACCTTGGAGACCGTGGGCACAGACACTTCGGCCTCGGCGGCGACCGAAGCGATCGTCGACTGACCGGTGTTACGCCGGGGAACGGGAGAAGTCATCGGTGACCAGTTTCTGCTACCTGCGGATTCGGGGCTCTGGACGAAATATATCAGCAAGGCGCCAGCGGGAGTAAAACTCACCGATTCACGTAAACGTTGCAAACCTTGCGAACGTTTTCCATTGATAAAACGGGCCAAATTCTGACTACTTCTGAAAGTTAGCTTGACTTGCAGTGCGCCCGCGGTCTACGTTCTGAAAAGCGCTATCGACGAAGTCCACGATAGTTTCTCTCGCTCGACTCACGAGCGTCCGCCGGCACGTGTGCCGAGCCCAGAATGCGAAGACAAAGGAGTCATTCAATGGCGGTGATTGACGAACTGAGCACGAAAGCGACCGTGGTCGCGCCAACACCGGCGCAGCGACGCAAAGCGGACAAGAAGCTTCGCCCTGGCCGTTCGTGGAAACGAGCGCTGAGAAAAGACTGGCAGCTCTACTCGCTCCTGCTCCTGCCGTTGCTGTTTCTGCTGATCTTTCGGTATGCGCCGATGGTGGGAAACATCATCGCGTTCCGCCGCTTCCGCCCCGGTGGATCGATGCTCGGCGATGAATGGGTCGGCTTCTACTACTTCGAGATGTTCATCAACAACGCTCAGTTCTGGCAGGTTTTCTGGAACACGGTGATCCTGGGCGCTCTCACGCTGTTGATCTGCTTTCCGCTGCCGATCGTGCTGGCGTTGATGCTGAACGAGTTGCGCTCGCGCCGATTCAAGAAGATCGTGCAGACGATCTCGTACCTGCCGCACTTCATGTCGATCGTGATCGTCGCCGGCCTGGTGCTTCAGATCACGTCTCTCAACGGCACGGTCAACCAGATTGTGGAGGCTCTCGGCGGCGATGCGATCTCCTATATGCAGCGTCCGGAGTGGTTCCGCTCCATCTACATCACCTCCGAGGTCTGGCAGACGGTCGGATGGGGGACGATCCTCTACCTCGCGGCGCTGTCGACGCTTGATGATCAACTCTACGAAGCTGCTCGCATCGACGGAGCCAACCGTTGGCAGCAGACCTGGCACATCACTCTTCCCGGCATCCGCCCGACCATGATGGTGCTGCTGATCCTGAACATCGGCACTTTCATGGCCGTCGGTTTTGAAAAGGTTCTGCTCCTGCAGAACCCGCTGATCTACGCGACCGCCGACGTCATTTCGACCTACCTGTATCGCGTCGGCATCCAGTCAGCGCAGTTCTCCTACGGCACGGCCGTGGGACTGTTCGAGGCGCTGATCGGTCTTGTCCTTATCCTCTCCGCGAACTATATTTCGCGCCGCACGGTTGGAGCATCTCTGTGGTGACCGAAGCCATCGCCACCCCCGACATCGCATCGGTGCGGCGCGAGAATGGCGCAATCAGGGAGTCGACCGGGTATCGGGTGTTCCGCGTCATCAACGTGATCGTTCTCCTGATCATCACCGGCGTGATCCTGTATCCGTTCCTGAACCTGTTCGCGAAAGCGTTCTCTTCGGAGGGATACATCGCCGCGGGCGAGGTGAACCTCATTCCGCGCGGGTTCAACACCGAGACGTTCATCGTCGTGCTGAGCGATCCGATGTTCTGGATCAACTACCGCAACACCATCGTGTACACCGTGCTGGGCACGTTGATCGCCATGGTGCTGACGACAACGTACGCGTACGCGATCAGTCGGCCGTATCTGAAGGGGCGCTCCTTCTTCATCGGGGTTGCCGTTTTCACGATGTTCTTCTCCGGCGGCATGATCCCGAACTACATCCTGATCGGCAACGTGCTTGGCATGCGCAACACCATTTGGGCGATTGTGCTGCCTGGTGCGATCTCGGTGTTCAACCTGCTCGTCATGAAGTCCTTCTTCGAGAACTTCCCAACGGAACTGGAAGAAGCAGCGGCCATCGACGGCCTGTCCACGTATGGAACGCTCGGACGAGTCGTGCTGCCGCTGTCCAAAGCGGTGTTGGCGACGATGACCCTGTTCTACGCCGTGAGCATGTGGAACGCCTGGTTCGGCGCATTCCTCTACCTCGACGACAAGAACCTGTTCCCGGTGACCATGTATCTCCGGAATCTGATCGCGTCGGCCACCGGCACCGAGGCGATCACCGGTGGAGCGGGGGATGCCGTCCAAATCGGCGCCAATATCCAATCAGTCACCATGCTGCTCACCATTTTGCCCATCGTCTGTCTCTATCCCTTCATCCAGAAGTACTTCGTCTCGGGCGTGATGCTCGGCTCCGTCAAGGGCTGAACGCGAGACGAAACCACCCGAAAGACCGTCACTAAGGAGAACCATGAGAACGTCACAGAAACGCGTTGCGGTCGGCATCGTTGCCGCCCTCACGATCTCACTCGCAGCATGTTCGTCACCCGCGGATGGAGGTGGCGAGCAAGGCGCAGCGGGCGAGATCGGTGCGGACCAGTCCGTCGGAGCGATGGAGGACTTCGCTGCCGGAACCACGTTCAAGGCGACCGAGCCCGTCGAGTTCTCGCTGATGTATCGCGACCACCCCAACTACTCCGTGCAGGAGGACTGGTCGGTCTTCAAACACCTCGAAGAAGACAACAACGTCACCTTCGACCGCACTGATATTCCGCTCGCCGACTGGGACAACAAGAAGTCGCTGCTCGTGGGAGCAGGCGATGCATCCGCTCTGATTCCGGTCACGTATCCCGGTCAGGAAACGCAGTTCGTCTCGGGTGGCGCGGTGCTCCCGGTCTCGGACTACGTGCAGTACATGCCCAACTTCGAACAGAAGGCGAAGGACTGGGGTCTGCAGGACGAACTTGATGCTCACCGCCAGGCGGATGGCAAGTACTACCTGCTCCCCGGAGTTCGAGAGATCCCCGACGTGCAGTACTCGGTGGTCATCCGCGAAGACCTCTTCGAGAAGGCGGGCATCACCGAAGATCCCGAAACCTGGGAGGAATTCGCCGAGCAGTTGGCCGAGGTGACCGCGGCGAACCCCGACCTCTCTTTCGCGATGTCAGACCGATGGACGGATTCGCAGCCACTGGGTGCGATGCTGCAGTACATCGCCCCCAACTACGACACGATCGCCGGCTGGGGATACAGCAACAACCGCTTCGACGAGGCTTCCGGCGAGTTCCAGTTCACCGGGACGACTGACGGCTACAAGGAGCTGCTCGAGTACGCGGCCGGTCTTGTCGATGCCGGTCTGCTCGACCCCGAAATCACGCAGAGCGATGACCAGGCCATTCAGAAGTTCGTCTCCGGTCAGACCGCTGCTATCTCCGGCAACACGCAGGAGATCAACAGCTACCGAAGCAAGTTCGCGGATGCTGGCAACACCGAGGCGTCGCTGAAGATGGTTGTTCTTCCGGGCGGGCCCGCCGGCGGTTACCTCACAGGCAGCCGGCTTTCCTCCGGCGTCATGATCTCGGACGACGCGAAGGACAATGCCAATTTCCTCGCCATGCTGCAGTTCGTGGACTGGCTGTACTACTCCGACGAGGGCATCGAGTTCGCCCAGTGGGGTGTGGAGGGCGAGACCTTCACAAAGGATGCTGACGGCAAGCGCGAGCTGTTGCCCGAGATCGGATGGAACGCTCTCAACCCGGACGCACCCAAGAAGCTCAACGCAGACTTCGGCTACTCCAACGGTGTCTTCCTGCTGGCGAACGGCTCCTCCAAGGACCTGCTGCAGTCTGTCATGTCAGATGAGACGCGGGAATGGACCGACCAGGTGCTCGCTGTGAAGGAGATCGTCCCGGTAGCTCCCGCTGCTCCGCTCGACGAGATTGAACTCGAGCAGAACTCCCTGCTGGACACGCAGCTGAAGGATGCCGTGATGGCGGCAACCGCTGCCTTCGTCACCGGGCAGCGCTCCTTCGACGACTGGGATGCCTTCGTCGCCGAGATCGATGCACAGGGCGGAAAGCAGCTCATCGACACGATGAACGGCGCACTCGAGCGGGCGAAGTCTGCCAACTGATTCACTGCAACACATACGGGAGGGAGATGCGGTCGGTAGCCGCATCTCCCTTCCGAGGACATGAGAGAGACGGACATGCCTGAGCTTCTGTTCGAACCGGCCCCGCCGCGTCAGCCGATAGCCGGTGCTCGCGAGTTCGGCCAAGGCCCGCTCGGACGAGCCTCCACTGTCATCTACTGGTACATGATGATCGGGCTCCTCATGGCCCTCACCCAACTGCCCACGCTCGTCGCGGTCATGCTTCTGGATCGCTCAGCCAGCAATATTCCGTTGTATGCGGCGGCCATGATTCCGCTTGCTCCGGCCTTTGCCGCCGGCACCTCGGCCCTATCTCGCCGCGTCCATGATGATGATGCGACGCCATGGCGGGCGTACTGGCGTGGTTTCGGCAGCAACCTCGTCGACGTGCTCCGGTTGTGGCTTCCGCTGCTGCTGCTGGGTGCGTTGATCGCCATGGCGCTCGCCAACAGCGAGGCAGCGGGTATCTCCACCGGCTACGCGCTCGTCCTCATCGTCATCTTCGCCACGCTCACCGTGATCGCGGTACATGCGATGGCGATCAGCACATTCTTCGCGTTCCGTTTCGTGGACGCGCTCCGGCTCGGTGTCGTCTTCCTGGCCCGTCGCCCGCTCTCCTCTCTCGGAGTGCTCTCCCTGCTTGTGCTCGCTGCCGCCGCCGTCATCTTCTCCTCAGAGCTTGTCGTCACTCTGCTGTCGGTGGTGTGGGCGGCCTTGCTGCTGCGCAACGAGCGCCCGGTGCTCCGAGGAGTCGCCGACCAGTTCATTGTTCCCAACCCTGAAGAAAGCCGATTGGAAGCGCAGCGCGAATGAAGATTCTCTATGGTGGCGACTACAACCCTGAGCAGTGGCCGCGTCCGGTCTGGGAAGACGACTACGCAGCATTTGACCTCGCGGGGATCGACACGGTGACCATCGGCGTGTTCGCCTGGTCATACCTGCAGCCGGACGAGAGCACCTACGACTTCTCGCGTCTCGATGAGATTGTTGCGCGTGCCGTCGCCGGAGGCCGCAATATCGTGCTCGCAACCGCGACGGCTGCGCTTCCGCCGTGGCTTGCGACGCAGTATCCCGAGGTCAACCGCACCGACTTCGAAGGGCGGCGCCACCTCTATGGGCAGCGTCATAACGCCTGTCCGAACTCGCCGGTCTACCGGCGCCTCTCCGCGGAGCTGGCCGGCAGGATCGCCGAGCGATACGCCGGAACGCCGGCACTGGTGGCCTGGCATGTCGGCAATGAGTACGGGGGCTATGACGGCGGATGCTGGTGTGACAACTGCGCGGTCGCTTTCCGTCTGTGGCTGCGAGAACGGTACGAGACGCTGGACCGACTCAACGACGCCTGGAACGCGACGTTCTGGTCGCATCTGTTCACCGACTGGGATCAGATCGTGCCACCGAGCAAGATCAGTGAGCATTGGCGTGGTCCGGACCACACCGCGTTCCAAGGCATCACGCTGGATTACCGCCGCTTCATATCGGATTCGATGCGGCAGAACTTCCGCGAGGAGAAGGCGCGCATTCGAGAGCATGACCCTGACGTACCGGTGACGACAAACTTCATGGGCGCCTACCGGCCTCTCGACTACCACTCCTGGGCGGACGATCTTGACTTCGTGTCGTGGGACAACTATCCGCCCGGTTCGCGCGAGCATGTGCGAATGGCGTTCGCCCACGATCTGATGCGCGGCATCAAGGGCGGCAAACCGTTCTGGGTGATGGAGCAGACTCCCACCATCACCGCCAGCCGTGATGTGAACCCGGTCAAGCGTCCTGGTGTACTGCGGCTGTGGTCATGGCAGGCGGTGGCGCACGGTGCCGATGCGGTGCTCTACTTCCAGATGCGCCAGTCGAAGGGCGCCTGCGAGAAGTATCACGGCGCCGTGCTGGATCACTCCGGCAGAACCGACACACGCGCGTTCACCGAAGCGGCCGTTCTGGGGTCCGAGTTCGAGCACGTGGGCGACACGATCACAGGTGCGAAGACACCGGCGAAGATCGCACTGCTCGTCGACTGGAACTCGTGGTGGGCTGCCGAGATGACAGATGGTTTCAACCGGCACGCGAAGTACATCCCTACCGTTCTCGGTTACTACCGCGCGCTGTGGAATGCGCATGTCGATGTCGATGTGATCTCCGCACAGGCGGATCTGAGCCGGTACGACGTCGTGATCGCGCCGATGCTGCATATGCTCACTGGCGACATCGTCGAACGGCTGGAAGCGGTGGCAGGACGGGGCGGTTCCGTCGTCGCGTCGTACTGGTCGGGCCGCGTCGACGTCGACGACAACGCGTTCCTCGCGGATGCGCCGGGCCCGCTCGGTGCGCTGTTCGGCGTGCGGGTGGACGAAACCGACTCAGCCGCACCGGGGGAGGCGAATCCCGTGACGCTGGGGGCTGGCGAGGTCGTCTCGGCCGCGGAACTCGTGTTCGAGCTTCTGACCCCTCTCGGGGCAGAGGTCGTGGGAGCGTACGGAGCCGACTTCTATGCCGGAACACCTGCGGTGACCCGCCACGACGTGCCAGGCAGCGGTCAGGCCTGGTACGTCGGAACCGGACTTGACGATGCCGGATTGGCATGGATCATCGATACGATCCTCGCTCGCCACGGACTGGTCGGGCCCTACGCCGGCATCGCGGATCTCGAGGTGAGCGTTCGCGACAACGGTGCTGAACGAACGACGTTCCTCCTGAACCACGCCACCACCGATGTCGAGGTGGCCGCGCACATCGGCGGAACTGACGTGCTCACCGGAAGAAACATCTCTGCTGGCGAGCCGTTGCGACTCAAGCCGACTGACGTGCTCATCATCCGCAGTGACCGCTGAGCTTCTGCCGAGGCCGCGGGGGCACCGATCCTCAGTGGATCGTGCGCCCCGCGGCATCCGGAATACCTGACTTACGCAGGAAATAGGTGTTCACCTGATCGCGCCATTCGCGCGCCGAACGTCGCTGTTCGTCCAGCCGCTCGGCGACACGATCGAACAGTGCGCGCTCGACGTGTCCGTCGAGCGTCGCCCAACGCTCGACCATCTCATCGACGCGATCCGCTCCGGCGAAGTGCGTGTCGTAGATGTGCTGGATCACCGTGCTCCCGGAGTGCAGTACGTGCGAATACGGCACGTGATGGAAGAACAGCAGCAGCTCGTCGGGGCAGGTTGCGGCGCTTTCATACTGTTGACGCAGCGGAGTGAGATATTGCCCGGCAAAGCCGGTGCCGCTGGAGAGGGATCGATCAACGCCGACCCCATCACGATCGGCGAAATGATAGGTGCCCCACGGTGAGTATTCGTAACCGTCGACGGAAGGGCCGTAATGCGAGCCCGGCGTGACCATGAAACCCACCCCGAGCGGGGCGGTGTACAGCTCATACGTCTCCCATGAACGATCCATGATCGCGTGCAGCGTCTCGCGGACAGCCGCATCCACCTGGCCATCGGGAGATGCGAAGGTCAGCGAGATCCACTCGTCCAGCACGGTCGCCGGCTCAAGCGTCGGGTCCCAAGCCAGTCGGCCGAATGCGTAGAGGTTGGCCTGCGCGAGCGGATGACCGCTCCAGAAAGCGTCGTCACCCACATTCGACACGGCCGCGATGCCGCCGCCACCGGCCACGATCTGAGAAACCGTCGCTCCGCTGTCATCCAATGCCGAGTTCAGGATCTCGCTCCACCACGGACCGAGATAGCAAACATGCTTCTGGTGACCGGTGTACTCCTGCGTCACCTGCAGCTCTACGGCGAGGCGGGTGCTGGGCATGGCGGCCAGCACCGGTGAGATGGGCTCGCGCGTCTGGAAGTCCATCGGGCCGTGCTTCACCTGCACGATGACGTTGTCGGCGAAGGAGCCGTCCAGAGGTGTGAAATGGTCGTACGCGGCACGCGCGCGATCAGTGCGGCGGTCCCGCCAGTCCTGGCGGTGGTTATAGACGAAGGCTCGCCAGTGCACAACGCCGCCATGCGGTGCCACGGCTGCCGCGAGCATGTTCGCGCCGTCCGCGTGATTTCTTCCGTAGGCGAACGGGCCGGGTTGACCTTCGGAATCCGCTTTCACGAGGAAACCACCGAAATCCGGAACGCGGTCCCAGACCCGGGCCGCGGCATCCGCCCACCACTGGCGCACGCTCGTATCCAGCGGGTCAGCAGTGCGCAGCCCGCCCAGCCGCATCGGCGAGGCGAAGGAGACGGCCAGGTGCACGCGCACGCCCCAGACACGAAACTCTTCAGCGATGCGTTCGACATCGCCCAGGCGATCGGTGAGCAGCTCTGATTCTGTGGCGCCGACGTTGACGTTGTTGATGGAGACGCGGTCGATGCCGATGGCGGCAAGCAGGCGCGCGTAGGTGCGTACCCGTCGCAGGTCTTCGCGCACAGCTCCGGCGTCGTAGAAGATCGAGCCACCGGCGTAGCCGCGCTCCACCTGTCCCATCACAGGGTGAACGATGACGTTGTCCCAGTGATCCAGCATCCGCAGCGCGTGCGCGGGCCGATGATGGCCGGCGGGCAGGTCGGGGCTGAACGCCCGGTCCCCGAGCCGAACGAGATGGAACCAGCCATGCAGCAGAGAAGTCGTCGAGGCAGCTGACACCGTCGTCGTTTCTGCGCGGTCCAGACGGAACCCGGTGTCGACAGACTCGTCGAGCGTGAAGACGAGATCGGCCTGCGCGTCATCGCTGACGATGACACCACCCGCATCGATGGCGTCGGCACGCAACGATTCAACCGGACCTCCGGTGGCGTCTATTCGTACGCGTCGACCGTGTATCGCGGCGAACGCACCGGGAGCGAGCCAGGCGGGGTGGGCGAGGGGGAGGGAAGTCACGAGGTTTCTCCGATGTGAGGAAGGGGAGGTATCACGGTCACCAGTCGTGGACGGTGCCGTCCTGAAGCCGGTTGAATGGCAGGTACGCCGATTGATAGGCGAACGCCGCAGCTGCATCATCGGCATAGTCGACGCCGAGTCCCGGCTCGTTGCCCGGATGCAGATAGCCGTCGGTGAAGGTGAAGGACGACCGGAATACCTCGTTGGTCGCATCCGAGTGCTGCATGTACTCCTGAATGCCGAAGTTGTGGATCGCGAGATCCAGGTGCAGGGCCGCGGCCATGCCGACCGGGGAGATATCGGTGGGGCCATGGATGCCGGATTTGATCTGATACTGCGCTGCGAAGTCGAGGATACGGCGAACCCCGGTGATGCCGCCGGTGTGCGTCACCGCGGAGCGCACGTAGTCGATGAGCTGCTCACGGATCAGGGTCTGGTAGTCCCACACCGTGTTGAAGACCTCGCCGATGGCCAAGGGCGTCGTGGTGTGCTGACGGACCAGGCGCAGCGCCTCCTGATTCTCGGCGGGGGTGCAGTCCTCGAGCCAGAACAGGTCGTAGGGCTCAAGTTCCTTGCCAAGCTTCGCCGCCTGGATCGGGGTCATGCGGTGGTGACCGTCGTGCAGCAGCGGAAGCTCGGCGCCGAACTCGTTGCGCACGGCCTCGAACACTCCGGGCAGATGGCGAAGGTAGGCCCGCGTGTCCCAGTCCTCCTCCGCGGGCAGCGGGATTCGCTGTGCGGGTTCGTAGTCGTATCGACCTCCCGCGGCCGGCTGAGCGGCGACGCCGTACACCGCATTCACACCGGGAACGGAGGTCTGCACGCGAATCGAGCGGAACCCCATGTCGAGGTGATGGCGGATCGAATCGAAGAGTTCCGGGATGTCGCGGCCGGAAGCATGACCGTACGCCATGATCCCGGAGCGCGAGGCGCCTCCCAGGAGCTGGTACAGCGGCATCCCCGCGATCTTCGCCTTGATGTCCCACAGGGCGACATCGACGGCAGCGATCGCGGCCATCGTCACAGGGCCGCGACGCCAGTACGCGCTTCGATAGAGAAACTGCCAGGTGTCTTCGATCGTATGAGCGTCTCGTCCGATCAGCAGGGGGACGACATGGTCGCGCAGATACGAGACCACCGAGAGCTCCCGGCCGTTCAACGTGGCATCGCCGAGTCCTGTGACGCCATCCTCGGTTGTGATGCGCAATGTCACGAAATTACGACTCGGGCTGGTGACGAGCACCTCGGCGGAACGGATGCGGGTGCCGGTCATGCGGGAGTCCTCTCAAGGTGGTCCGAAGCTGTGGGGCTGGAGTGCTTCGGGGCAGACGACGGGCGTGGATACGCCTTTTTCGGTAGATGGTAGGCGAGATCTGCTGCGGTCTCGATCGCCTCATCGATGTCGAGCCGGTGCTCGCAGACGAGTCTTCCCAGGTATCCGGCATCGATTCGACGAGCGAGATCGTGACGGGCGGGGATCGAGCAGAACGCGCGGGTGTCATCGACGAAGCCACTGGTGTTGTAGAAGCCCGCCGTATCGGTGATCGCTTCCCGGAACCGGCGCATGCCATCGGGTGAATCCAGGAACCACCACGGTGCCCCGAGCCGGAGTGCCGGGTAGACGCCGGCCAGGGGAGCAAGCTCCCGAGAGAACGTGGTCTCGTCGACCGTGAACGCGATCATGCGGAAGTTCGGATGATGGCCGAAAGCATCCAGCACCGGGCGAAGTCCGTGCACATAATCCGTCGGAACCGGAATGTCGTAACCGATGTCGTGACCGTAGCGCGACATCGCTGATGACGAGTGGTCGCGCTGAACGCCGGGATGCACCTGCATCGTGAGTCCATCATCGACGGACATCGCGGCCATCTCGAACAACATGTGCGCAGCGAAAGCGCGGCTTTGCGCCGGCGTCGTCTGTCCGCGCAGAGCAGCAGTGAAGATGCGGGATGCTTCGGCGGGATCAAGCGGTGTGGTGTCGGCGCTCATGTGCCCGTGATCTGTCGCTCGGGCGCCCGCCGCGATGAACGACTGCCGCTGTGCTCGCAGCGCTTCGAGGTACGTTCGGTAGTCGTGCACGTCGATGTGCGCGCTCGCCCCCAGCGACAGGATCCGCTCGGCCCAATCGGAAGACGACACGTGCAGCAGCGAGTCGGGACGGAATGTCGGTATGACGCGATCAGCCCACCCCTGTGCTGCCAGTTGCGCATGATGGCTGAGCGAGGATTCCGCAGGGTCGGTGGTGGCAAGCGTCTCGATGCCGAACAGTTCGAAGAGCGCGCGGGGCCGGAACTCGGGAGCTCGGAGACGCTCCATGAGATGGTCATAGATTCGGTCGGCGGATGCTGCCGAGGGGCGTTCCGCGACCTCGAAGACTTCGATGAGCACGTGTTCGAGCCAGTATCTCGTTGGGGTGCCGCGGAACAGGTGCCACCCCGCGCAGAACCGCCGCCAGATCTCCCGAGGGCTCTGTTCCGCGGCTTCGACCCCAGAGGGTGCGCGGTTCGCCGGGGGGACGCCGAGACTCTGCACTCCGCGCACGCCCGGGGAGCCGTCGGGAGACGTGCTCTGCGCGACGAGCATGCGCAGCAGATAGTGATCGGGCGTGACGAACAGCGCTGCCGGGTTCTCGAACGGAGCATCGGCCGCGAGCAGGGCCGATTCGACATGGCCATGCATCGAAAGGATGGGAAGAGCGGAGGTCTGCGCCAGAATCTCACGCGCTGCGGATCGCACGCTCGGCTCAGCAGGAAGTGCCCGGTCTGGGTGCAAGTTCCAGGCTCGTGGCGGTGGTACAGGGCGCGTCATAGCTCTCCTCGACGAATGCGAACGTTTGCAGTCTATGGCATCAGCCCGCACCGTCAAGGTTGCAGTTTCTAGGTGATAGTTGACTACAATCGTTCGTAGAGGTTGATAATTTTTGGCAATCAGCATGCTGGTTGCACTGGCATGGATACCCTGGACGCACCACAGTCCACGATGAGGAGGCGGCATTGGCGGTCACCGCGAAGGACGTCGCAGAAGAATGCGGCCTATCGATCTCAACGGTGTCTCGGGCCCTCGCGGAGCCCGAGCGCGTCGCCGTAGCTACTCGTGAGCGAGTCGTCGCCGCCGCGAACCGACTCGGCTACCATCCGAACCGCGCAGCGTCGGGCCTGCGCGCAGGCCGCACCGGTGTGATCGGCCTGGTCGTTCCCGATCTGGAGAACCCGTACTTCGCTTCGATCGTGAAGGGTGTGCAGAACCGCGCTCGTGCCACGGGCAGAGCGTCGTTCGTCGTCGACTCCGGTGAGGACGCGCATCTGGAGATCGAGCTGGTGCGAGAGCTCAAGAATCAGACGGACGGGATCGTGCTGTGCTCACCGCGCGCTGTGGAGTCAGATCTGGAGATTCTCGGCTCGCGTCCTGTCGTGCTGGTCAATCGCGTCGTCGAAGGCCAGATGTCAGTGACCGCCGATAACGCAGCCGGGATGATGCTCGCGGTTGAACATCTGCGGGCACTGGGCCATCGCCGCATCGCGTACGTCGGCGGACCGGAACGCTCCTGGTCAGATGAGCAGCGTCGTGCGGCGTTGCATCAGGCCGGGGAGAACTTCGCCGACACCGACCTCGTGTCGGTGGGATCCTTCCTCCCGCACGTCGAAGGCGGCCGCGCTGCGGCTGATCTCGTCGTAGCTGCCGGGGCGACAGCCGCGATTGCTTACAACGACCTGATGGCGGTGGGACTCATGGACCGTCTGCGAACGCGAGGAAAGCGAATCCCGGAGGACATTAGCGTGATCGGATTCGATGACACCTATGTTGCCCAGCTCACGTCACCGACGCTGACCAGCGTTCGTGCGGGGCTCGTCGATATCGGTGCGCGAGCCGTCGACGAACTGGTGCTGGATCTGGAGCGACGCCGATTGCGAACGCCGGCGAGCGATCCGGCTGCGGTGGAACTCGCGGTCACACTGCGGGTGAGGGATAGTACATCGGTGCCGCCGAGCGCAGCACGATGACGCTGGCGCGGCTCAGCCGTGCTGCCGTGATGAACAGCTTGCCGGCCGGAATGGAAACGCCCGTCGCTCCGACGCAGATCGGCATTGTGCATTTGGGCATCGGCGCCTTTCATCGTGCGCACCAGGCTGTATATACCCAGCAGGCGATGCGTGCTGGTGATCTGCGGTGGGGGATCCTCGGCGTAACGCACCGCTCGCCGACCGTTCGAGACCAGCTTGTGGCCCAGGACGGGTTGTATTCGGTGGTCACCGCGGGTGCCTCGGGAATCAGCTCACAACTTGTGGGCTCTGTCGTGGATGTGGCGTGGACAGGGGAGGAGACCGAGCGGATCCTTGCGGTGATGGCCGCGCCGACGACCCACATCATCACCCTCACCGTGACGGAGAAGGGGTATTCCCGGCGGGCAGACGGCTCTCTTGACCTCGACGCCGTTGCCGCGGATCTTGACGCCCTGGCACACGACCAGCACCGTGCCGCGCCGGCGTCCACCACGATCGGTCTGCTCGTGCGCGGGCTCGTCGCGCGGTGGCGCGCAGGACGCACGCCTCTCACCGTGCTCAGCTGCGACAACCTGGCGGGCAACGGTGCGATTGTGCGCCGGCTTGTCTCGGAGGCTATCGAAACGGCATTTCCGGATGCGGAGGGAACCGACCTGCGGCGGTGGGTATCCGATTCGATCACCTTTCCGGGGAGCATGGTCGATCGGATCGTGCCGGCGACGACGCCGGAGTGGGGATCTGTCGCGGAAGATCTGCTGGGATTGCGCGATGACGGCGCGGTCATCGGGGAGCCGTTCATGCAGTGGGTCATCGAAGACGATTTCGCTGGCCCCCGGCCGGACTGGGAGAGCAGCGGTGCGATCATCACGTCGGATGTGGACGCCTACGAACGCGCAAAGCTGAGGCTTTTGAACGGTGCCCATTCGGTCATCGCCTATGCGGGGGCCCGGCGGGGGCACGACACCGTTGCCGCAGCGATGGGCGATCGCGAGGTCGTGGCAGCGGCTCGAGCAGTGCAGGAGGATGCGAAGGCGAGTCTGTCAGCGCCCGCGGGCATGGATCTGCTCGCCTATTCAGACGAGATCATTGATCGCTTCGCCAACCCGGTCATCATCGACACGACGCGACGTATCGCCGCCGATGCGACCCAGAAGCTTCCGGTGCGGTGGGGAACCGTACGCGCGGAACTCCGCGCAGCAGGCAGAAGCGCTCCAGGGATCGCGCGGGCCTATCAGGAGTGGGCAGCGTTCGTCATTGCGGAGGTGAACGCGAGTCGCCCGCTGGTCGATCCCCGATCGGACGAGCTGCGACTCATCGTGGAGAACGCGTCGTCAGCAGAGGCTGCCCGCGAGATGCTGGTTGCGCTCATGCGTTGAACGACCCGTTCTAGACAGAGGTGGGGTGGGATGCCGCAGCACCCCACCCCACGCTGTTCTCAGATCAAACCGGCTGCGGCAAGATCGTGAAGCTGACGGCGCCCTGATCATCGACATCGGCATCGAGCACCTTGTCGGAAAGCGTCTCGGCGGCATTTGGTTCCAGGAAGACCCGGCTGCCTGCGCCTTCAACGACGACATCAGCGGGTTCAGGGGAGGGCACGACGTGAACGGCGAAGCGTGCTTCGCCGCTCGGGCCCTGTCCATCGGCGGTCTGAATGCGCAGCCCCGCGTCAGCGCTGGCATCCTCTCGGCCGACGATGGTGGTTACAACAGCATCTGCATTTTCGGTCAGGGTGAGCACGAGGCTTTTCCTTCCGGGTTGAGGACATGTTCCAGACAGAACATGTCCGGGCCACGATTCCTCAATCGGGCTTCGTCTTCAAGCCCACCTCAGCTGTTCGGAGGAACCTCTCACCTGCGCCGTCGCGAACTCAGGTCTCCGCGCCTTCGTCACGCAGGCGCGGCTCGGTACGCAGCTCAGGGCGCAGACCCGCCTTGTCCGCATAGAACTGACGGATGCGATCCATATCGGATGCCACATCACCGGTCAGCTCGAAGGTCGGTCCCAGCCCCGTGGTCATCGTGGTCCGATCGACAAAGCCGAGTGTCACCGGCATCTGTGCTTCACGAGCGATGCGGTAGAAACCGGATTTCCAGTACGTGTTGGAGCCTCGTGTGCCGTCAGGGGTGACGACCAGTCCGAACACCTCACCACCGCGGATGCGGGTGACGACGTCTGAAACGACCTGACCCGGATCGGAACGATCGACAGGAATGCCGCCGAGACGGCGCATGATCGGTTCGCGCCAGCCGGCGAACAGACTCTTCTTGCCGAGCCAGCGCACGTCGATTCCCAGGCGCCAGGCGATCGCGAGCATCAGAACAAAGTCCCAGTTCGATGTGTGCGGTGCCCCGATGAGCACTGTGGGGCGACCGGGGGCCGCGGAGCCGACCAGCTTCCAGCGGCTGAACGCCCAGAAGATGCGGGCGAGAAGACGAGGCATTCCTCAACAGTATGCGATGCGCGCGCTCAGCCTGCTCGAGGGCCCGTGGACGCCCCAGAGCGTCGACGTCGGGCGACTACCAGCGGCAGCACGAGCCACAGCCCCAACACGATAATCGCGCCGACGATGAGCACGACCACGGCGAAATCTCGCTGCAGCGTGAAGTCGACGATCAGCGTGGTCACCCCGACACTCAGGGCTCCGACCACGACGAGGTTGGCCTTCACGATTCGTGCTCCGAAGCGCACCAGGTCCGGCTTGCGCCGCATGCCGAACAGTGATCGGTGCATCCCCACCGGCGTCAACGACAGGATGGTCGCCAGTGCCGCCAGGCCCACAAGAACGAGATAAAGCGTTCGCTGCACAGCATCGAGGTCGGCGAAACGCGGCTGGAAGGCCACCGCGAGCAGGAAGCCGGACAGCACTTGCGTGCCGGTCTGCATCACACGCAGCTCCTGCATCAGTTCTTCCCAGTTGCGATCGGCCCGTTCGTTGGCGGACTCATCGCGCCCGTCACCGCGAAGGTGGTCGGCTTCGACATCTCGATTCATGGCTCGAGTCTCAATGGCGCGCGCGATCTTGTCCAGACCCTTGCACCCGAATACCGGCGTAGCATGGAGCCATGACCACCTTGCCGTCCTCAGACGCCACTGCGAACGTTCAGCCTCTTACTGCTCCTGCAGGACTCAACCTGCTGGGCGATGCCGAAGCGGGATCCTGCTGCGGCGGCTCCTGCTCAACGCCCGCCGAATAGGCACCGCGCCTCGGCGACGATCCCGCAGCAGTCTCAGTGACCGCCGTGCACGCCCTCGCCGATGTCATCTGCCGGCTTCTTCACGAATGCGCTCAACGCGACCGCACCCAGTGAGATGATCGCGGCGATCAAGAACGCCAGCCGCGCGCCGGGAGCGCCAGCGACCGCCGTCGACAGGCCTTCGCTCTCACCCGCGTGCAGCATCGAGGAGTACGTCACCGTGAGGACAGCAACCCCGGCGGCACCGCCGACCTGCTGAATGGTGTTCAGCGCGGCGGACCCATGCGAGTACAGGTGACGCTGGAGCGACCCGAGTGACGCCGAGAACAACGGCGTGAAGGACATGGCGAGCCCGACCGACATGATCGTCTGCGCGATCACCAGCAGCCACCATACGGTGTGCTCGCCGACGGTCGAGTAGAAGAACAGCGCGGCCGAGACCATGATGGTGCCGGGAACCAGGAGGGTGCGCGTGCCGCGCGCGTCGTAGACGCGTCCCATGATCGGGCCCAACAGGCCCATCAGCACGGATCCGGGCAGCAGGATCAGGCCAGACTGGAGTGCATCGAGACCGGCGACGTTCTGGAGGTACTGCGGCAGCAGCGTCAGCGTGCCGAACATCGACAGAGCCAGGATCGCCATGACGATCACCGCGATCGTGTAGTTGCCGGAGCGGAACACGCGCAGATCGAGCAGCGCGTCATCCTTGCGCTGCAACAGAAGCTGACGCCAGACGAACAGTGCCAGCCCAACAGCGCCGATGGTGAGCGAGAGCACGCCGATGGTCGCTCCGCCCGATTCACCCTCGCCGCCGAACTGGCTGAGGCCGTAGACGACGCCGCCGAAGCCGAATACGGACAGGACGATGGAGAGCACATCGATCGGAGCATCCGTCGTCTCGCCGAGATTCGTCATCCACTTCGCGCCCATCAGCAGCGCGACGATCGCGATCGGCAGAACGATGGCGAACAGAGCGCGCCAGCTCAGCGTCTCAAGTACGGCGCCGGCGAGCGTCGGCCCGATCGCGGGGGCAAGCGAGATCACGAGGCCGACGCGGCCCATCATTCGGCCACGCGACTGCGGCGGCACGACGTTCATCATCGTGGTCATCAGCAGCGGCATCATGATTCCGGTGCCGCCGGCCTGAATCACCCGGCCCAGGAGCAGGATCTCGAACCCGGGAGCGACGAGGCAGACCAGCGTTCCAAGCGAGAACGACGTCATCGCCGCGATGAAGACCTGCCGGGTCGTGAAACGCTGCAGCAGGAAGCCGGTGGTCGGGATGATGATCGCCATCGTCAGCATGAACGCACTCGTCAGCCACTGACCGAGTTCGGGCGGGATGCCGAGATCGGTGTTGAGATGCGGGATCGCGATGCCCATGGTCGTCTCGTTGAGAATCGCGACGAAGGCGGCGACCAGCAGCAGCCAGATCACCCGCATATCGGATGGTGCGATCAGCGGCTGCGGCTTCACGGTGGGAAGGGAACCGGTCGATGCGGTGGCCAAGGCGTCTCCTCAGTGGTTTGGGTGTGGCGGTAGGCCTGAGACGGAGCCGACAGATGAGGCATTCGTTCTAGGGCAACGCTCCAGGATAACCCTGCGGCTGTCATCCTTGTTCCCGCCTCCGCAGATTTTGTTGCGGATAGGCTGACCGAATGAGCATGGGCGGCGGTCGCGGCGGCGGATTTCGTGGTGTTGACGAGGCGGCGCAGAAGCGTTTGAATGCCGAGGCGCCGCGGATCACCGGTCTGGGTAAGCGTGTCGTTGGATTGTTCCGCCCGTACCGCGGACGGATCATCGCCACCGGCTTCCTCGTCGTCGTCGGTGCCGCCATCGCCGTCATCCCGCCACTGATCGTGCAGCGCATCTTCGATGATGCGCTGTTCCCCGTCGACGGAGGCGGCCCCGAGATCGGGCTGCTCATCCGACTCGTGGTCTTCATGGTCGGCCTCTTCCTCCTCTCCGCCCTCCTCGGCATCGCGCAGACCTGGCTCACCTCGACGGTCGGAAACAACGTCACCGGCGATCTGCGCGTGCGCCTGTTCGAGCATCTGCAGGCGATGGAGCTGGGGTTCTTCACGCGAACGAAGACCGGCGTCATCCAATCCCGCCTGCAGAACGATGTCGGGGGAGTGTCCGGTGTGCTGACCAATACGGTCACCAGCATCCTCGGCAATATCGTCACCGTCATCGCCTCACTCGTCGCCATGATCTTGATCGATTGGCGCCTGACCCTCATCGCGGTTGTGCTGATGCCATTCCTGATCATCGTGCAGCGCCGGGTGGGGCAGGTGCGCGCACGCATCGCGGGCGAGACCCAGGAATCGCTGAGTGAGCTGACCTCCATCACCCAGGAGACCCTGAGCGTCTCAGGCATGCTGCTGTCGAAGTCGTTCAACCGTCAGCGCGCAGAATCGCAGCGTTACCAGGACGAGAACCGCAACCAGGTGAAGCTGCAGGTGCGCAGAGCAATGAGCGGTCAGGGTTTCTTCGCGGTCGTGCAGGTGCTGATGGCATCCGTTCCCGCGGTGATCTACCTCGTGTCCGGGTATCTGATCGCCGGCGGCGAGGGAGCGATCACGGCCGGAACCGTCGTCGCGTTCACGACCGTCCAGGCACGGCTCCTGCAACCGCTGATGGGGCTCATGCGTGTCTCGCTGGATCTGCAGACGTCCTCGGCGCTCTTCGCCCGCATTTTCGAGTACCTCGACCTGGTTCCTGAGATCGAAGATGCGCCGGATGCCGTATCGGTCGATGTGGCGCCCGGTCCGCGTGGACAGGTCGAGTTCCAGGACGTCGTCTTTCGCTACCCGGATGCTGCAGCCGATGCCCGACCGACCCTGCAAAGCGTCTCCTTCGTCGCGGAGCCCGGACAGCATGTGGCCTTTGTCGGGCCGTCGGGCGCGGGCAAGACCACCGTGCTGTATCTCGCGCCGCGACTGTACGAAGCTCATGGCGGTTCGGTGCTGTTCGCCGGAGCGGATGTGCGAACCCTGACGCAGGGCTCGATCATCGATGACGTCGGCATCGTCTCGCAGGAGACCTATCTGTTCCATGCCACGATCCGGGAGAACCTGCTCTACGCGAAGCCAGGGGCGTCAGAGGAAGAGCTCATCGCGGCCTGCACCAGTGCGAACATTCACCACATCATCGCCGGGTTCGAGCACGGCTACGATACGGTCGTCGGCGAACGCGGCTATCGCCTTTCCGGCGGCGAGAAGCAGCGCATCGCGATCGCGCGCGTGCTGCTGAAGGACCCGCCGGTTCTCCTGCTGGACGAAGCGACCTCGGCGCTGGACACCGTGTCGGAACGTGTCGTGCAGACAGCTCTCGATGAGGCGGCGAAGGGCCGCACAACCATCTCGATCGCACATCGACTGTCGACAGTGATGGGTGCCGATGTCATCCATGTGCTCGAAGCTGGGCGGATCGTGGAGTCGGGCACGCACAGCGAACTGCTGGCGCGCGGCGGGCTCTACTCCGAACTCGCAGCCGAGCAGGTTGCGGCAACCCGCGTCCTGGAAACCGAGGCCATCGTCGAGGGAACCGTCGCCGGGGGAGTAGCCGCGGCTTTCCTTGATCGACGCGCTGACCGTGCGCCGGAGGACTCAGCCGGAGCAGATGCTGTTGCCGCGCTCACCGCTCCCGTGCCGCTTCTGGACGGGCCGAGCAACGACACACGCGTGTATCCCGCGGAGGCCTGAACAGCCTCCATCATCGCTCCCGGAGGATGATCTGGGAGGACCCCTTACATTTTTCAGATTGAATTATGTCGGAGGGTTGATGGAAAAAATCGCGGCTTCTACTGTTGTCCCCATGTCAACGCCGATCGGAGTGCAAGCACTCGTCCGCAGAACCCACGAGGATCGGGTTCTGCAGGCGTTGCGCGAGCACGGCTCGCTGACACGAACGGAGCTGGCAGCGTACATCGGGCTGTCACGGACCACACTGTCCGAGATCACATCGAGCCTGCTGCGGCGCCGTGTCATCTCGAGCCTTCCGCCTCGGGAAGCCGCGGTCGGTCGCGGACGCCCGGCAAATAAGCTGCGTCTGGATCCGTCCGCAGGTCAGTACATCGGCGTCGACTTTCGGCACAGCCTGGTTCGCGTCGCCGTCGCCAATGCCGCACGTGAACTTATCGCCTCCGACTCCGCCGAATACGACAGCTCCTCGCGCTGGGAAACGCGCATCGAAGCGGCTTTTGCGCTGATCGAATCAATGAGCGCGGAAGCCGATATCCACCTGGACGGTGTGCTCGGCATCGCCGTCGGTCTGCCGGGACCATTCTCCTCGCGGGTGCCGCACGACGAAGACGAACCCCTCGACCGTGCTCGCCACGTCGGTGCCGACCTCGTGCGCCGGTCCTTCTCCGAGCGGTTCGCCGCCGATGTGCTGCTCGACAACAACACGCGCCTTGCCGCGCTCGCCGAAGCAACCTGGCACACTGCCGGCGCTGTCGGCCATCTGCTCTACCTGCGGTTGTCTTTCGGCATCGGTGGTGGCCTCATCATCGACGGCCGACTGGTCTCCGGATCGACGGGGATCTCCGGCGAGTTTGGGCACATGACCGTCAACGGCGTCAGCACGCTGTGCCGCTGCGGTAAGCGCGGATGCCTGGAGACCGTCGCATCCATCGACGCCATCCTCGAACGCTGCCGGACCGCGGGCGCCGCGGTAACGACGCTCGCCGACATGCAGGTCGCAGCTGAGCATGGTGACCCGATCGTGCTCGGAGTCATCCGCGAGACCGGCGTCGCTGTCGGACAGGTGCTCGGCGGGCTGGCCGTCGCACTCAACCCGGCGGAGATCGTCGTCGGTGGAGAAGTAGCGATGATCTCGGATGCCCTCATCCAGCAGGTCGCAGAAACCGTCTCCTACGAACTGCTGCCGGTAGGCGGACGCGGCCCGCGCGTGCGCCGAACTGCGCTCGGCGACGAAGGTGGCGCGATCGGCGGAATCGTCGCGCTGCTCCGGCGCACTCCCGTGCTCAGCGGCTACCCCTCCGGCTCGACGCAGCCGCAATCGACATGACCCGAAGGACGACTGATGAACACCGTACGACGATCAGGACCGAGCCGGTGAGCGCCGTAAGCACCACTGCGCCGCCGGAGACAGCGACCTCGACCCTGGCAACAGGATCCACGGGCGACGGACCCCAGCGCCGGCGCCGCACGAGGAAACGCCGCTTCACCCTGGTACTCAGCACGGCCAGCGTCGTGCTGGGAGTCGGTCTGTGGTGGGTACTGTCGCTCGTCGGCTTCAACCTGCCGACGCCGCCGGCAGTTGCGGTCCGGGCCTGGGAGCTCACCGCCGATGGAACGCTGATCGCCGATATCGGTGCGAGCCTCACCCGCGTGCTCATCGGCTTCGCGCTGGGTACTGCCGTGGCGATTCCGGTCGGATTCCTGATGGGCTGGTACGTATCGGCGCGCGCCGTGATCGAGCCGTGGATCCAGTTCTTCCGCACGATCCCGCCGCTGGCGATCATTCCCCTCGCGATCGTGCTGCTGGGAATCGGTGAAGAGCCGAAGATTCTCGTTATCTTCCTGGCGGCCTTCTTCTCCTGCGTGATCTCGACCTTCCAGGGCGTCGTCGACGTCGACAAGACACTCATCAACGCCGCCCGCGTGCTGGGAGCCAAGGACGGCACGATCTTCGTGCGCGTCGTGGTGCCGGCATCCGTACCCTTCATCCTCGTCGGCATGCGTGTCGGCCTCGGTGCCTCCTGGGCGACCCTGGTCGCCGCCGAGCTCATCGCCGCGCAGCAGGGCTTGGGATATCGGATGCAGTACGCGCAGCTGTACTACGAGATCGAGACGATATTCGTCGGCCTCATCGTGATCGGCGTGCTCGGTCTAGTGATGGACCGACTGCTGCTGCTCGCTGAACGCCGACTCACAGGATGGCAGGAACGCCGATGAACTCGAACACGCAAACCGCCCGCATCAGCGTTCGCGGTGTCACCAAGACCTTCGACCTCAAGGGCGACACCTTCGTCGCGCTCGACAACGTGTCGCTCGACGTCGCCGACAATGAGTTCGTCACCGTCGTCGGCCCCAGCGGCTGCGGTAAATCCACGCTGATGAACATCCTCGCCGGGCTCGACATGCCCACCAGCGGCGAGGCGCTCGTCGATGGTGAAGCCGTGGCGGGTCCCGGACCCGAACGCGGTGTGATCTTCCAGCAGTACGCGCTATTTCCCTGGTTGACGGTGCGCAAGAACGTCGAGTTCGGACTCAAGACCGCCGGGATGAAGGCGGTCGACCGCCGTGCCAAGGCCGATCACTTCATCGAGATGGTCGGGCTGACCGACTTCGCCGATGCGCTGCCGAAAATGCTCTCCGGAGGCATGAAGCAGCGTTGTGCCATCGCGCGTGCCTACGCGGTGGATCCCAGCATCCTGCTCATGGATGAGCCCTTCGGCGCGCTCGATGCGCTCACCAGAGTGAAGCTGCAAGAGCAGCTGCTGCAGACGTGGAGCCAGGAGAAGCGCACCGTCATGTTCATCACGCACGACGTCGACGAGGCCGTGTTCCTCGCCAACCGTGTGGTCGTGATGGCAGCACGACCTGGCCGCATCTACGAGGTCATCGATGTCGATCTGCCCTATCCGCGTACCGAAGAGATGCGATTGAGCGCGGAATTCACCGAACTGCGCAATCGCGTCTGGAGCGCCGTCTACCACCAGAACCCCGGCCACCGGGCCACAGCCGCCGTCGCCTGACGGCCCCAACCCAGAGGAAAACCCATGACACGCATTCTGCGCCGGCGCGGCATTGCTGCCGCTGCCTTGATTGCTGCCGCGACTCTCACCTTTACCGGCTGCGCGAGCAGCAGCCCCGCCGCCGAGGGCGAATCCGCCCCCGAAGCGGTGGAGTTCCCGAAAGTCCGCGTCGGCTACATCGCTGACTTCAACGGTGCGAGCCTGCTCGCGATCGCCGACGAGCAGGGCCTGTGGGAGGAACACGGGCTCGAGGTCGAGACGCCCGTGTTCACCAATGGCCCGCTCCAGATCCAGGCGCTGGGCACGGACAACCTCGACTTCGGATACATCGGACCCGGTGCCATGTGGCTGCCAGCATCCGGTGAAGCGCAGGTCGCGATGATCAACAGCCTCGGAAACGCCGATCGTGTGATCGCTCAGCCCGGAATCACCTCGGTCGAGGACCTCAAGGGCAAGAAAGTCGCCGTTCCGGAAGGAACGTCGGGTGACATGATCCTGACGATGGCGCTCAAAAATGCCGGAATGACCATCGATGATGTCGAGAAGGTCGCCATGGATCCGGCCACCGTCGTATCGGCGTTCGCGTCCGGTCAGGTCGACGCCGCCGGGATCTGGTTCCCGCTGATCGACACGATCCAGGAGCAGGTGCCGGACCTGGAGATCCTCGCCGAGAACGAAGACTTCGCCGACCAGGTCGCATTCCCCAGTGCCATCGTCGCAAACCCGAAGTTCACCGAGGCACACCCGGAGGCGACCGAGGCCGTGCTGGCCGTGTTGCGCGATGCCATGGACTTCCGCGTCGCGAACCTCGACGAGACGATCGAGATCACCGCCGCGATGCTCAAGGGCGATGCGGATGCATTCGCTTCGGATGCCGCCAACGCCAAGTACCTGACCTCGTCCGAGCTTGACGACCTCACCGCGGACGGCACAGTGGCTACCTGGCTCACGAGCTTGAATGAGTACTTCGTCTCGGCGGATAAGCTCGAAGACGCCACTGACGCCTCGACCTACTACCTGGGCGACGCGTTCGTCGCCGCAGGCAAGTAGAACTTTCTTCATCCTTGCCCTGCCGGCCGTGGCGATCACGCGCTGGCAGGGCACCCCCCTGCATTGCCGAACGATTGAGCTGTATGAACACCGCATCCAAGCGCCCCAACATCGTCCTGATCCTCACGGACGACCACGCCTCGCACGCCATCAGCGCGTACGGATCGGCAGTGAACTCCACACCGCGCATCGACGAGATCGCCCAGGCCGGGGTGCGACTGGACAACTGTTTCTGCACGAACGCGCTGTGCACCCCCAGCCGCGCATCGATCCTCACTGGCACGTACAGCCACATCAACGGCGTGACGACTCTGCACACACCGATCGACGCCAGCCAGCCGACGTTCATCTCACAGCTGCGCGAGGCAGGCTACCGCACCGCCGTCGTCGGAAAATGGCACATGGGTGAGGGGGAGGGGCACGACCCGCAGGGCTTTGACTACTGGGCCGTGCTGCGAAACCAGGGGGAGTACTTCGACCCGCAGATCCTCACCGAGGACGGCATCCGCATCGAACCCGGCTACGCCACCGATGTGCTCACCGACGTCGCCCTCGCCTGGCTCGATAAGCAGGAGGGGGACGAGCCCTGGTGTCTGCTGTTGCACCACAAAGCCCCGCACCGCCCGTGGGAGCCGGATGAGAAGCACAAGGGCATGTACAGCGACCCGATCCCATTGCCGGCAACGTTCGACGACGACTACGCGACGCGGTCATCTGCCGCGCACCGCGCAGCTATGCGCATCGCCGACCACCTGACACTGACCGACCTCAAGGTCGCCCCGCCCGAGGGGCTGACATACGAGCAGGCGGCCGTGTGGAAGTACCAGCGCTACATGGAGGACTACCTCGCGTGCGTGGCATCCGTCGACGACAACGTCGGGCGCGTCATCGACTGGCTGCGCGACAGGGAGCAGTTCGACGACACGCTGCTGATGTACACCTCAGATCAGGGCTTCTTCCTCGGCGATCACGGCTGGTTCGACAAGCGGTTCATGTACGACGAATCGTTGCGGATGCCGCTCGTGATGAGCTACCCCGCGCGCATCCCGGTGCGGGAGCAACCGGTGGAGCAGATCGTCACGAACGTCGACTTCGCCCAGACGATCCTCGATTTCGCCGGCGTCGACGCGCTTGACCGGATGCAGGGGGTCAGCATCGTCCCGCAGTTGACCGACGACCCCGAACGCCCGACGCGCGAGGCGATGTACTACCGGTACTTCGAGAACGACGACGTCGACCACCACGCGCTCGCGCACTACGGCATCCGCACCGAACGCCACAAGCTCATCTACTTCTACAACGACGGTCTCGGCCTTCCCGGGGCATCACCGCACTCGTACCCACCGGAGTGGGAGATGTACGATCTCGAGGCCGACCCGGAAGAGCTCAACAACGTCTACCTCGACCCTGCTTACGCCGAGCTGCGCGAGCAGCTGAAAGTGCAGCTGTGGCGGCTGCAGGCACAGCTCGGCGATACCCCGCACCACTCCCAGCCGGTGCCAGCAGGTATCGCAGGCTAAGCGGCGTGCGCTCAGTGCGCTGACAGGCCGCCGTCGACGAACAGCGAGTGGCCGGTGACATATGCCGCCGCGGCGCTGGCGAGGAACACCGCGGCGCCGGCGAAGTCGCCCGGCACCGAGTTGCGGCCGATCAGTGTACGAGCGGCCAGCTGCTCAACCTGCTGAGGGTCCTCCTGCAGGCGAGCGTTCAGCGGGGTGAGCACGAAGCCCGGAACCAGCGTATTGCTGGTGATGCCGCGGTCGCCCCATGCTTCGGCCTCCGAGCGCATGAGGGACTCCACGGCGCCCTTGGAGACGCCGTAGACACCGCTGCCGACGAACGCTCGATGCGCTTGCTGCGAGCTGATGTGGATGAGACGGCCGAACCCGCGCTCGGCCATGCCCGCTGCGTAGCGCTGGCCGAGCAGGAACGGCGCGAGAGCATTCACCGTCATCGTGGCATCCCAGTCGGCCTGGGTGATCTGCGCGAAGGGCGGGCGGATGTTGATTCCGGCCGAGTTCACGAGGATGTCCGGCTCGCCGAATGGTTCGGCGGCAGCCTCAGCAGCCGAGAGGATGCCGTCACGCGTACTCAGATCTCCGACGACGCCCGCAGCCCGACACCCGGCATCCGACAGTTCGCGTACTGTCTCGGCGATGCGCTCGCTACCCCGCGCGACGATGACGACAGATGCCCCGGCGCGGCCGAGCGCGAGTGCGATGCCGCGACCGATTCCGGAGCTGCCTCCGGTGATGACAGCGGTGCGGTTTCGAAGGGAGAAGAGTTCAGCGAGGTAGTCGTCCACAGGGTTCCAATCAGAGGGCAGTGCGGGGTGTGTCACCAGGCGAGCGCGGCCGTGATGTTCGGATCGGGGTGAGCGTCGGCGAACTCCGGCAAATCGTGCAGCTCGTGCAGGAACGCGGTCACCTCAGCCGCGTAAGCGGGGTCCGGGTGCGTGCTGGCGATCGCCTGAAGCGGCGGCAGATCCATGGCGAGGATGAGCTCGAGTCTGGCGCTGACAGCCGCCGTTGCCCCGGCCTCATGCAGCACACGGATGCCGCCGCGCAGCGCCGCCAGATAATCCCGCAGCACCGGCAGCTGTGACTTGCCCTGGGTGATGGATGTGCCATCGGCACGCAGCCGCCAATGCACCACGACATCCGGGATGACATCGAACGTCGCGGCGCGGGTATACATCTGCTGCGCCACGATCTGATCCTCGTAGGCGACACCTTCGGGAAAGCGCATCTGTGACCAGAAGTCCGCACGGCTGATCTTTGACCAGGCGACGATGTTCGCCGAAGCGCGCGGATGCTCGAGGATCGTTGTGCGCAGACGAGCCGGGTCGGTAGCGGCCGCAGTCCAAGGCTGCACGCGTCCCGGAACGTAGGCACGCCCCTGTGGCCGTGAGCGCACGTAGGCGCCGGCCACGAAGTCGCTGCCTGTTTCGGCCAGAGTACCGGTGAGACGGGCAAGCGCTGTGGGGGTGAGTTCGTCATCTGCGTCGAGGAAGCCCAGCAACGGTGTGTCGACCAGGTCGAGGCCGGCGTTGCGGGCGGCGCCCAAGCCCCGGGACGTCTCGTGTCGGACGACCGTGAGCCGGTCGTCCTCGGTGGCGGCGTGCTCGATGATCGCGCCGGTGGTGTCTGTTGAACCATCGTCGATGAGGATGGCGCGCCAGCGCGGCTCGGTCTGCGCCTGCAATGAGGCGATCGCCGCCGGAGCGTAGGCGTCGATGTTTCGGCCGGGGACGATCAACGTCACGATCGGGGCGGAGGTGTTCGTCACGTTCCGAGTTTATGGTCCCTCCTCTGTGCACAACTCCTGAAGAATTCGCGACAGCTGTTCGGCGGGGCCGGAAAGACGCGGCTCCGGTCCGGCATGCGGGCCAGTTTTCAGGAGTTATGAACCGGTGGCGACGGTGGCGACAGCCGCGGCAACCAGGTGTGCGAGCTGAGCCGGGGCCGCATCTGCCAGCGGTGCACGCCCGAAGGTGAAGCGCACGGATGTCTGCGCCACCGCGGCCGGCACGCCGCAGGCCAGCAGCACGTGCGACGGCTCGTCGCTGTCTGCCGCACAGGCCGAGCCGCTGGAGGAGATCACGCCGCGGCGCTCAAGCTCCAGCAGTACCGCCTCGCCGCTGGTCCCGGCGAAAGTGAAGCTCGCGGACCCCGGCAGTCGGTGCACTGGGTCGCCGGTGAGTGCAGCCTGCGGAACCTCCGCGAGGACGGCAGCGATGAAGCGGGCGGTCTGCTCGCCGATGCGTGTGGATGCTGTCAAGCGCTCTGCCTCGGCCAACTCCAGTGCGACGGCCAGGCCCACGGCGCCGGCGACGTTCTGGGTTCCCGAGCGATGCCCGCGCTCCTGTCCGCCGCCGTGCAGCAACGGCTCCAGCGGGATGCGTGCACGCACACCGAGCGCGCCGATGCCTTTGGGGGCGCCGATTTTGTGCCCGGCGATGGACATCGCAGCAGCACCCAGATCGCCGAGCGGCAGCCATCCGGCCGACTGCACGGCATCCACGTGCAGCGGCACTCCGGCGGCCGTGGCCACAGCGGCAAGAGCGGCAACAGGCTGCACCGTCCCGATCTCGTTGTTCGCGTGACCCAGCGAGACGAGAGCCGTGTCGTCGCGCAGCGCTTCGGCCAGCGCGTCCGGGGTGAGCCGGCCCGTATCCATCACAGGAACGCAGGTCACCTCGACGGCATGAAAACGCCGCAGATACTCGACGGACTCCAGAATCGACTCGTGCTCGATTGCCGTCGTCACAATGTGGCGGCGTCCGCGAGCCAGGGCGGAAAGGACGATGCCCTTCACCGCGAGATTGTTCGCTTCGGTACCGCCGGAGGTGAAGATCACATCGCCCGCGCGCATACCCAGAATCCGTGCGACCCGTGCTCTGGCATCCTCCAGCGCGCTCGCCGCAGCTTCGCCGGCGGTGTGATGACTGGACGGGTTGCCGAACACACCGGTGAGATAGGGACGCATAGCCTCGAGCACCTCCGGGCGCACCGGAGATGTCGCAGCATGATCGAGATAGAGCATCAGACGAAACCGCCGATCAGGCGATGCGCACATCCAGACCGAGATCCAATGCGCGGGCGGAGTGGGTGAGCGCGCCGACGGAGATGACATCGACACCGGTTTCAGCGATGGCCCGCACGGTGTCGAGGTTCACACCACCGGATGCTTCGACCGTCGCCCGCTCGCCGATCAGTTCGACCCCGGCGCGCAGATCGTCGAGGGAGAAGTTGTCAAGCAACACGGTGTGTGCCCCGCCGTCGAGGACCGCACCGACCTGATCGAGGCGATCCACTTCGACCACGACGTGTGTGGTGTGCGGCAACCGCGACAGTGCTTCGCGCAGTGCGGTGGCCAGGTCTACGCCGGAGCGCTGCAGAACGGCGAGGTGGTTGTCCTTGGCCATCACAGCATCCGAAAGTGAATAGCGATGATTGCTGCCGCCGCCGGAGACCACCGCCTGCCGCTCGAAGGCGCGCAAGCCCGGCGTCGTCTTGCGGGTATCGGCGATGCGGACGCCAGTTCCGGCGACGGCCTGGACGTACTGCGCAGTCAGCGTTGCGATGCCGCTCATCCGCTGGGTGAAGTTCAGCGCGACGCGTTCGGCGGTCAGGATGCTGCGGGCCGAACCTGAAACGGACGCGAGCACATCGCCCGGTGCGAAGACGTCACCGTCGCCGACGTGCACGTCGACCTCGAGTGTCGGATCGGTGAGGGCGAATGCAGCCGCGAACACGTCGCCGCCGCTGAAGGTGCCGGGTTCGCGGGCAACGAGGTCGGCAGCTGCCGTGGCATCGGCGG
The DNA here is from genome assembly GCF_051546305.1 of Microbacterium wangyouchuni. Classification (NCBI taxonomy): domain Bacteria; kingdom Bacillati; phylum Actinomycetota; class Actinomycetes; order Micrococcales; family Microbacteriaceae; genus Microbacterium; species Microbacterium wangyouchuni. The sequence continues at coordinate 391,497 of NZ_JBPTMA010000002.1, forward strand.
GCAGCAGCGCCGTGCTGGTGATGTCACCCCAGGGGGCGTCCTCTTCGAGGGCTGCGCCGACGATGCGGGTGAGAGTGGCGGCAGTGAGCATCAGGCTCCGATCAGAGCGGGTTCGCGGGAGAGCTGGTGTGCGCCGACCGATTCGGTGCGAGCGAGAGCAGCGGATGCGGCGGCTTCGGCCACGGTGAGAAGGTTAGCGGTTTCGTAGTCGGCAACGGATGCCGGCGCCGGTGCTGTTGCGGCCCAGGATCGGATGCTGGTCAGCGCTTCGGCGAGGCCGTCCGGGGTGCGAACGAGCCCGACCCGATCCCACATGAGTTCCTGCAGAAGGCCTCGCGAGTGCGCAAACCCTCCGCTCCGGTCGCAGTTCGTGTCGCTATTCGCGGGTTTTAGCGACGTGAACTGCGACCGGAGCGGGATGGAACGCGCGGAACGTGCGGAACGCGCGGCGGGTGCGGGCGCGACGCGTGCGGAACGCGCGGCGGGCACGGCGGCGGCCGCGGCGGCGCGAGCGGCGAAGACTGCGGCCTCCAAGAGCGAGTTGGAAGCGAGGCGATTGGCGCCGTGGACTCGGGTGCAGGCCGTCTCTCCTACGGCGAAGAGACCGGGGATGCTGGTGCGTCCGTCGAGATCCGTGCGGATGCCGCCCATCAGATAGTGCGCGGCCGGCGTCACCGGGATCGGCTCCCGGGCCCAGTCGAACCCGCGCTCGCGCGTTGACCGGTCGATCGTCGGAAAGCGCTGGGCGAGCCGCGCCGCACCGATCATGGTGGCATCCAGCCGGACGGGAGAGCGCTGCAACCCCGCCTGCCTCGCGATGGCCCCGGCCACCACATCGCGTGGCGCCATCTCACCGTCAGGGTGGCTGTCGAACACGAACCGCCGACCCTGGTCGTCGATCAGCGTCGCGCCTTCGCCGCGCACGGCTTCGGAGATGAGAAACGATCCGCCCGCGGCCAGCACCGTGGGGTGGAACTGTACGAACTCCAGGTCCGCCACAGCGGCGCCGGCACGGATGGCGGCGGCGATCCCATCGCCGGTCGCACCGAGCGGATTGGTCGTGTGCTGATACAGCTGTCCTCCGCCGCCGGTTGCCAGAATCACCGCATCCGCTGTGATGTCGAGCGTCACGCCGTGGTGCAGCATCCGGATGCCGCGCACAGCACCCTGCTCGACGAGGAGATCGAGCAGGAACGCATGCTCGACGATGTCGATGCCGCGATCGTGTACCTGCGCGATCAGTGCACGGGAGATCTCGGCGCCGGTCGCATCGCCGCCGGCGTGCACGATGCGGGCGTGAGAATGGGCTGCTTCGCGCCCGAGTAGCAGCGTGCCATTGACGTCCCGGTCGAATGCGACACCGCGCGCGATCAATTCGGCGATGCGAGCCGATCCCTCGCCCACGAGCACAGCGACGGCCATCGCATCCGATAGTCCTGCACCGGCGTCGAGGGTGTCCGCGGCATGCTGCCGAGGCGAGTCACCGGGGCCGTAGATGCCGGCGACACCTCCCTGCGCAAGCGGGGTGCATCCGCCACCGAGTGCATCCTTCGTCACGAGCGTGACGGAGTGCCCGGACTGTTGCGCATGCAGCGCAGCGGTCAATCCCGCGATGCCGGATCCTGCGACAACGAGGTTCATCCGCGGGGCTTTGCGGCCAGCATCCGCTCGAGAGCCGTGCGTGCCGGATCTGCGACATCAGCGGCTACCTGAATGCGGTTCGGCGCGCGCCCGGCGACGAGCTCTTCCAGCACCCAGGCCAGATATCCGGGATGGATGCGATACATCGTCGAGCACGGGCAGACCACCGGATCCAGGCAGAAGATCTCATGCTGCGGATGCTGCGCTGCCAGGCGACGGACGAGGTTGATCTCGGTGCCGATCGCGAAGGTCGTCGGCTCTGTCGCACCGGCGATCGCGCGGCGAATGTAGTCGGTGGACCCGGCCTCATCGGCGGCGTCCACAACCTCCATCGGGCACTCCGGATGCACGATCACGCGCACATCAGGATGCTCGGCACGGGCCTGATCGATCTGCGCGACCGTGAATCGGCGGTGCACAGAGCAGAAGCCGTGCCACAGAATGACCTTCGACTCGACGAGCTCGCCGGCGCTGGAACCGCCGAGGGGACGACGCGGATTCCACATCGGCATCTGGTTAAGCGATACCCCCATGGCCTTCGCGGTGTTGCGTCCGAGATGCTGGTCGGGGAAGAACAGCACACGCTGCCCGCGTTCGAACGCCCACTCCAAGACGGTCTCCGCGTTGGAGGATGTGCACACGATTCCGCCGTGGCGTCCGACGAATCCCTTGATCGCAGCCGAGGAGTTCATATAGGTCACGGGGATCACCGGTACGCGACCGTCCGCGTCGACGGCATCCAGATCGCCGAAGACATCGGCCAACTGCTCCCAGCAGTCCTCTACCTGATCGATGTCGGCCATGTCGGCCATGGAGCATCCGGCGGCGAGGTTCGGCAGGATCACGGCCTGGTCGGGGGTGGAGAGCAGGTCGGCCGTCTCGGCCATGAAGTGCACGCCGCAGAAGACGATTGCCTCAGCATTCGGATGCTCCAGCGCAGCGTTTGCGAGTTGGAAGGAGTCGCCGACATAGTCGGCGTGGCGCACGACCTCTTCGCGCTGGTAGAAGTGGCCCAGCACGACGACGCGGTCGCCGAGAGTCTGCTTGGCAGCGCGGATGCGCTCGTGAAGAGCTTCTTCGTCGGCTTCGCGATACTCGACGGGCAGCTCGCCCTGGCGGGGAGTGCCGGTCGGGATGACATCACCCATTGAGGAACCGGGACCATAGCCGGGGACGCTGTCGAACGTCCAGGGGGCGGCGGCCAGATCCGTGTTGCAGGTTTCATCCGTGGATGCGCCCGTGACGATCGCCTGGATCGCGTGATCGACAGAGGGATTGATCGTTCGGAGGTTGAGCGTGGGCATCGGGCGCCGCCTTCTGGTCACTTCGACACTTAGTGTGTGGGTTCACATTATGTCGAATCGACCTTAAGTGCAATCGCCGGAGTGCGAGGCAACGGGAACTGACGGGTTCAGTCCGCCGTGGCGAGTCGGAAAAGCCGAGCGGGGCGGTGCTTGCCGGTGCGGAACGATTCGGTTGGGATCAATTCGGCTGACCCCTCCAGCAGGCGACGGAAGTTCGACGGGTCTAGCCTGCGCCCGAGTACCGTCTCATACACCTCGCGCAGCTCCGTGAGGGTGAACTCATCAGGCAGCACTCCGGCGCCGATCCAGCTGTATCCGACCTTGTTCCGCAGTCGCCACAGCGCGTACTCGGCAATGCGGTTGTGGTCGAACGCGAGTTGCGGCATGGCGTCCACATCGAACCACTCCACGTTCTCCGGGGCATCCGCTCCCGCGCGCTGCGCGTCGACGAGGTCAGAACGAAGCAGTGCCCAGTACACGATCGAGATCGTCCGTGTGGGGGAACGGTCGACGTCACCGAACGTGTATAGCTGTTCGAGGTAGCTCGGCTTGAGGGCGGTTGTCTCGGCGAGGGTTCGAGATGCTGCGGCATCCAGATCTTCGGCGGGGTCCAGCCATCCTCCGGGCAGCGCCCAGGAGTCCCGGTACGGTTCGCGCGTGCGCCGGACCAGTGGCAGCATCAGTCGGTCTCCGTCGGTTCCGCCGCGGAGCGAGAAGATCACGGTCGAGACGGCGACGCGGATCGCGTCGGAGCTGCCGGTGGGTGAGGTCACGTCCTGAGTCTATGAGTGCGGGCACGCGGCAGTCATGCGTGCGATCGCTTCGGCCGAGGGACGGTAGAGTGGGGGCATAACTGAAGACGGCCCCACGAAGCGTGCGGGAGAGCCCCGGTGAGTGCAGCCGGGCACCGAAGGAGCAAGCCTCCCCGCCAATCTCTCAGGTACCGCGTACCGCCCGCTTCCGGCCACTCTGAAAAGTGATGCTCCGCATCCGCCGACGGTGAAAGCCCCCGATTTGCTCCCTGAGCCTGTCGAAGGGTGAAACTCTCAGGCACATGACAGAGGGGGAGTTCTCGGATACCGTGCATTCCGTACGGCATCCTTCCGATCTATACGGGAGAACTCCATGACCCAGGCCCGATTCACCCCGCTTCGCGAGCGACATGAGTCGCTCGGCGCATCCTTCACCGACTTCGGCGGCTGGCAGATGCCGGTGCGCTATACCTCCGACCTCGCCGAGCATCATGCTGTGCGTCAGGCGGCCGGTCTGTTCGACATCTCGCACATGGCTGAGTTCACCGTCGGGGGACCGGATGCCGCGGCCTACCTCGACTACGCACTCGCCGGGCGGCTATCGACGATGACGATCGGTAAGGCGAAGTACTCGCTGCTGCTCGCCGAAAACGGCGGCATCATCGATGACGTCATCGTTTATCGCCTGGCCGAGAGTCGCTTCCTGATCATCTCCAATGCCGGAAACCGGGATGCCGTCGCCGAGGCGCTGCCCGCCCGCACTGGGGCCTTCGACGTCGCCGTCGAGGATGTGTCCGACTCCTACGCACTGCTCGCCATTCAGGGCCCTGCCTCCGAGAGGATCGTCGCCGAGGTCTCGGGAATCACCGAGCTCAGCATCCCGTGGGACGAGCAGAAGTACTACGCCTGGGCGTCAGCTCGCTACAACGGCGAACCCCTCATCGTTGCCCGCACCGGATACACCGGTGAAGACGGCTTCGAACTGCTCGTCCGCAGCAAAGACGCCGTCGCGCTCTGGGACGCGGTGCTGGCAGGGGGCGAGGCCCACGGCATCGTTCCCGCTGGCCTCGCAGCCCGCGACACTCTGCGTCTCGAGGCGGGCATGCCGCTGTACGGGCATGAGCTGTCGCTTATGACGAAGCCTGCTTCAGCGGGGCTCGGACGCGTTGTGGCATCCGAGAAGGAAGCATTCGTCGGCAAGGACGCTGTCACCGCTGACGACGATGCGCGCGTGCTCGTCGGACTCGCCGCCGAAGGCAAGCGTGCCGGTCGTGCAGGCTACGCCGTCGTCACCGAAGACGGCACTGCGCTCGGCGAAATCACCAGCGGCGCGCTCAGCCCGACGCTCGGGCATCCGATCGCCATGGCATTCATCGATCCCTCATCAGCTGAAGAGGGCACCGCCGTTTTCCTCGACATCCGAGGAAAGAAGATTCCCGCAACCGTTACCGCCCTGCCTTTCTACCGGAGGAAGAAATGACCGATCTCACCGCACTCAAGTACACCGAAGAGCACGAATGGCTCGCTGTTGACGGCACGACGGTGACCATTGGCATCACCGACTACGCCGCGGAGAAGCTGGGCGACGTGGTGTTCGTCGAGCTGCCCGACGTCGGCACCGAACTCGAAGCGGGTACGGTCGTCGGCGAGGTCGAATCGACCAAGTCGGTGGGAGAAATCTACGCGCCTCTCGCCGGCACGGTCACCGAGGTTAACGAGGCGGTCGTCGATGACCCCTCCCTGGTCAACAGCGCCCCTTTCGAGGGCGGCTGGCTCATCAAGATGTCCGTTGCTGATGGCGCCGCAGACGCACTGCTGGACCGCGATGCCTACGTCGCACTGACGGAGGGTTGATTCCTTGAAGACCCGATTCTCCGATCGTCATATCGGGACGACAGCAGAGACCCAGCGAATCATGCTGGAAGCTCTCGGTGTTGCCGATGCTGATGCCCCCATCGATGCTCTGATGCGCAGCGCCGTTCCCGCATCGATCTTCTCGGACGCGTCCGGGACATCAGCGATTCCGCCGGCTGCCACGGAAGCGGAAGCACTCGCCGAACTGCGCGGCTTCGCATCTCGCAACAGGGTGAGCCGGTCGATGATCGGCCTCGGCTACTACGGCACGCTTACCCCGAGTGTGATTCAGCGGGGTGTCCTCGAGAATCCGTCCTGGTATACGGCGTACACGCCGTACCAGCCGGAGATCTCACAGGGCCGGCTGGAGGCGCTCATCAACTTCCAGACGATGGTCGCCGACCTCACCGGGCTGTCGACCGCCAACGCGTCGATGCTCGATGAATCCACGGCCGTCGCCGAGGGGATGCTGCTGGCACGGCGCGCCTCGAAGGCGAAGTCCAGCGTGTTCGTGGTCGACGCGGATGCGTTCCCGCAGACGAAGGCGCTGCTCGAGACCCGCGCTTCAGCGCTGGGCATCGAGCTGGTCGAACGCGACCTGGCTGGCGGAGAATCTCTGCCGGATGAACTGTTCGGCGTGTTCGTGCAGTACCCCGCAGCATCCGGCCGGGTCTGGGACCCGAGCGCCGTCATCGACGCCGCTCACGTCGCAGGCGGCCTCGCGGTCGTGGCAGCCGACCTGCTGGCGCTCACGCTGATCTCCTCGCCGGGCTCGCTCGGCGCGGACGTCGCGGTGGGCACCACGCAGCGATTCGGTGTGCCGATGGGCTTCGGCGGACCACACGCCGGCTACATGGCTGTGCGCTCAGGCCTCGAGCGCCAGCTTCCCGGTCGCCTCGTTGGTGTCTCGGTGGATGCCGATGGCAAGCCCGCGTACCGTCTCTCGCTGCAGACGCGCGAGCAGCATATTCGCCGCGAGAAGGCGACGAGCAACATCTGCACCGCGCAGGTGCTGCTGGCAGTCATGGCGGCGATGTACGCGGTTTATCACGGGCCGGACGGGCTGCGAGCGATTGCAGGCGAGGTCGCCGCGAAGGCATCCATGCTGCGCGACTGGGTGACGGACGCCGGCGCAGAGGTCGTGCACGACGCCTTCTTCGACACGCTGACCGTACGCACCGCAGAAGCTGCGACGATCGTTGCCCGTGCCCACGAGGAGCAGGGCATCCTGCTGCACCTCGTGGATGACACCACCATCGGAATCTCGGTCGACGAGACGACCACCGTCGCGGAACTGCACCGTGTCGCCACTCTCTTCGGCGGCACCCAGGAGCGCACCTTCGGGTTCTTCGGAACCGGATCGCGCGGGGCACTTCCGGAGTCCCTGCAACGCACCGACGAGTACCTCACGCACCCCGTCTTCCACGTGCACCGCTCCGAGACCGCCATGATGCGGTATCTGAAGAGCCTCGCCGACCGTGACTACGCGCTCGATCGTGGCATGATCCCGCTGGGCTCGTGCACGATGAAGCTCAACGCTGCCACAGAGATGGCCGCGATCACCTGGCCAGAGTTCGCCGGCATCCACCCGTTCGCACCGGCATCCGATGTTGCGGGATATCTCGAGATGATCGACCAGCTGGAAGCCTGGCTGGCCGAGGTCACCGGGTACGATGCGGTCTCGCTGCAGCCGAACGCCGGCTCGCAGGGTGAGCTCGCCGGTCTCCTCGCGATCCGCAGCTACCACCTCGCGAACGGCGACGAGCATCGCACCGTCTGTCTGATCCCGTCCTCCGCGCACGGCACCAACGCCGCCTCCGCAGTGCTCGCGGGAATGAAGGTCGTCGTCGTCGCGTGCGATGAGATGGGCAACGTCGATCTCGATGATCTGCGCGCGAAGATCGCGGTCAATGCCGAGTCGATCGCAGCCCTGATGATCACCTACCCGTCCACGCACGGTGTGTACGAGCAGGACGTCGTCGAGATCACCTCCGCCGTGCATGACGCCGGCGGTCAGGTGTACGTCGACGGAGCGAACCTCAACGCACTGCTCGGTTACGCGCGCTTCGGCGACCTCGGCGGGGATGTCTCGCATCTGAATTTGCACAAGACGTTCGCGATTCCGCACGGCGGTGGCGGTCCGGGTATCGGACCAGTCGCGGCCAAAGCCCATCTCGCGCCGTATCTGCCGTCGCACCCGCTCGCACAGCGCACCACGCATGCGGGCGGATACGAGTTCGGCGGTGGAGTGGTTTCGGGTGCGCCTTACGGTTCGGCGGGGATCCTGCCGATCTCGTGGTCGTACGTCCGGATGATGGGTGCTTCGGGCTTGCGCGATGCGACAGCGGCCGCAGTGCTGTCGGCGAACTACATCGCCGCACGCCTTGGCGAGCACTTCCCGGTGCTGTACACGGGAGAGAGCGGTCGGGTTGCCCACGAGTGCATCTTGGATCTGCGTCCGCTGAAGGAAGCCACCGGCATCACCGTCGACGACGTCGCTAAACGACTCATCGACTACGGCTTCCATGCACCGACCATGTCGTTCCCCGTGCCGGGCACACTGATGGTGGAACCGACCGAGTCGGAGGATATCGGCGAGATCGATCGGTTCATCGAGGCGATGATCATGATCAAGCGCGAGGCGGATGCCGTGGCATCCGGTCGCTGGCCCGCAGAAGACAACCCGCTGGTGAACGCGCCGCACACCGCTGTCTCGCTGATCGCGGGGGAGTGGGACCACGCGTACACACGTGAGGATGCCGCCTACCCGGTGCCAGCGCTTGTGGCCGCCAAGTACTGGCCGCCGGTGCGCCGTATCGACCAGGCGTATGGCGATCGCAACCTGGTGTGCTCCTGCCCGCCGATCGAGGCGTTCGCCTAGATCTCATCGCGAGTGGTGACCTCCGAGCGAAGGTCACCACTCGTGCACGGGGCAGTCGAAGGGCACCAACTCAGTAACGGTTGATTAACAGACCTATCGTTCAGTCGACCGTGGGGTTAGCCTCGAGACATCTCGGTGCATTCGACGCAGAACGCGCCTGTAACGGTCCACAGGAGGGCACGCAATGAAGCGAAACAAGATCACTCTGGCGGGTGTGGGACTGCTTGCGGCGAGCGCCATGGCGCTCGCCGGCTGTGCAAGCAGTGGTGGGGATTCCGACACGGACGACTCGGGTGACAACGGCGGCGACGCAAGCGCCATCATCACTGTCAACGGTTCCGAGCCGCAGAACCCACTGATCCCGACCAACACGAATGAGGTGGGTGGCGGCAAGATCCTCGACGCGATGTTCGCCGGACTCATCGGCTACGCAGCTGACGGTGCGGTCTTCAACGACGTGGCCGAGGAGATCACGGTCGAAGACCCGCAGCACCTCACGGTGAAGATCCGTGAGGGCCTCACCTTCACAGACGGTGAAGAGGTCACCGCCGATAACTTCATCCAAGCCTGGAACTACGGTGCACTCGCCTCGAACGAGCAGCTGTCCAGCTACTTCTTCGAAGATATCGAGGGCTTCAGCTACGACGCCGACTCTGAACTGACCGGCTTGGAGCAGGTCGACGACTACACGTTCACGATCGCGTTGAACAAGCCGGCTTCTGACTTCGCCCAGCGCCTGGGCTACTCGGCCTACTATCCGTTACCCGACGTGGCGTTCGAAGACATCGAGACGTTCGGTGAGAACCCGATCGGCAACGGCCCCTACATGCTTGACGGTGAAGGTGCCTGGCAGCATGACGTCGGCATCGACCTGGTCACGAACCCCGACTACGACGGTCCGCGCACCCCGGCCAACGGCGGCCTGAGCATCACGTTCTACGCCTCGCAGGACGCCGCGTACAACGACCTGCTGGCCGGTGAGCTCGACGTGCTCGACGCGATCCCCGACTCGGCGTTCGAGACCTTCGAATCCGACCTGGGCGACCGTGCCGTGAACCAGCCGGCAGCGATCTTCCAGTCGTTCACGATCCCTGATCGACTCGAGCATTTCGGTGGCGAAGAAGGAAACCTGCGTCGTCAGGCGCTGTCCATGTCGATCAACCGTGAGGAGATCACCGACGTCATCTTCCAGGGCACCCGCACGCCGGCCAGCGACTTCACATCGCCGGTCATCGACGGCTGGTCCGATTCGCTCGCAGGTGCTGAGGTACTGGAGTTCAACCCGGAGAAGGCAGTGGAGCTCTGGGCCCAGGCTGACGCCATCAGCCCCTGGAGCGGAGAGTTCCAGATCGCGTACAACGCTGACGGTGGCCACCAGGCCTGGGTCGACGCGACCGTAAACTCGATCAAGAACACTCTCGGCATCGAAGCATCGGGTGCTCCGTACCCGACCTTTGCTGAAGCGCGTGCGCTGATCACGGACCGTACGATCCAGACCGCGTTCCGCACCGGTTGGCAGGCCGACTACCCCGGTCTGTACAACTTCCTCGGGCCGCTCTACGCGACCAACGCTGGCTCCAACGACGGCGACTATTCCAGCGAGGAGTTCGATTCGCTGCTCGCAGAGGGCATCTCGGCAACAGATGCTGAGGAGGCCAACTCGCTGTTCCAGCAGGCGCAGGAAGTGCTGCTGAGAGACCTCCCGGCGCTGCCGCTGTGGTACTCGAACGTGGTCGGCGGCTACAGCGAAACCGTGGAGAACGTCCAGTTCGGCTGGAACTCGGTGCCACTGTACGAACAGATCACTAAGGTCGGCTGACACTGACAGGCGACGGGGCGGTGGTGTACCACCATCGCCTCGTCGCTTTGCGCCCGTACCCGAAGGGAGGTCGAGGGTGGCCTTTTACATCCTCAGACGGATCCTGCAGGCGATTCCGGTGTTCTTCGGCGCCACCCTGCTGATCTATTTCATGGTTTTCGCGATGCCCGGTGATCCCATCGCGGCGCTGTTCGGCGACCGACAGCCCAACCCGGCTGTTCTCGAGCGCCTGCGCGAGCATTATCACCTCGATGAGCCGTTCGTCGTGCAGTACTTCTACTACATCGCCGGCATCTTCCGACTCGATTTCGGAGTGAGTTTCTCCGGTCAGCCGGTCAGCGACATTCTGGCTCGCACGTTCCCCGTGACATTGCGGCTCGCCGTGATGGCCGTGGGCATCGCGTTCGTCCTGGCGATTGTCATCGGACTGTTCTCGGCGCTCGGCAAGGGCGGTATCTTCGACAACTCGATGCTCGTGCTCGCACTCGTCTTCGTCGCTGTGCCGATCTTCGTCCTCGCGTTCCTGGCGCAGTATTTCCTCGCCGTGCAACTCGGCTGGTTCAGACCTACGGTCGGCGGACGCAACGACTGGGGTGATCTGTGGCTACCGGCGATCGTGCTCGGGGTGAGCGTGTACGCCACGAGCATGCGGCTCACGCGCGCCTCGACGATCGAGACACTCAACCAGGACTGGGTACGTACTGCGTACAGCAAGGGTCTCTCCAGAAATCGCGTCATTCCGGTGCATGTGCTCCGCAACTCGCTGATCCCGATGGTCACCGACCTGGGCACTGTCTTCGGCATCCTCATGGTGGGAGCGACGGTCACCGAGGGCATCTTCAATGTGCCCGGCGTCGGCAACACCCTGTATCAGGCCATCATCCGCGGAGAGAACCCGACGGTCGTCTCGTTCGTTACCGTGTTCGTCGTCGTCTACGTGTTCATCAACATCGTCGTGGATTTGCTCTACGGCCTGCTCGACCCGAGGATTCGCTATGTCTCGACCTGATGCTTACCAGGAGCACTACGTCGCTCCCGTCGATACAACCTCTATCCCGGTGGATGTTGTTCGCATCGATGCCAAACGCAGCAACCTCTGGCTCGATGCCTGGCGCGATCTGCGGCGTCGGCCGGTTTTCTGGATCTCTGCCGCGTTCGTCCTGCTGGTGCTTGTCGTCTCCGTCTGGCCGTCGCTGTTCACCAATGTGGCGCCCAACAACGGCTGTTCGCTCGGCAGCAGCAACGGAGGGCCGGAGGCCGGGCATCCACTGGGCTTCACACGTCAAGGCTGCGATGTCTACTCGCGCATCATCTGGGGGACACGCACGTCGCTCATCGTCGGCGTGCTCGCAACCCTCATCAGCACAGTCATCGGCATGGTGATGGGTGCGTATGCGGGATTCTACGGCGGCTGGCTCGACTCGCTGCTCTCTCGTGTCGGCGACATCTTCTTCACGATTCCGTACATCATCGCCGCCATCGTCGTGATGTCGGTGATGCCGGTGCGCAACGAGCTCGTGCTTGCCTTCGCCATCGGCGGGTTCGCCTGGGCGTCGACGGCCCGGATCATGCGAGCGGAAGTGCTCCGCGTGAAGCAGGCGGACTTCGTCATGGGAGCAGAGGCTGTGGGACTCTCTCGCTTCCGCACGCTGCTCTCGCATGTGCTCCCGAATGCGATGGCGCCGGTCATCGTTGTCGCCACTCTCAGTCTGGGCGCCGCGATCGTCGCGGAGTCCGTTCTGTCGTTCCTGGGGGTCGGCCTCGGCGGCAGCACCATGTCGTGGGGCAACGACATCAGCCAGGCGCAGACCAGCATCCGAACTGCGCCGATGGCGCTGTTCTGGCCGTCTCTCGCGTTGACTCTGACGGTGCTGGCATTCATCACTCTCGGCGAGCTGCTTCGCGACGCCGTTGATCCGAAGGCGAGGGCTCGGCGATGAGCGCACCACTTCTGAGCATCCGCGACCTCACGGTTGCGTTCCGCAGTGGCAAACAGTCCAACGAAGTGCTGCACGGCGTGAGCTTCGACATCCTCGAGGGTGAGACGCTCGCGATCGTCGGTGAATCCGGGTCCGGAAAATCCACCACGGCGGCCGCGATCATTGATCTGCTCCCCGGAACCGGCGAAGTGACCGGCGGAAGCATCATGCTCGAGAACACCGACCTCACCCGCGTCCACCGTCGGCAGATGGAGAAGATTCGCGGACGCGAGATCGGCTACGTGCCGCAGGACCCGATGTCGAACCTCAACCCGGTCTGGTCGATTGGGTTCCAGGTCAAAGAGGCCGTCCGCGCGAACGGCCTGGCGCAGGGACGTAGACAAATCCACGATCGTGCGGTTGAAGTGCTCGTCCAGGCCGGTCTTGCGGACGCGGCCCGCCGCATGCATCAGTTCCCGCATCAGTTCTCCGGCGGTATGCGTCAGCGCGCGCTGATCGGCATCGGGCTGGCGGCCGATCCAAAGCTGCTGATCGCGGATGAACCCACCAGCGCACTCGATGTCACCGTGCAGAGGGTGATCCTCGATCACCTCGCCTCGCTGACCAGCGAGCGCGGCACCTCGGTGCTGCTGATCACCCACGACCTCGGGCTCGCCGCCGAGCGGGCGGACCGCATCCTCGTCATGAACCAGGGGGAGATCGTCGAGGCGGGCGTCAGCGTGGAGATCCTCACCAACCCGCAGCATCCGTATACGCAGAGACTGGTCGCCGCAGCCCCCAGCCTTGCATCCAAGCGCATCGGGATCACAGCGCATAAAGAGTCGACGCCGGGGGAAACGGCGCCAGCTGTGGTCGAGGTCCAGAGTCTTGTCAAGGACTACTCGATCCGCACCGGGGGACTCCGGCACGAGCGCTTCCGTGCGGTCGATGACGTGTCCTTCTCCATTCCTCGTGGCAAGACGCTCGCGCTGGTGGGCGAATCCGGATCGGGAAAGTCGACCGTCGCGAAGATGCTGTTGCAGTTGGAAAAGCCCACGGATGGGGAGATCCTCATCGACGGACTCGCCACCAGCACGATGTCTCGCTCAGACATCTTCCATCTGCGACGCCGCATGCAGCCGGTGTTCCAGGACCCCTATGGTTCCCTTGACCCGCTGCGGAGCATCGGCCACGTCATCTCCGAACCCCTGCACGTGCACGGGATCGGCACCAAGGAAGAGCAGCACCAGCGGTCCCTCGATCTGCTGGAGCAGGTGGCGCTGCCACGGGAGCTCGCTTGGCGCTATCCGAGTGAGCTTTCCGGAGGCCAGCGACAGCGGGTGGCGATCGCTCGTGCGCTCGCGTTGAAGCCGGACATCATGGTGCTCGATGAGGCGGTGTCAGCGCTGGACGTGCTGGTGCAGGACCAGATTCTGCACCTGCTCTCGGACCTTCAGCGCGATCTCGGCCTGACCTATCTGTTCATCACGCATGATCTGGCGGTCGTGCGCGTTGCTGCAGATTTCGTGTGCGTCATGGAGCAGGGACAGATCGTGGAGCAGGGAACGGTGGATGAGATCTTCAGCAATCCGCGTGAGGAATACACCCGTCGTCTGCTGGAAGCGATTCCCGGGGCATCCTTGCCGCTGGGTGGCATCGGGTGAGGACGGCAATTCACCGCAAACGTGTGTTCCCGGCCACGGGGGCCGTCATCCTGTTGGCGATCTGCGCAGTGATCACTCTGGTGCTGCTCGCCGATGCCGCCATCCGTTCGGGCCTGGAGAACGCGGTGCTGCTGGCGCCCTGGCCGTTGCTCGTGCTCTGGGGCGTGTATGTGGTCGGCATCGCCTCCGGCATCAGTGCGGACAGCTTCGGGATGCGCGTGCAGAACTTCCTGCGCCGCACGAGCGCGCCCTGGTCGATGGTGAAGCGCATCGACATGCGGTGGCAGCTTGAGGTGACGTTCGCAGACGAGTCTGTGCTGCGGTGCTTCGGCGGTCCGACCCGCTCTCGTCCGCGCAGGCTGGGCCCGGAGCGGACCCGGGAGGATGCCGGCCCGGAAGATGACGGCATCGCGATGCTGCGTCGTCTGCGAGCGGATGCCGTGGCTGGGGGAGTGCCCAGCAGCGGCATCAGCCGCAGCTGGGATATGCCGGCCCTCGCCGCGCTCATCGTGCTCGTGATCTGGGCGGTAATCGCCGTTGCCGTCACCCGGTAGCGGGATTCGGCAGCGGGAAGGCTCAGCCGGGGAGGCCGAACATCGCGGGGAAGGTCGACGCGGCCCACGGATACCCGATGAACGCCGCCGCATCGATCAGGAAATGGGCGACCAGGAACGGCAGCAGCCGACCGGAGCGTGAGAAGAGCCAGCCGAACAGCAGCCCCATCGCCAGGTTGCCGATGAACGCGCCGGGTCCCTGATACAGGTGGTAGCTGGCTCGCAGCACACTCGTGGCGATGATGATCGGCCAGATACCCCACCCGATCTGCTTCAGACGCGCGAACAGGTAGCCGAGCACGACGAATTCCTCCATGATCGACGCGCGTGCGGCCGACAGCAGCAGAATCGGCACCGTCCACCAGTGTGTGTCGAGTCCGCCTGGATTCACCGCGACGAACAGTCCCAGCATCCGGCCGACGATGTAAAGCGCGAGACCCGGAATGCCGATCGCCAGCACGAGCAGGATGCCGTTTCGGCTGTCGCGGGCGATGCGGGTGCCGTCCAGCCCGAGCCGACCGAGATGCGGCCGCGGTGACTGCCAGAGCAGGTAGCACACCAGGAGCACGGGAACGATCGCGAAGCCGATCGCGAGCACCTGATAGATGAGGTCGAACACCTCCCGGTCGCTGCGCGAGGGATTCAGCGTTGCGACCTGGTCGGCCAGCGGCGTCGCATCCGTCACCCGATAGGCGAGCTGCACGATCGAGTAGATGGCCGATTGCCCGAGTCCGAGCGCCAGCACGATCGCTATCTCCCACCACAGCCGCGTGCGGGAGAGCGGAGACGTGGCGGCGGCGGTTGCAGATGAGGACACAGCCCGATGTTACGACAGGCGTAGAAGGCCGTTCAGACACTGGACAGCCTTCGTGGGATATCCTGAAACGTCGGCATCCCGGCGCACCCCACACTCTTTTAGGAAAACTTGCATGGCGCACGCCCTTCGCTCTGATCTCCGCAATGTCGCAATCGTCGCGCACGTCGACCACGGCAAGACCACCCTCGTCGACGCGATGCTCCGTCAGACGGGCTCGTTCGGCGAGCACGCGCACGTCGATGAACGCGCGATGGACTCGGGTGATCTCGAGCGCGAAAAGGGCATCACGATCCTCGCGAAGAACACCGCGATCACCTACACCGGCGTCCACAGCGACGTTCCGATCACGATCAACGTGATCGACACCCCCGGCCACGCCGACTTCGGTGGCGAGGTCGAGCGCGGTCTGTCGATGGTCGATGGCGTCGTGCTGCTCGTCGACTCTTCGGAGGGCCCGCTCCCGCAGACTCGTTTCGTGCTGCGCAAGGCGCTGGAGGCAAAGCTTCCCGTCATCCTGCTGGTCAACAAGACTGACCGCCCCGACGCCCGTATCCCCGAGGTCGAGGAAGAAGCGCAGGACCTGCTGCTGGGCCTCGCGTCCGACCTGGTCGACGATGTGCCCGATCTTGATGTGGATGCGCTGCTTGACGTTCCCGTCGTGTACGCCTCCGGCCGCGCCGGCGCGGCATCGCTGAACCGTCCCGAGAACGGCACGCTGCCGGACAACGAGAACCTTGAGCCGCTGTTCGGTGCGATCCTCGAGCACATCCCGGCTCCGGCATACGATGACGAGGCTCCGCTGCAGGCATGGGTCACGAACCTTGACTCCAGCCCGTTCCTTGGCCGCCTGGCGCTGCTGCGTGTCTTCAACGGAACGCTGAAGAAGGGCCAGACGGTCGCCTGGGTCCGCGCAGACGGCACCCACCAGAACGCCCGCATCACCGAGCTGCTGAAGACGCGTGCACTGGAGCGCTACCCCGCCGAGTCCGCCGCACCGGGGGACATCGTCGCGATCGCCGGCTTCGAGGACATCACGATCGGTGAGACCATCGCCGACCCGGACGATGTTCGTCCGCTGCCGCAGATTCACGTCGACGACCCCGCCATCTCGATGACGATCGGCACCAACACGTCACCGCTGATGGGCAAGGTCAAGGGTCACAAGCTCACCGCACGCATGGTGAAGGACCGCCTCGACCGCGAGCTCATCGGAAACGTCTCGCTCAAGGTCGTCGACGTCGGACGCCCGGATGCTTGGGAAGTTCAGGGCCGTGGTGAGCTGGCGCTCTCCATCCTCGTCGAGAACATGCGTCGCGAAGGCTTCGAGCTCACCGTCGGCAAGCCGCAGGTGGTCACCAAGCAGGTCGACGGCAAGGTTCACGAACCTTTCGAGCACCTCACCATCGACGCCCCTGAGGAGTACCTCGGCGCGATCACTCAGCTGCTCGCGGGTCGCAAGGGCCGCATGGACAACATGGTCAACCACGGCACCGGCTGGGTGCGCATGGAATTCATCGTTCCTTCGCGCGGCCTGATCGGCTTCCGCACGGAGTTCATGACCACGACTCGCGGCACCGGCATCGCCAACGCGATCTCGCACGGCTACGACGCATGGGCGGGACACATCTCCACGCGTCAGAACGGCTCGATCGTCGCTGACCGCTCCGGCGTCGTCACCCCGTTCGCGATGATCGCTCTCCAGGAGCGGATGTCGTTCTTCGTTCAGCCCACGCAGGAAGTGTACGAAGGCATGGTCATCGGCGAGAACTCGCGCGCCGACGACATGGACGTGAACATCACCAAGGAGAAGAAGCTCACCAACATGCGTGCTGCGAGCTCGGACACCTTCGAGTCGATGACGCCGCCGCGCCAGCTGACACTGGAGGAGAGCCTCGAGTTCGCCCGCGACGACGAATGCGTCGAGGTGACCCCGGATGCTATCCGCATCCGCAAGGTGGTTCTGGATGCAACCACCCGCGGACGTGAGACCTCGCGCCTGAAGCGCCAGGACGCCAACGCCTGAACCGCTTGATAGGAAAGAGCCTCGTCCGCCGGTTGAACCGGTCGGGCGAGGCTCTTCTTGTACCCGTCAGTCCAACAGTGCTCAGCGCAGTTCCGAGATGAGCACTGCGCTGGTGCCGGGGACGAGAGCATCAAAAACGTGCGGGATGTCTCCGGCATAGGTGAGGTAGTCGCCGGGATTGAGCAGCACTGGCGCGTCGGCGGGGCCGATCTGCGCCTGCCCTGAGGTCAGGATCACGTGCTCGGTGGTGCCGGAATGGTGCGGATCGGACCGGCGTGGTTCGCCGGGCTCGGCACGGATGAGGTAGATGTCCCGGCGTGCACCGGGCGGGCTCGCGGAGAGCAAGCTCGCGCTGTACGAGGCCGCCGCCGACGGGACGCTGGCGAGATCATCAGCGCGAATGAGGGTCGGGGCGTTGGCCTGCTGATCGACGAGCACGGCGAAGGGAACACCCAGTGCCACGCCCAGAGCCCACAGCGTCTCGACACTGGGGTTGCCCGAGCCGTTCTCCAGCTGCGACACGGTTGCTTTCGATACGCCGGCCTGCCTGGCCAGTTCAGACACCGACATTCCGATGGCTTCGCGCTCGCGGCGCAACGTGCGGGCGATGCGAGTTCCGAGATCCTCCATGCGTTCATCATGTCAAACGTTCGTTCACTTGACTATCCGATGTGCGGTGTTCAGAATGATACGCATGCGTTCAGTGAATCGAACGGCCGAGGTGCGGGCCGGTGGACGCCGCGAGGTCTGGCGCGAAGGCGTCGGGGTCGCGGTCGCCACCAGCGCCTACGGGATATCGTTCGGCGCGCTGGCCGTGGCATCCGGTCTTGACGTCTGGCAGACCTGCGTGCTGAGCCTGCTGATGTTCACCGGCGGGTCGCAGTTCGCCTTCATCGGGGTACTCAGCGCTGGTGGTGTCGCGGCCCTTCCCTCAGCGATCGCCTCGGCGGCGCTGCTCGGGGTGCGCAACATGGCATACGGCATGCGGATGTCGACCACGATCGGGTCCGGCTTCTGGCGGCGTTCGGCGGCCGCCCACATCACGATCGACGAATCCACGGCCGTCGCCATCTCTCAGGATTCTGCTCCACTGCGTCGACTCGGGTTCTGGGTCACCGGCATCGGCGTCTTCGTCGGCTGGAACCTCACCACACTCATCGGCGCCCTCATCGGCGATGTTCTGGGCGACCCGAAAGCCTGGGGCCTGGATGCCGCGGCGGCCGCCGCCTTCCTCGCCCTGCTCTGGCCGAGGCTGAAACAGCGACAGGCCATTGTCGTCGGCGTAGCCGCGGCGGTTATCGCAGCCGTGCTCACCCCGGTGATCATGCCCGGACTTCCCGTGCTCGTTGCCGCTGTGGTTGCCATTGCGGTCGGGTGGTTCAACTGGTTCGACGGCTCACGCGCACCCCTGAAGCAGACCGGCGCAACGGATACCGCGATCGGCGAGACACCATGAGCGTGTGGAGTGCCGTGCTGCTCGCGGCGTGCATCTGCGCGGCGTTCAAGGCATTCGGTTACCTGATTCCGCCGCATCTGCTGGAAGCCCCGCGCCCGGCGCGCATCTCGGACCTGCTGACGGTGTCTCTGCTGGCCGCTCTGGTAGCTGTTCAGACGCTCGGAGCGGGCCAGGCCGTGGTTGTGGATGCCCGGATCCCGGCCGTGCTGGTCGCTGCCGGGCTACTGTACCTGCGGCAGTCGTTCCTGGTCGTCGTCGTGGCCGCTGCCGCATCGGCAGCACTGCTGCGCCTGGTCGGCTGGGCAGTATGAGCAGAAGGGCCACAGCAGGCCCGCGTAGGATCTCAGGGTGCCCCACTGGATCTCTCGCGCTATCTCCTGGATCGCTGCTGCCCTCGCTGGTGCTGTTTACGGCACGGCGGGAACCATCGCGCACAGCCTCACGATGTGGGGCGTCATTCCCATCGGAATGATCGTCGGGGCCATTGGCTGCGGAGCACTACTGATCGCGACGCGCGCTCTGACCTTGGATCGCGCGGCGGCACTGGCCGCAGCCATCGGAATGCTGGGCATGCTGATGATCATCTCCGGTGTCGGGCCCGGCGGATCCGTCGTCGTGCCGAACACCCCGGCCGGTCAGATCTGGACACTTTTGGTGGCCGCTATCGCGCTGCTGGTGGTCGCCTGGCCGCGGGTGAAGAGCGCACCTGTGCGTACGCAGGTGCCCGGTGGTGAGAACGGGTCGTAGACTGGAGGGGTGACGTATGTGATCGCTCTTCCGTGCGTCGATGTCAAGGATCGCGCCTGCATCGACGAGTGCCCCGTTGACTGCATCTACGAGGGCGAGCGTTCGCTGTACATCCATCCCGATGAATGTGTCGACTGCGGCGCCTGCGAGCCGGTGTGCCCCGTCGAGGCGATTTACTACGAGGATGACCTGCCCGATGAGTGGCAGGACTACTACAAAGCCAACGTCGAGTTCTTCGAAGAGATCGGCTCGCCCGGCGGCGCTGCCAAGGTCGGGGTCTACGCCTTCGACCACCCCGTGATCGCAGCGCTTCCTCCTCAGGGCGAGTAGATCCGGTGAGCGTCCGCGACCTCGCCGATTATCCGTGGGATGCAGTCGTTCCGTACCAGGAGCGTGCGGCGCGGCATCCGCACGGTCTGGTAGACCTCTCCATCGGTTCGCCCGTTGATCCCACCCCGGGTATCATCCGGCAGGCGCTCGCCGATGCCACCGATGCGCATGCCTATCCGCAGAATATCGGCACGCCCGCGCTGCGCGAGGCGATCGTCGAGTGGTATTCGCGTCGACGCGGTGTTCCGGATCTGAGCGTCGAGAACGTCTTGCCGACGATCGGCTCCAAAGAGCTCGTGGCGCTGCTGCCGACCCTGCTCGGGCTCGGCGAGGGCGACACCGTCGTGTACCCGCGCGTTGCCTATCCGACCTACGAGGTCGGCGCACGCGTCGTCGGTGCGACACCGATCGCCGAGGATGATCCGGCGCTGTGGCCGGACGGTGCCAAGCTCATCTGGATCAACAGCCCGGGCAATCCGGACGGGCGCACCTGGACGGTGGATGAACTCGCCACCGCCGTGCGACGCGCTCGCGAACTCGGGGCGATCCTCGCCAGCGACGAGTGCTACGCCGAACTCGGCTGGGACGGGCCCTGGGCCCATGAACCCATTCCCTCCGTTCTTGATCCCCGGGTGACAGGCGGCACGCGTGCGGGTCTGCTCAGCGTGTACTCGTTGAGCAAGCAGTCCAACCTCGCCGGTTATCGTGCGGCATTCGTAGCCGGCTGCTCCCGGATCATCGCCGACCTACTCACTGCGCGCAAACACCTCGGACTCATGATGCCGGCGCCCGTCCAGCAGGCGATGATCACCGCCCTCGGTGATGAAGCGCACGTCGCCGAGCAGAAGGAGTTGTACCGGACCAGGCGCGAACTCCTGCTCCCGGCGCTCGAAGCTGCCGGATTCCGCATCGACGGCTCAGAAGCCGGTCTCTATCTCTGGGCGACGGCCGGCGAAGACGCCTGGGCATCCATGGGGAGACTGGCCGATCTCGGCATCCTGGCCGGTCCAGGGCCCTTCTACGGGCCGGATGCTGCGCAGCACATCCGACTCTCGCTGACCGCTCCGTCAGAGCGAGTGGCTGAGGCCGCACGCCGCTTGCGCGGGGATCCGCTGTAGGTTCCCATGTCATATTCTTGAGGTCTCTTGGCGGATGTCACAGTAGGCCAATCAGGCGGCTAGGCTGTAGAGGCGATTCGGTCGAGACCCGACCAGGCGTCAAGCGCCGTGCATCGCCCTCGACGAAACAGACCAACAGGTCGCGTAAATACGTACAAGGAGGTCCGCGTGAGTGCAGCGGGAGATCAGCAGGCGAAGGCCACCCTCACCATTGGTGGAACCACCGCAGAATTCCCCGTACTGCGTGGTACTGCGGGTGCCGACAGCATCGACTTTTCGACGCTGACCCGGCAGACCGGCTACACGGGGCTGGACTACGGGTTCGTCAACACCGCATCCACGAAGTCGGCGATCACCTTCATCGACGGTGACCAGGGCATCCTCCGCTACCGGGGCTATCCCATCGACCAGATCGCGCAGAACTGCACCTATCTCGAGGTGGCTTGGCTGCTCATCTACGGCGAGCTGCCCACGCCTGACGAGCTGGCGAGCTTCGATGACCGCATTCGTCGGCACACGCTGCTGCATGAAGATCTCAAGCACTTCTTCTCGGCACTGCCGCACACCGCGCACCCGATGTCGGTGCTGTCTTCGGCCGTGGCCGCGCTTTCGACCTACTACGAGGGACAGACCGACCCGAACAACCCCGAGCATGTCGAGCTCAACATGGTGCGCATGCTCGCCAAGCTGCCCGTCATCGCGGCCTACGCGCACAAGAAGAGCATCGGGCAGGCGTTCCTGTACCCGGACAACTCGCTGAGCTTCGTCGACAACTTCCTCAAGCTCAACTTCGGCGTCAACTCCGAGCCCTACGAGATCAATCCAGTGATGTCGAAGGCCCTTGAGCTGCTGCTCATCCTGCACGAAGACCACGAGCAGAACGCGTCGACCTCGACGGTGCGCCTGGTGGGCTCCACCGGAGCGAATCAGTTCGCTTCGATCTCTGCCGGCATCCAGGCGCTTTCTGGGCCGCTGCACGGTGGCGCCAACGAGGCTGTCCTCACGATGCTCGGAGAGATTCGCGATTCCGGCCAGGGAGTGAAGCGCTTCGTCGAGCGAGTGAAGAACAAAGAAGAGGGCGTCAAGCTCATGGGCTTCGGCCACCGGGTGTACAAGAACTACGACCCCCGCGCCAAGCTCGTCAAGGAAGCCGCCGATGAGGTGCTGCGCGAGCTCGGCGTCACCGACCCGCTGCTCGACCTGGCCAAGGAACTCGAAGAGATCGCACTGGCGGACGAGTACTTCCAGGAGCGTCGCCTGTACCCCAACGTCGACTTCTACACCGGCGTGATCTACAAGGCGATGGGCTTCCCGACACGTATGTTCACCGTGCTGTTCGCGATCGGCCGCCTTCCCGGCTGGCTGGCGCAGTGGCGTGAGCTGCAGCTGGACCCGCAGACCAAGATCGGTCGTCCGCAGCAGCTGTACACCGGAGCGACTGAGCGTCAGTTCCCGACGCGCTGATCGGATGCTGAAAAGCCCCGGCCCCTTCCCGAAGGAAGTGGCCGGGGCTTTCGCATGGGGATCAGCGTCCCTGGGAACCGCCGCCCTGAGCGCGGCGCGGACGCCGTGAGTCGGCGTGCTGGCCGACCGCAGCGGGGCGCTGCTGGCCGGAGCGCTGGCCGCCACCGGAGCGCTGTCCCTGGGCTGTTGCGGGCTGTCCCTGGCTGTTCTGCCCCTGGGCGCCGCCCTGCGGGCGACGGCGGCGGTTGGCTGGGGAGCCTGCTGCGGGAGCGCCACCCTGCTGCGGCTGGCGCGGCTTCTTCGGCTGCTGACGCTGCTGCTGCTGTTGCACCGGCGCGGGCTTCACGTGCGGGGCGCGTTCGCCGACAAGCTCGTCGACGATGTCGGAGTTCACCTGCTCGAGTTCGGCGGTGATCTGGGCCTTGCGCAGCAGGTCCTTCACATCGCGGCGCTGCTCAGGAAGCACGACGGTGACGACGGTGCCGGCGGCGCCGGCGCGGGCCGTGCGACCAGAGCGGTGCAGGTATGCCTTGTGCTCCATCGGCGGGTCGACGTGGACGACGAGGTCGACGTTGTCGACGTGCACGCCACGGGCCGCGACGTCGGTCGCGACAAGAACGCGCACGCCACCGTCTGCGGGGTCTGCAGAGAAGGCGCTGAGGTTGCGTTCACGCGCGTTCTGCGACAGGTTTCCGTGCAGGTCGACGGCAGGCACGCCGGCGGCAGTCAGCTGCTTGGCCAGCTTCTTCGCCTGGTGCTTGGTGCGGGTGAACAGGATGCGGCGGCCGGTGCCGGAGGCAAGGTCGCGCACGAGAGAGGTCTTGTGCTCGGTGGAGGTGGTCACCAGCACGCGGTGGGTCATCTCGCCGACCGGGACGCTGGATTCGTCGACCTCGTGGCTGATCGGGTTCGAGAGGAACCGGCGTGCCAGGGAGTCGATGCCACGATCCAGCGTCGCGCTGAAGAGCAGACGCTGACCGCCGGCGGGCGTTGCGGTGAGGATGCGGGTCACGCCGGGCAGGAACCCCAGGTCGGCCATGTGGTCGGCCTCGTCAAGGACTGCGACCTCGACGGCGTCGAGGGCGACGAGCTTCTGCTTCATGAGGTCTTCGAGGCGCCCGGGGCAGGCCACGATGATGTCGACTCCACCGCGCAGCGCCTGCTCCTGCGGGCGCTGGCTGACGCCGCCGAAGATCGTGGTGACGCGGAGCCCTGCTGCTGCGGCAAGCGGGGTGACGACTGCGGCGATCTGCGTGGCAAGCTCACGCGTCGGAGCAAGGATCAGGCCACGCGGATGCTGCGCGCGGGTCTTCTTGTTCGATGCGGAAAGGCGCGCAACGAGGGGAATGGAAAAGGCGATCGTCTTGCCGCTGCCGGTGCGACCGCGACCGAGGAGGTCACGGCCGGCGAGGGAATCGGGGAGCGTGTCGCGCTGGATGGCGAACGCCTCGGTCTTGCCATCGGCAGCAAGGACATCAGCCAGGCGTGCGGGCACGCCGAGTTCGAGAAAGGTAGGCATAGAAATACTCCGTGAACACGCGTCAGCGTGTCGAGTTCGTGTGATGGGCGACCGCGCACAGGAAGTGCGCAGAGGTTCGCCGTTCGAAACGCCAACTGGTGGAGGAGCTGTTCAGCTCGCTTCGGTCTGGGAAGACCCCGTGACGACGACGTAGCTGCCCGTTAATTGGACAACTGTTCAACAGTAGCAGGACAGGTATGTCGCAACCTGCATGCGCACCGTGCGTGTCCTCAGGCGTGCAGCGTCTCGTTCAGCGTCACACCGGAACCCGCGCGTCGCTTGACCTCGATGGCGCCGGTGAGTGAATTGCGCCAGAACAGCAGACCGTTCTGGCCGGAGAGCTCTGCCGCTTTCACGACGGGCTTGCCGCCGTCTGCAGTGTCGGGGCCGTCCGCCAGGATCACCTTGGAGCCTGCCGTGATGTAGACGCCAGCCTCGAGAATGCAGTCATCACCCAGCGCGATGCCCAGCCCCGCATTCGCGCCGAGGAGGGTGCGCTCTCCGATGGAGACGCGCACGCTGCCGCCGCCGGAGAGAGTGCCCATGATGGATGCGCCGCCGCCGATGTCGCTGCCCGCGCCGACGACGACGCCCTGCGAGATTCGCCCCTCGACCATCGAGGCACCCAGCGTGCCGGCGTTGAAGTTCACGAAGCCTTCGTGCATCACGGTGGTTCCGGGCCAGAGGTACGCGCCCAGACGAACGCGGGCGGCATCCGCGATGCGCACGCCCTCGGGCTGGAGGTAATCGGTCAGACGCGGGAACTTGTCGAGTCCCTGCACCTGGATGCCGTGGCGGCGCAGCTGCGGCTGCAACCGCGTGGCATCGGCCGGGAGCATGGGGCCGGCGTTGGTCCAGGCGACATTCGGCAGCTGAGTGAAGATGCCGTCGAGGTTCAGATCGTTGGGGCGCACCAGCAGGTGCGACAGGGCGTGCAGACGCAGGTAGGCATCGGCGGTGGACGCCGGGGCTTCGTCGAGGTCGATCTGCAGCGTGACGCTGTCGATAACGACGTTGCGACGCTCATCTCCGCCGGTGTGGGAGGCGAGGTCTGCGAGGCCGGTGCGGGGGAGATCACCGGTGCCGAGCTGCTGATACCAGGCATCCAGCACCGTGCCGTCTTCAGCGATCGTCGAAAGGCCTGTGCCCCATACTGTGCGCCGCGTGCTCATCCATTAACGCTACCGGTATCGCCGAGCGCGTCTGTGCGAGGTCTTAGGCTGAGCATATGCCTCTCGATCTGACTGCGTCATCCGTCGATCTCACCCGCACGATCTGCGACATTGCCAGTGTCTCTGGTGAGGAGAAAGATCTGGCCGATCTGATCGAGGAATCCGTCCGAGCCTATGAGCACCTCGAAGTGATCCGGCACGGGAACACCGTCGTTGCGCGGACAAACCTCTCGCGCGCGCAGCGCGTGGTGATCGCCGGTCACATCGACACCGTTCCCATCAACGGCAATGTGCCCACTCGCACCGTCGAGTACGACGGACACCCGTACCTGTGGGGTCGTGGCACCGTCGACATGAAGGGCGGCGTTGCCGTGCAGCTCAAGCTCGCCGCTGAGCTGACCGATCCCGTGGTCGACATCACCTGGATGTGGTACGACAACGAGGAGGTCGCGGCATCCCTGAATGGATTGAACCTGCTGTCCGCCGAGCGACCCGACCTGTTCGCAGCCGATTTCGCCATTCTGGGCGAGCCATCCAACGGCGAGGTCGAGGGCGGATGCAACGGCACGCTCCGCGCGATCGTGCGCACCCGCGGCGTGCGGGCGCACAGCGCCCGAGCGTGGATCGGTGAGAACGCCATCCACGCGGCCGCCCCGATCCTTGCGCGTCTGGCCGAGTACCGCGCGAAAGAGGTGCAGGTAGAAGGCCTGGCCTATCGCGAGAGCTTGAGCGCCGTGCGCATCGACGGCGGCATCGCCGGCAACGTCATCCCCGACCTGTGCGAGGTCGAGGTGAACTATCGGTTCGCGCCCAGCAAGACGGCGGCGGATGCTGAGACTCACGTCCGCGGCGTCTTCGAGGGCTTCGACCTCGAGATCACCGACGCCGCAGAGGGTGCTCGTCCCGGACTCGACGCCCCGATCGCACAGGAGTTCGTCAACGCTGTCGGTGCGCAGCCGCGTCCGAAATACGGGTGGACCGATGTGGCGCGCTTCAGCGCTCTCGGCATCCCCGCGGTCAACTACGGCCCGGGCGACCCTCACCTCGCCCACCATGACGAGGAACGTGTTCCGCTCGCGCAGATCGATGCGGTGGAGCAGGGGCTGCGCACGTGGCTCACGGCCCGCTGACCACGCTCGCGCGCCAGTGGGCGCGGATGCCGGTCATCGCGCGGATCGGCGCGATCTATGTGCTCGGTCGGCTCATCACCACCGGGCTGCTGTCCTGGGCGGCGCACCTGTCCGGGCCGATGTCTCGCTTCGGCGCCGACGCCGATCTGGGTCGCTTCGTCCTGGGCTGGGACGCGCAGTGGTACTGGCTGGTGGCATGGGCGGGGTACCCGTCGGTTCTGCCGCTCACCGAATCCGGGCAGGTCGCCGAGAACGCGTGGGCTTTCATGCCGGTGTACGCATATCTGGCGCAGGCAGTGGGCTTCCCGTTCGGTTCCTGGGGTGCCGGGGCATTCCTCATCTCCCTGGTCGCGGGGTTCTTCGCCTCGGTGATGCTGCACCGCCTGCTACGGGAGCGGATCGGCTCCACCGCAGCGCTCTGGGCGGTCGCCTTCTTCGCCTGGGGTCCGCTGGCGGCGCTCTTCCACGTCGGCTACGCAGAATCGCTGTTCGTCCTCCTGCTGCTCATTGCGCTCGACCTCGTGGCGCGGCGTCGATTCGCGTGGGTGTATCCGGTGATCGCCGTGATGGCGTTCACCCGTCCAGGCATCCTTGCCTTCGCGCTCTACCTGGGGCTCTACGGCATCCTGCGGTGGGTGCGCCGACGTACGGACCCGCTGCCGACCGCGCACGTCGTGCACATCATCGCCCTGGGAGCGCTGGCCACAGCGACCGGTTTCGCCTGGCAGGGTTTCGCGGCGCTGGCGACGGGGGACGCGGGCGCATACCTGGCGACGGAACTGTCGTGGCGACGGAACTGGGGCGCCGGATCCGACGGCTTCATCCCCTTCGAGGGATGGGTGCAGGGCGCGCAGTTCTGGTTCGGCCAGTGGGGGATGCCGCAGTGGTGGGGACCGATCGCGCTGGTGGTGTTGCTGATCGTGGTGGCTGGCGCGCTGATCTTCGCACCGCAGGTGCGTCGCCTGGGACCGGATCTGCGGCTGTGGAGTGCGAGTTACCTGCTGTACCTGCTGGCGGTGTTCTTCCCGCAATCGAGCACGTTCCGTCTGCTGATGCCGCTGACGCCGCTGTGGGGAGCCGTCGCCGTGCCGCGGTCGCGCGGGTACCGGATCGGGGTGCTGGTGCTGTGCGTGGTGGGCCAGTGGCTGTGGATCTATCCCATGTACGCACTCGGAAACACCTTCTGGCAGGTGCCGTAACCGAGCGTTCATTACCGATTCTTCGTGCCCGTGAGCAGTGGCGGAAGCTTACCGATAAACTTGATGCATACCAATGATGGAAAAGGAGTCACGATGGCAGCGATGAAGCCGAGAACCGGAGACGGACCCATGGAGGCCGTGAAGGAGGGACGACTCATCATCGTGCGCGTTCCCCTCGAAGGTGGCGGCCGTCTGGTCGTCTCCGTGAACGATGCTGAAGCGAAGGAGCTGCACGACGTCCTCGCTGGCGTCGTGAGCTGACCTTCAACGAATCAGGGGCGGTGGATCTTCAGATCCACCGCCCCTTTCGTGTTCCTGGATTAGTCCGTGCTGCGGCTGATGAGCTGCAGCAGTCCCTCGCCGACCGTTGAGATCGCGGCGAGAACCGCAGGGGACTCCTGCGTCTCCTGCACGAGCGAGCGGTAAGCGCTGGTGACGGCATCCCGTTGCACGGGGTCTGCGGCTTTTCCGCCGGCGAGCACGCGGGGGACGAGGACGATACCGCCGGTGCGCACCAGGCGCAGACCGTGCTCGACGTACTCGATGACATTCTCGGGGTCAGCGTCGACGAGCACGATGTCGTAGGCGTCCTCGTTCATCCGGGGCAGGACATCGGAGGCACGGCCGGTGATGAAGCGTGCCTTGGTCGGCACGATCTTCGCTTCGCTGAAGCTGCGGCGGGCCGCGGCCAGGTGCTCGGGCTCATTGTCGATAGAGGTGAGGACCGCCTGCGGGGCTCCGCGCAGCAGCCAGAGCCCAGAGACACCGGCTCCGGTGCCGATCTCGACGATCGAGCGCGCGTTGGTGGCAGCTGCCAGAACGGCAAGCTGCGCGCCGACGGCCGCACTGACCGGGGCTGCTCCTAATTCGACCGCGTGAGCGCGTGCGCGCGCGATGGCGGCGGGTTCGATGATGGCCTCGCGGACATAGCGTGCGTTGGCGTCGTTCTCGCTCATGACCTTCTCCTCAAGCCGCTTGCACAAGCGGCTGATTCCAGACTATTCGTATGCCATGGCTGAAGGGGTCAGGCGCGGCGGGTAGCCTGGGTACATGGACTTCGGGCTCACCTTTGAGAAGCTTCTGCTTATCGGTGTACTCGCTGCGATCATCATCGGTCCGGAGCGGCTGCCGAAGGCTGCGGAGACGTTCGCGCGCTTCGTTCGCAGGGCCGGCGAGTATCTGCGCGACACCAAGAGCAGAATGCGCGACGAGATCGGGCCGGAGATCGACGATGTGGATTGGCGCAAGCTCGATCCGCGTCAGTACGACCCACGCCGCATCATTCGCGACGCGCTGCTCGAAGAGCCGTCCGTGACTGCCGCCCCTGCCGCTGCCACAACAGCCGTTGCACCGGCGCCGACGAATGAGTATCCGCGCAAACCGGTGTTGCGTCCGATCTTCACGCGTGATGCACCGCCGCCATACGATGTCGAGGCGACCTAGTCAGATCTGCGACTTGAGCTGCGCGATATCGGCGTCGTCCAGGAGAGCGCGGGGGATAGCGGTGACCACTGACTGTCCGCGAAGCTGCAGGATGACGGCGTGCTTGCCGACGCGGACCGAACGAAACGTCTCGTAGCTCATCTCTGAGACGCCGCGCTTCGACATCATTCTGATCATCTTGTCGTCGAGTTGGATGCCGATCTTCGTGCCGGCCGGCATCGCCGATCCGATGGCACGCTGAACGGACGACCGTGTGAAGATGATCGACGCCGCAATCAGCGCGGCGATCGCGAACGGAGTCCAGGACAGCGTTGCAGAGCGTTCGTGCTCGGCGTCGCCGATCAGCACCAGCACGATGACGTTCACAATGAGTGCGGCGATCAGCGAGGCGTAGGCGATGACTGCCAGCGGACGGGTGAGCGTGTAGAGCGTGGCGTCCCGAGTCAGGTTGCGCAGGAGTTCCTGATCGACAAGGACAGTTCGGGGAGCGGCGTCAGATGTCACTCGGACAGTCTTTCATTTCTGAGGCGTGGTGCCGTGCTGCGCGTCTGGGGCGGGTCGAGACGTCACCGACATCGGCAGCGAACGTCCTGCGAGCCTGCGGCCCTGACGGGCGAGATCGACCGCCACGGCGCGGATCGCCTGGGCCGAAGCATCCTCGGGATCACCGATGACCACGGGCGTGCCCGCATCTCCGCCCATGCGCAGCGCGGGACTGAGGGGAATCGTCGCCAGCAACGGCACGGGTTGCTCGCCCTGCGAGAGCGCATCGGCCACTTCCTGCCCGCCGCCGGTGCCGAACAGGTCAAAGACCGTGCCGTCTTGCATCGTGAGCGCAGACATGTTCTCGATCACGCCGATGACGTGCTGTCCGGTTTGGCGGGCGACGAGTCCGCTGCGGATGGCGACATCGGATGCCGCCGTCTGCGGCGTTGTGACGACGAGCACCTCCGCGTGCGGAAGGATTTGGCCGATCGAGATCGCGATGTCGCCGGTGCCTGGGGGCATGTCGATGAGCAGCACGTCGAGGTCGCCGAAGAACACGTCGGTGAGGAACTGCTGCACAGTGCGGTGCAGCATCGGTCCGCGCCAGGCGACAGCGGCCTCACCGTCTCGGAGGAACATTCCGATCGAGATGGTCTTCACCCCGTGGGCGACAGGAGGCAGCATGAGATCGTCGATGCGGGTCGGCTGCGTCCCAACCGGAATGCCCAGCAGCCCCGGAATCGAGAAACCGTGCACATCGGCATCCACCAGGCCGACGGCCAGCCCCTGTTCTGCCAGCGCGACAGCCAGATTCGCGGTCAGCGTCGACTTGCCCACGCCGCCCTTGCCGCTGGATACCAGGATCACCCGTGTCAGCGAATCCGGCCCGAAGGGCATCTGCCGGGCCGGACGCCCGTCGCGGAGCTTCTCGGTCAGCGCCTTGCGCTCAGCCGGCGTCATGACGCCGATGTGGATCGTGACGTCGGTGATTCCCGACACCGATGCCGCCGCACGGCGCACATCGCTCTCGATGCGATCAGCGGCGGGGCATCCGACGATTGTCAGCGCGATGGCGACGTCGGCCCGACTGCCGTCGACGGAAATCTCGCGCACCATGTCGAGGTCGCCGATCGGTTGACGAAGCTCTGGGTCGGAGACTGCTCCTACGGCGGCGCGAACACGCTCAGAAAGGCTCATCGCTGCGTCCGGGGCGTGCTCGGGGCGGAGCCGGCCTCATCGGCACGGTCATCGTCCATGTCGGTAAGCAGCGACTTCAGCTCGGCGCGCAGAACATCACGTGTCACGGCCTGCGCGTTTCGCTCTTCCAGCGCCATGCGCAGGGCGACGATCTCGCGGGCCAGGTATTCGGTGTCGGCGAGGTTTCGCTCAGCACGCTGACGGTCCTGCTCGATCTGCACGCGGTCACGGTCATCCTGCCTGTTCTGCGCGAGCAGGATGAGGGGAGCGGCGTACGAAGCCTGCAACGACAGCATCAGGGTGAGAGCGGTGAAGCCGAGGGCCGCGTCGTCGAAACGCACCGAGATCGGCATCAGGGTGTTCCAACTGATCCACGCCACGCAGAAAAGGGTGAGGATCAGCAGGAATGCGGGCGTGCCCATGGCACGGGCGACCCACTCGGTGAACCGGCCGAAGCGGTCGCGCGAGCTGGCTGGGCGCTGGCGCGACGTTCCGCGCCCCAGGGGCGCGTCGAGACCTGCACGCTCGGCCTTGGCCATCATCGTGCACCTCCCGCGTTCGTCGCATCGTCGACGTCCTGGGTGCGCCAGTCATCAGGCAGCAGGTAATCGAGCACGTCATCGATGCTCACCACGCCGACGAGCCTGTTTGCGGCATCCACCACGGGCAGGGAGACGAGGTCGTAGCTCGCCAGGAGTCGCGCTGTCTCCGCGGCGGATGCTGTCACCGAGATCGGCTCCATCGTCTCGTCCACGATCGCGCCGAGCCGCTCATGCGGCGGATAGCGCAGCATCCGCTGAAAATGAACGACGCCCAGCAGGCGGCCGGTCGGTGTCTCAAACGGCGGCAGCGTGACGAAGACCGCGGCGGCGAGAGCCGGATGCAGTTCATGGCGACGAATCAGCGCGAGCGCTTCGGCGACAGTGGCATCAGCGGAAAGGATGATCGGCTCGGTGGTCATGAGACCACCCGCGGTGTCCGGTTCGTAGCGCAGCAGCGTGCGCACATCCTCGGCCTCTTCGGGTTCCATCAGACCGAGAAGCTGCTCGAGGCGTGTCTTCGGAAGCTGCGCCAGCAGATCAGCCGCGTCGTCCGGTTCCATGTGGTCGAGGATGTCAGCGGCCCGCTCATCGCCGAGCCCATCGAGAATGTGCACCTGCTCGTCTTCCGGCATCTCTTCGAGAGCGTCGGCCAGGCGGTCGTCGGAGAGTTCTTCGGCCACTTCGATCATGCGCCGCTGGGGCAGATCGAGCAGCGTTGTCGCAAGGTCGGCGGCGTGCAGTTCTGAGTATGAAGCAACGAGCTGCTCAGCCGACTGGGCTTCACCCGGTGCCCGCTTCTCAGCCACTTCGTGCCAGGCCGCGAACGTGGTTGGTCCTTTGGCGAAGGGGGACGCGCTCGTCTTGGGCTTGCGGAGGAACAGCTGGCTGACATTCCATTCGCCGAGTCGGTTCGGTTCGATCGCAACATCTTCAATGACCGCGCGCCCGTTGCCGTCGACGAGTTCGACCCGACGACCGAGCATCTCTGCGAGAACCCGCACTTCGCCGGAGCGGGGCTGAAATCTGCGCACGTTGATGAGCCCGGTTGTGAGCACCTGACCGGTCTGGATCGAGGTGACGCGACCGATCGACATGAACACGTGCCGGCGTCCGGGAATCTCGATCACGAGGCCGATCACGCGCGGCGAGGCGGTACTTCGGTACACGATGACGACGTCTCGGACCTTGCCGAGCCGGTCGCCGACGGGATCGAAGACGGCGCAACCGGCCAGTCGCGCGACGAAAACCCGTTGTGTGCTCACGCTTCCAGCGTAGTCCGCGACCCGTTGTTCTCGGTCGGGGTGCGGGGATGCATGGAACAATGGGGGGCATGAGCATGCTGAACCGTCCGCCCAACGCCGCAGCCGTCGGTGACACCGTCGCGTCGGTCCGCGATTATGAGGCCGCGCAGAAGACGGTTTCTCAGCTGATCTCCGCCGAGATCCCCGCCCGCGATATTGCAATCGTGGGGCAGGGTGTGCGTACCGTGGAGCGGGTCACCGGCAAGCTCGGCTATGCGTCCGCAGCCCGCTCCGGTGCGGTCAACGGTGTGCTCATCGGCCTGCTGCTCTCGGCGATCCTCGTGATCGGCAACCCCGATGCGCCGATTCAGCTGTTCGTCGGCTTCCTGTTCATCGGCGTCGCGATCGGGATGCTCCTGAGCCTTGTCACCTACGCGATCGTGCGTCGTCGACGTGATTTCGCCAGCGTGACCCAGCTGGCCGCAGACCACTATGAGGTCACCGTGCTCCCGGCGTCGCTGGCGAAGGCACGCGAGGTCGTCGGAAAGCCGCATACGACGGTCGTGCGCCCGCCGGTCGACCTCAACGAGCCGCCGCGCTACGGGGAGCGCGTGGACCCGGCAGCAGCCGCAGCAACGGCAGCAGCCACAGCAGCCACAGCAGCCACAGAGGCTGCATCCGCGAAGGAACCAGCTCCGGGCGAGCATGTGATTCCGCCCCGGCCTGCCGATCCGGTACCGCGTTACGGTGAGCGAGCTGCGGAGATTCCGACTTCGGATGCACCGGCCACTGCGGAAGATGAACAGTCGCCGGAGACCGACGGCGAGAACCCCGACCGCGTCTGAGCCCGGATATGGACTTCCCGGTTGAGCTGCCCAGCGGGCCGGTGTCGGTATCCGCTGAGTGGGCTGAGGGATCCGATCGCGGTACCGTGATCGTCGCCCATGGTGCGGGAGCGGGAATGGAGCATCCGTTCCTCGTCGGATTCACTGACGCACTCAATACGCTTGGCTTCTCGACGTTACGTTTCACCTTTCCGTATCGCGAGCAGGGGCGACGGATGCCGGGTCCCGCCGCGCATGCGATCGCTACGTGGCATGCGGCAGCACGATTCGCGCGCACGCAGGACCCTGCTGCGCCACTGTGGGCCGCGGGAAAGTCCTACGGCGGGCGGATGGCGTCGATGGCCGTCGCCGAAGGCTTGCACGTCGACGCCCTGATCTACCTCGGATATCCGCTGCACGCCCCGGGCAAACCGGAGAAGCCGCGTGCCGAGCACCTGCCGGCGATCACCGTGCCGCAGCTGTTCATCGAAGGCACGAACGACGCATTCATCCAGCCGCTGTCGCAGTTCGAACAGGTGCTGTCCACATGTCACGACGCACGCGTGGAGTGGATCGAGGGCGGCGGTCACTCGTTCGAAGTCAGGGGCGCTCGCCGTCCGCCGGAGGTCATCGGTGCGTCATTGGCACAGCTCGCGGGAGACTTCCTCGAGTCAGTCGCTGCTGGCAGCGATACCAGACCGCCCGTAGCGCCGCCACGATCTTGATCGGCAGGATTTCGCCGAAACGATGCTCCTCGCCACGGACAAGTCGCTCACCCAGATCCGGTCGCAACTGCCACAGGTGTTCCCGAGCGACCTCGGCGTGGGGTGAGTTGGAGACGATCTTGATGGCGTCGGCCTGCTCGATCAGCCCGATCGCGTTCTCAATGTTCTGCAGGGTCGATGCGCTCGTGGTGTCCAACAGGATCTGGCCCGTGTAACCGAGCTCATCACGGGCGTAACGCTGCATCAGCTCGGCCTCGGGGACGGTGCCGGCCACGGCTCCGCCGCACAGCACCAGCACGCTCTCTCCTCTCAGCGAAAGCGAACGGATGCCGGCGCGCACCCGGTACCGGTTGACGAAGTTGGCTCTGGGGGCGTGGTTGCGGAAGCCGAGCACGACGACAGCCTCAGATGCTCCCGTACGCGCCTGCGTACCCAGCATCCCGTGGCTCGATCGCCAGTGCACGACATCCGCCCACGCCGCCAGCGCCACATAAGCGATGGCGCCCGCGCGGAACAGCATCCGCCGGGAGAACATCAACCCTGCTGAATGCGTTCGATCCACGCCTCGACATCCGCGGCGCTGCGCGGGATGTCGGCCGACAGATTCACGGGGCCGTCTTCGGTGAGCAGGATGTCGTCCTCGATGCGCACGCCGATTCCACGCAGCTCTTCCGGCACAGTCAGATCGTCGATCTGGAAGTACAGGCCGGGCTCGATCGTGAAGACCATGCCTGCCTCGAGAACACCGTCGTAGTACATCTCCCGACGCGCCTGAGCGCAGTCGTGCACGTCGATTCCGAGGTGGTGGCTGGTGCCGTGCACCATGTAGCGGCGGTGGTGGCCGCCGGCATCCGCATCGAGCGCTTCTTCGGCAGTGACCGGCAGCAGACCCCACTCGGCGACGCGCTCGGCGATGACACCCATCGCAGCCTCGTGAACCTCGCGGAACTTCACGCCCGGACGAGCCACAGCGAATGCGGCATCCGCGGCCTCGAGCACGGTCTCGTACACGCGGCGCTGCACGTCGGAGAACTTACCGTTCACCGGGAGTGTGCGCGTGATGTCGGCTGTGTACAGGCTGTCGCGCTCGACGCCGGCATCCACGAGGATCAGATCTCCGGGAACGACCCTGCCGTCATTGCGTGTCCAGTGCAGGTAGCAAGCGTGCGGACCCGATGCCGAAATCGTGTCGTAGCCCTCGCCATTGCCGTCTTCGCGGGCGCGGCGGTGGAAGACACCCTCCACGACGCGTTCGCCGCGAGCATGCTTGGCGGCATCGGGCAGTGCATGGATGATGTCATCGAAACCGCGGCCGGTGATCTCGACGGCACGACGCATTTCTTCGATCTCGTATGCGTCCTTGACCAAACGCAGCTCCGATGCGAACCGTGCAAGATCGGCATCCTCGATCGTGACGTCGTCGGAGACGGACGCGAACTCGGCCAGGTGCGCCGTGGCGATGCCGAGGTCTGCGGCGACCGCGGCAAGCGACGGGCGTGGGCCG
This sequence comes from Microbacterium wangyouchuni, assembly GCF_051546305.1. Lineage (NCBI taxonomy): Bacteria > Bacillati > Actinomycetota > Actinomycetes > Micrococcales > Microbacteriaceae > Microbacterium > Microbacterium wangyouchuni. The sequence continues at coordinate 426,822 of NZ_JBPTMA010000002.1, forward strand.
ATCCAGAACTCACCGACCGTGGCATCCGCGAAGAACTCGGTCGTCGTGCGGTCAGCACGCTCACGGAAGTACAGGGTGACATCGTGCCCGGCATTGGACGGCTCGAACACGAGCACGGAGTCCGGCTCGGTGTCTGCTGCCCACCCGGTCAGATGGGCGAAGATCGAGTGCGCGCGGAAGGGGTAGTCGGTGTCGTTGGAACGTTGCTTCAGCGAGCCCGCTTCAATCACCAAACGCTTGCCGGTGAACGCAGCGGAGACCGTGTCGCGCCGGGCCTGTGCGAATGCCGCCTGCTCGCGGGCAACGGGCATCGTCTCGGGGCGATCTGCCCAGCCGGTCGAGATCGTGTCGAGGAAACCGCGGGGGAAGGGCTGCTTGCGGTTGGTGACGGGGGCCTCAGCGATGGTGTCGCTCTCTCCAGTACTCATACCTCCAGTCTCTCACTCCCGCATAGGCTGGGGGACGTGAACAGCTTCAGAGTGGCTCCGCCGATCGTGATCCTCATCGACGTGGTCCTGGTAGCAGTGTTCTGCGTGATCGGGCGGCTCTCGCATGACTCCGGAATCGTCGGCGACATCCCGGGAACCCTGAACACGATGTGGCCGTTCCTCGCCGCTGTTCTCATCGCTCACGCCGTCGTGCTGCTGCTGCGCTGGCATCCCGAGCGGCTGATGGTCGGACTGCTGGTCTGGGCGGTCACGGTGGTGGGCGGACTGCTGCTGAGGGTGGCGAGCGGGCAGGGCACGGCACTGCCGTTCACGATCGTCGCAACACTCACGCTGGCCCTGTTCCTGCTCGGCTGGCGCGCGATCTACGCTCTGGTGCGCCGGGCGCGCCGCCGCTCCCGCGCATAACTCCTGAGATTTGCCCGTGCGGGGGCATCGTGCCCGCGTGAATACGCCGGATGCCCCGGCCCCGCCGCTCTTTTTCAGGAGTTGTGCACGGGGAATGGTCGGGCCGCGCGGCTCAGCCGACCGGCTCCAGTTGCACAAGGAGTGCACGGTGGTCGCTGCCGGCGGCATCCAGCACAAGCGAACCGGTCGGATTCCAGTTCCGACTGGTCATGACGTGATCGATCGGAGCACCCACCAGCTCAGGGAACGATGCCGGCCAGGTCGCCGTGAACCCCGTTCCGGTTCGTACCGCGGCGTCGCGGCAGTATCCGATGTCGCCCCCATCGACTCCGAGGGCTGCCATATGGTCCAGCGTCGCGTTGAAGTCGCCCGCGAGGATGAAGTCCCCTTCGGGACACTGGTCGGCGATCCACTGCAGATCGGATTGCCAACGCTCCATAGCCTCCACGCGTGGAGCCACGGCATGCACCGCGACGATCGTGGGTCCGGAACCATCCACCGGCATGATGACAACGCTGGGAACGGAGCTGGTGTTGTTCGTACCGTCCTGGGACGATGCGATCACCGAGTAATCGCCCAACTCGGGGGAGATGAGGATCGTGGTCTCCCACGCCTGGGGGCCGTTGGGAACATTACCGAACTGCACGTGATGCACCCACATCGGCCGTCCCTGCTCACGCAGCATGATTGCGATCCGCTCGCCGACAGACTCCGCCGTTTCGGGCAGCGTGACCACGTCGACCTGCTGCGACAGGATCGTCTCGGCGATCTTCTCAGCCGAGACCGCTTCGCCGGCGGTGTTCCAGGTCAGCACGCGTACGCTGTCTGCAGTCTTCTCGGGCAGTTCGCCGGTGCCGAAGCCGCGGACCGCACCGATTCCGGCGGTCGCCCCGGCTCCCAGCAGCGCGATGATCAGAATGGATGCCGCGAACCCGCGCAGCGGCCGCGCAAACAGCAGCAGCAGTGAGACGACCGCAATCACCAGGAATGCGACAACGACTGCGCCGCGGACGGCGACCAGCTGTGCGAATGGGTAGACCTGCTCAAGGTGGAAGAACTGCGGCCACACCACGATCGCTGTCGCAATGGCGAACAGCACCGTAATCAGGATCCCCAGCAGCCGAAACATCACCCCAAGCCTAAAGGCGCACACTGTGAATCGCCTGCCGCCGCGGGCCGCGCGCGCCGCAGTACTGTCGAGGTATGAGCAACGTGCATCGCTTTAGCGGACCGAACGATCTGCACCTGCATTCCAACCACTCAGACGGAACGGAGAACCCCGGTCAGGTGGTGCGGCAAGCTCACGCCCACGGCGTTCGCACGATGGCTCTGACCGACCATGACCGCACGACGGGGTGGGATGAGGCTGCGACGGCCGCGGCTGCTGTCGGCATGACTTTTCTGCCGGGGATGGAGCTGTCGGCGAAGTACGAATGGCGCAGCGTCCACGTGCTGGGATATCTATTCGACCCGGATGCTCCAGCGCTGCGTGCTGAGACCGACCGCATCCGAGACGACCGGCTGGGCCGCGCCGAGCGGATCGTTCGCAATATCGCGCGCGACTACGACCTCACCTGGGCCGATGTCGTCGCCCAGACGACGAAGGATGCCACACTGGGCCGCCCGCACATCGCTGATGCACTGGTGGCGCGTGGCATCGTCGCTGATCGCTCAGCCGCGTTCGAGGGCATCCTGCATCCACGTGAGGGGTATTACGAGCCGCACTACGCCCCTGATCCGTTGACTGCCGTCGGTCTGATCACCGAGGCTGGGGGAGTCGCCGTCATCGCGCATCCGGTCACGGCCGGACGCGACCGGATGATGCCGCTGTCGTACTTCGAGAAGCTGATCGCGGCGGGACTGGGCGGAGTCGAGATCGACCACCGTGAGAACACCGCTCAGGGCAAGCGCACTTTGCAGCGGCTGGCCGCCGAGCACGATCTGATCGTCACAGGCTCCAGCGACTACCACGGCACGGGAAAACCCAACCTGCCGGGTGAGAACACGACAAGCGATGAGATGGTTGCTCGCATCATCGAGCGGGCCACCGGCACGCCGCCCCGCTTCGCCTGAACCGCGCGATCCGCCGCTGCGCGATCCGCCGCTGTGCGCACCACGAAACAGCAGGCGCCGCACCGAATGGTGCAGCGCCTGCTGAATGATGGTGTCGGCGAAGTGCGCCGCTGGGCTCAGGCGCCAGCTGGCGCGGCACCGCCGGAGCGGCGACGGCGGCGGCGGCGCTGCGGGGCAGGCTTGCCGTCCTGGTGCTCGTGGCTCTTGTCACCGTCATGGGTTCCGGCACCTTCGGCGTCACGGTCGGCCACAGGTGCGCCCTCCGCTGTCGGGGTCTTCGGAGCGTCCTCGACGAAGGTCGAGCCGACCTTGTCACCCGCACCGCGGCGGCGCCGGCGACGGCGCGTGCCGGGCTCGTCGGTTCCCTGCTCGGCAGCAACATCGGCGGCCTTCTCCGGACGCTTGCTCTGCGTCTTGACCGACTGGGTCTTCGGAGCGGTGGTCAACCGGCCCTTCGTGCCGGCGGGGATGTTCAGGTCCTCGTAGAGGTGCGGGCTCGACGAGTACGTCTCGACGGGCTCGGGCTGGCCGAACTCGAGGGCGCGGTTGATGAGGGCCCACTTGTGCAGGTCTTCCCAGTCCACGAACGTGACGGCGATGCCCTTCTTACCGGCCCGGCCCGTACGGCCGACACGGTGCAGGTACGTCTTGTCCTCGTCCGGGATGGTGTGGTTGATGACGTGGGTGACGTCGTCGACGTCGATGCCTCGGGCAGCGACGTCGGTGGCGACCAGGACGTCACGCTTGCCGGCCTTGAACGCGGCCATCGAGCGCTCGCGCTGTTCCTGCCCCATGTCTCCGTGCACGCCGCCGACGTTGAACCCGCGATCGCCGAGCTCGTCGACCAGTCGCTGAGCCGCACGCTTGGTGCGGGTGAAGATGACGGTCTTACCGCGACCCTCGGCCTGCAGGATGCGGGCGATAACCTCGTCCTTGTCGAGCGAGTGCGCGCGGTACACCAGGTGGTTGATGTTCGCCTGCGTCAAGCCTTCGTCGGGGTCACTGGCGCGGATGTGAATGGGGTTCGACATGAATCGGCGCGCCAGGGCGACGATCGGCCCGGGCATCGTCGCGGAGAACAGCTGCGTGTGCCGGATGGCGGGAATCTTCTGGAAAATCTTCTCGATGTCGGCGAGGAAGCCGAGGTCGAGCATCTTGTCGGCCTCATCGAGGACGACCTCGGTCGCGTTCGACAGGTCCAGCAGACGCTGACCTGCCAGGTCGATGAGTCGGCCCGGCGTGCCTACAACGATCTGCGCACCGGCCTTCAGCTGGTCGATCTGACCCTCGTATGCCTTGCCGCCGTAGATGGCGACCACGCTGGTCGAGCGACCGGTGGTGAGCAGGTCGATGTCTTCGTAGACCTGCACGGCGAGCTCACGGGTCGGTACAACGATGAGCGCCTTGACGCCCGGCTCGGGGTTCAACCCGAGACGCTGTACGACGGGGATGCCGAAACCGAAGGTCTTGCCGGTGCCAGTCTTGGCCTGGCCGATGATGTCCTGGCCGGGAAGGCCGAGGGGGATGGTCTGTTCCTGGATGGGGAATGCGTCGACGATGCCCTTTGCGGCCAACGAGTCGACGATGTCCTGATCGACACCCAGATCAGCGAATGTTGTCACGTGTTCTATTGCCTGTCCGGCGCTGTTCAGATGTGAAACAGACGCCTCGTTACGGATCCACGCCGTCTCTTGTGCCACAGGCGCGGCGCCCGGCTCCAATGGCAGGGCAACTTCAGACTACCTGAGGGGCGCAGAACACAGCGGATCATCGATGCGCGGGTAGTCTGAACGCGTGGTGAAATGGTTCTGGCAGACGGATAAGCCTCGACGCAATCTGACCATCCGCAGTCGCGGAGATCTCAGCGGCGCGACCCGAGTCGATTTCGCCGAGCTCGCGCCTGAGCTGAACCGGTTCCTCGGTCAGGCCGCCTACCTGCAGCTCGGATACTTCGAGACGCTCACCCGATTGATCCGCGCGACACCGGAGCTGGAGGAGAAAGGCGCACTGGCACGTGCCGCCGGCGCAGCCCTCAGCAAGCATCGCGGCATCGTCGAGGTCATCCGGCAGCAGGGCGAGGACCCGACCGAGATCATGCTTCCGTTCCAGGAGTACCTGGATGCCTTCCGTCGCAAGACCATCGGAGTACGTCCGAAGGAAACCCTTCTCGCCGTCTACATCACCGCCGGGATGCTGGACGATTTCTATCTGGCATTGGCCTCGAGCTACGGCGACACCGGGCAGCGCGTCGCCGATATCCTCAGCGAGGACGACGACACCGGCGAGATCGTAGCCATCCTCAAGCAGACGATCGACATCGACAACGAGTGGCGTTCGCTGCTGTCGATGTGGGCGCGCCGACTTGTCGGGGACACACTTCTGGTGGCGCGACAGGCGCTTCGCCCGGAGCGGCTCGCCGTGAACGAAGACCGGGTGGAACCGGTTTACACCGAACTCATGGGCGCGCACGCGCGACGCATGGATGCGATGGGCCTGGCCGCGTAGCATCCGCTGGACACAATGCCCAGCGCGATCAGATTCCGCGCAATCAGATCCCGAGCGCAGCCTTGGTCTCGGCATCCGACCGGACGCGCGCCGTGGTGAGAACGTATCCCGCAACGGCGGAGATTACGACCGCGCCGAGGATGCTCGTAAGCCACAGCCAGATGCTCTCAGCGCCGACGCCGGACCACTGCATCACCGTGTAGATGATGGCAGCGGCCGCGGTCGAGACAGCGGGGACCAGCGCGACGCCGCGAAGAGTGCGGCGGGGCAGCAGATAGTGCACGGCGATTCCGAGCGCGCACGCCGCGATGAGTGCGAGAAGGATGTACACGAGGTCAGGCGACGAAGCCGACGCGACGTGACTCCTCGGTGCCCAACTCGATGTAGGCGAGGTTTGCGGTCGGGACGATGTAGGAGTTGCCCTTGACGTCGACGAAACTCACATGAGCGGTGTTCTGCTCGAGCGCCGCGGACACCTGAGTGCGGACCTCATCCACGTTGGCGGGGGTCTCGAAGTTCAGCTCGCGGCCGGTGTTGATGATGCCGATGCGGATTTCCACGCGTGCTCCTTGAAGGTTCGGGGACTGCGCCCAACTCTACCCCGGCTCGGCTGATGTCCGGGCCTCCCGATAGCGTGGAAGTCATGACCTCAGATGCTGCACAGCGCGCCGTGGTCGCGGCCCCGGTCGACACCTCCGGCGTCATCATCGGTGCACCCGGAACAGGAAAGACGCACACGTTGATCGACCGTGTCGCGCACCTGCTCACCGAAGATGACAGCGTCGGTGTGCTGGCGCCGGAAGAGGTGCTCGTTCTCACCCCGAACCGGCAGGCCGCCACACTGTTGCGCGACCGCATCGGTGTGCGCATCGGTCAGGCGACTCCGGGCCCGCTGGCGCGTTCGGTGGGGTCTTTCGCCTTTCAAATCGTGCGCGGGGCCATGGTGCGTGCCGGGGAGGAGCCCCCGGCGCTGCTGACGGGAGCCGACCAGGACCGCATCATCGCCGACCTTTTGGCGGGCGACGATGAGGATGAAGCGTCGGGGGCGCCGTCGCGCTGGCCGGAAGCGCTCGGACCGAGTGTTCGCGCCTCAACCGGATTCCGCTCCGAACTGCGCGCGCTGCTCGCCGAGTGCCGGGAACTCGGTGTGCTGTCGGACGAGCTGCAGGCATCGGGGCGACCGGTCTGGCAGGCTGCCGGATCCTTCATCGAGGAGTACCGCGCGGTGCTTGCGTCGATGCGCACCGCCTACCGTGACAGCGCCGACCTCATCAGCGAGGCTGCCGCGATCCTCGAGACGGCGGATGCCGCAGACCTCGGCCCGCTTGCACCGCTTCGCGTGGTGCTGATGGATGACGCGCAGGAGATCACCCGCGGTGGCATCACCCTGGTGAGGGCACTGCGCGCGCGCGGCATCTCCGTTCTCGCCTTCGGCGACCCTGACATCTCCTCCGGGTCGTTCCGCGGGGCCAGCCCGCAGCTGTTCCATGAGCTCTCGGGAGTCCTTGCCCAGGTCTTCGTCCTGGACACGCCGCACCGGCAGATACCGGCTCTGACCGATCTGACCCGCCGGGTGACGCAGTCCATCGGTGTTGCTGGTCGTGTCGAGCACCGCCGCGCACCCGGACCCACCCCCGAGGTCGCCGACTCCCGTGTACAGGCATTTCTCGCGCCTTCACCCTATGAAGAGGTCGACCGCATCGCCGGCATTTTGCGGGATTGGCACCTGAGCGACGGCATCGCCTGGAGCGACATGGCCGTCATTGCACATGACACGCGACAGGTGACGGCGTTGGAGACAGAGCTTGCCGCTCGCGAGGTGCCCACTCGCGCCGCCGGTGTGCAGCGTCCACTCGGCAGCGAGGGCGTCGTCCGCGACATCGTCGGCATCGTCCGGCTTGCCGTGCAGCATCCTGACGACCGCGCGCCGGAGGCGCTGGTCGACGCCTTGTGCTCGCCATTCGGCGGGATGGATGCCGTTGGCCTGCGGCGCTTGCGCGCGCGGCTGAGACACCTGGAACTCGCCGATGGCGGCTCGACTCCGGCGTCGGAGCTGCTGCGCCAGGCGATGGCATTTCCCACGCATTTCACCTTTGTGGATGCTCCGGAAGCTCGAGCGGCAGCCCGTTTCGCCAAGACTCTGTCTCAGACGGCGGATGCCATCGCCGCCGGCGAAACGATCCATGAACTGCTCTGGCGAATCTGGGACGATGCGAGGGCGCAGAACGGCTCGAAGCTGCAGAAGTACTGGCGCGAGGCTGCGGGACAGCCCGGCGGCGGTGAGATCTCTCGCGCGCTGGACGCGTTGGTGGCGCTTTTCGATGCGGCCAAACGGTTCGTCGAGCGGACTCCCAATGAGCCGGCCGAGACGTTCGTGCGTGAGATTCTCGACAGCGAGGTTCCTGAAGACACTCTCTCCACCCCGGATCGACCGGGACTGGTTACCCTGCTGACGCCGGCGACGGCATTGGGGACCCAGTTCGATGCCGTGGTGGTCGCCGGCGTGCAGGATGGTGTGTGGCCGAATGTGCGTCTGCGCGGTGGGCTGCTGGAGACCTGGCGGCTGGCGGATGCTGTGCTCGCCACACGTGCGGGCGCTCCGGCGACCACGCCGGACAGCATCGATCGACGCCGTGCGGCACTCCACGACGAACTGCGGCTGTTCGTGCGCGCCCTGTCTCGTGCCCGCTCGCGGATCGTGGTGACCGCGGTCGACGACGACAGCACGAGCCCGAGCCCCTTTTTCTCGTTCCTGCCCGAACCTCCGCCGGTCTCTGCCCATCCCGCCGCCGAGCATCCGCTCACCCTCCGCGGCCTGGTCGCCAAACATCGCCGGACTCTGACCAGCTCGCCGGACGCTGACGCACGCGCGGCTGCGGCCGGGCAGCTGGCGGTGCTCGCCCGTGAAGGCATCCCCGGTGCAGATCCGCAGGACTGGTACGGAATCACTCCGATGTCGACGACCGCGCCGCTGCACGACCTGTCTGCGGAGGCCGCCCGTGTCTCGCCATCGAAGATGGAGTCGTTTGAAGAGTGCGAGCTGAACTGGGCGATCTCGGCGCTGGGCGGCGATACTGTGCTGCCGCCGGCTGCCGGGATGGGCACGATCATCCACGAGGCGATGGAGACGGTCCCGGATGGCGACCTGGAGAAGTTGCAGGCTGTTCTCGCGGAACGCTGGCCGGAACTCGAGTTCGATACCGAATGGATCGGACGCAAGGAGCGTCGCCGTGCCGACCTGTACATCGAGCGGTTGCACGCCTACCTCGGCGAAGTCGCATCCGAACGCGGTCGGGTGCTCGCCAGCGAGGTCGAGTTCCGATTCTCGGTGGACGTCGCCGAGCAAGCTGACCTTGAAGGCACGAGCGTTGATGCGGTGCCAGCGGTGCGTGTCGGCGACGAGATATCCGGTCCACATCGGGCGATCGTGCATGGTTTCATCGACCGCGTCGAGGCGTACCCGACCGGTGGGGGAGAGCATGCAGCGGCCCGCGGCCGTGGCTGGACCGATATGGGAGCGGGAGAAAACGGAGAGCGCATCGTCGTCGTGGATCTGAAGACCGGGAAGAACGAGCCGACCTCCGGCGTGAAAGTCGATGAGCATGCACAGCTCGCGGCGTATCAGATCGCTGTCGAGCAGGGGCTGGTCGAGGGTGCCAGCGCCGGGGCGCTCACCGGTGCGCGTCTGCTGCTGGTGGCCAACACGCTGTCGGGCAGCGATTACCGGATCGCCCATCAGCACACTCTGACCGGTGAACCGCGGACGAAGTTCTTGAGCAGACTCGCCGCCGCCGCCAGGGGGATGTCAGGTGACAGCTTCACCGCGCATGTCGAAGCGCACTGCGCCGATATGCAGTGGCGGGTTCACCCCTGCCGTGTGCACACGGTCCCGGCGGTCAGCTCATGACCGGGTGGGGCAGCCAGGGGTCGGGGCTTTCCGCGCTCGATGTCGCCGCCGCTCTCGGCCAGCCGCCGCCCACGGCGGCGCAGCAGCGGGTCATCGAGGCACCGCCGACGCCAGCGCTGGTCGTCGCCGGTGCCGGTAGTGGCAAGACCGAGACGATGTCGGGCCGCGTTGTCTGGCTGGTTGCCAACGGACATGTGCGACGCGATGAGATCCTCGGGCTGACCTTCACACGCAAAGCTGCTGGAGAGCTCGCCGAACGCATTGCCGCGCGGCTGGCGGTGATCGACGAGTTCGGTCAGCGCGGTCTTCTGCCGCATATTCCGCAGATCGTCGCCTCGGATGCGCTGCGACGAGTGAACGACGCCGCAACGGGCGCGCAGCGCGTGCTCCTGCGCACACACGTGCTCGATGAACTCGCCGCCCGATTCGACACCGGCTGGGACCCGACGTCCCTGCGCACGGCGGAAGACCTGATGATCCGGCCCCGGGTGTCTACATACAACGCGTTCGCCGATTCGATCGTGCGCGAGCACGCCGCCCGAATCGGGCGAGATTCGGACGTTGCCATGCTCAGCCAGGCTGGGTCCTGGATGCTGGCCCGCGAGGTGGTGCTGCGAGCGGAGCTTCCCGAACTGGAGGGCATCGACTACGCCCTCGGAACAGTCGTCGACGCCGTCCAGCGACTCGCCGGCGACACTCTCGATCATCGTGCCGACCTCGCGCGCGCTGAGCGGATCACCCTCGAGCAGGCACGGGCGTTCGAGCCGTACCGCAGCAACGGCGACATCGCTAAAGCAGCGGACAACCTGCTCGCCCTGCCGACGCTGGCCGCTCTGGTGCGCGACTACATCGCTGAAAAGCACCGCCGAGGCGTGCTCGATTTCGCCGACCAGGTCAGTGGTGCCTACGACATCGTCGAGTCATCGCCCGATGTTCGCGACGACCTGCGTGAGCAGCACCGCGTGGTGCTGTTGGACGAGTATCAGGACACTTCGGTGATCCAGACACACTTTCTCGCCGAACTGTTCCGCGATAGTGCGGTCATGGCAGTGGGGGACCCCCATCAGTCGATCTACGGCTGGCGCGGTGCCAGCGCCGACAACCTGTACGCGTTCTCGCGCACCTTCGCTCGGGATGCTCCGACCCAGAGCTACAGCCTCATGACCAGCTGGCGCAACGACAGCTCGATCCTCGCTATCGCCAACCGTGTTCTGCAGCCGCTGCGCCGCCCCGAACTCGACGTGCCCCCGCTGGAGCCTCGTCCGGGAGCCGGAGTCGGCGCTGTGGACGTGCGCTATCCGCTCACGGTGCACGATGAAGCAGCCGAAGTGGCCGAGTGGTTCGCCGAACGCCGCGCGGCACATGCTGACCTGGCGAATCCGCACACGGGTGCGATCCTGTTCCGATCAAAACGGCACATGCAGACATTCGCCGAGGCGCTCGCCGCCCGGGGCATTCCGCACCGCATCCTCGGACTCGGCGGATTGCTGGCAACTCCCGAAGTTGTTGATGTCGTCGCGGCGTTGCGCGTGATGCACGACCCGAACGCGGGCTCAGCGCTCATCCGCCTGCTGGTCGGGCCCCGCTTCGGGGTGGGCGTTGCCGATATGCGTGCGCTCTACGACCTGGCATCCGAGCTCTCGCGACGGGACAGCTCACTGCTGCCGCTTCCGGACGAGCTGCGCGCCCGCATTCGCGCGTCACGCGGAGCAGATGAGGCCGTCTCGATCGTCGATGCGGTCGACGTGGTGCGCGGACTCCGTGACGACTATCGGCTTCTCGAAAACATCACGCCGGAGGGGCGCGGGCGCATCCGCGCGGCCGGCGAGATGCTGGAGCGGCTGCGTCGGGCTTCGGCACAGCCCATTCCCGAGCTCATCCGACTCATCGAGACGGAGCTGCGTCTGGATATCGAACTGGCCGCTAACGAGACCAGGGGGCCCGCGCGGGTTGCGGCGACCCAGCTTCGAGCATTCGTCGATGAAGTGCGTGCCTTCCTCTCCGCCGACGACAGAGGCACGATCTCGAGCCTGTTGGCCTGGCTGGAGAAAGCCGAGAGCACCGATGAGCTGATGCCGCGGCCTGAGCCGCCGGAGCCGGGAGTGGTGCAGCTGCTGACTGTGCACGGCTCCAAGGGCTTGGAATGGGATGCGGTCGCGGTTGTGCGCATGGTCGAGGGCGAGCTTCCCTCCCGACCCACGGACACCTCGGGATGGTTCGGTTTCGGCGTGCTGCCGTTCGCGCTGCGCGGTGACAGTGCGGCGCTGCCGACGTTCAGCTGGAACCCGCCCATCGATGACGAGCCGGATCCGGCGAAGCGGTTGAAGGCGGGAGTGGCGTCACTGACGAGTAAGAGCAAGACCGCTCCGGGCGCGCTCACCGTCTTCAAGGATTCCTACCGCGACTATCAGCAGCAGGAGGAACGCCGGCTCGCCTACGTCGCCGTCACGCGGGCACGGACCGATCTGTTGCTGACCGGATCGCACTGGGCGGGGCAGAAGAGTCCACGTGCGGCCGGGGCGTATCTCTGCGAAGCGATCGAGGCGCTCGGGCTAGACCCGATCACGGTGGTCGATGACGCAGACAATCCCTACGCCGGAGAGGGCAAAACCAGCGTGTGGCCGATGGACCCGCTCGGCGGGCGCCGCACTGCAGTCGAAGAAGCGGCTGCGCTGGTGCGCGCTGTGGTTGATGAGCCAGCGCCGACCGTGCAATTGGAACGGCTGCTCGCGGAGCGGGCGGAGCGTCAGCGTGGCCTCCGAATGGCTCCGCCCACCCGCGTTCCGGCGTCGAAGTTCAAGGACTATGTCACCGACTTCGACGGCACTGTGCTCGCTCTGGCCAGGCCCATGCCCGAGCGGCCGTACCGGCAGACGCGATTGGGGACGCTGTTTCACGCCTGGGTCGAACACCGATCCGGTCTTGTGGGAACAGGCCCCAGCCCCGACAGCGCGCTGTGGGATTCCGATGACGAGCAGCCCGATCCCTGGAGCGTTTCGGCTGCAGATGAAGTCGATCTCGAGCGGCTGCGAGAGATCTTCGCGAGCAGCGAATGGGCACCGTTGCGACCCATCGCCGTCGAGATCGAGATCAACTTCGCGCTCGGGGCAGGGGGCGACCCTGATTCTGCCGCTGGCGCAGAGCGAGAGTCACCGGGGCGAAGCGACGGTCATATCGTCATTTGCAAACTCGACGCGGTCTACCGTCGCGAAGACCGGGGCGGGCGTATCGAGATTGTCGATTGGAAAACTGGCAAGGCCCCGCGCACGAAAACCGAGAAGGATGAGCGGATGCTGCAGCTGGCGCTGTACCGGCTCGCCTACCACCGGCGCTTCGGTGTACCGCTGGAGGAGATCGACGTCGCGCTGTACTACGTGGCCGACGATCTGGTGATCCGCGGCGATCGTGTCTACTCCGAGGAAGAACTCGTCCAGCGTTGGAGGGCAGCGCGGGCCGCGCGCTGAGCCTCGCCAGCCGGATCGGCTCCGCTTTCGGAACCTCGGGCGTCGCCATCTGCAGACAAGCCAGGCTTTTCGCCGGGTGCGCGCGGCACGAGGCCCGACTCGACGACGTTGGACAGGTCCTCGGTGGCGTCGTGCTCGACGATCTCAGCGGCATCCTCACCCAGCATCAGATCTTCCGGGCTGTATGCGTCCGTCTGCATCGAGGTGTTGAATCCCGAAGCAGCCGTCGCCGGCACGTGATCGAGCGCATCCAACGCAGAGTCCACACCCTCGCTGCGCGATGCGATGACAGAGAGATCACGCTCGCGCAGCCCCTCCGACAGTGCTTCGAGCAGGTCCGCCGCATCATCCATGATGTCCTGGCGGCGCAGATTATCCCCATGCACGAGCCAGCGCGCGAACTCCAGCTCGGCCAGCAGCCGGGCGCGCACAGCCAACGCCGCATCCGGTGCGCGATCGGACGCCGCGGTATAGGCCGCATGCACATCGTCCGCAGCCTCGGGGGCCGAAGAGAGCCAGGTCAGATCCACCGCAGGATCTCCCACCGACAGGCCATGCCAATCCAGGATGCCGACGACTTCAGGGCCCTGCTCTGGGTCATCCTCGAAGAGGAATGATGTGGCGTGCGTACCGCCGAGCGTCACTGCCGATTCGAATCGCCACAGGTCATCGTCGCCGACCGCTTCACGCCAGCGCACGGTGAGGCGTGCGGGCACGCGTCCGGTCGCGGACGCGCGATCCACCAGCTGGCGGATGTCTGCGCGTGCTTCCTCGGCGCTGCGGGTGGAAAGCCCGGCGCTGCGCACCACGGAAGCTGGCAGGGCATGCACAGCGGCGATCGAGGCGCCGATCGATTGCGCGGCGCCGCGACCTGCTGGCACATGGGCCGCCTCGATCTGGAAGCCGGGCAGCAGGCTGGTGACGAGCGCGCGGCCCTCGGCGAGCTGCGTCTCGCCGAGGAACTCCGGCACGCGGAACGGCAGCATCGAGCGCGCTCCCGCGGTCAATGCGCGCAGCGCGATCGACTCGGCGGCGAGCTCACGCGCAGTCTCGTCATCGTCGCCGACACGGATGGCGACTTCGCTGCCATCGGAGAGTGTTGCCACTGCCGAATCGAAACGTCCATCGCCGCCTGCGGTCAAAGAGCGCACACCGACGACCTCCGCACCGGACAGTGCAGCGGTGACCGCCGCGGCTAGAGTGAAGGGAGACCGTGCCATGCCCCCAGGGTAGGTCGGCCAGGGGGCGGATTCGCCTACGCCACGCCTGCGAGAGAGGGAGTCGATGACAGTTCGTACCGTGTTCGATCGTGCAGGACACATTCGCGACGAGCCGGGCATCCTCGACTCGCTTCGCACATCTGATGACGCGCAGGTCGTTGTCGTCCGAGAAGGACGCGCGCGGGTCGAGGATGACGCACTGCTCACCGTCGCACCCTCCGAGGTCGGTGAGGCCGAGTGGGGCCTGTTGGGAAGACGCGAAGACGGAACGATCGTGCTGGTCGCGGCCGCCGCTTCGCTGACCGACTCCATCGACGCGGCTCCCGCAGAGACCTGGATGGGCCTGCGCGATATCGGGGGACTGCTCGACGCCGAGAACACGGAGATGCTGGTTGCAGCTGTAACGCTCGCGTCCTGGCTACGTGACGCTCGGTTCTGCACCATGTGCGGCTCCGAGAGCGAGCTGCGCCAAGGCGGTTGGTCACGTCGATGCGCGCAGTGCGCGCTCGACCTTTTTCCTCGTACCGACCCAGCAGTGATCGTCGCGGTGGAGAGCGAAGACGGCGAGCGGCTGTTGCTGGGCGCCAACGCGAACTGGCACGGGCGGATGTACTCCTGCTTCGCCGGATTCGTCGAAGCAGGCGAGTCACTGGAATCGACCGTTCATCGGGAGATCGAAGAGGAAGCCGGGGTGCTGTTGCACAGCGTGCGGTATATCTCCTCGCAGCCGTGGCCGTATCCGCGTTCGCTGATGATCGGATTTCGGGCGACAGCATCTGAGGAGCGGGACGCGCGAGCAGACGGCGAGGAGATCATCGACGTTCGCTGGTTCACCCGCGAAGAGATCGCCAGTGCGCTGGCCGGCGATGGTCCGGTGGGGCTGCCCGGCCCGGCATCCATCGCGCGAGCGTTGATCGTGGACTGGTACGAGTCGAAGTGAGCGCGCTGGACGGCCTCGACGAACATCAGCGCGAGGCAGCATCTGTGCTGCGTGGGCCCGTGGCGGTCCTCGCCGGCGCTGGCACCGGTAAGACCCGGGTCATCACGCATCGGATTGCACACGGGGTGGACACCGGAGCGTACTCGCCCAACCGCGTGCTCGCGCTCACCTTCACCTCGAAGGCCGCCGGGGAGCTGCGGGGACGCCTGCGGGCCCTCGGCGTGCAGGGCGTCGTCGCGCGCACGTTCCACGCGGCTGCCCTTTCACAACTCAATTTTTTCTGGCCTACGCTCGCGGGTTCTCCCGCGCCGAGCATCATCGATAACAAGGTTCGCGTGCTGGCACAAGCGGGGGAGCAGTTGCGGATCCGACTGGATACCGCGACCCTGCGGGACGTGGCCAGCGAGATCGAGTGGCGCAAGGTCTCGATGCTCTCCATCGAGCAGCACGCGGCCCTGGGACGATCGGTGGGTCGGGTGAACACCGAGCAGCTCGCCGAGCTGCAGCAGGCCTTTGAGATGCTGAAGGACGATCGTCGCCAGCTCGACTTCGAGGACGTGCTGCTGGCGTGTGCTGGGATGCTCGAGGCCGAGCCGCGCGTCGCGGCGTCTGTGCATGAGCAGTACCGGCACTTCACCGTCGATGAGTTCCAGGACGTTTCGCCGCTGCAGAATCGTCTGCTGGAGCTCTGGCTGGGGGAGCGCCGCGACCTGTGCGTGGTTGGCGACGCCAGCCAGACCATCTACTCCTTTGCCGGCGCCGATCAGAAGTACCTGCTCGATTTCGGTCGCACCTACCCGGATGCCACGGTGGTGCGCCTGGAGACGAACTACCGTTCCCAGCCGCCGATCCTTGCCGCCGCCAACGCGCTGATGAAGGGCCGCCCCGGTGCGCTCGAGCTCGTGGCGGCACGGGAGTCGCTGACCGCGGACCCGCCCACGATCACCGCATACGACAGCGAAACCGACGAAGCCGCCGGGGTCGCGAAGGCGGTTGCCGCGCGCTTGAAGTTGGGTGCGGCAGCCTCGGAGATCGCGGTGCTGTACCGGGCGCATTCGCAGTCTGCTGTCATCCAGCAGGCGCTGGCACAAGCAGGAATCGCGTCCACAGTGCTGGGCGGGAAGCGCTTCTTCGATCTGCCGGAGGTTCGTCAGGCGGTGCTGGCGCTGCGCGGAGCATCCGTTGCTCCGACCGAGCGCGGGTTCCTGCCTAACGTGCGTCGGGTGATGCGCGAGATGGGACTCAGCGACGAACCGCCGGCAGCCGGAGGTGCCCAACGCGATGGCTGGGAAGCCCGGCGGGCGATTCTTCGCCTGGCCGAGGAAGCCCCGGCCGAGACCACGCTGCGCTCGTTCAGCGACACGCTGATGGCGCGGGCTAAAGATCAGCATGAGCCGGCGATGGAGACGGTCACGCTGTCGACGCTCCATGCGGCAAAAGGCTTGGAATGGCCGCACGTGCATGTGGTGGGGTGGGCGGAAGGTGCGCTGCCGATCGGCTACGCCACCAGTTTCGAGTCCATTGACGAGGAACGGCGGCTGGCCTACGTGGGCATCACGCGCGCTGCGCGAACGCTTGATCTCTCGTGGTCGCGTGCGGCCGGTCACCGGGAGCGGCAGCAATCGCGGTTCGTTCAGGAGATTGGAACGACTGCTCGCGGCACCGGCATTCTGCGTGAAATGTCACCGCGTGCCACACGCGGCGTCCGTCGGGGCTGATCCGCACGCTCTTCGTGCGTTTCGCATTCCCCGACTCGGTGAGGATTCGGGCCACGAGCACGGCAGCTTCGGCAGCGCGTGCGCCGGTGATGGGAACGGATGTCGCGGCGACCAGTTGCGCATGCATCGCCGGCCAAGCGGGGTCGCGGTCTCGTTCGTGCGCGTCGCGGCAAGCCAAGCAAGCCGTGCGACCGGGAACGATCAGCGGCCCGATCGTGGTGCCGCCCGGTTCGAACGCCACCGGCACGTGCGGCAGATCATCGCGCAGATAGGGGACCAACTGGTGTGCGGATGCTGCGCCATGCACCAGAACGATCCCCACCGCACCGACCGCTGCCCGTTCAGCAGTGACGAACCCCTCCTCTGCCAGCGCGCTCTCCAGTCGCACCGGCACGCGTGAATCCGCGACGTTGAGGTTTTCGATCCATACCGGTGGCGGGCTGGGGCTGTCGGTGCACAGCACAGGACGCAGCTGGCGCAGTAGTTCGCGCGCGGCCTCTCTCGGCGCGCCGTTCGCATGGGCGATCACATCGAATGTGCGTCGGCGGAAGCCTGTGCGCATCGCCTGCAGCAGCGGTTCGATCCAGGGCTCGGACAGCGCAATCAGCACGCGGCCTTCGAGACCGAATTGCACGGTATCGGCATCGCGCCACAGCAGCGGGTACGCCGGATCGAGGCGTGTCAGCGTCGGCGGCGTGATCGGGGGCATGACCCGATTCTGCTCACTCCGAGGCCGCCGCGGGACGACAAAGCGTGATCAGTGGACAACTCTGCGCATCGCCTGATTGTGCAGATCGAGTGGATGCTGCGGCGATCCGGCCGGTCAGACCGGAGTCTCGCCACCCTGGTTGCCGCTGCCGTCGGTGAAATCCTCGCCGTCGAGCAGACGGGCCAGAGCCTCATCGAACTCGTCGGCTGCCGGCTCTTCGCCCCGGGCACGCGCCTGGAGGCGTTCGATCAGCGCGGTGGGGTCGTCGATGTCCGCTGCTGTCGGCTGCAGATCCGGGTAGTCCCAGAGAGAGTCGCGTGCGGCCATGCCGACGGCATCCGTCACCTTGCGCCACATGTCGGCCGCCTCGCGCATGCGACGCGGACGCAGTTTCAGCCCGACCAGCGCTCCCAGAGCATCCTCGGCCGGCCCACCGACCGCCCGTCGACGTCGAGCGGCCTCAGCCAGACGCGCACCGTCCGGGAGACGTGAGGTCGCCTCATTCGTGACGACATCCACCCAGCCATCGATCAGCGCGATGATGTTCTCCAACCGGGTCAGCGACTCGCGCTGCGCCTCGGTCTGAGCTGGCAGCAGTTCGCCGCCCTCGATCGCTGCGCGCAGCTCTTCAGGGTTGGAGGGATCCAGCCTGCTGGCGACGTCCTCGAGTGCTTCGACATCGACGGTCACACCGCGGGCGAAGTCGGTAATCTGCGACATCACATGCAGGTGCAACCATTTCGCGTGCCGGTACAGCCGCGCGTAGGCGAGCTCTCGTGTTGCGAGGTACAGCGAGATCTGGTCTTCCGGAATCTCGAGTCCGGTGCCGAAATCGGCGATGTTCTGCGGAATCACGGCAGCAGTTCCAGCCGGAAGAACCGGGATGCCCACATCACCACCGGAGACGACCTCGAGCGACAGGTTGCCGAGCACCTGCCCGAATTGGGCGGCGAACACGGATGCGCCGAGACCGCGCATGAGCTTTCCCGCACCCTGGATCGCATCGCGCATGTCTTCGGGGACCTGGGTGTCCAGTGCTCCGGTGAGTGCATCTGCGATGCTGGTCGAGACGGGACCGGCAATCTCTTTCCAGACCGGAAGCGTCTTCTCGACCCACTCGCCGCGCGTCATCGCCTGCGGAGCCTCGGACAGTTCCGAAATGGTCGTCGCCTCACCGAGCCACAGATTCGCGAGCGCGAATGCGTCGACAACGGACGAGCGAGATCCGTCGGTGATCCCCTGCCCTTCCTGGTTGGCGATGTGCAGTGCCTGTCGCAGAGTGTTCTCCCACGGGTCACCGTTGAACGCGCCCTGCAACTGCTGCATGAGAGCAGCCATCATCGAAGGATCGAGGTTGATACCGTCGGGGCCGCCCAACGCGTTCTGCAACGCGCTGAGATCGAAGTCTCCGCCACCCTCGCCGGACATCATCTTTCGGAGGAACTCCTGGAAGTCCTCGGGGTTCGGTTCGTTGTCTGCCATGTCGGTCGCCTCTCAGCACGTCGCTAGCCGTGCCATCTACGCTAGTTGCAGGCGTCCCTTAGCGGCCCCATCACAGGAAGATCGCTGTACGCCGGTCGCGAACGACGGAGGAACCACTTGTCTCAATCCCGCACACCCCGGGTCGGACTCGGCGTCTGGGCGCTCATCGTCGCGCTCATCGCGCTTGTCGTGCTGACGTTCCTGCCGACGCCTTATGTGATCCAGCGGCCGGGCCCCGTCTACGACACGCTGGGAACCGCGACCAGCAGTGACGGCGAGCAGGTGCCGCTCATCGCGATCGACGGCGCGGAGACATTCGAGACCAGTGGCAGTCTGAACCTCACGACAATCGAGGTGGTCGGCAACAGGGAGCGCACACCGTCCTGGTTCGAACTCGCTCTGGCCTGGATGGACTCCTCGCGCGCGGTCGTGCCCATCGACGCGATCTTCCCGGAGGGTCTCACCAGCGAGCAGCGCAATGAGAACAATGCGCTGATGATGGTCGATTCGCAGCACGAGGCGACTGCGGCAGCGCTGCATCATCTGGGCTACGACACCGGTGCTGCCGTGCAGATCTACTCAGTGATCGAAGAATCACCATCTGAGGGCTTACTACTCGAAGACGACGTGATCACGGCGCTGGACGGTGCTCAGATCCAGGATGCCGAAGAGCTGCGCGCTGGCATCCAGGAGGCGAAGGGCAACCCGGTGCAACTGACCGTACTGCGCGATGGAGCGCAGAAGCAGGTTGAGATCACACCCGAGCTGGGCACCTCGAACGGGGTCGACACCTGGCTTGTCGGCATCCAGCTGATGACCACATACGATTTCCCGTTCGACGTGACGATTCAGCTCGACAACGTGGGCGGTTCCAGCGCCGGAATGATGTTCGCGCTCGGGATCATTGACGAGCTCACCTCCGGTGAGATGACCGGCGGCCAAGACATCGCCGGTACCGGCACGATCGACGCCGCGGGTCAGGTCGGACCGATCGGGGGAATTCGCCAGAAGCTGTACGGTGCCCGTGATGCCGGTGCGGACTATTTCTTGGCGCCGGAATCGAACTGCGCTGAGGTCGTCGGTCATGTTCCGGACGGGTTGCAGGTGATTCGCACATCGACGCTGGAGGAGTCTGTGAGCGCGGTCGAGGTGATCGCCGCCGGCGGCGATGTCGAAACGCTGCCGACGTGCACTGCATCGTGACCGCTCTGACACCGTAAGCACAGCCGACACATACGTGAGGGCACTTAGGATGGATAGGTGACCACGACCTCGGCGCCGAATCCGGCCACGCCCAGTACCTCTCGACGAATACTCACCATTTCGTTGGTGATCATCGCGGCGATCATCGCTGCGTTCTTCGTCTTCGCCTCGCTCTACACGGACTTCCTCTGGTTCAACCAGCTGCAGTTCGCCAACGTGCTGACGACGCAGTGGCTGGCCACGGCGGTGATGTTCGTGGTGGGCTTCCTCGGGATGGCTGTACCGCTGTTCGTCGTGATTCAGCTGGCCTATCGTCTGCGTCCGGTATATGTGCGGTTGAGCTCGCAGCTGGACCGGTACCAGGAGGTCATCGAGCCGCTGCGCCGACTGGCCATGTGGGGCATGCCGATCTTCTTCGGTCTCTTCGCCGGCTTTGCCGCATCGAGTAACTGGCAGACGGTATGGCTGTGGATCAACGGCGGCAGCACTGGTGTCACTGATCCGCAGTTCGGCATGGACACCGGCTTCTACCTCTTCGCGATGCCGTTCTACTCGATCCTGCTGGCCTTCGTCTCGGCTGTTGTGCTGCTGAGCCTGATCATCACCGCGCTGGTGTCGTACCTCTACGGTTCGCTGCGCATCGGTCAGGGCGAGCTGCGTATTTCCAAGCCCGCTCGCATCCAGTTGGCGATCCTCGCCGGGCTCTATCTGCTCGTTCAGGCAGCCAGCCTGTGGCTCGACCGGTACAAGACCCTGGTCGCTGAAGAGGACCGCATCACCGGAGCTGCCTACACGGCGGTCAACGCCACGATCCCGGGTATGGCGATTCTCGCGATTCTCGCGATCCTCGTCGCAATCCTCTTCTTCGTCACCGCGATCATCGGTCGCTGGCGCTTCCCGCTGGTGGCCACCGGCCTGCTGATCGTCGCATCGCTCGTCGTGGGCATGGGCTACCCGTGGGTTGTCGACACCTTCCAGGTGCGCCCGAACCAGAACAGCTTCCAGGCCGAGTTCTACCAGCGAAACATCGACGGCACGAAAGCGGCCTACGACATCGCCGACCTCGAGGTCACGCCGTTCAAGGCTGCTATCGATGCCGAAGCCGGCCAGCTTCGTGAGGACGCTGAGACCACGGCATCCATCCGCATCCTCGACCCGAGCATCATCAGCCCGACGGTGCAGCAGCTCGAGCAGTTCCGTGGCTACTACCAGTTCAAGGACACCCTCGACGTCGACCGTTACGAGATCGACGGTGAGACACAGGACACCGTGGTCGCCGTGCGCGAGCTCGATGTCGACCGTCTGGGCGACAGCAACAACTGGAACAACCGCACCGCGGTCTACACCCACGGCTACGGCCTGGTGGTCGCCGCGGGTAACCAGCGCACCAGCGAGGGTGAGCCGGTGTTCCTTGAGCGCGGCATCCCGACCTCTGGATTCCTGAGCAAGGGCGAAGAGTTCGAGCCCCGCGTGTACTTCGGTGAGGACTCGCCGCTGTACTCGATCGTCGGAGCGCCGGAAGGCACCGATCACGTCGAGATCGATTATCCGCGCGGTGAAGACGGCGCCAATGAGACCAAGACGACCTTTGAGGGTGACGGCGGTCCAGAAGTGGGCAGCACGTTCAACAAGCTACTGTTCGCGCTGAAGTTCCAGGAGGCGGAGATCCTGTTCTCCGACCTGGTCAACAGCGATTCGCAGATCCTCTACGACCGCAACCCGGTCGACCGTGTGCAGAGCGCTGCTCCGTACCTGGAGCTCGACAGCGATCCGTACCCGAGCGTCGTCGATGGCCGGATCGTCTGGATCGTTGATGGCTACACGACCAGCTCGACGTACCCGTACTCGACGAGCGTCAGCCTGTCGGATGCGATCGCCGATTCGAACTCGCAGGCGCAGACGTTCGCGCTCGACGACATCAACTACATCCGTAACTCGGTCAAGGCCACGGTCGACGCCTACGACGGCTCGGTGACGCTGTACGCCTGGGATGACGAAGACCCGATTCTCAAGGCCTGGCAGAAGGTGTACCCCTCGACGGTGCAGCCCATCAGCGAGATGTCAGCTGATTTGATGAGCCACGTGCGGTACCCGACCGACCTGTTCAAGGTGCAGCGCGAGATCCTCGAGGTCTACCACGTCGATACTGCGGGCTCCTTCGCCCAGCAGGACAACCGTTGGCAGACGCCCAATGACCCGCGTAACGCCAACCAGCTGCAGCCGCCGTACTACCTGTCGATGCAGATGCCCGGCCAGGATTCGCCGCGCTTCTCGATGTTCTCGACGTTCATCCCGGCATCCGCTCAGGGGACGACCAGTCGTAACGTGCTGATGGGCTACCTGGCGGTCGATTCGGATGCCGGAGCGACTGCGGGGGAGAAGGCAGAAGGTTACGGCCAGCTCCGGATGCTGGAGATCGATGCCGATACGACGGTGCCGGGCCCCGGTCAGGTGCAGAACACGTTCAACTCCGATCCGGATGTCGTGCGAGAGCTGAACCTGCTGCAGCAGGGTGAGTCGCAGGTGAAGTACGGAAACCTGCTGACCCTTCCTGTCGGTGGTGGTCTGCTCTACGTGCAGCCGGTGTACGTGCAGTCGTCTGAGGCGGCTGGCACGCAGTTGCCGCTGCTGCAGAAGGTGCTGGTCACGTTCGGCGACAGCATCGCGTTCGAAGACACGCTCACTGCGGCTCTCGATGAGATCTTCGGCGGCGACTCCGGTGCGAGCGCTGGCGATGAAGAAGTGGAGCCGGCTGACCCGGATGGCGGCACTACGCCGCCAGATGAAGGCACGACGCCTCCTGCAGAGGGTGGCGAGGAGCCGCCCGCTGAGGGTGGCGAGGAGCCCGTTAGTGGCGACGCTCGTGAAGAGGCGCTCGCGGATGCGAAGCAGGCTCTCGCAGACCGTGACGCAGCTTTGAAGTCCGGCGACCTCACCGAGTTCGCCGAGGCAGACAAGCGCCTCACCGCCGCGATCACCACGCTGCTGGAGCTCGAAGCAGCCGAGTAGCCCCCGCGGGCTGCAAACAGAAGAAAGTCCCGACTGAAACTTCGGTTTCCGTCGGGACTTTCTTCTTCCCCTGCCGGCTGTATGCCGGCGCGGTCACTTCCCCCGTGGAAAGCAGAAGGCCCCTGATCTGGATTACTCCCGATCAGGGGCCTTCGTGTCGCGTTGGTTGCGGGGGCAGGATTTGAACCTACGACCTCCGGGTTATGAGCCCGGCGAGCTACCGAACTGCTCCACCCCGCGGCACGTTGAACAGTTTACGTGACGTTCAGGGTGAAGACCAATCGGGCTCGACAGCGGGGGTGTCGGCGGAGCCGGGAGCATGTTCGAGGCAAAGCAAAAGGCTCCTGATCTGGGATAAATCCCTGATCAGGAGCCTTTTGTGTGTCGCGTTCTCGTTGCGGGGGCAGGATTTGAACCTACGACCTCCGGGTTATGAGCCCGGCGAGCTACCGAACTGCTCCACCCCGCGGCACGTCTTATAGCTTAGCACGCGTTTTCTGCCTCGCTCGCCGCCGCCGGGTACGCGAAGATGGGGGCATGTCTGAGATTTCCGCAGTCGCCGTTTCCGTGTGTCAGTTCAGTCCCACTGCCTCGCGCGCAGACAATCGTGAGCGCATTGCGGCGCTGACGGCGGATGCCGCGAGCCGAGGCGCGCGCCTGGTGGTCTTTCCGGAGTACGCCAGCTATTTCAACGACCCGATGGATGACTCGTTCTCCGCGAACGCGGAAGCTCTCGATGGTGAGTTCGTCCGGCATCTGCAGGCGACAGCATCCGTGCACGGCATCACGATCATCGCGGGACTCGTGGAATCAGCGGGGGAGCGCGTACGCAATGCACTTGTCGCGGTCGACGCGACAGGTCTCAGAGCCGTGTACCGCAAGCAGCACCTCTACGACGCCTTCGGACAGACCGAGTCGGACTGGATCGAAGCTGGTGAGATCACCGAGCCGCAGACGCTCGATATCGACGGCCTCCGCATAGCGATGATGACCTGCTACGACCTGCGATTCCCTGAGGTCGCGCGCACGCTGGTGGATGCCGGGGCGGACGTCATCGTGGTGCCCGCCGAATGGGTGCGAGGACCGCTGAAAGAGCACCACTGGACCACGCTGCTCGCAGCGCGCGCAATCGAGAACACCGTGTATGTCGTCGCCGCGGATCACCCGGCCCCGATCGGCGTCGGGCACTCGCAGATCATCGACCCGCTGGGCGTTGTGATCGCCGGGGTCGGTAGTGCGGAGGGCATCGCGACCGCCCACCTCGAGCAGCAGACCATCGTCCGGGTGCGCGAGATCAACCCAGCCTTGAGGCTGCGTCGTTACACCGTCGCACCCCGCTGAGGTCGCACCCCGCTGAGTGAGACTGAGGAGCTCAGAACTCCGCGGCCGCCAGTCGGGCTGCCGCTTCTTCGAGCACCTCGACCCGTTTGCAGGCCGCGAAACGGACGAGGCCGGCATAGTCGCCCTGGTGCTCGGTGCTGACGAACGCGCTCATCGGAATAGCGACGACTCCGGACTTCTCCGGCATAGCCCGGCAGAATGCCGCAGTGTCTGCACCGCCGAGGGCGGTGGCATCCGCGACGGTGAAATAGCCGCCCTGAGGGGCGAACACCTCGAAGCCGGCGCTGCGCAGCCCTGCGCCGAGGATCTCGTGTTTGCGGGCGAGAGCGGCGACGGCATCCGAGAAGAAAGAATCAGGCAACCGCAGACCCACCGCGATCGCCGGCTGGAATGCGGATCCGTTCGCGTATGTCAGATACTGCTTGACCGTCAGCACTGCGGTGATCAGGTCGGCCGGCCCGTGCACCCAGCCGATCTTCCACCCCGTCGCCGAGAAGGTCTTGCCGGCAGAAGAGATCGTGAGCGTCCGCTCGGCAGCGCCGGGAAGCGTCACCAGCGGTACATGCGGAGCGCCGAAAACCAGATGCTCGTACACCTCATCGGTCACGATGATCGCGTCATGCTGATGCGCGAGGCGGATCACCTCGGCCTTCACCTCGGGAGTGAACACCGTACCGGTCGGATTGTGCGGGTCGTTGACGAGAATGATGCGGGTGCGGTCGGTGACGGATGCCGCCAGCACCTCGAGATCCGGCTGAAAGTCGCCTCGGCGCAGCGGAACGGTGCGCAGCCGGGCCCCGGCGAGGGCCACAGCCGCGGCATAGGAGTCGTAATACGGTTCGAAGACGACGACCTCGTCGTCCGGCGAATCAATCAGCGCCAGCAGTGTTGCCGTCAGTGCTTCTGTCGCCCCCGCGGTCACGATCACCTCGGTTGCCGGGTCGATCTCGAGCCCGTAGAACCGATGCTGGTGCTCGCTGATCGCTGCCAGGAGGTCGGGAAAGCCGCGGCCGGGCGGGTACTGATTGACGCCGGCAGAAATGGCGGCGCGTGCGGCTTCCAGAACTTCGGCAGGACCGTCCTCATCCGGAAAGCCCTGACCGAGGTTGATCGAACCGGTTCTCACCGCTGCCGCAGACATCTCTGCGAAGATGGTGGGCGCAACGACGCCATCGGGGGAAAGCAGACCGGCTCCAGCCGCAGTGCGCCGCCAGGCGCCAGCAATAGCACTCATGTAACCCAGGCTAAGGCCATAGCGGACACTCATCGCGACCATAACGAACGCACAGGTACACGCGGCACTCTGAGAAGGCGTTGTTGAAGGAGCAGACTATGAACGAAGACAACATTCCCAACGAGTCCACGTCGCCCGAGCAGCCTGCGCCGCAGGTACCGGGCAACACGGGCTCCGGACACGAGATCCCCACCGCTTTCACGTCGCCGATCGCGCCGTACGCGCAGCCGACGATGTCGTCGATGCCGTCGTCGAATCCGCAGGGCGCAGCCTTCGGCATTCCGACTGCGGCCTACCCGTATGGCACCGGCCACGAAAGCACCGTCCCGATCGCGCCGATCGAGAACAATGCTGCGCCGCAGAAGAAGTCGTTCGGCGCTGGCAAGGTCGCAGCCCTCATCGTGGCGGCCTCGCTCGTCGGTGGCGCAGCGGGGCTGGGCACGAGTTACCTCGGCAACACGCTGTGGGCGCAACCGGCCGGGACTGCGGCGAGCGGCCCGGAGAGCATCACCGTGAACAACCCCGGATCGGTCAACGAGACCACAGCGATTGCCACGAAGGTGCTGCCATCGGTCGTCACGATCGAAGCGGCCGGTCAGAGCGAGTCCGGCAGCGGATCGGGCGTCATCCTCAGCGAGGACGGTTACGTGCTGACCAACACCCACGTTGTGACCTTGGGCGGTGCGTCCGGAGATGCCGCAATCCGCGTCACGACCTCAGACGGACACCTGTACGACGCGTCGATCGTCGGTACCGACCCGATCTACGATCTCGCGGTGATCAAGCTCGAGGATGCTGAAGACCTGTCTCCGATCGCTTTCACTGATTCGTCCGAAATCAACGTCGGCTCCACTGCCGTTGCGGTGGGGGCACCGCTCGGGCTGTCGAACTCGGTCACCACCGGTATCGTCAGCGCGTTGAACCGCAGCATCCAGATCGCGTCGTCGGCACTGCCTGAATCGGCGGATCAGGATGCCCCGGAAGAAGAGTCCGGCCAGGACAGCCCGTTCCAATTCGATCTGCCCGGTACGACGCAGCGCGGAGCGACGCAGAACATCTCGATCTCGGTGATCCAGACCGATGCCGCGATCAACCCCGGAAACTCCGGTGGTGCCCTGGTCGACAGCGAGGGCAAGCTCATCGGCATCAACGTCGCGATCGCCACAGCCGGCGGGTCTGGCGGCGAAGCCGGATCGATCGGTGTCGGCTTCGCCATACCGTCGAACATTGCACAGCGCGTGGCCGACGAGATCATCGAGAACGGCGCGGCCACGCACGGTCTGCTGGGTGCGACCGTGCAGGATGCGTCCTCTGTCGAGGACGCGGACGTTGCGGGTGCCTATATCGTTGACGTCTCGCCCGACGGCGGGGCTGCGGCGGCCGGCCTGAAGAAGGGCGACATCGTCACGAAGTTCAACGGCTTCCCGGTCAGCGGTGCCACTGATCTGACCGCGCAGGTGCGTGGTGCGGCGGCTGGCAGTGAGGCGACCGTCAGCTACGTCCGTAACGGCAAGTCGTTCGAGGCGGATGTGACGCTCGGAGAGCTCGTGCTCTGAGCGTGCTCAGAGGCTCAGAACAGCCGCCAAATTCTCAGAGAAGGACGCCATCCCGCGATAGGCTCGCGGGGTGGCGTCCTTCTCTTTCGGCTCCGGCAATGTCGCGAAGCTCTTACGCATTCCGTTGTATGCCGTCGGGCGCATAGGCACGCTTCTGGTGCCACGTGGAGACCGTTGGGTGTTCGGCTGCGGTGCCGGCATCGGCGACGGTGCCCTGGCTCTGTGGCGGACCGCGAGCGCGGAGGGTCATCGTGCCGTGTGGCTGACTTCGAGCGATCGTGAGCGTGCGGATGCCGCTCGCCTGGGGATCCGCACGGTTGTGAAGTCGTCGCTGCGTGGCTGGTGGGAGACCGCACGGGCAGGAGTCCTCGTGGTCACGCACGGTCTCGGCGATGTGAACAGATACGCCGTGGCGGGCGGGTTCGTCGTGCAGCTGTGGCACGGGATTCCGCTCAAGCGCATCGGACTCGATTCACCTGCGACGACCCAGGTCCCGAATGTTCCGGGGGCGGCGCTGCTGCGTCGACTCATCGGTGTGCTGTACCGGGGCGCCGCTCAGCGCATTCGTGTTCTGCCCGCGGCATCCGATCGCTCGCGCGGACGACTGGAATCGGCGTTCGCGCTGGGAGACGACCGTGTCGTCGTCACCGGCGAGCCGCGCGCCGATGTGCTCTCGGCCGGCGATGCGCACGAGCGGCGGTCGACGGCGTCTGCCCTGCTGACAGAAGCGGCCGGCGCACTCCCGAAGGGAGCGCGGACGGCGCTGTATGCGCCGACCTGGCGAGACGGTGCAGCAGATCCGGCAGTGCCATCCGCTGACGAATGGGTGCGCCTCATCGCCGTGTTGGAGAGCCAGAACACCGTGCTCTTCGTGCGATCGCATCCACTCGGCGCGGGCGCGTATCAACCGCCGCTTCCCAGCGGCCGGGTGCGGATGCTCGGCTCCGACGTGCTCGCGGATGTCACCCCGGCGCTCCCGGCTATCGACGTGCTCATCACCGACTACTCGTCCTTGGCGTACGACGTCGGCCTGCTCGCGATGCCGGTGCTCTACCTGGCTCCCGATGCCGCCCAGTATGCTCGCACCCGCGGGTTCTACGGCCGCTACGAGGATGTGGCCGGGGCCGACGCTGCGACGACCTGGACCGAACTGCGCGATCGTTTGGAAGCGCTGCTGAGCGATCCAGGCGTGTTCACGGAGCGGTCCGAACAATCCAGTACGCTCAGCGCACAGGTACATGCGTATCGCGATGGAGAAAACACCCGTCGCGTGTACGAAGTAATCCGCGCGCGGGGGATCCCCGCGCCGAAAGGAGCACGATGACCACCGCCCGCATCGATGAACAGACCGAGAGTCTGGTCATCGCCGGCACGGGGCCGAAGCCGGCCACGGCGACCCTCGAGGGGGCTCGTGCGTGCGTCACGGCAAAGGTCACCGGTGGTGGCAAGACCTGGAAGGCGACGTTCCCGTTACGGGCGTCGCGTTGGGGCGGGGCAGAGCTGCCGCTTCCCACCGGAGACTATGTGTTGCACGTCGACGGCGCCGATCTTGATGAGCTCGCGATCAGTCCGCAGGTGCTGACGAGGCTGCGGGTCGCGCAGTACGGCGCGCATGTCGATATCGCCGCCCCGCTCGACCCGTTCCACCAGACGCCCGAGGGTCAACGCGAGCTGGAAGAGCGATACGTCGCTCAGCCCGGTGGCGATGAGAACGCGATTTTCTTCGAGAGCTTCTACGGTCAGAGCGTCGGCTGCAATCCGCGCGGAATTGATCGTGAGATCGCGAGGCGAGCACCGGGTGTGACTCGGTACTGGAGCGTCGTAGACCTCTCGGTCGCTGTACCTGAAGGCGCGGTCGCGGTGGTCGAAGGTAGCCCCGAATGGTGGCGGGCCCGCGGGGCTGCGCGTCTACTCGTGGTCAACGACTGGCTGCGGCGACGGTTCGCGCGTAAAGAGGGCCAGCGGGTCCTGCAGACCTGGCACGGTACGCCCCTCAAACGGCTGGCGCTTCATCGCCCCGGGTTCGCACCGCGCCGGATGGCCGCAATTGTCAAGGAGTCTCGTCGATGGGATGTGCTGCTCGCGCAGAACACCTATTCCGAGCGCATTCTCAAGAAGGCATATGCGTTTTTCGGCAAGCCGGTCTGGACTGACGGGTACCCGCGAAACGACATGCTCGTGACCTCCGATGGCGCAGACATGCGGGCGGCGCTCGGCATCGGCGCGGACGAGCACGTGCTGCTGTACGCGCCGACATGGCGCGACGATCGTTCTGAGATCGTGGACTTCATTGATCTGCAGCGTCTGGCCGAGCAGACGGATTCTGTTGTGCTGGTGCGCGGGCATTCGCGGACACTGCGCCCGGGGCGCGATCAGGCCGGCGCGCGCGTGATCGATGTGACCGGGTACCCGGAGACGGCACAACTACTCCTTGCGGCAGACGCGCTCATCACCGACTACTCATCGGTGATGTTCGACTACAGCGTTACCGGTAAGCCGATGTACTTCATGGTCCCTGACCTGGAGCACTACCGCGGTGAACTGCGTGGCTTCTACTTCGAACTCGCCGAGCGGGCGCCGGGTCCGCTGGTGACGACGCAGGACGAACTCGTCGATGCGCTCAAGGACGACACGGTGCCGGGACGTTTCGCCGAGCGCTATCGCGCCTGGCAGAAGCAGTTCAACACCCGCGACGATGGTCGTGCCGCCGAGCGTGTCGTCTCCCGCATGCTCGACCTCGGCTACATCACGGCCTGACCGCGCGTCGCGCGGCTGGGCCGGTCACTGGGCGGCGCTAGGGCAGAGGGGTGTTCTGCGTGCCGAGGCGCGATGCATCCACCGTGTCACGCGCGCCGCGCAGCACACCGGTGAGAAAACCGATGCCCCAGGAGAGGTGCATCGTCGGAAGCACAGCGAGAGTCCAGATGCGCTCGCGCAGACTGCGCTCGCCGCCAGGGCGCAGCGCCATGGCGAGTACCAGCAGCACGTACAGAGCCAGCGGAAGATAGACGATGGATGCCAGCAACGACAGGATGCCGGACACAACGCCGGTGAGCTGCAGCACTGCGACGACCAACGCCAGTGCAACGTTCAGTACCAGCGCCGGAGGCGCGAAGAACCGCAGTCCGTTGCTGCGGCCGAAGCGACGCACGAGCTCACCACGCCACGCACCGGTCGCCCGGAACTGGCGAGCCAGGCGCCACCAGCTTTCGCGCGGCCAGTAGGTTACCGAGAGCTTCGGGTCGAGCCACACTTTATGGCCGGCCTGGCGAATGCGCAGGTTCAGCTCCCAGTCCTCACCGCGGCGGATCGACTCGTCAAAGAGTCCCACCTCGTCGAGTACCGAGCGACGCATGACGCCAAGATAAGCGGATTCCGCTTCGCCCTCGTGTGCGGTGCCGTGATAGGCGCCACCGCCCAGGCCGACGGCGGAGTTGTAGGCGCGCGCCACCGATTTCTGGAACGGGGTGCGCCCGTCCGCACGCATGACACCGCCGACATTCGCTGCTCCCGTGCGCTCCAGCGTCGCGAGCGCCTCGCGGGCGTACCCGGGGGACAGCTCGGAATGGGCATCCACCCGCACGATCGTCGAATATCTGCTCGCCCTGATCGCTGCGTTGAGCCCAACGGGAATGTGCGCCGCGGCGTTATCGACCAAACGGATGCGATCGTCTGACTCGGCCAGTCGCTGCGCGAGCGCTGTTGTGCCATCGGTTGACGGACCGAGCGCCAAAACGAGTTCGGTCGGGCCCTCCAGATCCTGGCTCAGCACAGATCTGACGGCATGTTCGAGGTAACTGCGCTCGTTCAGGACCGGCATGACAAACGACACACCGGTCACAGGTGTTGCCGAATCGTTCTCTACCACCCCCCGATCATGTCACGGAGACCCCACCATGCCTGCGTAGGCTGGACATGTGGGTGCTGTAAGAGATCTTCAGAAGTCCTTTCGCCTGCTGCGAAAGGCGCTAGCGTCGCGGTCCGCCGTGCAGCGCGTTCGTCGTACCCTCGCGTCGCGCCCGCGGCATCCGGCAGGTCATTTCAAAATCGCGGTCTACTTCGCCGATGGCGCGGTGAACATGTACCAGATGCGTCAGTGGTACCGCCCGCTGGCTCAGCTCGCGCAGAAATGGCCCGTCGTCGTCTTGGCCCGCAACGCCACAGGCGCCGAGAAGCTGCTCGAAGAGGACGCGCCGCCGGTGGCATTCGTGCCGACCGTGCGTGACCTGGAGCGGTTCATCCGCAAACAGGACATTCGCATCGTGCTGTATGTGAATCAGAACATGCGCAACTTCCAGATGTTCCGCTACGGCCGGCGCTGGCATGTGTTCATCAACCACGGCGAGTCCGACAAGATGTACATGACCACGAACCAGTACAAGGCGTACGACTATGCGTTGGTTGCCGGTCAAGCTGCTCGTGATCGACTGTCGCGCACTCTCTGGGACTTCGACATCGACCGTCGCACGATCGAGATCGGCCGTCCCCAGGCAGATCACTACTCAGGAGTGCTTCCCTACACGCCGGATGAGCGCACCGCGGTGCTGTATGCGCCCACGTGGGAGGGCGACCGCCCGAGCGCGTACTACGGTTCCATCGCCAGTCACGGCGAAACACTCGTGAACGCTCTGTTGTCAACCGGATCGCATCGCGTGATCTACCGCCCGCACCCGCGCAGCGGAGTGGTCGACGCCGCCTATGGTGCGGCGCACCGCCGCATCATCGCAGCGATTGCGGCCGCTAATGCCCGTGATCCGCGGGCGCATCACGTGCACGACGACGGTCCCGAGCTCGGCTGGCAGCTCGCTGCCGCAGACGTAGCGATCGTCGATATCTCGGCGATGGTCTACGACCGGCTCGCAGCCGGGAAACCACTCATGATCACCCGCCCGCTGGATGTGCGTGCATCGATCGATACGGCCGGTTACCTTTCCGATTGCGAATGGCTGACGGTGGATGCCGCAGCCGACATCGTCGCGGAAGTCGAACGCGTGCGAGCCGATGAAGAAGCGATCCTGAAGCTGCGGATGTGGGTTCAGCACTACTTCGGAGATACGTCCGCAGGAGTCGCGACCGAAAAGTTCCACGGCGCCATTGAGCAGCTCATGCAGAAGTGGGATCAGTGGCACCAGGCCGAGATCGGTGTGGTCACGGTCGACGAGGACGATGACGACGAGGAAGAGAAAGAAGAAGAAATCGGCGCGTGAAGCGCGCTGCATTCCTCCTGTCTCAGCTTCGGCTAAGGATGCGCTCCTATCGTCGTCGGATGGGCTTTGTCTATGACGGGCGTAAAGCATTTCGCCTGCTGAAACGCGCACTGAACACCCGATCGGCGGCACGACGGGTGCGCCGGATGCTGGAACACCATAACCCCGCCACGTTTCAGATCGCGGTCTATTTCGCCGATACCGATGTGAACATGTACCAGATCCGGCAGTGGTATCAGCCGCTGGCGGATATCGCTCGTCGCTGGCCGGTCGTCGTCTTGGCGCGCTCGCCGCTGGGCGCGCAGGCACTCATCGACGATGGGAAGCTGCCGGTCGCCTTCGTGCCGAAGATCCGTGACCTCGAGCGTTACATCGCCACGCAGGACATCAGGTTGGTGTTTTACGTGAACCAGAACACTCGCAACTTCCAGATGTTCCGCTACGGTCGGCGCTGGCACGTGTTCATCAACCATGGCGAGTCCGACAAGGTCTACATGGTCAGCAACCAGTTCAAGGCGTACGATTACGCGCTGATCGCGGGCCAGGCAGCGCATGATCGTCTCTCGCGCACGCTGTGGGGCTACGACGTCGACAACAGGACCATCAGGATCGGGCGCCCGCAGGCCGACTACTACCTCGCTCAGACTCCGTATCCGAGCGATGACCGCCAGGTCGTGTTGTATGCGCCCACCTGGGAAGGGGATCGCGCATCGATGAGCTACGGCTCGGTGATCACCCACGGAGAACGCTTGGTCGCTGAGCTGCTGCGCACGGGGGAGCACCGTCTGATCTACCGCCCGCATCCGCGTACCGGCGTGAACGATGCTGCCTATAAAGCCGCGAACGAGCGGATTATCGCGGCCATTGCCGCGGCGAATGGGAAGGATCCGTCTGCCCATCATCTGTACGACGACGGGCCGGATCTCGGCTGGCAGCTCGCCGCTGCCGACGTCGCGATCCTCGACATCTCGGCCATGATCTACGATCGCCTAGCGACCGGAAAACCGCTGCTGGTCACCCGCCCTGTTGACGAGCGCGCAACGGTCGACACGAGTGGGTATCTCGCTCAGTGCGAATGGCTGACGGCGGATGCCGCGGCCGACATCGTCGCAGAGGTTCAGCGAGTCGGCTCCGATGAGGTGGCGATGAACCGTCTGCGCACCTGGGTGCAGCACTATTTCGGCGACACCACGCAGGGGGTCGCGACGGCGAAGTTCCATGCCGCGGTTGAGCGGCTGATGGCGGAGTTGGACGAATATCTCCGCGCAGAGATCGGCGCGGCCGCCGCTGACGAGGACGACGATGACGAAGAAGCCAAAGAAGAGGAGCTCAACGGCTGAGCTCTAGAGTTGCTGCCATGGACTATCCGCGTACCGAAGCTGCTTCC
The DNA here is from genome assembly GCF_051546305.1 of Microbacterium wangyouchuni. NCBI lineage: Bacteria > Bacillati > Actinomycetota > Actinomycetes > Micrococcales > Microbacteriaceae > Microbacterium > Microbacterium wangyouchuni. The sequence continues at coordinate 460,631 of NZ_JBPTMA010000002.1, forward strand.
GGACGGTTCGAGATGCTCGAGCAATCGGCATCGACGAACCACGACATGCGCGAGCACGCGTCGGAAGCGTCGGGCTGGCCGCACCTTTCCGTGCTGCTGACCATGAACCAGACGGCGGGCCGCGGGCGACTCGATCGCACCTGGATTGCTCCGCCGAATGCGGCGTTGGCGATCTCGGTGCTGCTGCGGGATCTGCCGGTATCGGCCGAGACGCTCGGCTGGATTCCGCTGGCTGCGGGCGTCGCGATGGCGGATGCGGTGACCGCGCAGCTGGCGACACACACGGTCGGCGTGAAGTGGCCCAACGACGTGCTCGTGGAGGGGCAGAAGATCTGCGGCATTCTGGCCGAGTCAACCGGGACCGCGGTCATCGTCGGTGCGGGCATCAACACCAGGATGACCGCTGAACAACTGCCGGTGCCGACAGCGACGTCGTTCGCCGTGCTGGGGGCGAGCGTTGATGAGGATCTGCTGGCGGCTGATTTCGTGCGTCATCTGGGGGAGTTGCTGCGCGCGCTCGTCGCGGCCGATGACGCCGAGCTGAGCGGTCTGCATAAAGCTGCGACTGAGCGCTGTCTCACGATCGGTCGGGCAGTGGATGTCCTGCTGCCGGGCGGCGATGTGCTGCAGGGGAAGGCAACGCGTCTGGCGTCTGATGGTCGCCTCGTGATCGTGGCCGACGGTGTCGAGCACCTGATTGCCGCGGGCGACGTGGTGCACGCGCGCTTGAGCTGAATGCATCGAATCGGACACGCGATCGGACACGCCGACTGCCGACACACGATGTCGGCGGTCACGGGCACAATGGATGCATGACTCAACCAGTGACTCTCGGCGGTAGGCCCCTGATGCCACCGCCCGGCGCGCCGGCTGAAGAGCTGCTCATCGTCCGCTTCCGCGGTCACGCCCGGCGACTGTTCTGGTCGGCGATTCTGCTGATCGCCGTGTTCGGCGCAACCGCCTACTTCTTTGAGAATTTGCCGGACGGATTCGAGAACTGGATGCTGTTCGCCGTTGCGGGAGCGCTGATCATCGTGGGCGTTCTGATTCCCTACGTGATCTGGGCCTCGCGTCAGTACACCGTCACTACCCGGCGGGTGATCGTCAGCCACGGTATCGGTGCGCGTCAGCGTCGAGAGATGTCGCACGTGCGCGGGTACACGATCGGGGTGCGTCGTGGCATCCTGCAGCGCATGTGGGGCGCGGGCACCATCACACTGTCAAACGGCGTCGACACACCGCTGCGCCTGGCAAACATTCCCAATGTCACCCTCGTGCACGAGGCACTCGCTGACCAGATCGAGGTCAACCAGATCCTGGCGCATCGCGATGCTCAGGCGATGTCCGATCCGGACTCCGCGCGGTAGCACCTGTCCGCATCATCTGGTGCGCAGCCTGGTCTGCATGCGGAACAATGGGAACTGACGAACGGAGACTCAATGACCCTGCGTGTTGGCGTGATCGGCGGCGGACAGCTGGCTCGAATGATGATCGCTCCCGCGGTCGAACTCGGCCTCGACATTCGCGTTCTCGCCGAAGCCGAGGGCATGTCCGCGCAGCTTGCCGCCTCCGCGGTGGGGGACTACCGCGATCTTGAGACGGTGCGTGCTTTCGCCAGCACGGTCGATGTCGTCACCTTCGACCACGAGCACGTACCGCAAACCGTGCTGCGGGCACTCGTCGACGATGGCGTTGCCGTGCACCCGGGGCCCGATGCGTTGCAGTTCGCCCAGGACAAGCTCGTCATGCGTGAGAAGCTGGCCGAACTGGGGGTGCCGCAGCCGGATTGGGCCGCGGTGTCTGACAGCGCAGCGTTGCAGGCGTTCATCGATGATCACGGCGGCAAAGCCGTGGTGAAGACTCCGCGTGGTGGTTACGACGGCAAGGGCGTGCGCGTGGTGCGTAACGCGGACGAGGCCGCCGACTGGTTCCTCGACAGCGGAGATGCCCTGCTCGTGGAAGAGCTGGTGTCGTTCAGTCGCGAACTCGCGCAGCAGATCGCTCGGCGTCCGAGCGGACAGATGGTCGCATATCCCGTGGTGGAAACCGTGCAGCGAGACGGCGTCTGCGCCGAGGTGTTTGCTCCCGCACCGGGCGCTGGCGAGCGGCTGTCTCAGATGGCAGAGAGCATCGGACGGCAGATCGCAGAGGGCCTGGGCGTCACCGGTATGCTCGCCGTTGAACTTTTCGAGACCGACGACGAGCGCATTCTCGTCAACGAGCTGGCGATGCGGCCGCACAACAGCGGGCACTGGAGCCAAGACGGCGCCGTGACCGGGCAATTCGAGCAGCATCTGCGCGCCGTAGCCGATCTGCCGCTCGGAGACCCGACGCCACGCGCTGACTGGTCTGTGATGGTGAACATTCTCGGTGGACCAGCTCAAGGCGCCTTCGAGGACTGCTTTGATGCGGCCATGACGGAGCATCCGGACGCGAAGATCCACATCTACGGCAAGGCCGCCCGTCCCGGTCGCAAGGTCGGACACGTGAACACGACCGGCGACGACCTCGACGACGCCGTCTACACGGCTCGTGCCGCCGCCACCCACTTCGCCTAACCCCACCCACCCACACCCACACCCCCACCCCCACCCCCACTCACCAGCTTGCGAGTGGGCAATTGTGGCTCGATTTTCGCGTCACGAGGAGCCACAACTACCCACTCGCAACGGGTAGAGGGCGCGTTGTTCAGGGGATCCTGGGGAACCAGACCGTAGCCTGGGGGAGTGACTGAGCCACTGCACTCCTCCGCTGTACCCGTTGTCGGCGTCGTGATGGGGTCTGACTCCGACTGGCGGATAATGAGCGACGCTTCACAGGCGCTGACCGAGTTCGGCATCGCCCACGAGGTTGAGGTCGTGTCCGCACACCGCACACCCGACAAACTCATGCAGTATGCGCGCGAGGCGCGTGGTCGCGGCATCCGGGTGATCATCGCCGGCGCTGGCGGCGCCGCCCATCTCCCCGGCATGCTGGCGTCGATGACGCCCCTTCCCGTCGTGGGTGTTCCGGTTCCGCTGGCCTACCTCGACGGGATGGACTCGCTGCTGTCGATCGTGCAGATGCCCGCGGGCATCCCAGTCGCCACGGTGTCTATCGGCGGCGCGCGCAATGCGGGCATTCTCGCCGCGCGCATTCTCGGGGCATCGGATGCTCGGATCGCCGATCGCGTCGAAGACTATGCCCGCACGCTCGAAGCTCAGGTGGCCGAGAAGAACGAACGGCTGAAGGACTCCCTGTGACACTCGCCGCGCCACGCGCGATGGGTCGTTCCGGGCATCCGCTGATCGAGACGCGCCCGCTCCGCAATCCGGATGCGTCCGATGCCGCCTTCATGGGGCGACGGGGCTGGTGGCTGATCGCGGTGAACGTGTTGGTACCGGGATCCGCGCAGATTCTCGCCGGCGGCAACCGCAAACTCGGGCGCATCGGACTGGCCGCCACGCTGTGGAGCTGGTTTCTCATCGTGCTTGCCGTGGTAGCGGCGATCTTCTGGCGCTCAGCGCTGATCACCGTCGCCACGAACTGGTTCGTCCTGACCGCGCTGCAGGTACTTCTGATCGCTTATGCGCTGCTGTGGGTTGTGCTCACCATCGATACGGTGCGGCTGGTGCGGCTGGTGAAAGTACCGCCGATCTCTCGCTTTATGATTCCGATCACCGCGTTCATCATGGTGGGACTGCTCGGCGGTGGTGCCGGATATGCGGCCACTCTCGCCGGTTCCAGCCGTGGCGCGATCAACGACATCTTCGCGCAGAGCGGGCCGAGCGTTGAGCCCAGTAACGGGTATTACAACATTCTGCTGCTGGGCGCCGACAGCGGTGATGGTCGCGACTCTATGCGCTTCGACAGCCTCTCCGTGGTTTCCGTGAACGCCACAACCGGAGCGGTCACGATCGTCGGCATCCCGCGCGAACTCCCGCATGCGCCGTTCAGCGAGGGCAGCCCGATGCATGCGCTGTATCCGGACGGTTTCCATGGCCAAGAATCTTCGACCTGCGGCTGGAACGGGTGGATGAACCACGTCCGCTATGCGGCCGAGGTCTGTCGCGATGACGAGGGAACGGGGCTCTACCCTGACGCTGCCGCCCACGGATCGGCACCGGGGATCGAGGCGACCAAGGACGCCGCCGAGGGAATCCTCGGAATCGAGATTCCGTACTACATCTTCATCGACATGAACGGGTTCGCGAACATGATCGACGCGCTCGGCGGTGTAGAGATCAATGTCACCAAGCGTCTTCCCAAGGGCGGACCGCCCGAGGGCTGGACCGGCAACGACGTCAACGAATGGGCGATTGGCTGGATCGAGCCCGGCCAGCAGCTCATGAACGGTGATACCGCCCAGTGGTACGCGCGTTCGCGCTACACGACCGACGACTGGGATCGGATGGAGCGTCAGCGGGAGCTGCAGGTGGCGATGCTCAATCAGTTCACGCCGCAGAATATCCTCACGCGATTCAACGAGATCGCAGCCGCCGGAACCGTTCTTGTCGACACCGATCTGCCGAGGGACAAGCTCTCGGAGTTCTTCGACCTGATGGTGAAAGCGAAGGATCAGGAAGTCACGTCGATCGAACTCGTGCCGAAGCACGGCGTCGACGAGTTCAACCCCGACTATCCCTACATTCGCGACCTCGTCCAGCAGACGCTGCATCCGCCGACACCGACTCCGACACCGGAGCCGTAAGCCGGCACACCAATGGCCCGCTGCTGGACACCCCACGTCTGTGGTGTCCAACAGCGGGCCTTCCGGTGCGTACCGGACTGCACCGGACGACGACAGTCGGAGGGGGAGGGACCGCCGCCGCCCGGCGAGCGACCACCGCGGAGAGCGGTTGACCTAGGCGCGCTTGCGGCGTGCGATGCCCGCCACAGTGAGCGCAGTTCCCGCAGCAAGCGCGGCAGCGCCTCCGGCGAGAATCCACGGCGATGCTCCGCCGCCGGTGAGAGCGAGCTCCATGCCGCCCCCAGTTAGCGGCAGTTCCGTGCCGCCCCCAGTCAGCGGCAGTTCCGTGCCGGATGCTGCGACCTGAGGGTCGTGATCGCAGCTCACAGCGGCGTCATGCCCCTGCGAAACTGTGATCAACGCCGTATACGAGCGCGTTCCATCGAAGGCCAGTGCATACGAGCCGTGACCATCTGCCGGTGGCCGGAATGAAAGCACCATTCCACCGTCCGCGTTCGCGACGTTGCCCGAGTAGGAAGCCGCAGCAGCGTTAAAGCCGGACACCCCGATCGCGACCTGCTCGCCGTCAGCGAAATACCCCGAACCGAACACGACCGTCGAAACCTCGCACACGTCGATGACCGGAGAGTCAACGGCGACGCCTGGAGGATCGACGTACGATCCGGATGCGAACGGCGCGACCTCGGTCGGCGCAGCAGAGGCGACAGCGGGTGCACAAAGCACCAGCGCGCCAGCGGTCAGGCTGATGACAGCCAGTTTTTTCAGCATGATTCTCCCCCAGAGAGATACACGCGGAATCACACCCGAACACACCCCTGCGTTCGACTGCGTGGGCCCTTCTTGCCCCCACGGCAAGATGGTAGAGCCCAATATTCCCCAGTGATGCTGACACTAGCTCATTCAGAGTCGATTTGTCACTAACCGCAGACCAATTCGGTTCGGCCAATGTTCGGATCCTCGATCAGCGGCGTGTGCTGCACGCGTGTGAGGCGGTCACCGGCACCCGGGCCGTCGAAGGAAACCGTGATCGTGGTCGATTCGCCCGGGGCCAGCAGAACATCGTGCTGAACGACGCTGCGTGTATCGAGCATGGTCGTCTGCACACTGTCTTCATCGCCATCGCGATCGACTGCTCGCACGTTCGCGCCTTCCGGGCCATAGACGGCGATGAGTGTGCGTACGTCGCCGGGATCCACGCCGTAGTGGCCGCCTGCTGTCACATACTCTGGCAGCGATTCGGCGGCATCCACCGGGGCGGTGTTACGCCAGGTGACCGTGACCTGGGTGATCGGTTCGCCGCGGCAGACGCCGACCGCGGTGCTGATCTCAGCGCGGGTGTAGAAGTCCATCTTGCCGCCGGTGGCGTCATTGAAGAGCACTCCCACATAGGGCCCGCGTTCCCCGTCGACGGGCAGTGCACCGCCGAGCGTGGATGCGGCGAGGCGCTTTTCCTCGTCGGGATGCGCGCTCCAGATGCGGATCCGATCGGCATCAGCGGAAGCTGCCAGCGCGTTGATGAGCTGCTGCGGCTCTCCGCTGGTCAATGCGGCGGAGAACAGGGCGTTGGCAGCCCCGGCGAAAACCGCATCCTGTTCGACCGGATCGGGGAAGGTCGCGTAGATCTCCGACAACAGAATCGGCACGATCGTCTCTGACGTCGCCGTGAACGGGCCGAAGGTGAGATCGCCGGTGGCTGCGACCAGATGCTTGGCCACGATCGCGTCGATGGCGATCACTCCGTCGACGACATCACCGAATCGCTGCTCCCAGCGAAGGGCGAGGGTCGCGCCGGCCTCGGTGAAATCCGGGATGCTGGTGATGTTCTGCATGTACCGGCCCGGCCGGTCTTCGAACAGCGCAACGGCGGAATCGCTCAGCGGCAGCGGCTCATCCAGCGGAGGGAAATCTCTCGTGGATGCCTGGCGCACGATGCTGATGCTGCCGTTGTCTGCCCGCAGCAGGGCGAGTGAGCCGACGATACCGCCACTCGAGCGAAGCTCGGCGTTGTTCTGCATTGCGACGACGTACGTGCGAGGACCGTCGACGCCGAGCATCGGTGGCAGAAGAACAGAGGCACCGTGCAGCGCACCGACGACAGTGGCGGCCTCAGCGACGACATCGCGCATCTTGTGGACCGCGTCGGCGAGCGGCTCGAGCGTGGCATCGGCATCGATGTGCTGTGCACGCAGGTCAGCTTCGCTGAGCGTCGCGCTGGCTGCGGCAAGAGGCTTCTGAACCTCAGCGAACGGCGCCAGATCGAGCGTTGATCCGGTGAACCCGAAGCTGGCCAGATCCATGTCGGCTGCGACCTCGAGAACCGGCGCCACCGCGTCGGCCGCCACATCGTCCGCGATGTGCGCGACTTCACGCACAGCTGTGAAGTTGGCACCCAGCCAGGGAATGAACTCGAATCCGCGCCAGATGAAGTCAGAGGTGAGGCTGTGCGCGTTCGCGGCGTGTTCTGCAACGCGTGGGGCGATGCGCTCGGCTTTGGTGAGGTCGCCCTCGGCGATCGCGGTGCGCATCTGAGAGGCCGAAGTCTCGACGCCCTGCAATTCGCTGACCGCGCTCGCGCCGCGGATCACGACCCATCCGACGGCGAACACACTGAGCGCCGCAATGACGCCGATGGTCCATCCCACCCAACGTCGTCGTACTGGTAGCCGTCCGTCGCTCACCTGAGCATTCAAGCACGACCGGCGTCGGTGGCGGGTTTTCTCATGCGCCACCGTTACTCTTTGGATATGGGAGCCCAGTTGCGCCTCGTTCTCGACCAGATTGCGCAGGTCGTCGATTCTGATCAGGCCGGAGCCGCCCGCGATCTCGCCGTGGGGCTCATCGCCACAGCTCCCGCCGGATGCGCTGTGGAAGCGATCGTCCCCGCTGGCGGAACAATCGAGATCGCAGGACTCGCCGGGGTACGGGCACTGCCGCTGGCTCGTCGTGAGCTTGCCGGATCCTGGCAACTGGGAATCGCTCCGGGCGTCGGCGGCGGTCTCATTCACGCCCCGACGCTGATGGCACCGCTGATCAAGCATGACCGCCTGCACAACCACGATCAGACCGCGGTGACTGTCTGGGATCTGAACGCCTGGGAAGCTCCGCAGACCATGTCCAAGACGGCCGTGGCGTGGCAACGCGGGATGCTTCGTCGAGCAGTCAGGCACGCCGATGTGGTTGTTGTGCCCTCACATGCGATGGTCGACCGGATCGGTGCTCTGGCGAAGCTCGGGGACCGCGTTCGAGTGATCGCGGGCGCGCCGCCGGAAAATTTTGCTGCCGTGCGCGACGTTGCCGCGCGACGCAAAGAACTGTTGCTGCCCGAGAAATATGTCGTCCTCACCGGCACAGCCGAGGAACTCGAGCACGGGTTCCGTGCCGCTGCCGCCGCTGATCTGCATGCCGTGGTTCTTGACGCGCCGGAGGGGTCGGAACCGCGTCTGGTCGAGCATGCTTCAGCGGCCGGTCTTCCGGAGCAGCGTGCGCACGTGCGCGGTGTGCTTTCGCGGCAAGACCGTGCGGTCGTGCTCGGCGGCGCATCCGCATTCGTTGCCGCGAGCACGCTTTCGGCATGGCCCTGGCGTGCGATGGAAGCGATGGCGATGAGCGTGCCGATCGTCGCGGTCGACACTGAGGTGCACCGCGACGCGATTTCTGAGGGTGGCGCGTTGGTCGCGGCGACGGATGTGACCGAGGCCGTGATGGATGCTGTCGGCGCCGGCGCGAAGCGCCTCGGGGTGCTGGCGGGGGATAGGGCTCGGGCCTTCTCCTGGGCGAGCTCGGCCGAGCGCGTATGGTCGCTGCACGCTGACCTGTGACGTCGAATTTGGGCGACATGCCGGGGTCTGCGCGCTTTCGTCGTGTCGGACGCGGATAATCTCACAACTTCCGTCACACTGGTCACATGTCTCGACGCGCCCTTCGCTCTCGAAACGTGCTCCGGATCACCCGCTTCCTCACCGTCCTCGTCGCTGTCACCGCCGTCGTGGTCGGCACTGTGGCGCCGGTGTCGGTTGCGACAGCATCCGCTTCACAGAGCACGCCGACCAGTCTCTCCCGCACGTCGGTCGACGCGACCCAGCTCCGCGTCGTCAAAACGACCCTCGATGGGTTCACGCCGGGCAACCTCATCAGCGATGCCGTGTTCACGAACAAGAACACGATGACCGAGGCGCAGATCCAGAGCTTCTTCAAAGGCAAAGTGGCGAACTGCCGCTCCGGGTACACCTGCCTGAAGGACTTCAAGATCAACTCGGTGACGCGTCCTGCTGACGCGTACTGCAAGGGCTACAAGGGGCAGAACAACGAGAGTGCGGCCCGCATCATCTACCGCGTCTCGCAGAGCTGCAACATCAATCCGCATGTGCTGATCGTGATGCTCCAGAAGGAGCAGGGGCTGATCACCCACACCTGGCCCAGCCAGTGGCGCTATGACATGGCGCTCGGACAGGGATGCCCGGACACCGCGCCTTGCGATCCGAACTTTGTCGGCTTCTTCCACCAGATCTACGGCGCGGCCCGCCAGATGCAGATCTACATGGAGGGCAAGTGGTTCCAGTGGTATGCGCCGGGCAAGACCTGGAACATCCAGTACCACCCGAATCGCGCCTGCGGAACGTCGCCGGTCTATATCGCCAATAAGGCGACCGCTGCGCTGTACTACTACACGCCCTACCAGCCCAACGCCGCGGCTTTGAAGGCCGGACGCGGCACCGGTGACTCGTGCTCGAGCTACGGCAACCGCAACTTCTACAACTTTTTCACCGACTGGTTCGGCTCGACGCAGACCATCACGAAGCCCAAGCCGAAACCGACTCCGAAGCCGGAAACCCCGAAGCCGAATCCGGCGACCAAGGTCACGTCGATGGATACGAACCCGTTGGCGATCGCGCTCGGGTCAAACGGCACGGCATGGGCATACCCCTACGCAAAGGGTAAATGGGGTGCGAAGACGCAGATCGCGACCGGTCTGAACGGCATCAAGAAGCTCATCGGCATCGCTGACCTCGATGGCGATGGTCATCGCGACCTGCTTGCTGTGACCAAGTCCGGACAGTTCTCCGTGCTCTACGGAAACGGATCGACCACTTACGGCAAGCCGGTTTCTCTCTCCGGCGTCGGAAACGGTGCGCGTCTCACGACCGGCGCCGGCGATTTCGACGGCGATGGCGTTCCCGACTTCTTCACCACGAACTCTGCGCACGATCTCTTGCTCTGGCGCGGGAACGGCTTCGGATCATTCCACGCTCCGATCAAGGTCGGCCGCGGCTGGGGCGCGATGAACATGATCAGCGGCGGCGCTGATCTGTCGGGTGACGGCAAAGTTGATCTCGTCGCACGCGACAAGAACGGCCGGCTATGGCTGTACCTGGGCAACGGCTCGGGTGGATGGAGCGGCAGCTTCCAGATCGGCCACGGCTGGGGATCCTTCGGCGACATCATCAACATCGGCGATTTCACTGGCGATGGCAAGGGCGATCTGATCGGCATCGCAGCCAACGGCGACAGCCTGCTCTACCGGGGCGCTGGCGGTGGCAAGCTGGGCGCATCCTCCAAGGTCGGAAACGGGTGGGGCTCGCTCGCCATCGCACCAGGCGGCAGCGCGGTGAAATCCGAGCGCGTTCTTCCCAGCGGAGTCGGCAACCTCGACGGCGCGGGAGGCAACGACGTCATCGCCGTGTCAGGAGCGAGCCAGCTTCTTCTGTACCCCGGCACCGGTCGAGGCGGCTGGGGCGCCAAGAAAGTACTTGGAACTGGTGGGTGGAAGGCAGAAGACCGGATGTTCCCGGTCGGAGACTTCAACGGCGATGGCATCGTCGATCTTGCCCGCGTCGACGGAAGCGGGAACTTCCGACTGCTACGCGGAAAATGGGGAGGCACCTTCCAACAGTCGATCGTGATCGGCCAGGGGTGGTCATCCATGACGATCATCGCCGCCGGGATCGATTATGACGGGGATCACCATCCCGACGTCCTCGCGAAGGCGAAGAACGGCGATCTACTGCTGTACCGGGGCAATGGAAGTGGTGGCTGGATCGGTGGTTCGACCAAAATCGGCCACGATTGGTCGAAGATCAATGCGGGCTTCTACGCCGGGGACTTCAACGGCGACGGCAATGGCGATGTCATCGCGCGTGCAACAGACGGCACGCTGTGGATCTATCCCACCAACGGCGCTGGCGGGTGGGGCGCTGCCCGGCAGATCGGTCATGGCTGGAGCAACATGACTGGCATCTTCAGCCCTGGTGACTTCGATGGAGACGGCAAGGTTGATGTGCTGGCGCGCACGAAGGACGGTCTGCTCTATCTCTACCGAGGAAACGGTTCCGGCGGCTGGTTGTCCAGCGCCCAGATCGGCAATGGGTGGAACGGCATCCGTTCGATGGGGTGATTGCGTTGACAGTTCGCTGTCGGCGTCGTCACGGCATCGTGGCGTAAGCTAATCGAGTTTGTGATGACGGCTGTCATCCCCGAGTGAGCAGGGCCAGTGACTGATACCCGAGATCTTTTCGCCGACGTCCCGCGTTCCGAGTTCGAAACCCCCGGCAAGAGCCGCGGGCTGATCGATATCGTGCGCTGGCGCTATTTGCTGAGCCTGCTCGTGCGCACGGGTGTGACGACACGCTACCGAAACTCCGTGCTGGGGTGGACCTGGTCGTACGTGCGACCGGCCGCCCAGTTCCTGGTGTTCTGGGTCGTCCTCGGCATCTTCATGCAGCTGGACCGGGATATCCCGAACTACGCGGTCTACCTGTTCTCCGGCATCGTCGTGATCAACCTGTTCTCGGAGGGGTTCAAGAACGCGACGACGTCGATCGTCGGCAATGCGCCGCTGGTGCGCAAGGTCTTCCTGCCCCGCCAGCTGTTCGCTGTCTCCGCGGTCATCGTCTCGTTCGTGCACTTCCTGCCGCAGGTCGGTCTCCTTCTGATCGTGTGCCTGCTCATGGGTTGGGTCATGCACTTCTCGGTGCTGGCGATCCTGGCGATGCTCGCGGCCATGATCATCGTGATGCTGTTCTCGCTGGGACTCGGGCTGCTGTTCGGCGCGATCAACGTCCGCTACCGCGATGCGGAAAACATCGTCGAGCTGATGCTGCTGCTCGCCACCTGGACGTCGCCCGTGCTGTACTCCTGGACGATGGTGCAGGATGCTGTCGTCGGCAAGCTGCACTGGCCGTCGTGGCTGGTGGATATCTACATGCTGAACCCGATCACGCAGAGTGTGGAGCTGTTCCACTACGCCTTCTGGCGTCCTGCCACCGAGGGCATCGTCGCCGCAGCGGATTACTCCGGGTTCCAGATGATGGATCTGCCTCCCGGCCTGGCCTGGAACACACTGTGGACGTTCCTCATCGCGCTGGGAACACTTCTGCTCGGCCAGCTGGTGTTCCGTCGCCTCGAAGGAAGATTTGCACAGGACCTATGAGCGAGCAGATGACGACCAAGCCCAGCATCATCATCGATGGTGTCAAGAAGCGCTTCACACTGAACCACGCCTTCTCGCTGAAGGACACGGTGGTCTCGTGGATCAAGCGACGCCAGCTCACCAGCCAGTTCGAAGCTCTCAAGGGCGTCGACCTGGTGATCGGCCAGGGGGAGTCTGTGGCCATCCTGGGTCTGAACGGCTCGGGGAAATCGACGCTCCTCAAACTGGTCTCCGGCGTCATGGAGCCGGATGACGGTCAGGTACTCACCCGTGGTCGCGTCGCCGGTCTGATCGAAGTCGGTGCAGGGTTTCACCCTGAGCTCTCCGGACGCGAGAACGTGTTCTTGAACGCTGCGATCCTCGGCATGCAGAAGCATGAGATCGAGGCGCGCTATGACGAGATCGTCGCGTTCAGCGAGATCGAGCAGTTCATCGATCAGGAGGTCAAGCACTACTCCTCGGGTATGTTCATGCGCCTGGCCTTCTCGGTCGCGATCCATGTCGAGCTCGATGTGCTGCTCGTGGATGAGATCCTCTCCGTTGGCGATGCACCCTTCCGCGAGAAATGCCGCCTGAAGTTCGAAGAGCTCATCGATCGAGGCAAGACTCTGGTGGTCGTCAGTCACGACATGGAGATGGTGCGCGACCTGTGCGGTCGAGGCGTGGTGATCAATAAGGGCGAGGTCATCTACGACGGCGAGATTGAAGGCGCCATCAAACTGGTGGACAAATGATCCTCGAGTGGCTCGGCGCCGCCCCCGTAATTCTGGCGGCGGTCCTCGTCGTTTTTCTGCCTGGCATGCTGTCATTGGCGGCGGCGGGAATGCGGGGCCTCGCGCTGGTGGCGTTCGCCCCGGTGATGACGACCGCAGTCGCCTCTCTTGCTGCGATCGCGCTCAGCCTCTTGGGCATCGCCTGGTCGGCGTGGAGTTTTGCGATCGTCATCGTGCTCATCACAGCCATCGCCTGGTTCGTAGGAAGGCTGCTTCCGCTTCGCGGTCAGCAGACGCAGGCATCGACACCGCATGCCTGGATGCTTCCGACAGGGCTGGCGATCGGCATGCTGATCAGCTTCAGCCGCATCGCGTTCTACATCTCTGACCCGGCCGCGATCTCACAGACCAACGACGCCGTGTTCCACTTGAACGCGCTGCGGTACGTCCAAGAAACCGGTTCCGCGTCGGCGTTTGATCTGAATGCCTTCATCGGCGCCTCGGGCTTCTATCCGGCCGCATGGCATGCGCTGGCCTCACAGGTGGCGCTCGTCACCGGCGCCGGCATCCCGGTGGTCGTCAACGCTGTGACTATTGTGATCGCGGCTGTGGTGTGGCCTCTGGGCATGGCGTGGCTCGCCCGCACTATCAGCGGATCTACGACTGTCGCTGCGTATGCTGCGGTTCTCTCCAGCGCGATGCAGCTGTTCCCGCTGCTGCTCGTCCAATGGGGCGTGCTCTACCCCAACGCTCTTTCAGTGGCGCTCATTCCAGCATCCGTCGCTGTCGTCGTGTCGTTGCCATCGTGGTCGCGCGCAGCCAGACCCGCTGGCTCGATCGCGCAGGCAGGCATCTTCATCGCGATCGCACTGTGCGCGCTGGTGTTCGCGCAGACCTCGTCAGTGCTCGTTTTCGGGCTGATCAGCATGATCTGGTTCAGCTGGTGGATGTTGGCGCAAACGAACCGGTCCATGCTTGTGCGCTGGATCGCCGTGATCGCAGGATGGCTGGTACTTGCCGCTGTCTGGGTCGCCTTCTCACGGAGCACAGGAGGATCGCACTGGCCACCTTTCCGGGGCAAATTCGAGGTCTGGTTCGACATCGTCTTCAACAGTCAGTTGCGCATCCCTGCCGCCTGGGGGATCAGCGTGTTGATGCTCATCGGGCTGGTGGTAGTGGCGCTCCGCGCACGCCAGCGATGGCTGGTTGCTGCATGGCTGGCACTATCCGCGCTCTACGTGCTCGCAGCAACTTTCGGAATCGCCATTGTGCGGGATGGGCTTCTGGGGCCCTGGTATGCCGACCCGTACCGCATCGCGGCGCTCGCGCCCATCGCGGTGATACCGCTGGCAGCCGTCGGCTTCGACGCGATCGTGCGCGCAGTCATCGGACGTGTGCGCAACAAGAAATCTTCGGCTACGGCAATCATTGCTGCGAGCTTGGCGATCCTCTCCCTGGCCACTGTCGTCGTCGTTGCGGTGCGTCCCGTCGGGATGCCCGATGTGATCATGAACAAGTTCGAGGAAGAGTCGCTCTACCGAGAATCCGCAACGAGCTATCTCAGCTTCGACGAACGCAAGCTGCTGGAGTCACTTGACCGGTTCGTCGATGATGATGCCACGGTGATCGGGAACCCGAGTACGGGACTTGCCTTCGGATACTTCCTCAGCGGGGTCGACGTCTTCCCGCGTACGTGGTCACCGCCGATGACGGCTCAGTGGCAGCAAATCGCCACAGGCCTGCGTGACGTTGCCGCAGACCCCGCGATCTGCGAGGCACTGGCGGCGTACTCGAACCCGGAGTACGTTCTTGATTTCGGCCTCGGCGAGACCTATGCGGGTCGCTACGAGGTGCCGGGCATGACTGGTTTTGCAGGCCAGGAAGGCTTCGAACTCATCACCGAGGTCGGTGATGCGTCGCTATGGCGCATCACCGCATGCAGTCACTGACCTTTCATGCTGTTGCGCTCGTCGGCTTCGGCCTCGAGCAGCGCGATCTTGCGCGCCAGCAGAGTGAGCTGGCGCTGCAGCACGGCATTGCGGCGGAACTGCGTGTAGACGAACGCGAGAAAGACGATGACAAGACTGTAGAGCACGAGGTCCGTGCCTCGTCCGACGCCGATCAGCTGTGCGAGCCAGGTGATCCACTGCGGGAACAGTACTGACAGCACTGCGCCGAGGACGAAGAATCCCATCAACAGTCGCCGGATTGCAAGATGGCTGTCTGCGCCGGTGCGACGCATCATGAACACGGCGAGCACGATAATCGCCGCGATGAGCAGAATCTGGATCCACATGATCACTTCACCACCAGGTCGACGAGGATGTTGACGGCATTGAGCACGCTCTGCCCCTTGGCTTTGGAATAGTCGGTGTAGAGCAGTTCGACCGGATATTCGCGCCAGGGGAGCTTCGTGCGCCCCAACTCCAGCACGATCTCAGTCGCGTGTGCCATTCGATCCTGCTTCAACTCGATGAGCCCCGCTGCATCGCTTCGCATGACCCGCAGTCCGTTGTGTGCATCGGTGAGCTTCAGGCTGGTCGTCATATTCGACACCCAGACTGCGGTCTTCAGCACGATTCGCTTGACGAGTCCTGGATCGGTGCGGTCGTCGAGGAAGCGTGACCCGAAGATGATGGCGAGGTCCTCATCACGGGCGAGCGCGACCATCGCGAGGGCATCCTCGATGCGGTGCTGGCCGTCTGCGTCGAAAGTCACGATGTATTCGCAAGACGGATGCGAGAGCGCGTAGGTGATTCCGGTCTGCAGCGAGGCCCCCTGCCCGAGATTGACCGGATGCTGAACGACTGCCGCTCCGGCACGCCGAGCGACCTCGGCCGAGCCGTCAGTCGATCCGTCATCGATGCAGACGACATGAGCGAAGTGCTCGAGCAGATTCTCGATGACACCGCCGACGACAGAAGCCTCGTTGTACAACGGGATGACGACCCAAGCATTCGGATCCGGGGCGGAGGATGCCGGGTAGCGCAAAGACATGAAACCATTGTGTCAGGTGTCGGCCTCATGCTTGCTCGGAAGCCCGACCGATCAGATCTGGAGACTCATGCGCGAACGACGCCCGACAGTGGCGATCACGACCCGGCTCTACCTGGCGGAAGTGACGGCGGCGAGCTTCCGGATGCACGCACTCGCCGACTCACTGTGTTCGGATCACGATGTGACCGTGTTAACCAGCCGGCCGCCGACCGGGATCGCTGACTCAGGCATGCTCCACGACTCGCCGGTGACAGTGCGCAGAGCTCCGGTGCTGCGTGATCGCACGGGGGCGATCCGCGGCTACGTGCAGTACATGTCGTTCGACATTCCTGCCTTCTTCCGCGTGCTGGCCACCCGCGCTGACGTCATCGTCGCCGAAGCGCCGCCCACGACAGGCCTGATCTGTCTCGTGGCGAGCTGGTTCAAGCGCAAGCCGCTGGTGTACTACCCGGGAGATGTCTGGACTGATGGGGTGATCGCGATGGGCGCCGCGAAGCCGGTGATCGCCGTGATGCGATGGCTGGAGACGCGGGTCCTGCGCGGCGCGCGGAGCATCCTGTCGGTGTCCGCCGAGGTGACCGAGCGACTGACAGCGCTGGGCGCAGATCCGTCTCGGATCCTTGAGGTCGGCAATGGGATCGACACCCGGGTCTTCAACGCCGCTGTCGAACCGCAGCGAACCGAGCGGCCGTACTTCGTGTACACGGGCACGATGTCGGAATGGCAGCAGCCTGACATCTTCATTCGCGCGCTCGCGAACCTCGAATTCGATGTCGACATCCGCTTCTTCGGCCAGGGGGCGGCTGAAGCACAGCTGCGGGAGTTGGCAGCGCAGATTGCTCCGGGGCGCGTGCACTTCGGTGGCGTTGTCAGCCCAGCCGAGTCCGCGAGCTGGATTCGCGGTGCGGTCGGGGCGCTGGTGAGCATCGTTCCCGGTATTGGTTACGACTTCGCCCGGCCAACCAAGACGTATGCCGCCGGAGCGTGCGGAACTCCCGTGCTCTTCGCCGGGGCGGAGACAGGCGGACAGGTCGTGCGAGACGGCGACCTGGGCGAAGCCGTTGGGTTTGAAGCGCAAGAGGTGGCTGCAGCGATGACGCGTCTGCACCAGGAAACGCAGAATGGCCGAACCGATCAGCGTCGCCACGCGCGTTCTGAATGGATCACGCAGCACTATTCGCTGGCAGCAGCGGGCGAGAGAGCCGCTGACGGTGTGCGAAGCGCCCTGATCGCGACAGCCCGCACCGACTGAGCGGTGATTCAGAGACCCAGCGATAGACTGGGTGACCGTCGAACATCCGCGATGTGCGGTGTCGGCACAAGGAGCGCCCTGTGACCAACTCTTCCCGCGTGCGGATCGTCGAATCCGCTGACGTCTCGCCTGACGCATCGATTGGCGATGGGTCCTCGATCTGGCACCTTGCGCAGGTTCGCGAGCAGGCACAGCTGGGCAAGAATTGCATTATCGGTCGCGGCGCGTACGTCGGCACCGGTGTGGTCATGGGCGATAACTGCAAGGTTCAGAACTACGCGCTCGTGTACGAACCGGCGAAGCTGGGCGACGGTGTTTTCATCGGGCCGGCCGTGGTGCTGACCAACGACACCTACCCGCGGGCCATCAACGCTGACGGTTCGCAGAAGAGCGCGCACGACTGGGAGCCGGTCGGCGTGACGATCAACCGCGGCGCCGCGATCGGTGCGCGTGCGACATGCGTCGCCCCGGTTACGATCGGCGAGTGGGCCACAGTCGCCGCGGGCGCGGTCGTGGTGAAAGATGTCCCAGCGTTCGCTCTTGTCGCCGGTGTTCCGGCGCGGCGCATCGGTTGGGTGAGTGAAGCCGGTGTGCCATTGACCGCCGGTGACGCAGACGGGGTGTGGGTGTGCCCGACCAGCGGCGCACGCTACATCGAGACTGACGGAATTTTGATCAAGGAGATCCTGTGAGCGAGTTCATTCCCCCGGCGAAGCCGATCATCGGCGACGAGGAGCGTGCGGCTGTCGACCGCGTCATGCGTAGCGGCATGGTCGCGCAGGGCCCCGAGGTCGCGGCCTTCGAGCAGGAGTTCTCGGAACACTTCGTACCCGGGCGGGTATCGGTCGCCGTGAACTCCGGCACAGCCGGGCTGCACCTCGGTCTGCTGGCCGCTGGAGTCGGCGCCGGCGATGAGGTCATTGTTCCCTCGTTCACGTTCGCGGCGACGGGGAACTCGGTAGCGCTGACCGGCGCCACCCCCGTGTTCGTCGACATTGAACCGGAGACGTTCTCCCTCGACCCTGAAGCTGTGGCTGCGGCCATTACGCCGAAGACTCGGGGGATCATGCCGGTGCATTTGTATGGTCACCCGGCGCGGATGCGTGAGCTGGAAGTCCTCGCGGCTGCTCGTGGCGTTGATCTGTATGAGGATGCAGCTCAAGCTCATGGCGCATCGTTGGACGGGCGTCCAGTGGGCTCATTCGGGAAGTTCGCAATGTTCAGTCTGTACCCGACGAAGAACATGACCAGCGGTGAGGGCGGCATGATCACCGCCGCTAATGAAGAGATCGCCCGTCGTGCCCGTCTACTGCGAAACCAGGGCATGGAGCGTCAGTACGAGAACGAGATCATCGGGTTCAACGCGCGGATGACGGACATTCACGCGGCAATCGGGCGTGTGCAACTGACCAAGGTCAATGCGTGGACGAAGACCCGCCAGCAGAACGCGGCGTTCCTCGACGCGAACCTGCAGGGCGTTGTCGTGCCGCGGGTTGTTGACGGCGCCGTGCACGTTTATCACCAGTACACGATCCGTGTCCCCGAAGACCGCGACGGTTTCGTCGCTGCGCTCAAGAGCGAGCACAACGTCGGCGCCGGTGTCTACTACCCGATTCCCAACCACCGCCTACCGTCACTGGCACCGTATGCGCCGGGCCTGGAGCTGCCCGAGACGGAGCGGGCCGCTCGTCAGGTCGCGTCGTTGCCGGTGCATCCGTCGCTCAGTCAGTCCGATCTGGAGCGCATTGTCGCTGCCGTCAACACCGTGGCGAAGGCGGGCGCCTGATGGGTCTGCGCGCAGGTCTCCTTGGCGTCGGGATGATGGGACGTCACCACGCTCGGGTGCTGCGCGAGGTCGATGGCATCGACCTCGTCGCGATCGCCGACCCGGGCGGCGACCCGCACGGGGTCGCCGGTGACCTGGAGGTGCTGCCCGATATCGAAGCGCTGATCGCTGCCGGTATTGACATCGCCGTGGTGGCTGTTCCGACGCGTTTCCACGAGGATGCAGCGTTGAAACTCGCTGCTGCCGGTGTGCACACGCTCGTGGAGAAGCCGATCGCCCATACGCTCGAGGCCGGCCAGCGCATGGTCGACGCCTTCGCCGCGGCAGGCCTCGTCGGTGCCGTCGGGCACATCGAGCGCTTCAACCCTGCACTGCAGGAGCTGCGCCGCCGGATCGAGGCGGGGGAGCTCGGAGCGGTTTACCAGGTAGCGACGCGTCGGCAGGGGCCGTTCCCGTCGCGCATTGCCGACGTCGGAGTCGCCAAAGACCTGGCGTCGCACGATGTCGATCTCACAGCCTGGGTCGTGCAGAGCGACTACGAGCGCATCTTCGCGCAGACCGCGTTCAAGAGCGGGCGCGAGCACGAAGACATGATCACGATCACCGGGCGCACGGCATCCGGTGTCATCGTAAACAACATCGTCAACTGGCTCAGCCCCATGAAGGAACGACTCACCGTCGTCACGGGGGAGAAGGGCGCGTTCGTCGCCGACACCTCCACCGGGGATCTCACCTTCTACGCCAACGGAACGATCCCACTGGAGTGGGAGTCCGTTTCCAGCTTCCGTGGTGTCTCTGAAGGGGACGTCACCCGCTACGCGTTCGCCAAGCGCGAGCCGCTGCGGGTCGAACACGAGGCGTTTCGTGATGCGGTGCTCGGCAAAGACACCGATATCGTCACGATGGCGCAGGGCCAGCGTACGCTCGCTGTCGTCGAAGGCGCACTCGAATCCGCGCGTACCGGAGATGCGGTTGCGCTCTGACTCCGAGCCGACGATGACTGCGGCGCGCTACGAGCCTCGCGACGGCTTAGCGCCCCGGGTTGCCTTCGTCGTCTACAACGACGTCCACCGCGATGCCCGCGTCATGAGGATTGCGAAGGCGTCCGCGGACGCCGGGGCGCGGGTGCGCGTGTTCGCATTCGGTGGTGCTCGGGTGAGCCGGTACCCGACCGGTGTGACGGGCCACGAAGACGGCTTCGAGATCGAACGTGTACCGATTCGATCGATAGGCCACATGCTGGTCGATGCTGGCCGAGTCGCGCGGCGAGTACTCCGCCGGTCGGCCCCGATCGGCGACGCATCGGAGCCATCTGGTGCTTTCGCATCGGTATCGCCCGTTCCGGTATCGCCCGTTTCGGCTCCCGAAGGTGCCGCTGCTGCGTTGCCGGCGACGCCGAGGGGCATCAAGGGATGGGCCGTCAAGCAGTGGCTCCGCGCCGATCGCACCGTGCGCCAGTTCTCCTTCTGGCACAGCGCGGGCCGCGCTGTGCGTGCCTGGAAACCTGACCTCGTGCATGTACACGACGCGAACACACTCCCCATCGCCACCCGCGCGGCACGCTCGCTCCGGATTCCGTTCGTCTATGACTCGCACGAGTTGTGGACGCATCGTAACGTGAGCGCCGATCGACCGTTGGCGAAACGGCTCGAAGGCCCGATGGAACGGCGCGGTGCGCGTCGAGCGGCCGGGGTGATCACCGTGTCACCGAGCATCGCCGAATGGCTGCAGCAACGTTATTCGCTGCGTGAGCGCCCGATTCTCGTGCGCAACATTCCTCCCCTTGGTGACCGGAGAATCGAACGGTCAGGTGGGCGCCTGCATGAGCTTGCAGGACTGGCGCACGACGTTCGCGTCATCGTGTACTGCGGTGGTATTACGTTCAACCGTGGTATCGAGCGTGTGATCGAGGCCATCCCGTGTCTACCCGACGACGTCCACTTTGTGCTGCTCGGTGAAGGCTCCGAGGTTTACGTAGCAGGACTGCGCAGCCTCGTGGATCGGGCGGGAGGGCACGGGCGAGTCCACTTCGTCGGAGCCGTTGCGCAATCCGAGGTTTCTCAGGCTCTCGCCGACGCCGATGTATCGATAGCACTGACTCAGCCGACCGTGTTGTCGTACGAGTATTCGCTGCCGAACAAACTGTTCGAGTCGATTCATGCAGGGATACCGATACTCGTCTCAAACACCCGCGATGCCGCGGCGCTGGTGAACGAATACGACCTCGGTGGCGTCATCGCTCCGGATGCATCCCCGGAAGCGCTCGCTGCCGCGCTCCTGGACGTGGCGACCTCGGCCGACCGGCATCGCGCGGCAGCGCTTGATGCTGCTCGCGACCTCACTTGGCAGCAAGAATCCGCTCGGCTTGTCGCACTTCACCGGCGGGTCTTGTCAGCGGACACGCGAAACGGGAGGACATCGTGAGTGCGGAGCCGAGTGCGCTTCGCCGGGCGGCTTGGCGTGCTCTTGGCGCTCTGCCCGAAGGCATCCAGCTGCGTGTGAATCCGCGGAAGTATGGCTTCGCTCCTGGCGATCGACCAAAGCCTCCGGTTGCCCCGGAGACACCGGTGCGCTTGTACGTGGCTCCAGTGAACTCGGCTGGCCAAGGGTACGCGTGGGCTCGAGCCGCGGAGCGGCTACCCGGCGTTGGTGCCGTCGACATGCAGCATCGTGCGGAGACCGGCTTCGGATTCGACGTTGACTACGAAGTGCCGACGACAGTATTCGTTCGGTCGGAAGCCTGGCAGCGCGCGCACTTCCGCGCCGTTTCGCGATCGTTCACGCACGTGATGATGGAGTCGGTATGGCCGTTGTTCACATCGAGGTTCGACGGTGACGTCGAGCGCGAAGTATCAGCGCTGCACGATGCCGGGGTCAGCGTCGCGGTGGTGGCCCACGGAAGTGACATCCGCCTGCCCGACCGGCATGCGGCTATCGATGAGTGGTCGCCCTTCCACGACGGGGTCTGGGCTTCGACGCCGAAGCTGCAGGAGCGCGCCGAGCAGAAGCATGAGGTGCTGAGACGTCTGGGCGTCCCGGTATTCGTATCCACGCCGGACCTGCTCGGCGACTGGCCAACGGCAACGGTGCTGCCTCTGGCAGTCGACACGGAGCGTTGGCGCAGCGACACCGTGCCACTCGAACGCGGGGTACCAGTAGTGGTGCACGCTCCGAGCAGGGCTGTTGTCAAGGGGACTGACCTGATCCGACCCCTGATGCGCTCGCTCGCTGACCGCGGTCTTATCGAATATCGAGAGTTCACGGGGGTAGCCTCCAGCGATATGCCGGCTCTGATTGGAGACGCCGATATCGTTCTGGAGCAGTTCCGCATCGGAACCTATTCGGTGGCTGCCGTCGAGGCGATGGCATCGGGCCGAGTGGTCATCGGCCACGTGCACGACCAGGTGCGCGAGCATGTCGTGGATCGTCACGGGGTCGAGTTGCCCGTCGTTCAGGCAACGCCGAAGACTTTGGAGTCCGTGGTGCTCGACATGCTCGAACGCCGTGAGTACTACCGGTCGATCGCTGCCGCTGGCGCTGACTTCGCCCGAAAGGTGCACGACGGTCGTGTGTCTGCCGAGACTCTTCGCGGATTCCTGCTCGGATGACCGCCGGCAAGCATCTTCAGCCAGTCCCGGGCGGGGCTATGCGAGGATTGGATTTTGATCGCACGCTGACCCGGTGCCGTGCCGTCTACGCCAGGGCAGTAGATGCCGCTGTGCATTGCGATCATCCATGAGAAAGAAGCGACAGTGAAGGCAAACCTGCAGACATTCCGGCGGATCCTTCCGCTGCTGCCCGCTAAGGCACGTGCGTTCCTGTGGATCTATATGGTGTTCTCCAGCGCACTCGCGGGGCTTGACATCGCTGCTCTCATGCTCCTCGCGGTCTCGCTCTCCGGAATGGTGAGTAACCAGCCGATCCAGCTTCCGGTGATCGGCACCATCGACCCCAGCGCCTTCATCTGGGTGCTGCTCGTGGTGTGCGGGCTCATCATCCTCAAATCCGTCATCGCTGTTTGGCTTCAGTGGGTGGCCACTCGGCGGTTCGCGTCGTACGAGCTCGAGATCGGCGATCGGTTGTTCGCCGCTTACATCAAGGCGCCCTGGACCGAGCGGCTGCGCCGTAATACGTCGCAGCTGATCAGGCTCGCCGATGTCGGCATTGCGAGCGTCGTTGGCGGATTCATGTTGCCAGTGCTCTCACTTCCCACCATGATCACGACGCTTATCGCTGTGGTGGCCGTGCTCGTCATCGCGCAACCAGTGACCGCCGCAATCACGCTCGTTTATCTCGGTCTCATCGCGTGCATCCTGTATTTCCTCGTTGCACGCAAATCAATCGAGGCGGGGCGGGTCAACCGCACCTACTCGTTCAAGGTTGCGGGGCTCATGACTGACATGGTCAACGCGCTCAAGGAGATCACCCTTCGAAACAGCGCACCGACCGTGGCGACGGCCGTGCATGACAACCGCATCCACACGACACGCGCTCGCTCCAACCTCAGCTTTCTCGGGCAGCTGCCCAAGTTCGTATTCGACGCCGCGCTCGTCGGAGGCTTCCTGCTGGTCGGCGGTGCCGCGTACCTCACCAGCGGTGGCAACATGGCAGCCGCATTCTCGTCTGTGGCGCTCTTCGGAGTCGCCGGCTACCGGCTCGTGCCGTCGCTCACTGGCTTCCAATCCGTGATGACCCAGACGCACGCCAACGTTCCGATCGTGAACGATGTGATTCGCGACATCGAGAAATCCGTTGAGTACGTCCACTACGCAGACACCGTCGGCAGGCGCCCCATCGAAGGGGAGCCGCGTGAACTCGTGCTCCAAGACGTGCGCTTTACCTACCCGCAGCGTGAGAACCCGGCGCTCGAGAAGATCGATCTCGTACTTCCCATGGGAACGACGCTCGGGATCGCGGGTTCGTCAGGCGCCGGGAAGACTACGCTGGTCGATCTCATCCTCGGGCTGCTGGTTCCCTCCGAGGGCAGCATTCGTCTAGACGGCGTAGACCTCGAGGAGGTCCTCATGGACTGGCGCTCGCGGGTCGGCTACGTCCCACAGGATGTGTCCTTGTTCGACGGCACTGTGGCACAGAACGTGGCGCTTACCTGGGCCGACGATGTCGACCGTGAAAAGGTGCGCGAAGCCCTCGAGCGGGCGCAGCTGTGGGACACGATCTCACAGCGCCCTGGCGGCATCGATTCGCGCATCGGAGACCGCGGCATGGCGCTCTCAGGCGGACAACGGCAACGGCTCGGCATCGCACGCGCTTTGTACGGTGATCCGCTCGTTCTCGTGATGGACGAGGCCACCAGCGCCCTCGACACCAAGACCGAGTCCGACGTCGCCTTCGCTATCCGCAACCTGCGCGGACAGGTGACGATCGTCTCTGTTGCTCACCGGCTCTCGACTATTCGCGACAGTGATCAGGTCATCTTCATGCGCGAGGGCACGATCGTCGCGCGCGGCACGTTCGACCAGGTTGTCGCCGAGGTCCCCGATTTCGCGACACAGGCGGCGTTGGCCGGCCTGGTCAAGTAGGGCGCGGGTATGTTGCCCTCCGGACTCGCGGCGGTTGCCGGGCGAGCAACCCGGTTCGTGCCGGAGGGTCTGCTTGTCCGAGTCCTGCCGAGAAAGCTGCGATACGACCCCGGTGAGACTCCGATCGCGCACCCGCCAAACACGTCCGTACGACTGTTCATCGGTCCGGTCAACTTCGCGGGGCAGGGATGGCAGTGGGCGCGCGCAGCTGAACGTCTGTCGGGCGTCGGGGCAGTGAGCATGGCCTACCGAATAGGGACCGAGTTCGGATTCCCGGTCGACCAGACAGTTCCCGCACCCGCCTACGTGCTCTCGCGGAGCTGGCAGCGCCGTCAACATGACGCGGTGTCGAGTGGTTTCAGCCATGTTCTCGTCGAGGCCGGACGCAATCTGTTCGGCCGGGTCTACGATCAGACCGTCGAATCACAGGTGCGCGAGCTCATCGATCGTGGCATCAAGGTCGCGATGATCGCGCACGGCAGCGAGGTCCGACTGCCGAGCCGCCATGCAGCGGCGCACTCCGATTCGCCGTTCGCCGACTCGGAGTGGGACCAGGTGCCGATCTTCGAGAAGCAAGCAACCGAGAATATCGCGCTGCTCGAGCGCCTTGATCTGCCCGTCTTCGTCTCGACACTCGGTCTGCTCGAAGACTTGCCGACCGCGCACTGGCTGCCCGTGGTCGTCACCCCGGATGCGTGGTCCGGGGGCGCGGCCCCGCTTCAGCAGGGGCTCCCTGTGGTAGCGCACGCGCCGAGCAGTGGGCGCATCAAAGGTTCTGACCTCGTCGATCCAGCGCTGAGCCGACTGGAGGCGGAGGGTGTCATCGAGTACCTCCGAGTCACTGGTATCCCGGCCGCGGAGATGCCGGGCATCTACCGGCGTGCTGACATCGTGCTCGATCAGTTCCGAATCGGTGACTACGGCGTCGCCGCCTGCGAGGCGATGGCGGCCGGCCGTGTTGTCGTGGGTCATGTCGATCGCGCCGTTCGCCGTTCGGTGCTTGCGCGCACCGGGCTGGAGCTTCCGATCGTGCAGTCGACGGGCGCCGACATCGAGCAGGTGGTGCGCGACCTCATCGCTGATCCTGACAATGCACGACGCAGTGCCGAACTCGGGCCCGCATACGTGCGCGCCGTGCATGACGGCCGACGCTCAGCAGCGGCGCTCAGCGGCTTCCTCGGGGTCGGCTGAGTGGCATCCGGCAGAACAACCGCGCGCGACAGTTCTCCCAGCGGCGGTTTGGACGCGAGGCATGGGCCTGGGAGAATTCACTTCATGCCCAGCGTGCCAACGGTGGACGTCGTGATCGCCGTACACGATCCGTCCAGACCGCTTATTCGTGCCGTGCAATCCGTACTGCACGACGGCGTCGACGGTGTTCGCGTCATCGTCGTCTGCCATGGCCTGTCCATTTCGGCATTCGCCGACGCACGAGCCATGTTCGCGGCGTCTCCGGTCGAATGGATCGAATTCTCCGACGGTGTACGGTCGCCAACCGGACCGTTCACGCGCGGTCTTCGCGCAGCGACAGCGGACTATGTCACGATCATGGGATCCGACGACTTCGTCCAGCCGGGAGCGGTCGCGACCGCGGTCGCCCACCTTGGCGCTGATGCTCCTGATGCGCTCGTGCTCCCGCTCCAGCACCAGTCAGGCGAGATACTCCGAAATCCGCTCACCCGACGAGGACACGTCCGCTCGCTCGATGGGGTTCGAGATCGACTCGCATACCGCACAGCGCCGCTTGCGTACCTGCGGCGCGGCATCCTCGACGAACTTGATCTCGAACTCACTGCGGATGTGCCGGCGGGCGAGGATATCGAGTTCTCCGCGAAGCTTTGGTACTCGGGTGCGCGCATTGATTTCCATCCTTCCGACCCGGCATACGTGATTGGAGCGGATGCCGAGACACGCGTCACCGCGGCGCCGCGTGGCGCCCGCGTGGAGCTTACGGCGTTGCGGTTGCTCTTGACCAGGGAATGGCTCACCACGGCTTCCGCGTCGGTACGCAGGAGTCTGATGATCAAAGTGCTGCGTATCCATGTGCTCGGTCCCGTGCTGCGACGGGCATCCAGCAACACACTCACGACGGACGACCTCCATGCATATGCGGAGGTCGTACGCACCGCACTGAGAATCGCGCCGCGTTCGTCGCGTCCATTCTCTCGTGCGGACCGAGATGTCCTCGACGTGCTGGCGACAACGCCGCTCAATTCCGCAGCGGCCCTCGCAGCGGCGACGGCGCACACCTCCGCCGGTCGCATTGCCCGGTTGATCCCGCGCAACCCATTCGCCGTTGTGGATCGTGAGGGCTCTTTCCGCCGCTTCCTGCGCTACCGGAGTTGGCCGTGAGTACGTCTTGCGAAATCCGGACGCCCACTCACCGAAACGGACTCACCCGTGACTGAAAATACGCCTGCCCGCCAGCGCTTGCTGATCCTCTCGTTCTCACCGATCGCGGGCGATGCACGGGTACTCAAGCAAGTCGCCGAGTTCGCGGACCGCTATGAGGTGATCACCTGCGGGTACGGCGCGACTCCCGATGGGGTGGCCCGCCATATACGAATCCCGGATGAGGAGCGGATAAACGATCTCAACGGCAGGCTGATCACCCTTCGCTGGTACTCGCGAGCGTATTGGCGACTGTCCGCCGTGCGGTGGGCGCGTTCTGCACTTGCGGGATTGGACGTCGATGTGGTCATCGCCAACGACGTCGAGGCCGTTCCGGTCGCCCTGAGGGTTCGTCCGCGTTTGGGCGTGCACGCCGATCTCCACGAGTACTCACCTCGTTTGCATGAGGAGATACCGGTCTGGCTGAAGCGGATCAAGCCGTATTATGACTGGCTGTGCCGACGCTATGTCGCCAAGGCGTCGTCCTGGTCGACTGTCAGCACAGGGCTCGCTCGTGAGTACGCTCGGGAGTTTGGCTTCGAACCTGTGATCGTGACTAACGCCGCGCCCTACGCTGCACTCGTTCCGCAACAGGTCGACACGCCGATCAAGCTCGTGCACAGCGGTGCTTGCCTCAAGAATCGCAATCTGATGGCGCTGGTTGATGGCGTCGATGCCGCCGGCGGCGCCGCCACCTTGGATCTCTACCTCACGCCGAATGATCCCGGACATCTCGAGGAGCTGCGTCGGCGCGCTGCGCAGTCGGCTTGGGTGGAGGTGCGCGAACCTGTGCGGTATCAGGAGCTCGTGCAGACGCTGAATGGCTACGATGTCGGCGTCCACCTGCTTCCTCCGGTCAACTTCAACAATCAGTGGGCGCTGCCGAACAAAATTTTCGACTATGTGCAGGCTCGCCTCGGCGTAATCGTCGGACCTTCGGCCGAGATGGCCGCTGTCGTCAACGCGAACGGTATCGGCGCAGTCGCTGAAGACTTCAGCGCCCCTGCGCTGCGCGACGTTCTCATCGACATTGACGTGGAGACCGTTGTGGAGTGGAAGCAACGCTCGGATGCGGGTGCCAGGGCGCTGTCTGCGGAAACGCAGGTCGATATCTGGGCGGAGTGCGTGGACCGGTTGATGGCGGGGGAGGCAGACCGATGACGAATGCGGATAACCGACGACGGCTTCTGATCCTGTCGTTCTCACCGATCGCGTCGGACGCGCGGGTGCTCAAGCAGGTGCGGCTCTTCTCCGACGATTATGCGGTGACCACCTGCGGGTACGGACCGGCGCCACTGGGCGTGGTCGAGCATCTTGCGATCCCGGACGAGCTGGCCATCTGGCGTTACGATCGCCTGCTCGTCGCCTTGCGTCGCTATCGGCGTGCGTACTGGCAGAACCCAGCCATCGTCGCAGCTAAGAATCTGTTGGCTGGGCAGGAGTTCGATGCGGTGCTGGCGGATGACGTCGATGCAGTCGGCCTCGCGCTGGCGATACCATCCGGCGGCGTACATGCCGACCTACACGAGTACTCGCCGCGACAGAAGGAGGATCTGCTGCGCTGGCGGGTGTTCGTTGCTCCGTTCATGCGCTGGATGTGTCGGAGTTTTGTGAGCCGCGCGAAGAGCACCACGACAGTCGGGCATGGCATCGCGCGGGAGTACCGGCGCAGGTTCGGGTTCGAGGCTGCTGTCGTGACAAACGCGGCGCCGTTCGTCGAACGGAGTCCGCAGCCCGTACACGAGCCGATCCGGCTGGTCCACAGCGGTGCCGCGCTTCACGATCGCAACATCATGATGATCGTCGACGCCGTGGATGCCGCATCGGGTGGCTGCACACTCGACCTGTATCTGACCCCGAACGATCCCGCATACCTGGATGCGCTCAGGGCGCGCCAGAACTCGCGGATCACCGTGCATGAGCCCGTTCCCTACGACGACCTCAACGAGACGCTCAGCGGCTATGACGTGGGTGTGCATGTGCTGCCGCCCGTGAACTTCAATAACCGGTGGGCGCTGCCGAACAAGTTCTTCGACTACGTCCAGGCGCGGCTCGGACTGATCATCGGACCGTCACCAGAGATGGCGCGCGTGGTGCATGAACGCGGGTTGGGTGCCGTTGCTTCTGACTTCACAACGGAGGCGCTCACGCGGGAAATCGAGAGACTGGACGCAGCCCACGTGGCGCAGTACAAATCGGCTTCGGGTGCGGCCGCCCGTGAGCTGTCCGCAGAAGGACAGGTGATCGGCTGGCGCACCGCGATTGATGGGATCGCGGTGCGCTGATCGCTCAGCGGACGGCGTTCTGCAACTCGGCGATGACGCGCTCGGCTGCGTGACCATCGCCATAGGGCGCCGCGCTGGTCGGCTGCGGCGCTGGACGAGTGACGGCGGTCGCGATCTCCTCAGCCGTGTTCGCGAGCACGTTCCAGCCGAGGTCGATGGTCTCCACCCATTCGGTTTCGGGGCGAACGGTCGTGCACGGAACACGGAGTAGGAACGCCTCTTTCTGCAACCCGCCCGAGTCGGTGACGACGCCCCGGCTCGCGAGCACCGCCGAGATCAGCTCGGGATAAGCGAGTGGGGCGTGCGCGATTAGCGACCCCTGGGTCAGCTCGATGCCGTGCGCGGCAGCCTTCGCGACCACGCGCGGGTGCGCCAGCAGGATCACTGGATGCTTCAGAGAGCCGAGGGCCTGCGCGATCTCGGTGAGGCGGGCTGGATCGTCTGTGTTCTCCGCGCGGTGGATCGTTGCGATGTAGAACTCACCCGGAGCCAGCCCCAGTTCCTCCACGAGCACAGAGGGGGTCTCGGCGACCGTATCGCGCACCTGGAACAGCACGTCGGTCATGACGTCGCCGACGAGTATTGAGCGCCCAGCGAGCCCCTCGTTGGAAAGGTGGCCCATCGCGACCTCGGTCGGTGCCAGACACAGGTCGGCCGAATGATCTGTGAGCACCCTGTTGTGCTCCTCGGGCATGCGGCGGTTGAACGAGCGCAAACCAGCCTCGAGATGCGCGAGAGGGTAGTGCAGCTTGGCGGCGCTCACGGCGGCGGCAAGGGTGGAGTTCGTGTCCCCGTAGACGAGTACCCAGTCAGGGGAATACTCCTCGAAGACGGCGTCGAGGGCGCCCAGCATGGCACCGGTCTGCACGCCGTGGCTGCCGGATCCGACGCCCAGGTGCACATTCGGTGCGGGGATGCCGAGGTCTTCGAAGAACACGTCCGAGAGCATCGGATCGTAGTGCTGACCGGTGTGGACGATCACATGATCAACGCCGGCGGCGGCGGCAGCCTTTGCGATCGGAGCAAGTTTGACGAACTGGGGGCGCGCGCCCACGACGCTGATGACCTTCACGTGCACTGATTCTAGAGGAGGAGCCCTGGACCTACGCTGGTAGCGTCGAGGGGTGCATCTGTCTTCACCCGAGGTCGACCTTGTCATCGCGGTCCACGACCCGAACCGCGAGATTGCTCGCGCAGTGGGATCGGTACTCAGCTCGTCCGCAATCGCACGGGTGATCGTGGTCTGCCACAACACTCCCGTGCGGAGCATTGCGGAGCGGCTGGGGGACTTTGCCGCGGATCCGCGGGTGGTCCTCGTGCCGCTCGATGACGGGATCCGAAGTCCATCGGGGCCGTTCAACCGAGGTCTCGAGCTCGCCGAAGCGCCGTTCGTGTCCATCATGGGCTCGGATGACGAGCTTGCGCCCGGTGCCGTGGACACGTGGCTTCGCGTAGCTCATGAATACTCGGCGGAAGTGGTGATCCCGGTTGTGCGGTACGCCGGAGGTGCGCGGATGCCGACCCCGCCGACTCGTCCCTGGCGCACGGGTGCTCTGGATCCGATACGCGATCGACTCGCGTACCGCACTGCGCCCCTCGGCCTCGTCGCCCGGGAGCGCTTCGGGGGATTACGGATGACGCCCGGTCTCGCCAGTGGCGAAGATCTCGACTTCTCTACTCGGCTCTGGTTCTCCGGTGCATCCATTGCGAGGGTTCGCGACGGAGCCGAGTACTTCGTGCACGATGATGCCGAACGCGTCACGTTCACCCGGCGGCCGGTCGCGGAGGATCTCGAGGCTGTGCGACGGCTTATCTCTGATGACTGGGTGATGGCGTTGCCGGAGCACAGCCGGGAGGCGATCGCCGTGAAGCTCTGGCGTCTTCCGGTTTTTGGGGCTGTTCACTACCGCGCCGCGAGCTGGAATGCGGGGGATCGGGTCGCACTCGCGGATGCAGGGGGAGAGCTGGTGCGGTTCGCTTCGTCGGCGCTGGACGTTCTCTCGCGCGCCGACCGGGAACTTGTGCGAGGCATCCTCGATCCCGCTGTGGCGGACGACGACCTCGATGGCGCGTCCCGCGCGAGGCGGAGGTTCATGACCCCGGCGGCACTCATCCCTGTTCGAGTGTCTCGGTTCGGCGCGCGCGAGGCGCCGTTGCGCTTCGCCGCGGCAACCTGGCTGACCAGCCGACGCTGAGCAGGGCTGAGCCTGGTGGGGACCGCTGTGACGATGCCGATGCTGTTAGCGTGTCGGATGGCTGTGGCGACCAGAAGGCCGCGCCGTGGAGAGGCTGAAATGTCGAAAGCGCGTGTCCTGGCGTTTGTGCTGAGCGCGTTGATCATCTCGAGCGCGGCG
The DNA here is from genome assembly GCF_051546305.1 of Microbacterium wangyouchuni. Lineage (NCBI taxonomy): Bacteria > Bacillati > Actinomycetota > Actinomycetes > Micrococcales > Microbacteriaceae > Microbacterium > Microbacterium wangyouchuni. The sequence continues at coordinate 492,065 of NZ_JBPTMA010000002.1, forward strand.
GCGGTGGTGTCGACACCGGCGTATGCGGGCACCGCGGCATCAAGGATCGCCGGTTCAGACCGTTACGAGACCGCTGCCGCGGTCTCACAGGCGGCCTTCGGCGATCCGAAGGCGGTGGAGGTGGTATTTGTCACCACAGGGGCATCGTTCGCCGACAGCCTGAGCGCCGGTCCCGTGGCGACTGTACGCAACGCCCCGGTGCTGCTTGCGCACAACAACGGGCTGCCGCGCGCGACGATCGATGAGCTCCGTCGGCTGTCGCCAAAGGAGATCGTCATCGTCGGCGGCACAGGTGTGATCTCGAGAAGCGTCGGCGATCAGCTGAAGAGCTATGCGGCGACTGTGACACGAACCGGCGGAGCCGATCGCTATGACACGTCGCGACTGGTGGTGGAACAGGGGTTCCCGAACGGCACGGGCACTGTCTATGTCACGGCCGGACGCACGTTCGCCGATGCCGTTTCGGGCGGCGCTCTCGCCGCGGCGAAGAGCGCACCGCTGTTGCTCATCGACTCGGCACTGCCGCGCCTGGACGCCGCGACAAAGCAGACGCTGGGGAAGCTCGGAGCATCACGGCTCGTAGTCATCGGTGGGCAGGGTGCGCTCTCGAGCGCATTGGCACAGGAAGCAGCTGCCGTCACCGGGGCGAAGCCGTCGAGACTGGGCGGAGCGGACCGCTACGAGACCAGCGCCGTGGTTGCGGGCGAGTTCGGTGTGATCGACGAAGTGCTTCTCGCCACCGGCACTGATTTTCCTGACGCGATCTCGGCGATCCCGCTGGCGGCGCGGCGCGGAGCACCCGTCGTGCTCACGATCCCGTACTGCGTATCAACAACGACAGCCAGAATTACCAGCCAGCCATCGGTCAAGACGCTAACCCTGATTGGCGGCGTCGGTGCACTCCGCGGTCTCATCGGCAACCAGCACGGCTGCTTGAGCACGACGGATCCCCACAGCCCCTGGCTGGTCGTGAACAAGAAGCGTCCGCTTCCGTCGTCCCATGAACCGGCCGATATGCGTCCTGTCAACGTGCGTAACGTCGGCGGAGGATGGATGCGTCGGGAAGCGGCCGGAGCTCTCGAACAGCTCTTTGCGCACGCGAGCGCAGAGGGGGCGGGCGCGATGGGGAATGCCAGTGCACATCGTTCGTACTCGTACCAGCAGCAGCTGTTCGACAGTGCTGTCCGTCGCAAGGGCATAACTCAGGCTGAGATCGACACTGCTCGGCCAGGATTCAGCGAGCACCAGACGGGGATGGCCATCGACGTCGTCGCCTGCGGTAACGGATGTGGGAGTATCTATGGGTTCGGCGGCACGCCGCAGAGTCGCTGGGTCAACGACAACGCGCATCGTTTCGGGTTCATCGTCCGCTACGAGCCTGGCTACCAGCACATCGCCGGATACATGAGTGAACCGTGGCATCTGCGCTATGTCGGCACTGCCTTGGCAACCGACTACAAGGCGGGTGGCTTCCACACCCTGGAACAGTACTTCGGACTCCCGGCTGCGCCGCACTATTGATCGGTTTCGTGACGAGCGCGGCTGGGTGCCCGCCCAGCCCATCGCTGATCGCGCGCCTAGAATAGAACCCATGCGCATTGCTGTCGTCGCCCTTGGAAAGATCGGGCTTCCCCTCGCCGTCCAGTTCGCCTCTTCGGGGCATGATGTGATCGGCGTCGACGTCAATCAGAAGGCCGTTGACACGATCAACGCAGGTCTCGAGCCGTTCCCTGGCGAGGCCCACCTCCAGGCGAAGCTCGCCGAGCTGATCCCTGCTGGCCGTCTGCGCGCCACCACCGACTACGCCGAAGCGATTCCGGGTGCGGATGCTGTCGTGCTTGTTGCCCCCGTCTTCGTCGACGACGAGACGTGGGAGCCCGATTTCAAGTACATGGATGCTGCGACGCGATCCCTCGCCGAGCACCTCACTCCTGGCACCCTCGTCTCCTATGAGACGACCCTGCCGGTCGGCACCACGCGCAACCGCTGGAAGCCGATGATCGAATCCGGATCCGGGCTCACCGAGGGCGTGGACTTCCATCTCGCGTACTCGCCGGAGCGTGTGCTCACCGGCCGTGTCTTCGCCGACCTGCGCAAGTACCCCAAGCTCATCGGTGCGCTGTCGGATGAGGGCAATCGTCTGGCTCGCGAGTTCTATGAGGCCGTGCTGCAGTTCGACGAGCGGCCCGACCTTCCCCGGCCCAACGGCGTGTGGGACCTCGGCACCACGGAAGCATCCGAGATGGCGAAGCTCGCCGAGACGACATACCGCGACGTCAACATCGGGCTGGCGAACCAGTTCGGCCTGTTCGCCGCGGCCAACGGTATCGACGTCTACAAGGTGATCGAGGCGTGCAACTCGCAGCCCTACAGCCACATCCACCGCCCAGGGATCGCCGTTGGTGGTCACTGCATCCCGGTGTATCCGCGCCTGTACCTGTCGACAGACCCGGATGCTGACATCGTCCGTGTTGCCCGCCAGCTGAACGCGTCGATGCCCGAACGTCTGGTTGCCCAGGCTGCGGGGATCCTCGGGGACCTCACCGGACAGCGCGCTGTCGTGCTGGGCGCTGCATACCGCGGGGGAGTGAAGGAGACGGCGTTCTCCGGCGTCTTCCCGACGGTCGCCGCGTTGAAGGATCGTGGTGCGGATGTCGTTGTCCATGACCCGCTGTACACCGACGAAGAGCTGCGTGCCCTTGGCCTTGAGCCGTATGCGATGGGCGGCGAGGTGGATCTCGCGGTCCTGCAGACGGATCACGCTGAGTACAAGCAGCTTGCGCCAGCGGCCCTGCCCGGTGTGAAGCTGCTTGTCGATGGTCGCGCGGCGACGGATGCCGATCTGTGGGCAGGCACGCCGCGCATCGTCGTCGGCACCGCTGCCTGAGTAGACGGCGTCCGGTAGCGTCTCAGCCGCGCCGGCGTCGCGCCCTCGCGCCGAACGCATCGAGTGCGGCGAGAACCTCAGGTGCTTGCCAGATGCGGTTCCGCCTGCCCGTGCTGATTTTGGTGAGGATGCCGGGCTAGTCGTTTAGCCTTTGGTATGGAGTCAGTCGCCTTCTCGCACATCGTCGAAAGTGCAATGTCCGTGGCCCGGTGTTCAATGAAGTTATGACCGAATCGACGATGACGGCCCCGGAGCAGCAGGTGCTCCTCGGCGACGTCGTGTCGACTCTGATCACCGTTGAGCGCACGATCCAGCAGATGAACGCGCTGCGTTCCTCGTTGCTGGCCACGGCCGACACCATTGCTGATCATGACGAAGACATCACTGATCTGAAGTCCCGAGAACTCGCTCATCGTGCCGTCGCAGCCGAGATCGGCGCGGCAATACGGGTCTCCGACCGCACCATTGAGGCGCAGATGGGCGATGCCGCCCTGCTTCGTGATAATTTCCCGCTTACGGCCGCGGCGTTCAGTAGGGGAGAAATCTCCGCCGCTCATGTCCGAGTGATCACTGAGGCGGGGGCTCCGATTGAAGATGCGTCACAGCGCGCAGCTTACGAGAAGGCGGTACTTGCTCGAGCGCTCGAGGAATCTCCGAACCGGCTACGTCCGTATGCGAAGCAGCTCTCGGAGCGGTTCCGTGAAACATCGTTCGCTGATCGTCATGCCGAGGCTCGTAAGAAGCGCGGCGTCTGGACACGCACGTTAGAGGACGGGCAGAGCGACCTCGGAATCTCTGGTTCCACTGCTGTGATCCGTGGGATCTTCGAGCGTCTCACGCAGATGGCGTTCGCAAAGAAGAAAGAGAACGACCGCGCGGCGAAAGAACACGCGGGCGATCCAGACTTCACACCGGACACCCGGACGCTCCGAGAGATTCGTGCCGATATCGCCGCTGACCTGCTGCTGACTGGCACTCCCACCGGACACGACGCCGGGGACAGCCTCTTGGGTGCCATTCAAGCCTTTGTCGAGGTGACGATTCCTCTGCTCACGCTCACCGATCTAAACGACACGGCACCGCCGGCACATCTGGAGGGTGTTGGTCCGATCGATCCCGACACGGCACGTATTCTCGCCGGAAACGCACCCGGATGGGATCGGGTGATGACAGATCCGATCAGCGGGGCTGTTCTCGCCGTTGACCGATATCGCCCGAGCGAAGAAATGCGAAGACACCTCCGGGCCCGGGATCGACGATGTCGATTTCCCGGATGCCGGATCACCGCCCGCAAAACCGACGACGACCACACCGTTGATCATGCCCTGGGCGGAGCAACCGACATCGACAACCTCTCGGGCAAGTGTCGCCGGCACCATGTCACGAAGCACCACACCCCGTGGAAGGTTAAACAGCTCCCAGGTGGTGTTTTGGAGTGGACCAGCCCGATCGGCCACGTCTACGTTGATCGCGCGCCGGGCGTGACCGGGCATGTGACCTTCGAAGACGTCGCACTGCGAGTGCAGGGCCCGGTTACACCCGAGAATCCGTGGCACGACGGCGAAGGAAACGCACCGTTCTAACGACGGTGCGTGGACCTATCACACGGCCTAGCGGCCGAGGTACTCCGCCAGTGCTGCTGCGCCGTCACGTGGAAGGAACCCGGTCGCGGTGATCTTCGTCAGATCGAGGACGCTGTTCAGCGGGCGTGGCGAGACCGGCGTGGTTGCATTCGCAAAATAATCCGCGGTGGTGACGTCGCTGACACGCTCCGGGTCGTGGCCGGTGACACGGTAGACGTCGCGCGCGATGTCGGCCCAGGAACGGGGCTCACCGCTGCTGGTGACGTTGTACGTGCCGTACGCGGCGCCCGAATCCAGCAGATGCTGGATGGCAGCGGCGATGTCGGTGGTGAATGAGAGCCGGCCGATCTGGTCGCTGACGACCTTCGGATCGACGCCGCGTTCGGCGAGCGATGCCATGGTGCGCACGAAGTTGTTGCCCTCGCCGATCACCCACGAGGTGCGCACGATGTAGTGGCGGGCCGCGGTGACAGCCGCAATGTCGCCGGCCGCCTTGGTCTGTCCGTATACGCCCAGCGGCGCGAACGCCGCATCCTCGGTATAGGCGCCGTCGAAGCTGCCATCGAACACGTAGTCGCTGGAGACGTGCACGAGCGTGATGCCGTTCGCATCGGCGATGCGGGCGAGTGCGGCGACGGATGCTGCGTTCGCCTGCCACGCGGCCGCACGGCCTTCTGCTGTCTCGGCTGCATCAACGGCCGTGTATGCGGCAGCGTTGATGATCGTGCCGTAGTCGCGCCAGCGGCGTGCGGAGACGAGATCGGGAGAGGTGACATCGAGCTCAGCACGGGTGACGTACTCGATGTGTGCGGCATTGCCGAGACGTGCGCGCAGCGCGAGGCCGAGCTGTCCGCCGGCGCCGACGACGAGTGTCTTTCGCGGAGAGACCGGAGATACCTCAGCCAGACGCGGGTGTGCCTTGTCCTTCTCGGAGATCTCCACCTCGCTGAGTGGAATCGGCCACTCGATCGCCGCAGTCTCATCGGCGAGGTTCAGGAACGCGTATTCGGCATCGGGCGACCAGTGGTCGTTCACCAGATACGCGTACGCCGTGTTCTCTTCGAGCGTCTGATACGAGTTGCCTACGCCGCGCGGGACGAAGATCGCTCGTGACGGGTCGATCTCGGCAGTGAACACTGCGCCGAACGTGGGCCCTTCACGAAGGTCCACCCACGCGCCGAAGATCCGGCCGGTAGCAACGGACACCCATTTGTCCCACGGCTCGGCATGGATGCCACGGGTCGTGCCGATCGCGTCGTTGAAGGAGATGTTGTTCTGGACGGGACCGAAGTCCTCCAGCCCCAGCGCGGTCATCTTCTCGCGCTGCCAGTTCTCCTTGAACCAGCCTCGCGAATCACCATGCACGGGCAGGTCGAACAGCACCAGACCCGGAATCGTGGTCTCGATCTGCTGCAGCTGCTTGCCAAAAATCTCGCTCACTGGCCTTTTCCTGCGTAGAAGGCTTCGGTGGCGTCTTTGGATGGCGCCCACCAGGACTCGTTGTTCCGGTACCAGTCGATCGTTGCGGCAAGGCCGGCTTCGAAGTCGGCGAACGCGGGCATCCACCCGAGCTCGGTGCGCAGTCTGGTCGAATCGATCGCGTAACGCAGGTCATGACCTGCCCGATCGGTGACATGCTCGTACGCATCGGCGGGCTGACCCATGATGGTCAGGATCAGTTCGACGACGTCCTTGTTGTTGCGCTCCCCGTCCGCACCGATGAGATACGTCTCCCCGTTCACGCCCTTGTTCAGGATCGTGAGCACGGCAGAGGAGTGATCATCGGCGTGGATCCAGTCGCGCACGTTCTCCCCGGCCCCGTAAAGCTTGGGACGGATGCCGCGGATCACGTTCGTGATCTGACGCGGGATGAACTTCTCCACATGCTGGTACGGACCGTAGTTGTTCGAGCAGTTCGACAGCGTCGCGCGCACCCCGAACGAACGCACCCACGCCCGCACCAGCAGGTCACTGCCGGCCTTGGTCGACGAGTACGGCGACGAGGGGTTGTACGGCGTGGTCTCGGTGAACCGCTCCGGGGCATCCAGCTCCAGATCGCCATATACCTCGTCCGTGGAGATGTGATGAAACCGGGTGTCATACTTCCGGGCGGCTTCCAGCAGCGTGTACGTGCCGATGATGTTCGTGTCCAAAAACGGGCGCGGATCATCCAAGGAGTTGTCGTTGTGGGACTCGGCGGCGTAGTGCACCACCGCATCCGTGGTCGCGAACAGCTCATCCACCAACGGTGCATCCGTGATGCTGCCATGCACGAACGTGACCCGATCCGCAGGCAGTCCCGCCAGCGACTCACGGTTGCCCGCATACGTCAAAGCGTCCAGCACAGTGACATGGTCATCGGTGTTCTCGATGACATGGTGAACGAAGTTCGACCCGATGAAACCGGCCCCACCGGTCACAAGCAGACGGCTCATACGTGTCCTCTCTTGAGCAGATCCAACAGGTACGTGCCGTACCCACTCTTCATGAGCTTCTCCGCCCGCACCCGCAACTCGTCATCGGTGAGATATCCCTGACGCCACGCGACTTCTTCGGGCACACCGATCTTCAACGCCGTGCGGCGCTCCATCGTGCGCACATAGTCCGCAGCATCCGTCATCTGATCAAACGTCCCGGTATCCAACCAGGCAGTGCCGCGCGGAAGAACCTCGACCTGCAACTTGTCGCGCTCCAAATACGCCCGGTTCACGTCCGTGATCTCATACTCACCCCGCGCACTCGGCGCGAGGTTCCGGGCGATCTCCACAACATCGTTGTCATAGAAATACAGGCCAGGCACGGCGAAATTGCTCTTGGGCACAGCAGGCTTCTCCTCGAGAGAGATTGCTTTGCCTGCGCTGTCGAACTCGACCACGCCATACGCTTCGGGCTCCGCGACCCAGTACGCGAACACCGCACCACCGTCGATGTTCTCAAACCTCTGCAGCTTCGAACCCAGCCCCGGCCCGTACAGCAGGTTGTCACCCAGAACCAGCGCGACACTGTCATCGCCGATGAAGTCCGCACCGATCGTGAACGCCTGAGCCAACCCATCGGGAGACGGCTGCTGCGCGAACGTCAGATTGATGCCGAACTGCGACCCATCACCCAACAAACGCTCGAAATGCTCCGCATCATGCGGCGTCGTGATCACCAGAATGTCCCGAATGCCCGCAAGCATTAACGTCGACAACGGGTAATAGACCATCGGCTTGTCGTATACCGGGATCAACTGCTTCGAGACACCCAACGTAATCGGGTGCAACCGGGTACCAGAACCGCCCGCAAGAATGATGCCTTTCACGTGTCCATGGTGTCATATTGCTCGCAGTCGATGCGCAGGCTGGCGCAAGCACACGGACTATTCTGTTCAGTGGCCACGGCAGGAAGGTAAACGCTTCGTGGAGATGCTCGAATTACTGTGGCCGGTGCTTGTGGCGCTCGCGCTGTTTGCGGTCCTGGGTTGGACGCTCGCCCGACTGATCGGGTTGCGGGGCCTCTGGGCCGCTGCCGCGGCCCCGGCATTTACCACCACCGTCGCCGGCGTCGGCAGCACGGTCGCCGGCTGGATCGGCATGCGCTGGTCAGTTGTGCCCGCATTGGGCGTTGCCGTTCTGATCGGTGTGGTGATCGTCATCGTCCGCCGAGTGACGGGTTCACGCGAGGTCGTGCGGTTCCCGAGGCGGTATCGCTGGTGGACGCTCGGCGTGCTTGCTGTGACCGGCCTTGCCATCGCCCTGCTGATCTTCCGGGTGCTCGGCGCACCTGATGCGATCTCGCAGACTTTTGACAACATCTTCCATCTGAATGCCATCCGCTACATCACCGAGACCGGCATCGCCTCGTCTCTGCAGTTGGGCCAGATGACGAGCCCGAGTGGCGGAATCCCGTTCTATCCGGCTGCCTGGCACGCGCTGGCGGCGATCGTGATGCAGCTGAGCGGTGCGAGCATACCGCTGGTGATCAACGCCATGTCGTTCTCGGTTGCTGTCGTCGTCTGGCCGGTCGGCGCACTATTGCTGGCACGCGTGCTGCTCGGCTCGGCCCCCTCGGTGATGGTGGGCGCGGGGATCGTCGCTGCCGCCGTTCCCGCCTTCCCGCTGCTTCCGATGGACTTCGGTGTGCTGTATCCGTACCAGCTCGCACTCGCGCTTCTTCCGGTGACGCTTGCCGCAACCGCATCGCTGCTGGGAATCGGACACCACGCTAAGCGTCTGCCTGCCGGCTGGTGGGCTCTGGTGCTGATCGGTGCCCTGCCGGGGCTCACCCTTGCTCACCCCGGAGGATTCGTCGGTTGGCTCGCTCTGAGTGCGCCGATGTTCGTCGTGTTCGGCGTGCGGCACTGGCGCGCATCGACGTCGCGCTCGAGGCGCATAGCGGTCATCGTTGCGGCGCTCGTGTACGTGGCGGCCGGCGTGCTGCTGCTGCGTGCCTTGCGTCCACCGCTCGCAACACGCCAATGGCCGACCGAGTCGGGGATGGGCGAAGCCATCTGGCAGGTGCTGACAGTGACGCTGTTCTACCCGGCTGGCGCCTGGCTCGTCGGCATCTCGATTCTGGTCGGCCTCTACTGGGTGGTGCGTGAGCGCAGCGGCGAAGTGATGATCGCAGCGGGCATGTGGTTCATCGGCGCGGTGCTGTTCGTCGCCGCCGAGGCTCTGACCTGGGGAAACCTGCGCGATGCCCTCACCGGCAGCTGGTACAACAACTGGCCGCGTCTCGCTGCGCTGCTGGCCGTTGCGCTGGTGCCGCTGGCAGCACTCGGAATCGCGCGCACAGCGGATGCCGTCACCGCCGTCGTACGCCGGCGCCGGGTACCCGCAGCCAAGCGACTGACCCTCGCGATCGCAGCATCCGTCATCGCCTTCCTCGTCTTCCATATCCAGGTCACGCCTCAGGCCGAGGATTGGGCGAACAACGTCTACGGCGCCGATGAGGACTCCTACCTGCTCACCGCTGATGAGACAGCGCTGTTGGAGCGGGTGGATGAGATCGTGCCGCAGGATGCCGTCATCGCCGGAAGTGCCTATACCGGTGCGAGCCTCGCCTATGCCCTCGCGGATCGCCAGGTGCTGATGCCGCACGCGCTGATGGACATCTCACCCGATCTGGAGCTCGTCAACGAGCACCTGGCCGACGCCGTCGACATGCCCGAGGTGTGCGCGGCTATCGATGCTCTCGGCGTCGATTATGTCCTGGACTTCGGTGCCGATGAGGTTCACGAAGACGATGAGAACCCGCTTCCCGGTGTGCAAGAGCTCCAAGACTCACCCGCCGTGCAGCTGGTCGACAGCGAGGGCGATGCGAGACTGTATAAGGTGATCGCCTGTGGGCGCGGCTGAGCTGATAGGGGACCGAGGAATGACGCAAGGGCAAGATCGCGTCCTCGTGCTCGTACCCGCATGGAACGAGAGCCGCAACGTCGGTATCACCGTCAAAGAGATCCGTGCGGCCTCAGCAGACTTCGATGTCGTCGTCATCGATGACGGCTCCACCGATGAAACCGCTCGCGTCGCCCGTGAGGCCGGTGCTGTCGTACTGTCTTTGCCGTTCAACCTCGGTGTCGGCGGTGCCATGCGCACAGGATTCACCTATGCGGCACGGCATGGATACACCCGCGCGATTCAGGTGGATGCTGACGGGCAGCACGACCCAGCCGATATCGAGCGCGTTCTCGCCGGTCTTGCCGAGGCAGACATCTCGATCGGTGCGCGCTTCGCTCAAGTCGGCGAGTACACCGTGCGGGGCCCGCGCCGCTGGGCGATGCTGGTTCTCGCCCGTGTCGTCTCGCGAATCGCCAAGACACGACTCACAGACGTGACCAGCGGTTTCCGCGCAGCCAACCGTCGGGCGATCGAACAGTACGTCAGCTATTACCCCGCCGAGTACCTCGGCGACACGATCGACTCGCTTGTCGCGGCTGTGCATTCGGGCCTCAGCGTTGCGCAGGTCCCCGTTGCGATGCGGCCGCGTGCACATGGCAACCCCAGCCAGCACCCGGTCGGCGCCGCCGTCTATCTGTTCCGCTCGGCTTTCGCGCTGCTGCTTGCCGTGATGCGAAATCCCGCTCGGCGCTCTGAGCCGAAAGTGAGCGCAGCATGATCGTCATCGCGGGAATCGTCCTCGCCGCCGTCATCATCGCCGTCGTGCTGTGGATGCTGCTGACCCGCCGCCTGCGCGAAAAGTACGCGGTGCTGTGGCTGCTGATCGCGTTGGTCGTGCTGGTGATTGGCCTCTTTCCGGGCATGTGGGAGGGGCTCACCCAACTACTCGGCGTGCAGCTGCCCTCGAACCTGCTGTTCGCCGCTGCGCTGCTGCTGCTGCTCGGCGTGACATTTCACCTGTCGTGGGAACTCAGCAGCGCTGAGGACGAGATCCGACGGCTGGCAGAGGAGTCCGCGCTGCAGCGTGCCGAGATCGAGGATCTTTCCCGTCGGATGCAGCAGTGGGAGAACCAGGCAGGCGGCGGTCAGTCAGAGGACTGAGCGGCCATACGAGCCGCGGCCCGACGTCCACCGCTGAGCGCACCGGCGAGCCAGCTCGCCCGATACTCGAGCACGAATCTCCGCGGCACGTCGCCGTCTCGCTGAGCTGACTGCAGCAGCCTGTTCAGCGCGCCCCAGCGTCGTCCGGCACCGAACAGAGCATCCATGCCGGGGGCGATCGAACTGCGTCGCGCCTGGAGAGTGTCGAACATGATCTGGCGCCAGCCGACATACGTCCAGAACGTCATTCGCGCCAGTGCCCGGGGCGATCGCGATCCTTCGTAGCGTTCGGCGAGGCCCAGGACGTTGCGCACCGATGCGGCGATGCCGGTCTTCTCCAGGCGGCTCGGGTCACCGAAGACATTCGCATCGTGCTGCACATAATCCTGTACGACGTCGTCGACGATGCGCGTTCCGCGGTGCGCGCCCGCCACGACGGCCAGCCAATGGTCGTGGGTCGCGACACGCGTCGACACCCGGGGGAATGGCAGCGCATCATCGAGAATCTCGCGATCGAAGAGGCACAGCGAACCGGTGAATTGGTTGGACAGCATGGTGAGCACAGCGCCATGGTCTTGGCGGTCGGTGACACCGGTGACGGTGCCGGACGGGTGCTGCACGAGCCGTGCCTGTCCCGAGATCAGCGAGACATCATCGAGGTGAGGGAGGAGCCTCTCGAGCTTGTCCTGGTCCCAACGATCGTCCTGGTCGCAGAGCGCTATCCACGCGGCATCCTCAGCGACCGCCCGCAGGCCATGCTCGAAGTTCAGATAGAAGCCGCGCCGAGAGTCATCGCCGATGACGCGGAAACGCTCATCAGCGTTGGTGAGCTCGGCGACAAGTGCTGCCACCGGCGCCCGTTCACCATCGACGGAGATGATGCACTCCCAATCGCGCACGGTCTGCGCTTGTAGGGAGCGCAGCTGGACGCTGAACAGCTCCGGATCGGGGGAGTAGGCAGCCAGCACGATTGCGCCGAGGCGGCGTTCGGGACTCATCGAGCGCCTTCCTGTTCTGAGGTTCGCATCAGCGAATGAGGCTAGTCTAGGTGGGCGATGAAACCGAATCTCCACGCGCCGGTATGGGCGGTCTTCTCCACGTATCGGCCAGGTGCATCGGCAGAGCGTGCGGTGGCCTCTGTCATCGATCAGGTCGACGGTGTCGTCGTCGTCGACGATGGCACGGGACCAGACGCGGACGATCTCCTCGTGCGTCTGGCAGATCGCGGCGTCATCGTCGTGCGTGAGTCGGAGAACGTCGGTATCGCGCAGGCACTGAACGACGGTATCCGCGCCGCCCGTGATCACGGTGCCCGCCAAGTCGTCACGTTTGATCAGGATTCGGTCGCAACGGCCGGCTTCATCACCACGCTGGTGGCCGCTGCGGCGACCGCGAGCGCTGACGGCGTGCGCGTGGGCGTCGTCGTCCCCGAATTCTTCGCAGCCGTTCGCCAGGCGCGCGGCGAGAGCGCGCCGGTGTACGCACCCGCGGCGAACGTCATCCAGTCGGGCATGCTGATTCCGGCATCCGTCATCGACGCCGTCGGCGACCTGCGGGCCGACTTCTTCATCGATCTGGTCGACACCGAGTATGAGCTGCGGCTGCGCCGTGCGGGTTTCACGGTGCTCGCCGCCAGCGGCATCCGTCTGGGGCATGCCCTGGGCACTCAGTACCGGCGTGAGCTGTTCGGGCGCCCGGTGCGCCTGCCGGGCATCCCGCCGGAGACCACACTCAGCACGCCGTTCCGCTACTTCTACCGGGTGCGCAACCGTATCGTCCTGAACCGCGAGTACCTGTTCGCTGCCCCGAAGCAGATTCTGCGCGACAGCCTCCTCGACGGCATCCATTTCGTCAATGCACTGTGGGTAGCTCGCCCGCGACGTGCGCTGTGGCGGGTGTACCGCGCGGCGATCTCTGCGGCCGTCCGCGGTCGGATGGGTCGGATGCCCGCAGGCCTCGCACCGATCGCTGCGACCATCACCTGGAACGCTCCGGTGTTTGAGGTTCCTGTGCTCGAGGGGGAGCAGGCGTGAGCTCGGCCGGCATCCGCGGCGTAGCGGGGCGACTGAGCGGCTTTACCGTCTCGGTGATCATCGTGACGCTGCTCGGCATCGTCGCGATCCCGTTGCTGACCGACACCGTCGGAGAGGCCACGTGGGGCACGCTGGTGCTCATCCAGACCGTCGCCCAGTTCGGCGGCATTCTCGTCGCCTTCGGGTGGGGAGCGGTGGGCGCGGCGAGCGTCGCCAGCATCGCCGAGGAACGACGCCCTGCCTTTTTCCGCCGCTCGCTGCAGGCTCGCGCCGTCCTGTACACATGCGTATTCCCCCTGATCGCGCTGCTGCTGATCGCGCTCACCCACGGGGATATCGGCATCTCGATCCTCGGCGCTGCCGTCTACCTGCTGCCGTACCTCGGTGCGAACTGGTACTTCACCGGCGAGGGGCGCCCGAAGCGGCTCCTACTCTTCGACACCGTGCCCATCGTCATCGGAGGTGTGCTCGGGCTCGTCGGGGTCTGGTTCACTCACGAGCTTTGGGTATACCTGGTCTTCCAGGGGCTCGGCTACCTGGCCGCGGTGAGCATCTCCGCGCTCGTCGTGCATCGCTCGCCGCAGGATGCCGACTTCGAAGACCGCACGCCGTTGAAGACCCTGCTGGCGACGCAGCGGCATGCCGTCTCGGCAACACTGGTGACCAGTCTCTACATCACGCTGCCGATGCTCGCTGTGTGGATATTCCTGCGGCCGTTGCAGCCGATGTTTGCGCTGGCCAACCAGCTGTTCCGGTATGCATCGATCGCGCTGCTGCCCATCCAACAGTTCTTCCAGAGCTGGGTGCCGGCGAACGATGGCGGGCGTCCCCGGCGGATGCGCATCGCGACCGTCGCGGCCATGGGTATTGGGATCATCGGCGGCACGCTGATCGCGTTCCTCAGCCCCTGGGCGTCGACGCTGCTCTCGGTCGGCACCATTTCTGTGCCGCTGTCGGTCTCGCTGCCGCTGGGCGTTGCTTTCGTCGGCATCGCCACTGCCGCCGTGGTCGGCTACGCCAGTCTGGTGAGCCTCGGCCGGGTGCGCGCTCTCGCCGTTTCGACCATGATCGGCGCGGTCGTCGGAGCCCCGCTGATCATCCTGTTCGCGATCCTCGGCTCGGTGCCCGCCGTCGCCTGGGCCGTTGCGATTTCTGAGTTGTGCGTTGGCGGATACCTGCTGTGGGTGCTGCGCACGGCGTTGCGCGAGCACCCCGTGCGTCCCATTGACGCCGCAGAGGAGAACGCATGAGCGATGTCCGTGTCAGCGTGTGTATGGCGACTTACAACGGTGCCGCCTACCTGCAGGAACAGCTCGACTCGATCCTCGCGGAGCTGGAACCGCAGGACGAAGTCGTCATCGTCGATGACGCATCCTCAGATAGCACCGTCGCGCTGCTGTCAACGGTCGATGACCCGCGCGTGCGCGTGCATCCGCGGGGAAACAACCGCGGGTACGTGCGCACCTTCGAAGAAGCGCTCGGTCTGGCCACCGGCGATGTGCTGATGCTCAGCGACCAGGACGATATCTGGGTGCCAGGCCGTCGCGCATTGTTGGTGGATGCGACGCTCGACCATGCCGTCGCAGCATCCAATCTCGTCCTACTTGGCGACGATTCGCCGTTGCGCTCGCCGCTCACCGGGCGGGACTGGCTGCTGCGCGCCGAGGACGGCGCGCGCACGGCTTACAACCAGCGGCAGATTCTGATGGGCGATGCTCCCTACTTCGGGTGCGCGATGGCGATCCGCCGCGACTTCCTGGCTACGGCCCTGCCGTTCCCTGACTATCTGGACGAATCGCACGACCTGTGGCTCGCCACGCTCGCCAACGCCTGTGGGGAACTGGTCCATGTCGCCGCGCCCACCGTGCGCCGCCGCATCCACGATTCGAATGCTTCGAGCGAGCGCCCGCGCGGAGTCCGTCAGGCTCTGCAATCGCGGCTGTTGCTGGTGCGACTGTGGCGTGAAGCGCGCCGGCGCGCGAGAGCCCGCGCCTAGGCCGGAGCAGGAGCCGGAGACGCTGCGCGGCCGCGTGCGAGGCGCATCACAGGTCGTTCCACGAACAACCAGCTCGCCGTCGCGAGAAGAGCAGTCACGACCGTCGTGATGAGGATGTACACGACGATGCCGAACTGTGCACCGCCGAAGATCAAGACCAGCTGCTGCATCGGCCAGGCGTAGATGTAAAAGCCGTAGGACACGTCGTTTTTGGCTATCCACTGCGGCTGGCGCACGATCGTCGACAGATACAGCAGCGCGTAGCCGAGGAACGGCGCGGCCAGCGGTCCGCCGGCGACGGGCACGAACACCATGAGCACCGCAGCGATCGGGATCGACACGAGGCCGATCAGCGGCACGAAACCCCACCGCTGCACGATGAGGTAGATGAGGGATCCGCCGAGGAAGTACGGCAGCAGGCGTGCGAGCAGCTCGAAGTCACCGTTCAGGCCGCCGGTGATTCCCATCGCGGTGACGATGCGCACGAGGACCGACCCCGCCCACAGCGCCGCGACCAGCAGCACCGAGCGGCGGAAGATGGCCAGAGCGCCCAGTACCCAGACGATCAGATAGCAGATGAACTCGAAGTACAGCGTCCACAGCGAGCCGTTCCACGTGTTGGCGTAGGGGACCGCGCTCAACGACTGACCGATGCCGTAGTGATCGATGTGCAGGAACAGGTTGCCCCAGATGTACTCCAGCGGAGTGGGCCCGGTGGTCAGATACCCGGACAGTGTGCCGTGTGTGGCGAGCATCGCGATCGGCGCGAAGACGAAAGCGGTGACGAGCAGACAGACCAAGAACGCCGGCATGATGCGTGCTATGCGGTGCACGAGGTAGGTGCCGGCATCCGTACGCAGGCGCGATCGTGTGATCAGGAAACCGCTGATGACGAAGAAACCGATGACCGCCCACCCACCGAGATTCTCGCCGTTGAATCCGGGCGACCAGTCGTAGCCCGCGGTGAAGAAAGCGTGCGCGACGAGCACGAGGAACGCCAGGATCAGTCGGAACAGGTTCAGACTGTTGGCGCGGTAGGGGAATTCTCGCGGCTCGTGCAGCGGACGACTCACTTCAGAAGATTCCGCTGGGCCATCTCATCGAGCGAGCGCTGATAGGAGTCCTCTTCGACAGGTTCGGTCAGAACCCATTCGGCGAACTTCTTTACCCCGTCGCGGAACGTCACCGCCGGCGTGAAGCCGAGCAGTTCTGTCATCCGGGTGGTGTCGGCGATATTGTGGCGGATGTCACCGAGGCGGTAGTTTCCGGAGATGTGCGTCGGGACCTCGCGGCCGAGACCTTCGAACAGCGCCTCGACAACCTCGTTCACGGTCGTACCGACGCCGGAGCCGACGTTGAAGACTTCACCGGCCGCAGCCGGGTGCGTGGCTGCGAGATAGGTGGCTTCGACGATGTCGTCGATGTAGACGAAGTCGCGGCTCTCCTCGCCATCCTCGAAGATGTTGATCTCTTTGCCCTGGCGGATGAGGGTGGAGAAGATCGAGAGGATGCCGGTGTACGGGTTCTTCAGCGACTGGCCGGGGCCGTACACGTTCTGGTAGCGAACCGAGGTTCCCTCGATGCCGATGGTGGGGGCGACGGTCATGACCATCGACTCCTGCATCTGCTTAGTGATGCCGTAGACGGATGACGGATGCAACGCCGCAGACTCGTCGGTGGGGATGAGCTCGAGCGCGCCTTCGCCCGGGTGGTGCACGTCGAAGTCGCCCGCCGCCATGTCTGCATCGGCGCGGTGTCCGGGGTAGATGACCCGGCCGTCTTCGGTGCGATATGCGCCCTCGCCGTAGATCGAGCGCGACGAGGCGATCACGACTCGGCGCACCGTGTGCTCCTCGTTAGCGAGAATGTCGAGCAGCTTCGCGGTGCCACCGACGTTCGCGTTCACGTAGCGGTCGATCTCATACATCGACTGACCGGTGCCAGTCTCTGCTGCGAGATGGATGACGATCGTGGCATCCTTCAGCGCACCGCGCAGGTCATCGGTCGATGTGACTGTGCCCTCGATCACACGGGCGACGCCATCGAGCGAGCGCAGCAGGGGAGAGGTGGTCGCAGGGTCCGTCCCATGCACCTGCGGCGACAGCGAGTCCAAAACGGTCACCGTGTGCCCGTCCTGCTGGAAGCGGCGAGCCAGGTGCGAGCCGATGAATCCGGCTCCGCCCGTAATGAGCAGGTGTTCGGCCATGGGGTGAACCTCTCCAGTGATGCGATCTCGTCGTGGCGCCGCGGTCATGTCACAGCGCGAAGATATGAGCCAGAGTCGACTTTAGTCCAGCGCGGTTGCCGTGCCGAAGAACGCCAGGAAGCTCCGTGACCGCGTGCAGACGCCCCATGAGACGGATACGGGAGACGCGGGCGGTGCGCCGCCAGCCCTGGGCTTTTGCAAGAGCGCGTGCGGTGGCGTAATAGGCGCGCTCGTCCTGGAACCGCCGGCCATCGAGCAGCGTCTTCTGCGAGGCGCTTGATCCGTGGCGGCGATAGGAGAACGCGACCGGCGGCGTGTAGACGAGCGAGCCGCCGTCGAGTGCGATGTCGACCAGAAGCGCGAGATCCTGGATGATCGGGAGGCCTTCGCGGAAGTCGATGCGCTGCAGCGTCTCGGTACGAAATGTCAGCGACGGCCAGTACAGCCAGTCGCCGCGCAGCAGGCTGGTGGCCATCTGCTCTCCGGTGAGGATCGTTTCGCCTCCGCGCGGGGTGAGCAGACTCTGCTTGATGCGATCCGCGAGAGGGCGAATGGTCGTGCCGTGCTCATTGATGACCTTCACACCGGGCTGGATGACGTCGGCCATCGGATGCCGCTTGATGGCATCGGTGACGACGTCCACGTAATGCGGGTGCAGCAGATCGTCGCATCCGAGAATCGTGATGTACTGGCTGGTTGCCCGGCGAATCGCCTCGCGGTAGTTCTCGGTGATGCCGAGGTTCTTCGGGTTGCGCACATAGGTGATGCGCTCGTCGGTGTACGCGGCCATCCGCTCCGGAATCGACTCATCCGGATAGCAGTCGTCGATGATCGTCATCTCCCAGTCGGGATTGCGCTGGGCGAGCACCGAATCGATCGTCTCGAACAGGAGGTCAGGGTCGCCCCAGAAGGGCACGAAGATCTGCAGAGTCATGGCAGTGCCAGTCTAGATTCTCTGCCTGAGATTCTTCGTGCTCGCCGTGCGTTTGCGATATCGGCCTCAGCGCTTCGACTTTCGGTAGCCTGCCCGCTGGGCGGCCGCTTCGGTCGCGAAACACTCCTCCGGGTTCGTCTTCTCGTAGAACGCGCCGCCGGGGACGTGGTAGATCATCGAACTTGCGTTTCCCTTGATCCGTGCCCAGTCTGGGCAGTTCCAGGTGTCGATCGGCTTCGTGCGGTCTGGGCGGGGCGGTGCAACGGGGCGGGGCGGTGCACAATTAGCATTCTTCGCGGACGCATCACTCACAACGCTGGTGCCGCCGAGTACGACAGTGCTGGATGCGCCGAGACGCGAGACAGAAGCGCGGATGGCCGGGGGAGCACAGTTCGCCTGCGTGACATACACCGGCGCGCCGAGGCTGCCGGCGAGGGCTGCGCCAGCAAGGGCGTCCGGGAAGTTGGCGCCTGTCGCCAGGAACATCGTGTTGCTGCTGCCCGCCGGAAAGTGAGCGTCGTTGATCGCCGCTGCTGTTTCGAAACGTGAGGCACCGCCCAGGCGCTGAACGGTGAATCCCAGGGCCCTGGCATGCGCGCCAATCCCCGTTGACACGGCACCGGGACCACCAGCAATGGTGACCGAGCGCACATTCAATGAACGCAGCAGTTTCACGGTGGCATCCGGAATCTTGGAGCTTGCACCGTCGACGAGGACGACAGGTGCGTCCAGCAGACCGGCAGCCCCGGTGGCAGCGAGCGCATCGGGGAAGGTCCGCCCCGTTGCCAGCAGTGCTGTGCTGCTGGTGCTGAACACACTCTTGATGATGGTGCGCGCAGTCTCGTACCGGTCAGTTCCTCCGAGACGCGTTATCTTCGGCGCGAGAGGCTTCAGCGCATTGAAGACCTGAGCATTGACCGCTCCCGTGCCCCCGATGACGTAGATCTGCTGGGGTTTGAGCCGCTGGATCTCAGCACGAACGTTCTTCGGCAACGCATTGGCCGGCGTCAGCAAGAGGGGCCCGCCAACGAGCGAAGCCGCGGCCGCGGCAGAGAGCGCGTCGGGGAAGTTGCTTCCAGTGGCGACGAACACAGCAGGAACGCCAGCGGAGTAGCGCTTCGAGATAGCCAGTGCAGTCTCGTATCGGTTGGCGCCGGCCAAGCGTGTGACACCGGGGTTGAACCCTGTTGTGCTCATCGTCACGGGAGCATCTTCCGATGGCGGTTGCTCAGCAGCGAAGGCTGCGGTCGGAGCCATCAGGCTGCCGACAAGAACAGCGCTCGCAAAGAGCGTCAGGGCGCGGAGGAACATCGTTTTTTGTACCTTTGGGTCGCAGGGTAAGCGCTTCAGATTGCGCTGTCTGAGGTCAGCATAGTGAAGCTCACAGATTTGCGCCGATACGATGTACCCCATGGATCTTCTTGTTGTGGGCTCTGGTTTCTTCGGCCTCACCATCGCAGAGCGTGCCGCGGATGCTGGCCGTAAGGTGACTGTGATCGAGCGTCGCTCTCACATCGGCGGTAATGCCTATAGCGAGGCGGAGCCGGAGACGGGGATCGAGGTGCATCGTTATGGTGCGCACCTGTTCCACACGTCGAATCAGACGGTGTGGGAGTACGTGAACCGGTTCACGACGTTCACGAACTATGAGCACCGGGTGTACACGAACCATAAGAGTGTCGTGTATCCGATGCCGGTGAACCTGGGCACGATTAACCAGTTCTTCCAGGCTGCGTATTCTCCGGATGAGGCGCGTGCGCTGATCCGTGAGCAGGCGGGGGAGTACGACGTGAAGTCGGCGGCGAACTTCGAGGAGAAGGGGATTGCGCTGGTGGGGCGTCCGTTGTTCGAGGCGTTCTTCCGTGATTACACGGCTAAGCAGTGGCAGACCGACCCGCATAAGCTCTCCGGGGACATCGTCAGTCGCCTCCCTGTCCGCTACAACTACGACAACCGGTACTTCAGTGACACGTGGGAGGGTTTGCCCACGGACGGGTACACGGCCTGGTTGGAGCGGATGGCGGATCACCCGAATATTGAGGTGAAGCTGAACGTTGATTTCTTCGATGAGTCGCAGCCGCTGAATCGTAAGGCGCTCGTCGGGCAGGTTCCGATCGTGTACACCGGTCCGGTGGATCGGTACTTCGACTATGCCGAGGGTGAGCTGAGTTGGCGCACGCTGGACTTCGAGCAGGAAGTGCTCAATATTGGTGATTTCCAGGGCACTCCGGTGATGAACTATCCGGACATGGATGTCCCGTTCACTCGCATCCACGAGTTTAAGCACTTCCACCCGGAGCGCAAGGACGTCTACCCCACGGACAAGACCGTCATCATGCGGGAGTTCTCCCGTTTCGCGGAGAAGACGGACGAACCGTACTACCCGGTGAACACTCCGGCGGATCGTGAGGGGCTGCTGGCCTACCGCGAACTGCAGAAGGGCGAGCAGGACGTTCACTTCGGCGGACGTCTGGGCACCTACCAGTATCTCGACATGCACATGGCAATCGGCTCGGCGCTGACCATGTGGAACAACACCCTCGCCTAAACTCAGAACCGTGAGTCACGCCGCTGTCGGGGCGCCGGGTACGCCCCGGCGATACCTGCATTCGTTGTGGCTGCTTTCTGGTCGCGATCTGAAAGTTCGTTACGCGACGAGTTTCCTCGGCTACCTGTGGTCGGTGCTCGACCCCCTGGTGATGAGCCTGATCTATTGGTTCGTCTTCACGCAGGTATTCCAGCGCGACGTCGGCCAGGATCCGTACATCATCTTCCTGATCACCGCGCTGCTGCCCTGGGTGTGGTTCAACACCTCGGTCTCGGACTTCACGAGGGCCTTCAAGAAGGACGCGCGCCTGGTCCGCTCAACGAATATCCCACGGTCGATCTGGATAAATCGGATCGTGCTGAGCAAGGGCCTGGAGTTCCTGTTCGCTCTCCCCGTGCTCGCCGTCTTCGTGATCATCAACATGCTGGTCGAGACGAACCCCGACAAGGTGGTCCAGATCGGCTGGGGCATCCTGTGGTTCCCTGTTGCCATTGTGCTGCAGGTCATCCTGCTCATGGGGCTCGGCTTACTAGTGGCACCGTTGTGTGCGCTGTACTCCGATCTGGAGCGCACGACGGGGCTGATCCTGCGTGCGCTGTTCTACGCGACCCCCATCATCTACAGTGTCTCGAACCTGCCCGCTCCGTTCGACACGATCGCCTCGTTCAACCCATTGGCCGGCATCTTCACGCTGTATCGGATGGCGTTCTTCCCCGGCGAATGGCAGCTGACCACGGTGCTCATCGGGGCCGTGATGAGCCTCGCCATCTTCGCGCTGGGGTCATGGGTGTTCCGCACACTTGAGCGCCCCGTGCTGAAGGAGCTGTGATGACTGCTGCGATCGAGGTCAAGGGGCTGGGCGTGCACTTCCGCCGCAACCGACGGGGGCGGCGCAACTTCAAAGACCTCTTCGCCGGTGCATCCCGGCGCAGCCGTCCCGGGCAGTTCTGGGCGCTGCGCGACGTTTCCTTCACAGTGCAGGCGGGGGAGTCGATCGGCGTGGTCGGCCGCAACGGTCAGGGCAAGTCGACGCTGCTCAAACTCGTCGCCGGTGTTCTGCTGCCCGACGAGGGCTCCGTCTCCGTTAACGGCGGTGTCGCTCCGCTGATCGAACTCACCGGTGGTTTCGTCGGCGATCTCACGGTGCGCGAGAACGTGCGCCTCATGGCGGGTCTGCACGGCATGCCGCGCGAGGAGGTCACTCGGCGGTACGACAGCATCATCGCCTTCGCGGAGCTGGAGCAGTTCCAGGAGATGCCGTACAAGCACCTCTCCAATGGCATGAAGGTGCGCCTGGCTTTCTCCGTGATCTCCCAACTCGACGAGCCGATCCTGCTCGTGGATGAGGTGCTCGCCGTCGGCGACAAGGGATTCCGCGACAAGTGCTATCAGCGCATCGACGAGCTGCTCGCCGAAGGGCGGACGCTGTTCTTCGTCAGCCATAAGGAGCACGACCTGCGTCGCTTCTGCACGCGGGGACTCTACCTCGACAAGGGCGGCCTGGTCCTGGATGCCCCCATCAATGAGGTCCTCGACCGCTACAACGCCGATTCCGCCGCTCGCTGATTCCTCCTCGCCCTTCCTTCCCCGCCCCCTTGCGAGTGTCCAGTTGTGGCTGGGTTTCGCGTGATTTTCGAGCCACAACTACCCACTCGCGAGCAGCGCGCGAATTTGGGCGAGGAGCGCGTGCGAGCGGATCGGGTCATTGAGGTCGTCCTTGTTGATGCGGATGACCGTCCAACCTGCTTGTTGCAAAGCGCGGACCCGCTCGAAGTCGCTACGCCACTGCGCGTCATCAGTGCGGTGGTGGTCACCCTCATACTCAATCGCCAGGCGGATTCCCGGGTACGCCAGATCAGGATGTAACGTGCCGAGCCGAGTCATCACAGGGTGATGGATGACGGGTTCGGGCAGGCCAGCGCACACCAGCAGCAGACGCAACCGCGTCTCCTGCGGTGAGTCGACGCCGGCGCGGATCAACCCCTTCGCCTCGGACAGCATCAGCGCGCCGCGCCGCCCGGCATGAGCGCGGATCGCGCTGCGTAGCTCCGCCTCCGTGCACAGCGGGGGAATACGTGATCCACCCGGAACAACCATGCCGGACAGCAGAAAGTCACCAACGGCCACAATATGTTCGATGTCGAGTCGATGCGCTCTCTGCGATCCGTACTCGGCGAGCTGACACCAGGCCGTCGCCGGTGTCACGATCGGGATGCCGTCGTGGGTGACTGTCGTGGGGAATGCGCCGTCAAGCCGATGCGACGCTATTCCCTTGCGCCGCTTTCGTCGTGACCCTGTGCTGCTGACATGCAGGTCGGCGTCGTCCCGTTCGAGTGCGGACGGGAGCGGAGCATCGCAAAGCACAAGCGCCGTGCTGTGGCTGATCGCTTGCTCGGAGCCGAGGAGGGGAGTAAGCGCAACGCACCGTCCGCGGATGGTCGATAGGTCGATGCCCTGGGAACGGATGCCTCGGAACGGCTTGTCTACGTCTCGTCCGCGAAGCCGCCCGCGGGCCGCAATGCCGGCGGCGCCCTGTCGACCGCTGAGGAACGCGGTGCCGACGGCGTGAGCAGGAAGAGGATCTCTGGTCGTCATGGTGACCGAGTCTGCGGGATCCGGCATCCGCGCGTGTACGTTTTCCACAGGCCCAGACGAGTCGGATGGGCGCTTGTGGCGCGAAACGACGCGGAACTCAAGCCACGAGCGCCCACTCGCAAACAAGGGGAGGGGCCACGTGTGCAGAAGAAGTCGCGACCTGCCGGCGAGTGGGTAGTTGTGGCGCTATTTCGGCGTGAAACTGAGCCACGGGCGCCCACTCGCAAGCATTAGATGCCGGCTACGGCACGAACGTTCTGCAGGGCTGCTGAGGCGGCATCCACAGCCTGCTGCGGATCAGTGCCGTTATCGTATGCTGCACGCAACTCGGCGAGCCGTGCGCTGTACTGCGTCACCGCATCCGCCCAGGCGCCCTCGATGTCGCTGGGAGCCGCAGTGTCGGAGAGGCGACCGGCATCCTGCTGCAGGTTGCCGACGATCCCAGCCGCATCCGGGTCGCCTTCGGCGATGACACCGAGCCCAGTGGACGCGTCGTTCAGCCGGGGAGCGACTGCTGCCGCGAAGGCGTCATGATCCTGGTTCGGCGCCGGTGGCTCGGTGGGATTCGGGGCATCCGTTGGGACAGTGGACGGCGACGGCACCGGTGTGGGCGTCGCGCTCGGCGAGAGCGTCGGCGTCGCGGTCGGCGTCGGAGTGCGCGTCGGCGTGGGCGTCGCTGAAGCGCTGCCGGAAGCGCTCGGGCTGGGAGTCGGCTCCGTATCGCCTGCAGGTGGCAACAGGAAGAACAGCAGCAGGCCGACGATCGTCACCGCGAGGATCGAGAGGATGACGATGAGCCAGACAGCACCCTTATTGCTCTTCTTCTCCTCGGGGAACACCCACACGGCCTCGGGCTGGTGCTCGTTGCTCATCACTTCTCCAATGCGGGCATAGGCTGCCAAGTGCGGTCGCGACCGATCTTGCCACCATCGCGGATGCCGCGGAACAGGTTGCTCGTCCCGCGCACGGTGCGCTCCACGAAGAACAGGCGAATGATCTCCTTGAAGAACGTCGCCGTCGTCCCGAGGCCGAACAACACCGGGTTGTAGTTCTCGTGCACACGGTAGTAGTGCTTGATGAAGGCGCGGTTGCGCATGATGTAGTACCGATAAGCGTTGCTGGAAGCATTCATGTGTCGCACGCCCATGTCCCACTGCTTGATCTCGCGGGTGCGGCGCAGCACGAACTCGTTGACGATCACAGCGGTCGTCAGACGCGAGGCCAACCACCCGTACATCTGGTCATCCCAATAGATGAAGAAGCGCGGATCCGGCAACCCGATCTGTTCGACGATCGAGCGGTGGATGAACATGCCCTCGAAGCATCCGCTGTTCATCTCCTTGAAACCGGATGCATCGAACCCGGCCGGTGCGAACGGGATCGGAATTCCCATCCGCTCAGCGATCCGGTACTGCCAGTAGAACTCGCTGCCGTCGTAGTCGTACCGACGGCCCTGGATGCTCTTGAACCGCGGAGCCCACGATCCCATCCTCGCCAGACCGTCCGGGATGACTTCGACATCATCATCCATCATCCAGATCCACTCGCTGCCGAGCTCGTACGCGGTGCGCATGCCCTCACTGAAGCCACCGGACCCGCCGGTGTTCGTCTCGAGCTTGCGATAGACGATCTCGGTGCCGATCGAGTCGCGGAACGATTCGACTACCTCGGTCGTGTCATCCGCAGAGGCATTGTCGATGATCACGACGTGGCCGGGCTTCGGATCCATCACGGTGATGCTCTCGAGCAGTCCCTTGAGCAGATGCGAACGGTTGTACGTCACGATGACGATCGTCGCCGCCGCTGGGGCGAATGCAGCAGGCGCCGCGGTCATGCCTTCTCCTCGAAGATCTGCTGCCAGGACTGGGGGGACACGAGCTCAGGAAGCGCCCGCTGGTACTGCTTCTGCAGCTCGGGCCAGCGACGCTTCAGCTCAGCGTGCAGGCGGATTGTTTCACGCAGCATCCGGCGGTACTTCTTCCGGTCGCGCGTGTAGATGTTCTTTCCTGAGCCGTCGGCAGTGCTCACGAGGGCGCTGTCGAAGGCAGGCAAGCGCCACCAGTGCGCGTCCTCCTTGCCGAACTCGACCTCAGGTTGGACGATATTGACAGGATTCGGATTGTGCAGCCAGTGGGACACCAGTGTTCTCAGCGTGAAGATCCGCAGTTTCATACCGGTGGGGTTGTCGAAATTGTTCTTCGTCTGCATCTTGTAGACCTGGCGGCCGTGCCGCGAATGCAACACGGTCGAAGGGTCGCGATGAACTGTCGTCTCGGCATAATCGGCCGCAAGAGCGCGTGCCGCGGGCATCGCCGTGGCCAGGTTCGCACGCATGTGATCGGGGCCCGAAAGCACGTCGCGCAGAGCCTGCGCGCGCAGCGCCACCGGGTAGTACTGCATCATCATCAGATGCTTCAGGTCGACTCGACGGCTGTGCGTGATGAGACGTCCGCCGTGCGAAGACTGTGAGTGCAGGAGGCCCGCGACGATTCGGTTGCGGGCATGGAAATATGCCTGCCAGTCGATGGAGTCGTCTTTGTTCACCCACGACACGTGCCAGAGCGCGACACCCGGCATCGAGACGGTTGGGAAGCCTGCGGCTCCGGCACGCAGGCAGAACTCCGCGTCATCCCACTTGATGAAAGCCGGAAGCGACAACCCGACTTTGCGGATCGCGTCGAGGGGGATCAGACACATCCACCAGCCGTTGTAGTCGGCGTCCATGCGCATATGAAGCAGCGGCGACTGGCGCAGGTTCGCGACACCGAAATCGTGCGGCAGCTTCTCCTGATAGAGGTTGCGCCACATGAATGGTGCATCGTCGACGACCTCGGCCCAGCCGTGCAGCTTCGGGCGATCGAGCAGGTCGAACATGTGTCCGCCGACGAGTACTGGATTAGTCGCATACTGGCCGAACACGATCGATCGACGCAGCGATTCGGGCTCCAGACGTACATCGTCATCGAGCAGCTGGACGAAGTCGCTCTCCGGGCGCTGCAGCGTCTCATGCATGGCACGGGCGAAGCCGCCGGATCCACCGAGATTGGGCTGACGGATGATCTCAAGCGTCTCACCGAGCGCCTCGGCGACTTCGGCATAGCCGTTCTGCTCAGAGACCAGCTGAGTACCTTGATCGATGAGGAAGATCCGATCGACGAGCTCGAGTGCATCGGGGGCAGCAGCAAGCGCCTCCAGCGTTTCGACGCAGTAGTCGGGCTTGTTGTAGGTGGTGATCCCCAACGACGCCTTGCCAGCTCGGGCCGGCTCCTGCTCTGTCGTCCACTCGGCGCCCTCGAGCACGGCGCTCTTCTCATCGGCGACGACGTCGAACCAGAGCCAGCCGCCATCGCTGTACTGGTTCAAATCAAGATCGAAGTGCGTGCTGGCGTTGCCGACAACCTCACGGGTGTCGACGCGCTGGCGCACACCCGATCCGTTCGATCGGTAGACGAGGACGGTCGCAGGTCCCGCGGTTCGCACGGTGAGTCGCACCTGGCGAATGCTCGTCCAGTGCTGCCAGTAAGAAGCGGGGAAAGCGTTGAAGTAGGTGCCGAGGGATACCCGGCGCCCCGATACGATTCGCGCGCTGTTTCGGCCCAGAATGTTGCCGAGGTGAGCGCGGTTGGAGACGCGGACTGGCTCCTCGCCGATGACCGACCACGTCTCAGGATCGGCGTACAGCGGCAGAAGATCCGGGTCGCGATCGAGCGGGAATACAACGTTCTGCAAGACGTGGGTCACGTGAGAGATCTCCGAGATTGCTTCGCCCCGCCCTCATGGGCGCAAGCTGGATTCAGCGGGCACCGAGTAGCCTACCTTCTGCGCTTGAGGATCCCTGGAGAGCGCGCCCTGGACGTCGGGACCGGTCGGCAGACTACGATAGGCGCGATGAAGGCTCTGATCACCGGCGGTGCCGGATACATCGGTTCGACGATCGCTACGGCGTGCTTGGAAGCAGGCGTGGAGACGGTCATTCTCGATGACCTGTCCACCGGTCGCCGTGACTTCGGCGAGGACCGTAACCTTTACGTCGGCGACATCGCGGATGCTGAGCTTCTCACCCGCATCTGCGCCGATCACCCCGACATCGACGTTGTCGTGCACTGCGCGGCGCGCATCGTTGTGCCCGAATCGGTTGCCGACCCGCTCGGGTACTACGACACGAATGTCGGCAAGACCATCATCCTGCTGCGCAATCTGCGAGAGGCGGGCATCAGCCGCATCGTGTTCAGCTCATCGGCTGCTGTCTACTTCGGTGAGGGTGGCGAAGGCGTCGACGAGAATGCGCCGTTGGCGCCGTCCAGTCCCTATGCCATGACCAAGGCCATGGTCGAGAGTGTGCTTTCGGATGCTGCGCTTGCCGGCGACCTGCGCGCGATCGCGTTGCGGTACTTCAACCCGATCGGCGCGGACCCGCGCCTGCGCACCGGTCTGCAGAATCCCACCCCATCGCACGCGCTCGGCAAGATCATGCAGGCTCGCGCCGCGGGGGAGCCGTTCACCATCACCGGCACCGACTGGGCGACCCGCGATGGCTCCGGCCTGCGCGACTACATCCACGTCTGGGATCTCGCTCTGGCGCACGTCGCAGCGGTGCAACGCTTCGATGAGGTGGCGACAGGATCCGATCCCTATCAGGTGCTCAACATCGGCACCGGTGATGGCGTGACCGTGCGTGAACTGGTGACCGCGTTCGAACGCGTCACCCAGCACCCTCTTCCTGTCGTCGAGGTCGAGCGCCGCCCTGGCGATCAAGCTGGCGCCTTCGCGATCGTCGATCGCGCCGCCGCCGCCCTGGATTGGAAGGCGCAGCGTTCCGTCGACGACGGTGTGCGCGACGCTCTGGCCTGGGCCGAGAAGCTCAAGACGCTCGACGCGAGCTGAGCAGCAGGCCTATTCGCTCGGTCGCAACGTCGGGATGACGCCGGTGTTCGCCGCGTCGATGTTCTCGCGCCAGGACCGTGATTGCCCGGCGCGCAACGCGCACAGCACGAGCATGAACCAGCCGGCGCCAACGATCGTGAAGCTTTCGAACATCGAGTCCACCGCGAGCGTCACCAGCACCAGCGGGGTCCACGCGTAAAGCACTGATCGGCGCGCACTCGCTACCAGCCACGAGCGGATCAGCGCCACACATCCGAGAATCAAAAACAGGAGGAGACCGGCCACGCCCAACTGCAGCAGGATGTCGAAGAACGCGTTGAGCGCGCTCTGGTGGCGATCATCCAGCAGATAGTTGATGTACGTGAACGGGTACTCGCCGCGTTGCCACGAGCCGAACCAGCCCCAGCCCTGGAACGGTCTGATCGCAACGAAGTCGAGAATCTGATTCCAGAGGTCGGCGCGGGTCGAGAAATCAGACCCTGCCCCCATCCAAGCGATGATCGGATGCCGGAATGCGAACGCCACGATTAGTGCCGTAGCTACCAGCGCCCCCAGCATCCACTGCACGATATTGCGGCGGCCAGGCGGAGTGTGCCGCACGATCGTGAGCGCTGAGGTCGCGACGGCGACGGCGACGGCGAGCACGAGCACAGTCGGCGATGCTGAGACCAGAGCCAGAAAAGCGCCCAGGGCGATTGAAGGAATGGCGATCGGGGCGGCGACTGATTGCGTGCGCCATTCGATGAAGAAGGTGATCAGCGCGATCACCGCCACGAAACCGAGCATGTTGCGGGTGCCGAAGATTCCCTGAATCGGACCGCCCATCGCCAGGTTTCCGTCGATGTCGAGGAAGGCGATCGGAAGATCGATGAGGATGCCGGAGAGGATTTCAAGTCCGAGCGACAACACGAGCAGCACGCGCAGCGTATCGCCGAGAGCTCGCATGGTTTGCAGGGTGTCGCGGATATGACCGATCGTGATGGCCATGACTGCGTAACCGAACAGCCACAGCCAGCCCACCAGCGTGTCTGAACGGTCGGTGCTCCAAAAGACGCTGATCAGGCCGAGGGCGAGAAATGCCAGCAGCGATGACGGCGCCAGCCGAAGCAGTGAGAGCTCTTCTCGCCGGACGAACAGGATCGCCGCGCCCAGAACGCCCAGCAGCAGCGTTATCGTCGCGAGGGTCGTCATCGAGGTCATTCGCTCGATCAGGAACGATCCGAACGTCGCGCTCAGAGCGGCGATCGTATAGGCACGAGCCATCTCGACAGAGCCGAGCAGTCGGCTCAATCGAGCCTCGGAGGTGGTCACGGAATGCGCCGTGCGGTCTGGCCGCGTTCGGTGACGCGGGCTTGTTCGCTGAGGCCCACACCAACCAGGGGGACCGACTTGACCTTGAAGGAGAACAGCATCAGCATCAGCCAACCCCAGAGCATGATCGGCGTCGACTCCGCCAGCCCCTGAACGAGCAGGATGACGGTGAACAGCAGGGGCAGGAGCGTGAGCGGCGAGTAGGGGCGATCGGCGCGCAGATCCCATCGCGGCCGGTCGATGGCGAAGAACCATGCGCGCCAGAGCAGCCCGAGATAGGCGGCCGCCATCAGCAGGACGCCCACAGCACCGAGCTGCATCAACACGTCGAGCCACATGTTGTGCGCATGAAAGACGGTGATGTTGTGGTCCACAATCCAGCCGTCGAATGCCGGGTCAGCCGGTATCCACGGGCTGGAGAATCCGTTGCCGAAAACGGGGTGGGTGGCGGCCCGTTCGAGCACCGTGGTCCAGATGAGATCGGTGCGGCCGGTGAGGTCGGCGCTGCGGCCCAGCGCCTCAAGGAGCGGCTTGCGGAATACGATCAGCGCTGCGATCACGACGGCGGCACTTGCCGTGCAGATCACGTAGATGCGGGTGCGGCCACCGGGAGTGCGCGTGCGGCGGATGAGAAGAACGATCGCGACCACGACGGCCGCGGCGATCGCGCACACATAGGTCGTGGCCGATCCTGCGCGCAGCAGCAGGTATGCCGCGAGCAGCATCCAGAGAGCGAGTGTCGTGCTCCAGCGCTCACGCAGCGCGAACCGAACGCCGAAGGTGACGATCGCGAACAGGCAGATAATGGCCAGCACGTTCGAGTTGCCGACGAGGCCCTGGATGCGACCGCCATCGAGGAAGTTGTCGCGCACCCAGTACCAGTGCGGGTCGATGTCGCCATCAGGAAGTGTGAGGAAGTTGGGCAGCAGGGGGCGCTGCAGCACCAGTGACACCCAGAGTTCGAGAACGACAGAAAGCCCGAGGATCCACTTGAAGGCGGATGCCAGCGTGCGCACGATCTCATGCCAGCTGAAGGCATGGGCGATGAGCAGAGCGTTCACAGTGATCGCGGCGAGCAGGAGCCAGGTGATGATCGTCGGCCCGCGCCACTGCGACCAGGCCAACGACAGCAGTGCGAACACGACGTAGCCGAGAGCCGACCAGGGAAGCCGGCGCCAGGCGAAGGCGTGCGGCTTCGCCCGGGTGATCATCGGCACGCCGATAGCGACGGCGGCCAGCGTCAGCACGATCATGACGATGCCCGCGCCGTTCATGCCGACCAGGTTGTACAGAGCGGTGTGCGCAAAAGCGACGATGAACGCGAGGATTGCGTAGGCGCGCAGCAGTAGCTGCCCCGTCGACTCGCGCTCCGGCGCGGTGGGCGGGGCTGTCACGGGATGCTTCGTGTACTGCGCCATCGGATTCAGGCTACCGCGACCGGCCCGCAGATCGCTGTGCCACGACGGGATCGCTACGCTGGAGCCATGCTGCTGAGCCTGTCCAATGAGCCCCGTGACTATGCCTGGGGATCGACGTCCCTTCTCGCGACGCTGGAAGGCCGCGAGCCCACCGGAGCGCCGGAGGCCGAGGTATGGTTCGGAGATCACCCCGGTGACCCCGCTGACGTCTCTGACGGTACGACTCTGGATGCTGTTACCGGTGGGACGCTGCCGTATCTGCTGAAGCTGCTCGCTGCGGCCGATCCGCTGTCGATTCAGGCGCACCCGACGATCGCGCAGGCGCGTGCGGGATGGGCGCGCGAAGCAGGTCTTGCGGCAGATGACCCGTCACGAAACTACCGAGATGACAACCACAAGCCCGAGCTCATCGTCGCGCTCAGCGAGCGGTTCGAGGCGCTCGGAGGGCTGCGCCCCGTGGCGGACACCGTGCGTCTGCTGGACTCGCTGGGCTCGTCGGTCGGAGCTGTTGCTCTTCGGGAGAGGCTCAGCGCAGACGGAGATGTGCTCGGGGATGCCATCGGCTGGCTGCTTTCCGGTACAGCGCAGTCTGAGGTCGACGACATCATCGCCGCGCTCGCCGAAGCATCCTCCGAAGAATTCGACGCCGAATTGGCCAACGCCCGCACCATCGCGGAGCGGAACCCGGGGGACCCTGGGGTTGTTGTCGCACTTCTGATGAACTTCATCGTGCTCCGACGAGGCGAGGGCATCTTCCTGCGTGCCGGTCTTCTGCACGCGTACGTCTCCGGGCTCGGCGTGGAGATCATGGCGGCCAGCGACAACGTGCTGCGCGGGGGCCTGACGCCCAAACACATCGATGTGCCCGAACTGCTGTCAGTCCTCGACACGTCGCCGGCGAAGGTCCCGGTGATGACGCCGATGGCGGGCGATGCGGTGACTGCCTATCCGGTCGATGTCTCGGACTTCGCCCTGCGGCGTGTGACCCTGTCCGGCGAACCGGTCGCCGTAGACGTTGCCGGACCGGCGATGGTGCTCTCGACCGGGGGAGATGTCTCGGTTTCCGGTATCGATCAGGAGATGACCATTCCCGTCGGCGCGGCCGTGTTCGCCACAGCCGACGAGAAGTCGCTCACCCTCACCGGCACGGGCGAGGCCTTCATCGCCATGCCGGGAATCACCATGCCCTGAGTCGCTCCGACTCTTGACCAGATTAGAACATTTGTTCTATACTGGATGCATGCCAACGTTGACAGCTCCGACACCGCCACAGGCGTCGTCGTCGCGCATGTCCGAGTGGCAAGAGTTGCAGGCTGACAAGGCGCGGCTGCATGCGCGGGAGGCCGAGCTGCTCAGCGAGGCCTTCTCTGACGCGCTAGGCGAGCGTGAGCAGCGGACTGGGCCCAGTGACGTCAAAGACATTCCCGTCCGCTCGGTGATTGCGGAGTTCAGCTCCGCCGGTCGTATCTCCTCGCGCACGATGGAATCGTCGATGTGGAACGCGTACACGCTGGTGACGAGTTTTCCTGTCACCTTCCAGGCCCTGCAGAATGCGCAGATCAGCCCGACACATGCGCGCATCATCACTGATGCGGGTGCGCAGATCTCCGATCAGGCAGATCGTTTCGCCTATGAGCTCGCCGCGGTCGACTACGCCTCAGGGGAGAGCCCGAATCGGGTCAGATCGGTGGCGCGGATGCTGGCGGCCAAGCATGGTGGGGTGAGTGCTGCCGACCGCCGGAAGAAGGCGCACGAAGACCGGAAAATCTGGATCGACGACTTCGACGACGGTTCGGCTGAGGTCCACATCCTGACCTCTTCGGTGCTCGCTCATGCGGCGCTGGATCGGGCCTCCAGACTCGCTCGGCTCGCACGGGATCCGCACTCGTCCGAGGTGCGCCCTGTGCTCGGTGACGGCGAGACAGAGCCGGCAACGGGTGAAGACGATGCGTTGATCTCCGAGCAGGATGTGCAGGACGTCGATGGCGACTACGGCGCGTCCGCACCGAATGACGATCCGCGCACGATGGATCAAGCGCGGGCGGATGTCGTGATGGACCTCCTGCTGGCAGCCGCCGCAGAAACAGTATCCGCAGATGGCGCGGCGGCGATTCGCGGGCATGTCCAGGTGACGCTTTCTGCGGCGGTTCTCGCCGGAGCGTCGGATGCTCCAGCCGAATTGCTCGGATGCGGACCTGTCGACGCCCGAATCGCCCGTGAGATTGCCGGGTTCGCACCCGGATGGGATCGTCTTTATCTCGACGAGTACTCCGGAATGGTCACAGCGACCGATCGGTACCGACCAACAGCCGAGATGCGCCGATATCTGCGTGCGCGCGATGGACGCTGCCGTTTTCCCGGCTGTGCGTCCTCGGTGCTGCGATGCGACCTCGACCACAACGATGAGCACAGCCGGGGTGGGGCGACAGCCTGCGAGAATCTCAGTCATCTGTGCCGCCGGCATCATTCTTTGAAACATCCGGATATCGACCCCGAGTACCGGTGGGCGGCGCGACAGCTGTCCGGTGGGCGAATCGAATGGACGAGTCCGCGCGGCAGGGTGTTCATCGACCACCCGCAACCGCGCGTCCACTTCGCCTGAGATCCCAGATACTCTGCGGTGCACCGCGACACGCCGTAGACACGCCGTGAACCTTCAATGGTCGATTGAGGGTTTACTATCTGCGACTTGACCGGAGCGAATGACACGGGTGTAATTAGTTGTGCACGGCCCGGTGGGGGGCATCCGTAAGGGCAAGGAGAACGATATGACGGGTTACCGTTCCGACGTTCCCGAGAACTGGTTTGTAGATCCGGTCAATCTCGGGGTTCCCGGGGTCAGGCGTGTTGACGCCGACGATGACACAGCGCTCTCCTGGCAGACCGACGCGCTCTGCTCGCAGACCGATCCAGAGGCGTTCTTCCCGGAAAAGGGCGGTTCGACTCGCGACGCGAAGCGCATCTGCTCCTCGTGCGATGTGAGTGGCGAATGCCTGCAGTACGCGCTGAACAACGACGAGCGCTTCGGTATCTGGGGTGGGCTCAGCGAGCGCGAACGCCGCAAGCTCAAGCGCAGCGCCGGCTGAGCTGTCATAGCTTCGCAGGCGCGCCGACCGCGGTGGCAGTCGCCTGAGAATGCAGCGCTTAGGCTGGCCAAGCCATGCCAACCCGAGTTCATGCCATCATCGTCGCGCGGCCCGGATCTTCCTCCCGCGCACAGCTCCTGCGTACTCTTGACGCCCTGAGTCTCCAGACTCGCGCGGCGGACGCCGTGACGCTCGTCGTGTGCGGAGACGCCTCGTCCGCCCGAGACAGCGAAGCGATCGCTCGTGTCATCGAAGGCATCATCGAAGCACGCAGCAGCACCTCGTTCGCTGAGGCCATCGATTTGGCTCGACCCCGGGTGGCGCAGGGCTCCGCTATCTGGTTGCTCGCACACGACACGGCACCGCACCCGCAGGCGCTGGCGCAGCTCAGCGGAGCGCTCGAGCGCTCACCATCGGCGGCCATCGCCGCTCCCAAGCTCGTCGATGTCGACAACGATCGCGAGATCGTCTCCCTCGGCGTCACCATGACCTCGCTTGGCCGATCAGTCGAACTCGCCGCCGGTGAACTCGACCAGGGCCAGCACGACGGACGTGACGACGCGCTCGGCTCTGACATCCGCGGCATCCTGATTCGCAGCGAAGTGCGCGACCCGCTTCGTCCTGATCCCGCTCTCGCCGGGGCCGACGAAGGTCTGGACCTCGGTATCCGTGCGCGGCTGGGTGGTGGGCGCGTCGTCCTCGCCCCGAATGCACGGATCTCCGTGCATCCTGACGGCCCGGCAGCGCTCCCGCAGAACGCAGCGCAACGCGCGTTCGTCACGCGCCTCGCACAGCTGCACCGCAGGCTCGCCTACGCTCCCGCCATCAGCGTGCCGCTGCACTGGCTCTCATTGCTGCCCCTGGCGCTGTGGCGAACCGTCGTACATCTCATCGGCAAGCGTCCGGCGGCTGTCCTGCCGGAATGGGCCGCAGCGCTCACCGCGATGGTCCGCTTCGGCGCCGTGGCGCGGTCTCGCCAGCGCATCCGCTCGTTCCGAACCGCCTCCTGGTCGAGCATCGCCCCACTGCGTGTCACCCGCGCACAGCTGCATCGGAATCTCGACGACGGTCACGGGAGCGAAGGGGGAGCGGTCAGCGAACTAAATTTCTTCTCCGGTGGCGGCGCCTGGGCCGTGCTGGGCGCTCTCGTGGTGAGCGTGGCCTCGTTCACAACCCTGCTTGCTTGGCCCGCCATCGGCGGCGGCGGACTGCTTCCGCTGCGTGACACCGTCACAGCACTCTGGCGCGATGCTGCGTGGGGATCGCGCGGACTCGGAGTCGACGTCATCGGCCCTGCGGATCCTTTCGCCGGAGTCATCGCGATCATCGGATCGCTGTGGGCCGGAGCACCGTCTTTCGCGCTCGTGGTGCTGTGGCTGCTGGCACTGCCGCTGGCGGTACTCGGCGGATGGTTCGCCGCAACACGAATCACTGACCGCGCGGGAATGCGCATCTTCGGCGGTGTCGCCTGGGCGCTCGCGCCGACCTTCCTCACCGCTCTCGTGACCGGGCGCCCGGCCGCAGTCCTCTTGCACTTGATCCTGCCGTGGCTGTTCCATGCGGCCGTCGTCGCACACCGCTCCTGGGGTGCGGCGGGCGCAGCGTCGATCATCCTCGCTGCAGCTCTCGCCTGTGCACCAGCGTTCGCACCAGCGGCCGGGCTGCTCTGGCTGATCGCGCTGGTCGTCGTGCTTGCGCATGGATGGTTCCATGGAGCCGTGCGCCTGCTGTGGATGCTGGCTCCCACCGTGGTGCTGTTCCTGCCGATCGTCGTCTGGCAGGTGCGGTACGGAAATCTCTGGGCGATCTTCGCCGACCCCGGCCTCATCTGGGCAGGCGGTCAAGCGAGCGCGGACAGCGCCGGACGGATGCTGCTGGCCACAGGTTTCCCGACCGCCGATCTTGCCGGGTGGATGAGCATCATCGATCCCACCATTGCGATGTGGGCACCGCTGCTGCTTGTGCCGATCGCGCTGCTGGCACTCGCCTCAGCGATCGCGCCGCGCTGGGGTGCTGGTATCACTCTGCTCGCTGTCACCGTCATCGGTCTCGCGACCTCATTCCTCGCCGTGGGTGTGACCGTCTCCTTTGCACAGGGCACCGCGGTAGCGATCTGGCCGGGAACAGGCTTGAGCCTGGCCTGGGCCGGGCTCGTCGGCGGTGCGCTCGTCACGCTTGACACCGCCATCACGCTTCCCCGTGTGCGGGTGGTCACGGTGACGATTGCGGGGCTCGCACTGGCGCTCTGCGCCGTGCCGGCGCTGACAGCGCTGCACACCGAACGCTCAGTTCTCACCAACGGACCGGAGAGCACCCTCCCGGCCTACGTCGCCGCCGAGGCGCGCGGCGACCGTGCGATCGCCACACTCGTCATCACGCCGCAGAACGACGGCGGGCTGGCGTCAGAGGTGATCTGGGGTGCGAGCAACACGCTGGGCGCGCAGACCACCATGCTGAGCACCGCCACCGAACCGCATGGCACCGACATCAGCATCCTCACGGTCGATCTGCTCTCGGAGCGCACCTTCGATGCTCCCGGCGAGCTCGCAGCCCATGGCATCCACTTCGTCCTTCTCGATCAGGTCGCCGGCGAAGAATCCGCCACCGCACGTGCGTTCCGAATCTCCGCTGTCACCGCTCTTGATCAGCGCGCCGGGTTCGTGAAGGTCGGCGAAACAGACAAGGGCGTGCTGTGGCGC
This sequence comes from Microbacterium wangyouchuni, assembly GCF_051546305.1. Lineage (NCBI taxonomy): Bacteria > Bacillati > Actinomycetota > Actinomycetes > Micrococcales > Microbacteriaceae > Microbacterium > Microbacterium wangyouchuni. The sequence continues at coordinate 528,730 of NZ_JBPTMA010000002.1, forward strand.
TTGGACAGTGTCACCGCTGAGCGTCCGGGCCTCACCGCATCCGAGGCTCGCACCATGCAGGCCGTGACAATTCTGCAGCTGGTCGTATTCCTGGGCGCCGTACTGCTGTCGATCCCGACCCGAGCCTCGCGCCGAGCTGCGCGAGCGCAATCACGGATCGTGGGGCGTTCACCCGATGAACCTCTGATTCTTCCGAAGCGGGCGGATGACGATCTCGAGCCAGCCGATCTTGAGCCAGCCGAGGAGAAGCGATGACTCACAAGCCACCAATCCGTGTCGCCGCTACCAGCGCCAGGCTCGTGGCAGGCGCCGTTATCGCTGTCGCGTGCGTAGCGGGAGTCACAGCCGCTGTCGCCGTCGAATGGCCGAGCGTGACCAATCAGGCAGCACAGATGCAGGTGCGGCCTGCTGCGGGCGACACCACCGTGGTGTGTTCCGGATCATTTCGTGCGATCGGCCGAGATGCGAACAATGCGCAGCAGATGTCGTCAGCGGGCGATCTAGCACTCACCGTCGACAGCAACGGACCGCGTGACGAATCCGAACTCGCCGTACCGGATCTGACCGGGGAGTTCGCGGCTCCTCAGCGTTTCATCGGCAGTGCCGAGCAGGGGGGAACCTCGCTGGTCGCGGCTGCCGAATCGGTCTGGCTCGCAGCCGGTGATCTTTCCGGCCTCGCGGCGAGCGCATGCCGTGAGCCGCAGACCGAGTCGTGGCTGTTGGGCGGAACTGTCGAGACGGGTACCAGCGACCTGATCATCCTGTCGAACCCGGGCGATGTCACCGCGACGGCGGCCCTCACGGTCTTCGGATCGGAACAGACGACGACCACCACGCTGGTGCCTGCCGGAACGCAGCTGGCTGTGCCCCTGGCATCCATCGCCGCCGGGCTCCAGCAGCCCGTCGTGCGGGTGACGGCGACCGGGGCTCCGTTGCGAGCAGTGCTGCAGTCCTCGCTGATCCGCACCCTCGACCCCTCAGGCATCGACCTGCAGGACACCGCGGGAGTTCCCGGCACCGATCTGACATTCTCCGGCGTGCAGGTTGTCGCCGACAACGCAGATTCAGCGGTCACGGTGCTGCGACTTCTCGCAGCGGATCAGCCCACCACGGCGACGATCACCGTGCGCTCCGGGGCCAAGGTCGTGCAGACGAAGACGGTGCCGCTGGAGGCTGCCATCCCCGCCGAGGTCAATCTGGACGGCTTGGATGTGGGCATGTACAGCGTGAGCGTCGAGGCGGACTCTTCGCTCGTGGGAGCCGTCTGGCAGAGCACTGGCGTAGCGGCCGGCTCGGATTTTGCCTGGATGACACAAGCTCCCGAGATCACCGGAGAAGTTTTTGTCGCCGTGCCTGCAGGGCCGGCGCCGCGACTGCATCTGGTGAACCGAGGCGACGAGGACGTCACCGCGACGCTTGCGCCCACAAACGGACAGGCCGGCTCGGAGATCACCGTTGCGGCGGGCGGCTCGACCCTGATTGATGTCACCGCGAGCACCACATACGCTCTGGCCGTGAACGGCGGCGGGCTGCATGCAGCCGTCGCACTTGCCGATGTGAATCAGTTGGCCGGCTGGCCGCTATGGCCAGCAGCATCGGAGCGCGCGGCCATCACGGTCTATCCCTGATCGGGCCCGAAATCCCACGGCTCCTTGCCGACGTATTCGGCGGCCGCCCGGAAAACAGCGCTCTCGATCGCGATGCGGCGATGCAGGTCATCATCGTGACCGGGGGGAAGCAGTCGTTCGATCGGGATGCGATACAGCACGATTCTGCGCTCATCGCGGTCGAGGTGCCAGCGCGGGATGCCGTCATCATCGATGTTGCGGGGGAGCCCGCCGATCTCGAAGCGCACCTCCTGCAGCTCCGGCCAGGTGCCGCGCAAGAAGTCCACAGCCGCGCCGATGGTGCTGTCGAAGCGGTCGATCCTGCCGTTCAGCGGAGCCAGGGGCGGACGCAGCACCTCGCTGCGTCCGAGGCGTCCGTGGCGGCCGTGCCGCGCGCCGCGGCGAGGAGCTGCGGCACCTGGATCTGAACGACGGGCCATGATGAAAGTCTATGGCGTTCCGCGCGGCATCCGCTCGTGTGCTCGCCGGCGCTCTACTCTGACAGAGATGGACGTACGAATCTGCTCCAAGGTCACCTGCGCACGCGAAGCGGTCGCGACGCTGACGTTTGACTACGGTGATCAGATGGCGGCCCTCGGACCCCTGGGTGGCACGGACCATCCGCACGCTCATGATCTCTGCGCGCAGCATGCCGACCGGCTCTCGGTCCCGGCCGGCTGGCTCGTCATCCGCCATGAGGCGTTGCGCGCCTGAAACCGCGTTACATGCACGCAAATGAAGTGCATACCTGGAAAGCATTTATGACTATGATGATTCCGGACGCACCACCGTGGAGCCTCCAGAGAGGCTTCCGTGGTCGTTTGGCGTCGATGGATTCTCCCCATCCTGCTCGTGATCATCCTGGGCGCGTGCGCGGCAGGGCTGGTCAAACTCGCATTCTTCCCTGAGGCTCAGGCCGCGGCCATGGGGCCAGGGGCCGAGATCACCGATCCGGTCATGCCCGTTGAGCGGGGCTCCGTGATCAACGAGCTGTCGCTGAGCGGCAACGTCGCACGTGACAACGCCTATCCGGTACGCAGCGAGGTGAACGGCACGGTCACCGCCGTCCACGTCGGAGGTGGCGCCGTCGCTGCCGGACGGGTGCTTTTCACCGTGAAGCAGGACGACCCCGTGCGCAACATCGACATCGTCGCTCCCGAGGCGGGCGATCTGTCGGAGATCGCTGTCATCAAGGGGCAGCAGGTATCCGTTGGCGGTGACGTCGTGACCCTGTCGCCGGCTCGCTACCACCTGGTAGCCGCCGTCGAACCGGTGCAGTTGTATCGACTGGTGAACGCTCCGGCTGAGGCGACCGTCTCGATCACGGGCGGACCTGCGCCTTTTGCCTGCACGGGTGTGCAGGTGCAGGTGACAGCAGAAGGCGGAGCGAGCGTGCAGTGCTCGATTCCCGCTGAGCAGACCGTTTTCGCCGGTCTTCCCGCGCAGATGGATCTTGCCCTGGGGCAGGTGGAGGATGCGCTCGTCATCCCGGTGACCGCGGTGCAAGGCGGATCCGGCTCCGGTGTGGTTTGGGTCGATGCCGGTGACGGCGAAGATCCGCAGGAGCGCACCGTGACACTCGGCGTGAGCGATGGCACGACCGTCGAGGTCGTCGAAGGGCTCGAAGAGGGCGAGATGGTGCGCCAGTTCGTGCCCGGATTCGTCGCCCCGGTCGAGGAATACTGCTATGAGATCGAACCCGGTGTCGAACAGTGCGAAAGTGGGATGAGCTGGTGAGCCTGGTCTCACTGGACAGCATCTCCAAGAGCGTTCTGCTCGCCGATGACTCGCGGCTGGAGATTCTCCGCGGGATCAGTCTCGATGTGGATGCCGGCGACCACGTTTCGATCGTCGGACGCTCCGGCTCCGGCAAATCGACATTGCTGAACATTCTCGGGATGCTGGATGCCCCCACCGAGGGTTCGGTGTCGTTCGAGGGCACCCCGGTCCGCAAGATGAGCAGCGGCAGACTCGATCGCCTGCGCGGCGCGAACGTCGGATTCGTCTTTCAGCAGTTCAACTTGCTCGCCGGTCGAACAGCGATCGATAACGTCATGATGCCGTTGAGTCATGCCAGCGGACGGCTGTTCTGGAAGCGCCGGGAGCTCGCCGCCGACATGCTCGAGCGGGTGGGGCTCGGGCACCGAATCGATCAGATCGCCGATCGTCTGTCCGGCGGCGAGCAGCAGCGCGTGGCAATCGCCAGGGCGCTGGTGCGAAACCCCATGCTGATCCTCGCGGATGAACCCACCGGCGCACTGGATATCGACACCGGGGCATCCGTGATGGAGCTTCTGGATGAGGTCGCCACACAGACCGGAGCCGCGCTGGTGACCATCACCCATGACCTGCACGTCGCTGCGCGCGCACGACGGCACTACCGGCTGGAGGCGGGCAGGCTCGCCCCGGTGGATCTCAGCCGGGCATTCGAAGCATCCACGCTGGCTGCCGGCGTCCCCTCGGAGGCAACGGCATGAGCGGGTTTATCGGTGCGTTCTCCGACGCCTGGGCCGAGATCCGCGTGCACAAGCTACGGGTGCTGCTCAGCCTCATCGGCATCGCCGTATCCGTTGCCGCGTTGACAGCCGTGGTCGCCTTCTCGGAGTATCAGCGGCAGTTCCAGGTCGAACAGTCCGATCGCTACGGGGGCCGCGCGGCGACGATCGCCGTTTCCGTGATGAGCGATAACGGCGCTCCGGTAGATTTCGCGGACTTCGACGACCGCTTTTCTCGAGTCAGCGAACGATTCGAATTCACACACACGGCGCGCGTTGCTGACGGCTTAATGTTCCGTGCGCAGTTCCCGGACGGAGTGCGGGAGGTCAGCGGCAGGCTGCTGGACCCGCTCTATGCCGAGATGCACCGTGAGCAGCTGCTGGAGGGTCGCGCGTTCCGGCCAGGGGATGAAGCGGCGCTTGCGCCCCCGGTGGTCATCACCGAGCCGCTCTGGGATCTGATCGGTCGCACGCCGATGAACCAGCATCCGACTCTCACGATCCTCGGTGATGCTGGCGGCACCTATCAGGTGGTCGGGGTCACTCCGAAACAGGGCATCTGGGATGAAGAGGTGCGCATCGACGTGCTCTACGACGCGTACACCGCCCGTGTCGATCAGCTCCCGCCGGAAGTGATGCCCCGTCACGAGGTGTGGGTCACGGAGCAGCAAGCATCCGAAATCGGACCCGTGCTTGCGATGGATCTGCGTGCTGGCCTCCCCGAAGGGCAGTCAGTCATGGTGAACCGCAGCGACTGGGCTTCCCAACCCGGCATGGAAGATTCCATGCGGACCTTCGAGATGATCACCGGCGGGATCGCCGTGCTCATTCTCGGACTCGGTGCGCTGAGTCTCATCAACATTCAGCTGGTCGCCATGCGCCAGCGAGTGCGAGAGATCGGCGTCAGGCGCGCGTTCGGGGCGACATCGGGTCGCGTCTTCGTCTCCGTGCTCCTGGAAAGCCTGGTTGCCACGACAGTCGCGGGCATCATCGGCATCGCGATCGTCGTCGCGGTGCTGCGCTCAGACTGGGTGGTTCCGGCGATGTTCCAGGGGATGCAGGATGTGCCACCGTTCCCGATGCGCGCCGCGGTCACCGGGCTTGTGGCATCGGTCATCGTCGGCGCGGTTGCCGGGTTCATCCCCGCGATGGTTGCGCTGCGCGTGAAGGTGATCGACGCGATCCGGTTCTGACCGGTAGTGGCGTCAGACGCCGACGCGGCGCCCGGAGAGCTTCTCCGCGCGCGCGTCGGCGATGGCCAGTGCCCGCCGCTCGCGTTCGCGGCGCAGCACGGTGATCGCTATGAGCAGCTGCTCCGGGTGGGCAGCCGGCTGCGGGGAGACGTACTCGGCCGTCTCGGTGACGAGTTCCGCAGCGATCTTCGCGCGCGCTGAGGGCGACATGCGCTCGGCATGCTGCAAGAACTGCGAGATGCGACGGGCGAGGCGATCGGGCATCCGTGCGACGTCGGCGATCTGCCCCCAGCCGATGAGCGACTCGGGCATGACCGGGACGAGGGGGATGAGCTTCGGGGTGCGCACGCGCTGGCTGTAGGTGCCGGCCACGAGGTCTCCCAGGCGCTGCGAGCGGGCCGTGAACGCCCCGGCCAGCAGGGCGATCGCGCCGAAGGTCATATAGGTCTCCAGAACGCCGATCAGCGCTCGGATGAAAGCGTGGCGGAATCCGGTGGCCCCGCCGTCCATGCGAACGATGCGTCCGCCGACGGCCAGTTTCCCGAGGCTCCGGCCGCGAAGTGCGAGCTCGACCACGATCGGCACCACGACGAAGCAGACCACGATCGCGACGATGTTCACGATGCCGTCGATCGCCGGCGTCACGATACCGGTGGCGAGAAGCCATACGCGCAACCACAGGAACAGCAGGAACAGCACCCAGCTGACGGCCATGTCGATGAGCGCGCCGAGTGCGCGCATGAAGAACCCGAGCGGTTGAACATCGATGGCAACGGCTTCGCCGGAGAGGACTTCGTCCGTGGTGTCGATCGGCGTAGACATGAGTACAGTAAATCAGGTGGATGCTGATGCCCTGACCGATGCACGACGTGCCGAGTGGGAACGCCTGGACGAACTCAGCCGTCAGCGGCTCGACGGTGGCGGAGTGGATGAGCTCATCGTCCGGTACCGGGCGGCATCGGCAGATCTTGCCGAGCTGAAGACTTCGGTCGGCGAGTCCCCGCAGGGTGCCTACCTCTCGTTGATTCTGGCCAAGGCGCGGTTGCGTCTGACCGGTGCATCCGACAGCATCCTCAGTCAGATCGGGCGGTTCTTCACCGATCAGCTTCCGGCCGCACTGTATCGCCTCCGCTGGACCACGCTGGTCATCGCACTGGCATTCATCGCCATCTCGGTCGGTGTCGCTGCATGGATCTCAAGCGACCCGGCTCTGGTAGCCAGCCTCGGGCCGGCGGACTTCCTCGAGCAGTACGCCGAAGAGAGCTTCACCGGCTACTACACCGATAACCCCGCGGCCGTGTTTGCGGGGATGGTGTGGACCAATAACGCGTGGATCGCCGTGCAGTGCGTGCTGTTCGGCGTCACCGGCATCTGGCCGATCTACATGATCGCGCAGAATGCGTTCAGCATCGGTGTCTCCGGGGGAATCATGGCTGCGCACGATCGCGCGGATGTGATGGTGCTGTACATCCTTCCGCACGGGATGCTCGAGATGACGAGCATCTTCGTCGCAGCTGCCGCAGGGCTCCACATCTTCTGGGCCTGGGCTGCACCGGGGCACCGCACGCGGGCAGCGGCTCTCGCGCAGGAGGGGCGGGCACTGGCGACAGTGGCCATCGGGCTGGTGTTCGCGCTGTTCCTGTCCGGGCTCGTCGAAGGCTTCGTGACCGGCTGGTCGCTACCGTGGCCGATCAAGATCGGTATCGGAGCTGCCGCGCTGGGGGTCTTCCTCGCCTACATGCTTCTCGTCGGACGCCGCGCTTACCAGCGGGGCGAGCGTGGCGACCTGCTCGAGTACGAGGCAGGAACGCCGCAGCTCGTCGCCGGGTAATCAAGAGGTGCATGATTCTCAGAGGTGCTTCGTTCTCAGAGGTGCTTCGTGCCGTCCAGCAGCGTCTTGTAGGCGAAGCCGGCGATCAGAGCGCCGACCACAGGGAAGACAAGGAATACCCACAGCTGAGCAAGGGGACCGGCTCCGCCGTAGATGGCTGCGGCGATGGAACGTGCCGGGTTCACCGAGGTGTTGTCGACCGGGATGCTGATGAGGTGGATGAGCGTCAGCGTGAGGCCGATGGCGAGGCCGGCGAAAGGCGTCGGGCGGAGTTTGTGCGTCGTGCCGAGGATCACGAAGAGGAAGATCGCGGTGAGGATGACCTCGATCACGATCGCTGACCACATACCGAATCCACCGGGGGAGTGCTCGCCCCAGCCGTTGCTGGCGAATCCAGCATCCTGCGCGCCCGTGAGCCAGCCTTCAGGCCCGAAGATGCCGATCAGTACCAGCGCGGTGCTGGCGATGATGCCGCCGATGACCTGCGCGATGATGTAAGCAGGCACGTCTCGCCAGGGCAGGCGCCCGGCTGCTGCGAGTCCGAGGCTGACGGCCGGGTTGAAGTGGCCGCCGGAGATCGGGCCGAAGGCGTAGACGCCCACGACGACCGTGAGCCCGAACGCGAGGGCAACGGCGACGTAAACCGCAGAGCCTGATCCGGGGTCGGTGAAGTGGTTGGATGCGAATAACGCCGTGCCGACACCGCCGAACACCAGCAGGAAGGTGCCGAGTGCTTCAGCCGTGAGCCGTGCTCCGGTTGACGGCGCTGCGGGTGTTGCTTCGGCGAGCGATTCACTCATGAGATTCCCTCTCGTCAGTTCGAGTCGGACACGACCCATTTCAGGGCACATCATCCACCCACTCGCATATCTTGCACTGTAGGCGCGCCGAAGGGCCGGATGCATGCGCATCCGGCCCTTCGGCTACCGAGTGAATCTGCGGCTATTACTCGCCGACGCCGACGGGCTCCGGCTCGGATCCGCCGTTCGCCGCGACCACGGCACGGATGTCGTCCGCGACCTTCTGGTCGACCTGGCCCCAGTACCAGAAGAAGCGCTCCTGGATAGCGGGGACGGTCAGCCCCGCGTACTGACCCGCGAGCGTCTCGATGAAGCGCTGGCGTTCCTCAGCGGTGAAGACCTCGTTGACCAGCGTGCGGGCCTGTCCGAAGTCGTCGTCCTCGGAGCGCAGGGTTGCAGCGCTGCGCAGGAGTGTGCCGTCCTCTTCCCAGCTCGCCTCGACACCGCGCTGCGGGTCTGCCTGCGGTCCACCCGCAACACCGTACGAGTTCGGCGTGTAGACGCGGTGCTCGGCGGTGTTGAAGTGGTACTGCATGTTGCCCTCGTGCATGTAGTTGCTGACGTGGGCAGCGTGCGGCTGGTTGACCGGTAGCTGGTTGTAGTTGGTGCCGATGCGGTAGCGCTGGGCGTCCGGGTAGGAGAACACGCGCGCCATGAGCATCTTGTCGGGGGAGATGCCGGTGCCGGGAACCTGGTTGCCGGGCGAGAAGGCAGCCTGCTCGATCTCGGCGAAGAAGTTCTGCGGGTTGCGGTTCAGCGTGAAGGTGCCGACCTTGATGCGCGGGTAGTCCTTCTTCGACCAGGTCTTGGTGATATCGAAGGGGTTGAATCGGTAGGTCTTGCCCTCTTCGTATGGCATGACCTGGACGTAGACGTCCCACGCCGGGAAGTCGCCCTTCTCGATCGCCTCGTAGAGGTCGCGGCGGTAGTAATCCGCATCCTCTCCGGCGAGGCGCTCGGCCTCATCGGCGAACATCGGCTCTACGCCCTGCTTGGACATGAAGTGGTACTGGATCCAGAAGCGCTCGCCCTCAGCGTTGACCCACTGATAGGTGTGCGAGCCATAGCCGTTGACGTGGCGCCAGGAGCGCGACAGTCCGCGGTCGCCCATGAGGTAGGTCACCTGGTGCGCGGACTCGGGAGAGAGCGTCCAGAAGTCCCATTGCATGTCGGCGTTGCGCAACCCCGAGCCGCCCAGCCGCTTCTGCGAGTGGATGAAGTCCGGGAACTTGATGCCGTCGCGGATGAAGAACACCGGGGTGTTGTTTCCGACGATGTCGAGGTTGCCCTCGGTCGTGTAGAAGCGCAGCGAGAAACCGCGGACGTCGCGCCAGGTGTCCGGGGAGCCCTGCTCGCCGGCCACGGACGAGAAGCGCAGTAGTGTCTCGCTCTTCGCGCCCTTCTGGAAGACGGCTGCGCGGGTGTACTGCGAGACGTCCTCGGTGACGACGAACTCGCCGAATGCGCCGCCCCCCTTGGCGTGCGGGTTGCGCTCCGGCACGCGCTCACGGTTGAACGATGCGAGCTTCTCGACCAGGTATCGGTCGTGCAGCGCGGTTGTGCCGTCAGCACCGTTCGTCAGCGAGTGCGCGTCGCTGGCGACGGGCGTGCCGGTCTGGGTGGTGGTGAAAGTCTTGTCAGTCATTCACTTCTTCCTTTCGCAATCAGAGCAGATGGCTCGGTAGGTCACAGAGGCTTCGAGGATGCGCATCCCGTGGTCATGGGATGGATGCAGGCACGGTGCTTCGCCGACGGCGCAGGCGACGTCTTCGACGCGACCGCACTCCACGCACTGCAGATGATGGTGGTTGTCGTCGGCGTGCTGCACCTCGTACAGCGCGCTCGGCGCATCCGGCAGGCTGACTCGTCGGACGATCCCGACGCCGGTGAGATCGCCCAGGATGCTGTGCACGGTGGGGAGTGCGACTCCGCTGAGAATCGAACGCAGCGAGGAGTGCACTGTCTCCGCAGACGCGTGCGGGCGTGCGGTGAGGGTGTTGATCACCGCGACCCGCTGCATCGTCACGCGAAGCCCGGCGGCACGCAACCGCTCAGGAGCTTCGATCGTGCCGATGGTGTTCATGGCCCCATTCTCCCATAAAGATGAATCATTCACAATAAAGAATGGTTCATTTCTACTGCGATCGGTGGCCGACAGTCACAGGCGTCCCGCGGCCTTGAGTTCCAGGTAGCGGTCGGCGATTCGCGGTGGCAGCGCCTCGGGATCGGCGGCGATGGCCTCACCACCCGCGCGGCGAATGGCATCGGTTACGTTCTCCGCGTCGCGGAGGGTCCGCTCAGCCGCAGCGGCGAGATAGATCTCCTCACGCGAGCCGCGCTGCTGCGCCAGCTTCTCAACAGACTCATCGGTCACCGAGCCGACCAGCACTGTCGTCGCACGCGACGGCGTGGGAAATGCGCCGAGGAAGCCGCGTGCCGACTCCGCGGCATCCTGAGCGGTGAGAACGACGACCAACGAGGGGCGCGTCGTCAGCGTGCGGATGGCGGCGAACGCACCAGACCAGTCCGTGTCGACCAGCCGCGCATGCACCGTAGCCATCGCATCCGTCATCGCCGGCAGCAGTGCGGTCCCGTCGATTCCGGTCACGCGTGCACGCACCGCGCGGTCGTACAGCAGCAGATGCACATGATCGCCGGCGCGGGTCGCCAGTGCTCCGAGCAGCAGTGCCGACTCCAGGGCGGCCTCCAACCGGGTACCGTCGCCGACGCGGGCCGCGGACGTACGGCCGGTGTCGATGAGGATGACCACGTGCCGGTCGCGCTCGGGCCGCCAGGTGCGCAGCATCGTGGTGCCAGCACGCGCCGTGGCACGCCAGTCGATTGAGCGGACATCATCGCCGCGCACGTAGTCGCGCAGCGAGTCGAATTCGGTTCCTTGACCGCGCACCTGGATGCTCGTGTTGCCATCGAGTTCGCGAAGTCGGGCAAGTCGGGAAGGCAGGTGCTTGCGGGAAACGAACGCCGGGAGAACTCGCAGCGCACCGCGAACCTCGTGGCGGGCCTGCTTGCCACCGAGCCCGAGCGGACCGCGCGATCGGACGAAGACGAACTCGCTCGCCAACTCGCCACGGCGGCGGGGGAGCAGCGGCACGCTTACGCGGCGACGCTCCCCGGCCGGAACCAGCACGCGCAGGCGCTCGGCGCTCGCGCCGGCCGTCGGCTGCCAGCCATCGCGGACCACGGCATGCAGTGTTCGGGAGCCATGGTTGTGCAGGGCAATGCTCGTCTCGACGGGTTCGCCCATCCTGCCGCGCGCGGGTACGCGCCGGGTCACCGTGATCGTGCGTGCACTCGCTGCCGCCGTCACATCGACTGCCAGCAGCACGGAGCACAGCACGAGCCAACCGGCAAGCACAGCCCACACCGGCAACCCCGCCGCGGTCAGCGCGACGAGGGGCAAGACACCGAGACCGGTGACCAGAGCGAGTCGAGGAGAGACGAACACTTTAGATCGGCACCCGCGTCTGCTGAATGACCGAGGCCAACACAGCATCCGCCGATACGCCTTCCATCTCGGCGTCCGGGCGCAGCTGCAGGCGGTGACGCCAGCACGGCACCAGCATGGTCTGCACGTGATCGGGTGTGACCGCGGTGGAGGCGTTCAGCCAGGCCCAAGCCTTGGCCGCGGCGAGCAGTCCTGTGGATGCTCGTGGACTCGCCCCGAGCAGTACAGACGGAGATTCCCGGGTGGCACGGGCGAGATCGACCACATAACCGAGAACTTCATCGGTTACGTCGACGCGTGCCGCGGCATCCTGAGCAGCGCGGATCTCCGCTGCGCTGACTACCGGTTCGACACCGGTGAGCGCACGCGGGGAGAAGCCGTTCGCGTGCAGACGCAACACGGTGACTTCGGCGTCGCGCTCAGGCATCGTGACGACGAGCTTCATCAGGAAGCGGTCGAGCTGGGCCTCAGGCAGTGAGTAGGTCCCTTCGTGCTCGATCGGGTTCTGTGTCGCAGCGACCAGGAACGGATCAGGCAGATCGCGGCTGGTGCCGTCTGCTGAGATCTGGCGTTCTTCCATCGCCTCCAGCAACGCCGCCTGCGTCTTCGGCGGCGTGCGGTTGATCTCATCCGCCAGCAGGATGTTGGTGAATACCGGTCCCTGACGGAACTCGAACTCACCCGTGCGCGCGTCATAGACGAGCGACCCGGTCACATCTCCCGGCATGAGATCCGGGGTGAACTGCACGCGTTTGGTGTCGATTCCGAGGGCACGGGCGAACGCGCGCACCACCAGGGTCTTGGCGACGCCGGGAACGCCCTCGAGGAGGACGTGTCCGCGCGAGAGCAGGCAGACCAGCAACCCGGTGACGGTGCCAGCCTGACCGATCACGGCCTTGTCGATCTCCGTGCGCACGCGGTGCATGGCATCTCGCAGCTGTGCCTCGTCGAATGCGGCCTCAGGGGCGGTATCGGTCACGGTGTTTTCCTTTCCACGTGCACAGCATTGTCGATCGCCGTTTCCAGTTCGGCGAGCTGACGGGCAGTTTCAATGAGATCTTGGTCGTTCTCGGGCAGCGGGTCGGTGAGCAGGCGGTGCAGCGAACCGCGCGGGATGCGTAGTCGATCGGATGCCGCATCTGCGATTTCTGCGGCGGTGGAACGAGCGGTCAGCCCGAGCCGTTTGGCCAGGCGACGCAGAGTCCCCTCGCGCAGCGCGGCGGCGGCGTGCGCAGCATCCGACGCCTTGGCCGTGAGATGGGCGCGGCCATGCATGGTCTCCGAGGCGCGAACGGTGACCGGAAGCGTCTCCGCGACAAGCGGACCGAAGCGCTGGCCGTAGGCAACGGTTGCAACGATGCCGGCCAGGAGCAGCAGCACGATCGCAGGCGTCACCCACTCCGGGGTGAGCGAAGCGAGCGTATCGACGCTCTGTGCCTCTCGGTCGGTGTCGGCCAACGACGGCACGTACCACACGACGTTTCCGGTCTGCGCGAGCAACGCCAGACCCAGCGCCGCGTTGCCGTCTTCGGCGAGGTACTCGTTGCTGAACAGGTCGCTGCCTTCAAGGAACACGGTGCGAGTGTCACCGCGGTCATCGACGAGCAGCCCGGCGTTGCCGTCGGCATCTTGATAGCATCCGGTCACGTCCGCAGCGGGGGCGAAGAAGCGTTCCGGTCGGATGGCACCGACATGGGCGAGCTCGGGCAGCGCACACTCAGCGGTGAGTTCGCCTGCCGAGGACTCGGCGTTCGTCCCCAGATCCAGCAACCGCAGCATTCGAGCAGCGCTGGAGAGGAATACCGTGTGGTGTGCCGGTTCCAGGAGTTCGATCACGGCCTCATCAGACAGATTGAGCGGATCGGCCATGACGACAGTGGTGTCGTCGCTGATAGCGGCTCGTGCTTCGGTGCGTGAGCGGGTGACGGTGATCTCGACACCCTGATCGCGCAGCAGCTCGGCGAGGGCGAGTGCCCCGGAGGGCTTCGCACTCTCGGGATCGAGAAGTCCGCGCGAATCCGGCGTGTTGAAACTGACGCTGCCGATGAAGAGCGCGAACACGACCACGACGAGGGCGATCGCTACCCAGCCGAGAGCCGAGCGCACACGACCCTTCTCGCTGACCGCTGTTCCAGAACTGGTCATACCGGCACCGCCGCAGGGTGCTGGTTCGTGAGCAGGTCGTCGGTGGCAGCAAGAGCGCGGTAGCTGTCTGCGGACGCCGGGTGTCGCAGGTAGCGCACGTCGTCGAAGGCTTCAGCGGCGGATGCCAGGGCATCGTGATGCGCGTCGAAGGCGCGGGAAGCTTCCCGCGCGATGCCCTGTGCCGTCGCGCCCGGGGCAGGACTGATGATGTCGCGTTCGAGGAGCGCGCGAGCCAGCGCGCGAAAGCGCAGCACTGTCGCCGCATCCCAATCGCCGCTCTTCGCACTGCGCTCGGCTTCGGCTCTCAGCTGAGCGGCCGAACGATCATCGGTTTCGCCGAGCAGCTCCGAGCCCGTGCGCTGGACGCGACGTGACCGGCGCGGCTTGCCCCACAGCAGCAGCACCGTGATGAGTGCCGCCACGATTACCACCGTCACGATGATCAGTGCGACATTGCCGGTCTGTTCGCCAGTCTGCGTCGAGAACAGGGTGGCGATAAATTCTGCGACATCCTCTGCGAGGTAGTCGAACCAGGTCGGTTTGGCGTCGGCGTAGCGCGGGTTCTGAAGTTCCTGCTCGGCCCAGCGTCGGGCTTCTTCACCGTCGGGGGCGAAAGGATCGGCGTCGAACCGGATCATGCACTGCCTGACCCCGGAGGAGCCCACTGCCCGGGCGCTGCTGGCGGCCGGGAAGTAGGCGGCGGGGAGGTAGGCGGCGCCGGCGCAGGCGGGGGAACCGGTGGCGCGTATCCGGCGGGCTGGTAGGGCTGCTGGTACGGCTGCTGGTACGGGGGCACGAACTGCTGCTGCGGCGGTGGTGTCCGGCCGATGGCACGCTCAGGATCGACGGCGAACGGATCACCGAGTTCTTGCGCGTCGACGCCGCGGTCCCGGCGATCCAGGTAACCGATCAGGCTGTGGTCGAGCCCCTCGTACCGCATCCGGCAGTCGAGGTAGATGAATGCCGCGGCAGCGCACTGCACGACGATCGCGACGGCCTGCAGCACGTATGTCAGCAGCTGCGGAGCGATGGCCGTGAGAGCGAAAGCACCGATCTCGGATGCTTCGTTGGGGCCGCCCGGAGCAATCACTCCGCCGATCATCGATCCGAGCAACGAGAGCGGAACGCTCACCAGTCCCACTGCGGTGTTCATGATCAAGCCGATTAGCAGCATCACCGCGAAAGTGTTCCAGAAGCGGCCCCGCGTGAGGCGCCAGGAACGCACGAGCGCATGGCGGATGCCGACTCGCTCCAGCACCAGCACCGATGGCACCAACAGCAGCTTGGTGGCCAGCCAGACGCCCAACGGGATCATCGCCAGCACGACCAGGATGCCGACGACGACGGTGAGGCCGACAGCTGACGCGGAACCGCCTGCCCCGGCAAGGAATCCGAGGGCGATGATTCCACCGATGATGGCGACGACGAGCAGCGTTGCGAGAGATTGAAGCAGGCTCCAGGCGATCAGCGGCCAGAATGCCGGTCGCATCAGTCGCCAGAGCCGTCCGAGCGAGGCCTTCTCTCCGAGTGCCGCGTATCCGACGTTCGCGGCGACAATGCCCTGCATGACCGCGGTGAATGCGAGGCTCACCAGGCCCATGACGAGCGCGACGGCACCATTGATGGCGATCGTTCCCCACATGACCGGGTAGAAATCCGGGCTGCTGGGGGAGATGGACTCCAACCGCATGAAGGTGGCGAACATAACCGTGCCGATGACACCGGCGGTGATGGCCGCAACAATGAGTTGGATGACGATAGCGAACCCGAACAACACCTTGGGGTTGTGGCGCAGCGCTGCGAAAGGCTTGCCCAGTAGGGCACCGAAACTCAGCGGATGCAACGGAATAAGCCCCGGTTTCGGGGCTGGCGTCCAACTCTGTGCGCTCATGGCGCTCCCTCCGACGTGCAGATCCATCGTGTCACACCCACGGCCGCACTGAAGAAGCGCCGGAGGCGCTACCGTGATCCAAACGTTGTCATGAAGTACGCTGGAAAAAGTTGCGTCCGACTTCACCCGTGTGGTGGCGCACATGGCTAGAAAGATGAGGCTGGGATCAGATGACCTCACGGATCCTCGTGGTCGATGATGACACCGCGCTCGCCGAGATGATCGGGATCGTGTTGCGAACCGAGGGCTTCGAGCCTGTGTTCTGCGCTGACGGTGCGTTGGCAGTGGAACAGTGGCGCACCCAGCGCCCGGACCTGGTGCTGCTGGATCTGATGTTGCCGGGGATGGATGGGATCGAGATCTGCACGCGGATCCGCGCCGAATCCGGCGTCCCGATCATCATGCTCACCGCGCGCAGTGACACTGCCGATGTGGTCCGAGGGCTGGAAGTGGGCGCCGATGACTACATGGTCAAGCCCTTCAATCCGAAGGAGCTCGTCGCACGCATCCGCACCCGGTTGCGACCGCTGCCGACAACGAGCAACGAGATTTTGCGGATCGGAGATCTGGTCGTCGACGTCGATGCGCATGAAGTGCGTCGGGACACGACTGCGATTCCGCTGACGCCGCTGGAATTCCAGCTGCTCGTTGCGCTGGCATCCAAACCGCAGCAGGTGTTCTCACGCGAGATGCTGCTGGAGCAGGTCTGGGGCTATCACTACAAAGCAGATACGCGTCTGGTGAATGTTCATGTGCAGCGTCTGCGGGCGAAGGTCGAGCTTGATCCCGACGCGCCGAAGATCGTGATGACGGTTCGTGGCGTCGGCTATCGGGCCGGGAGCGTCGGCTAGGAGATCGCGTTGGCCGCGACAAGCGCGACGACGACAACGGTCGCGATCGCGCGCGACTGGCGGGGATGGCCGGAGACGATCGGCAACCTCTGGCGACGTTCACTGCGGTTCCGTACGATCTCGGTCACTCTGCTGTTGACGTCATTCGCGATCTTCGTCACCAGCCTGACGATGGCGCTGGTCATTCAGAACAACCTGTTCGAATCGCGACGCGCCGAAGTGCTCAGCGATGCCAGGAGCGCCGTTGCGGCCGCGCAGACGATTCTGGACTCGGCTGAGGTGACCGACGACAGCTCAGCGCTGCGTGGGGTGTGGGGCGATGTGCAGGAGACCATTCCGCGTGCGGCATCCTCTTCGCACATCGCCGTGTTCACGGTTGGTGAAGTTCCCGTCGGAAGCGGCGTGCGCGGATTCACCATCGGTTTGAGTGGCGATCTGATCACCCCGGCGCTGCGCGAATGGGTGGTCGCATTTCCCGAACGGCAGTCCTGGCAGTCCGTCGAGCTGCCGATGCCGGACGGCACCAAAGCCCCGGCGATCGTCGTCGGTCAGCAGCTTCTGCTGCCGGACTTCGGTGCATTCGAGGTGTATATCGCCTACGATCTTGCAGACTCCGAGCAGACGCTGCGGTTCGTGCAGAGCACACTGTGGGCCGCCGGGCTCATCCTCATCGCAATCGTCGCCGGTATCTCCTGGACGGTGCTGCGGTTGGTCTCTCGGCCCATCATCGAGGCATCCGAAACCAGTGCTCGGCTCGCCGCCGGCGATCTTGAGGTGCGCCTGCCTGTCTACGGCGAAGACGAATTGGCGACCCTCGCGCGCTCCTTCAACGCGATGGCCGACAGCATTGAGTCGCAGATCAAAGAGTTGGGAGAGCTGTCCCTCGTGCAGCAGCGTTTCGTTTCGGATGTCTCGCACGAGCTGCGCACGCCCCTGACGACGATTCGCCTGGCCGCAGACATGCTCAACGACCAGCGCGATCAGTTTGACCCCACCACGAATCGCACGGCAGAACTGCTGCACACGCAGGTGCAGCGCTTTGAGACGCTGCTATCGGACCTGTTGGAGATCAGCCGTTACGACGCAGGTTCCGTGCAGCTGGAGCTTGAGCCGACGAGTCTCGCAGAACTCGCGGAGGACATCATCGATCAGATGCGTCCGCTGGCAGAGGAACGCGGTACAGAGATCCGGATGATCGCCCCGGGGGGATACTCGCCGACCGAAATGGATCCCCGTCGGGTACGGCGTGTGCTGCGCAACCTGATCGGAAACGCCATCGAGCACGGCGAAGGCCGGCCGGTGGTGGTCACTGTTGACAGCAACCAGCACGCTGTGGCTGTCGGAGTGCGCGATTTCGGACTGGGGATGAGCCCGGCAGACGCCGAGCGCGTCTTCGACCGGTTCTGGCGTGCTGATCCTTCGCGTCAGCGGACAATCGGCGGCACCGGCTTGGGCCTGTCCATCGCGCTGGGGGACGCCCGCCTGCACGGCGGGACGCTCGCGGTGTGGTCGGAGCTGGCGGTGGGAACGAACTTCGTGCTGACGTTGCCGCGCGTACCGGGCGCGATCGGCGGAGAGTCGCCTGTGGCGATCGAACCGCAGGAGCTGCTTCCCGACGTCAGTCGGGCGACCCAGCCGATCCAGCTCACAGAGCTGCGCGAGCTGTACTTCACTGATTCCGTGCAGACCGGTGAGGAGAAGCCATGATCTCGAAGAGGCGCCGTTTTCTGGTCAGCGTGATCGCAGTCGTCGCGCTCACCCTCACCGCCTGCGCTGGTCTCCCGCGCAGCGGAGATGTCGCACCGGGACTGCCTCTGGGTGACACCGACCTCCCACCGGACGTCAGCGAGATCGCTGCTGGCCCGCTGGACGGCGCGAGCCCGGAGGAGATCGTCGAGGGTTTCCTGGATGCCGCGATCACGCCGACGGACAGTTGGGCAACGGCACGTCAGTTCTTGAGTCCTGAACTGGCCGCAACCTGGAAGCCGAACGTCGAAGTCACGATCGACTCCGGAGCGGGGAGCCGCGAGTTCACGGCCGATCTGAACGGTGAGATGGAGACCGCCGATTCCGGAGACGTGCATGTCGCGCTGAAGCAGGTCGCGCGCGTCAATGAGATCGGTGCGTACACGGAACTCTCCGGTGATGAGGCCGTCACGTCGTACGAGGTCGCGCAGAACGAGGAAGGCGAGTGGCGGATCACGCGTGCGGCGAATGGCATCGTGCTGGATGCACAGGCCTTCACCCAGGTATTCCGCCGTCACTCGCTGCAGTACTTCGATCAGGGCTGGTCTCATCTGATTCCGGATGTGCGTTGGTATCCGCGTCGTCCGCAGATCGTCACGACTCTGACGCTGGCGCTGCTGGAGGATGCACCGAGCGAATGGCTGGCTACGGCCGTTCGCACGGCCTTCCCCAACGATGTTGCGCTGGCGCGTGATGCGGTGCCGGTGAGCTCAGACAAGGTGGCGACGGTCGAATTGACCGCGAATGCGCTCGAGCTCGGGGCCACGGAACTTTCGCGCATGCGCACCCAGTTGGAATCGACGCTGCGCTCCGCAGGCGTCAGCGAAGTTCGGCTCACGGTCAACGGGCGCGACCTGAACGCGGGCACAGCCAGCATCAGCAACGTCCGGCCCGAGCCGGGCACTGTGGTGCTCACCGAGGCTGCCTTCGGCGTCTATGTCGGTGATGAGATCACCCCGTACGACGACATCAGCGCGCAGATCGTCGAACTCGGTGCGTCGGTGACTGCTGCCGATGTCGCAGCCGATGGCACGCGCGCGGCGGTGCAGTTGGACACGGGCGTGATCTTCACGGTCTCCGAGGGACGCATCGACGAACTCGATTCCCGGCCGCAGCTCGTGAAGCCCTCGATGGACCCCTACGGCTACACCTGGTCGGTGCCCTCGAACGCGCCGCAGGATTTGATCGCTTGGCAAGCCGATGTCACATCCAGCGACGACATCGACGCCTTTCCTGATGTCTCGTCGGTTTCGCAGATCAGGGTAGGCCCAGCTGGCGCACGGATCGCGGCTGTCGTGATGGTGGGGCAGCAGCACTGGGTCGCGCTTGCGGCGATCCAGCGTGACCAGAACAATGTGCCGGTGGCACTCGGACCCCTGCACATGGTGGCTCAGCTGGATTCTGCGGCGCTCGGGCTGTCGTGGGTGGGTGAAGAACAGCTGAGCGTGCTGGTCGAGGCAGGGGAGAACCGTGTCGTGCTCACGCAGGATGTCGGTGGCCCTGGAATGTTTGCTGCCGCGCCGGAAGGAGCGAAGGCGATCTCCGGCGGAAAGACGGTGGCGGCCGTGCGTATTCTCAACGACAGCGGCGTGCTTTTCGCGCAGCGCGGCGCGACGTGGCAGATCGGGCTGTCGGACGTGCTGGTGCTCGGCACCCGCGCCGGCCAGTAGTTCTGCACGGTTTCCTGGTCAGCTCGGGTTGTCGACAGAGTCCGGGATCGTGCGCGGGCGGATGCTGCGCGCATCGGCACAATCGGGGAATGGACAACCGAACCTGGTGGGTCGCGCTCGCGGATGAGCTGGCAGCATTCCTGTTATCCGGATGCTGCGCCGGCTGTGACATTTCCGGAACGCTGCTGTGCGAGCAATGTCGGGAAGAGCTGGATGCTGACCCGGTGCGGTTGCAGACTCCGTTAGGGCTACCGGTGATCGCAGCGTTGCCATTTCACGGGGTGCCGGCACGGTGCATCCGGCGTTTGAAGGAAGATGGTGAGACGCTGCTGGCGCG
The DNA here is from genome assembly GCF_051546305.1 of Microbacterium wangyouchuni. Classification (NCBI taxonomy): domain Bacteria; kingdom Bacillati; phylum Actinomycetota; class Actinomycetes; order Micrococcales; family Microbacteriaceae; genus Microbacterium; species Microbacterium wangyouchuni. The sequence continues at coordinate 548,762 of NZ_JBPTMA010000002.1, forward strand.
CCCGCTGGGCAGGGCTGTGGCAGCAACGGTGGCAGAAGCCGATCTGCCCGCTGCCGTGCTCGTCCCGATGCCAACGGGGCGCACAGCGTTTCGGCGCCGCGGATATCGGGTACCGGAGCTGCTCTTGCGACGAGCCGGGCTGCCGATGCAACGCGCCCTCACACAGACCCGTCGAACCGCTGATCAGCGTGGCCTGGGTATCGCGGAACGCAGTGCCAACGTGGCAGGAAGTATGCGTGCGCGACACGCCCGGGGTGTGCGTGATGTGCTGCTTTTCGATGATGTCGTCACGACCGGGGCAACGCTTGATGAAGCGGCCAGGGCGCTCAACGACGCGGGATTACGGGTGTGCGGAGCGGTCACGCTCGCTGCGACTCCCCGGCACCGGCAATCGAATGTGAACGTGAGTCAAATGACTGGTGACAACTGAGGTGGTGGGTACTACGGTGGGGGTCACAAGGCGACAACGGTCCGCCCTTGGCCGGGAGGACCGGGACAAGGAGACAGCAATGGAAACAAGCATCGTTGGCGTCGGAGTGGGTATCACCGATCGCTTCCGAACCGTCGTCGAGGAGAAGATCGCTCGTGTCCAGCAGTTGGCGGGCAAAGCCCAGCGGCTGGATGTGAAAGTCACGCATCGCGCATATCGAGGTGGGCGTGTGCCGGATGAGACTGTCGAACTCACCCTGATCGGCAAGGGCCCGGTCGTCCGTGCGGAGGCTGTCGACGGCGACAAATTCGTCGCACTCGATCTCGCCGTCGACAAGATGTCCACGCAGTTGCGGCGTGCGAAGGAGAAGCGGGTCGATGGACGCCAGCATCCGCGCGGTGCGCACTACGAGAAGGGCAGCGGGGCCCTGGAGGGGATCGATGTCCAGCCCGCGTCTGTCGATGTCCTGCGCGCAGTGGCGACCGGTGCGGTGCCGATCCAGAACGACGAGGAAGAGGAATACTCGCCCGTCGTCATCCGAACCAAGAATTTCGATGCTGAATGGATGACCGTTGAAGAAGCTGTCGACCGGATGGAACTGGTCGGACATGACTTCTTCCTGTTCGTCGATGTCCGCACCGACCACCCGAGTGTCGTTTACCGGCGCAAGGGCTGGGACTACGGTGTGATCTCACTGACCGCACAGGCTCCGCCTGAGGAGGCACTGGCTTCCTAAGAAAAAAGGCGGGCCCTTCGATTCCTCGAAGGGCCCGCCTTTTTGCGCATCAGTCGAAGATGCCGTCCAAGATGCTGCCGATGACCAGGCCGCCCATGATGCCGCCCATGATGTCACCGCCACCACCACGCCGGCCACCGCCCCAGTTGTCGCCGCCCCAGCCCTGCTGCTGCGGACGGGACGAGTCGATGTCGCGCTGGGCGAGCTGAAGAGCCTCGGAGGCCAGCTGGGCGACGCGGCGGGAGGCGGTGAGAGCCTGTTCGCGAGTCTCCTCGGCCTGCACGAGTTCGCCGATGTCGATGCGCAGACGCTCCGCTTCGGCGAGGCGCGTGCGAGCATCGGCGCCGATCCATCCGCGGTGTCCGGAGATCAGGCTGCGGGCTACGGCGAGTTGACGGTCGGCGTCGTCGAGGGAGTGCTGCACATGGGCGATGCTGGGCAGCGGGTTCTGTACGCGGTAGTTCGCCTTCGCGATTGCCTCGTCGAGGGCAGCGTTCGCCGTGCGCAGCTGGGACAGTTCGGCGAAAGGATCATTGCGGGAACCGGCGGGGCTCAGGGCCTGGAGCGCTGCTTCCAAATCTGCGATGGCAGCCGAAACCGCCGGAACCTTCGGGGCATTTCGTGCGGCGATGATGTCGCCGCGGGAGTCGGCGACCACCTCGGCGAGCGTCGATTCTGCGCGCAGCGCCTCGATCTCGAAGTCTTCGACGGCGTCGAGGAGCGCTCCGGTTCGGCGGATCGCCTCGGTTGCCGTTTCGAGGGCGAGGTTGGCCTCTTCGTTCTGCTGGGCCGCGCGGCGGCGCTCAGCGACATCGGCGCCGTGGGCGGCGAACGCGATCAGCTGCTCGGCTTCGTCGGCACTGCTGCGGACCTGCTGCACGGCAGTTTCGGCGTAACGACTGGCGAGACGATCGATGATGCTGCGGGCCTGGGGCAGGCGTGCGGTCAGCTTTTCCGCGTCAGCGCGCACCTTTTCGCGCACCTTCGGCGCGTTGCGCACGGTTGAGACCGCGTCCGCGAGGGCTGCCGTCTTCTCATCGAGCAGATCTTCGGCCCACTCGCACAGCTGCACAATGCGGGCGTTGCGAGTGCGCAGCTCCTCATCGGTATCGGGGATCTCGTCGTGGTTGAGCTGGTGCAGGTGGAAAGCCTCGCGAAGGTGCGTGCGCACAGCATCCAGCGCTGTCTTCAGATCCTTCGTGAGCGAGGCGCCGAGCTCTGCCTCGGCGAAGGCGAGTTCGTCGCCGGCGGTGCGGACGCGCTCGTCAGCCGCAACCAGTGCCTTCTCCGCGTTGCGCGCGAGACTTGCGTCCTGTGCTGCTCGTTCTTCTTGTTCGCGCTTGCGTTTACCCCAGAAACCGGCCATACAGTGATCCTACTTATTCTGTTGGGCATCTCGCTGAGCATCACGCGATGACTGTGCGGCGGGTGAGGTCTGGAGCGCGGGGCGGGATCAACCAGGATGCCACGGCGATGAGCAGCGGCAGTGCGACTGCGAGCAGCGCAAGCACGAGCCACGGCATATCCGACACGATCAGGTCCCCGCGGGACTGGATCGCGAAGCCGATTGGCGGGAGAACACCCGCCGCTGCGCCGGCGATCGTGCCAAAACCGGCGATGATGAGTCCCTGCCAGAATCCGATGCGCCGTCGCAGCCCTCGAGTGCCGCCCACCGCTGAGAGTGTGGCATCGTCGGGCCTGCGCTCGAACCGCGCGAGACCGAGCGCAACCGCGGATGCGCCGAGTACGAGCACCGTGACGCCGAGGAGGACGGGGACCATCCAAAACATGTCCTCGGACGGACCGCGTTCGTAGTACGGCGCCAGGCTGACCTCGGGGCTGCTCAGCAGGTCGGCCTGGGAGTAGACGCGATCCATGTCCTCGTTCTCGAGTGGCTCGGCCGGCACGGCGATCACCTTGACCGGCTGCACATTCATTCCGAGGCGTTCGGCGGTCTCGGGTGTGACTGCGACAGCAACGGGTGCATGTGTGGCCTCGACCGTGATCGCGTCGATGCGCTGTTCCCATTGGGGCTCCGCAACGTCTGGCTGTTCCGGTTGCCGGATCCAGATGTTGTCCGGAAGGCGTCCCTCGTGGGACTCGCGTGCAGTCCATGCCGCGACGTCGATGGTGCCGTCGGTCACCCAACGGGGGTCCGTGACGAGGGCTCCTCCCGCATGGAACTCGCTGAGCTGTGCGGATGAGAGATCGATGCCGAGCACGGTTGACAGCTCGTTGGGCTCGATCACAGAAACTGGATTCGTCGGCCACCGGCCGTTGAAGTGGTGCGAATCCTGTGTCGTCGGATCGAGGAGGTGCTCCTCGGGCAACAGTGCCATGATCCACTGATCCTCGGCTGGGATGTCTTCCGGCGACGGGTAGTAACCGGGCTCCGATTGGGCGCGGATGATCCCGACGCGTGTCGCGCCCGCGTCCGTGACGAGCTCCACCGCTGCTGCAGCGGACTCATCGGCTTGTGCGGCGGTCACTGGCATCACGATTCCGTTGCCGGACGGGTAGAACTCCACGGACAGAGAGCCGACCGGGCCCTGGTAATACCAGTTCCGTGCGCTGCTGCCGGTCTGCATCGACGACTGCGAGAGCGCGAAAACCGCGATGAAAACCGTCGCTCCGATCGCCGCGAAGGCCGGCACCGTGCGCGCGGCATTTGCCGCGGCATCCCGTGATGCCAGGCGTGCGGCGAGGCTGACGAATGACAGGACGCGCGAAGCAAGCCAGAGCAACCACCGACCGGAGAGCAGGATCCCGATCTGCACGAGGATCGGCCCGATGACGATGCCGAAGGGCGGGATGGCGCGCACCGGCGAATCCAGTGGCAGATCTGCCGGCGAGATCGCATTGATCGAGGCCATCATCACAGCACTCACGATGGTGATGCCCACACCGATGAGAAGGATGATCGAGCCCCAGATCGGCCGTGACGCGCGCGGGCTCTGCGGCCGTCGCGCGCCGCGCAGGGCGCTCAAAGTGTCAGAGCGTGCGACTGTTCGTGCCGGGATTGCAGCCGAGGCTGTTCCCACCAGAAGGGAGAAGATCAGGATGCTGGCAAGGACAGCCCAGGGCATGTGGAAGCCCCAGTAACGAGTCCCCGAGCCGTCATCAGTGATCCACATGATGAGTCCGGCAAGGCCAGTGCCGACTGCGAGCCCGATCAGGCCGCCGGCGAGACCGAGAACGGTTCCCTGCAGAACGATCGTCCGTCTGAGGTCGGCGCCGGTCGCGCCGACGCTTGCGGCGACAGCGAGTGACCGCTGCTGGCGCCTTGCTGCGACGGAGAACGCGGCGCCGGCCAGCATGATCACCACATACGCGGCGAACAGTCCGGCCGCGCCCAGCATCATAAACAGGCCCTGCGCCGCGACATCGGAGCCGCTGGACGAGGACCATTCATCAGACTTCGTCGCCTCAGGTGGATCGAGCACGACCTCTCGCGAGTAGGCCACGATGCCCTGCTCGTTGAGGATTTCCACGTCCTCCCAGCTCATGGCTTCCTCGGGCAGGAACCACTTTGTCGTGCCGGTCAGGGCAACGTCGTCCGGCAGGAACAGCGCGGTCTGGTCAGCGGGGACACCGGCGGCCGCGATCGTCCCGACCACGGTGAACGACTCGGGGGAGTCGGCCATCGTGATGTCACCGCCGATCGCGACTCCGAATCGTTCCAGCCCGGCAGGGGTCACGAGGGCTTCGTCGGAGGCTGCAGGCGCGCGTCCAGCGATGAGATCGAAGCGGCCGTGGAAGCGGTCGTCCCAGACTGAGCCGCTCCAGGCGGGCAGCGTCGCCACGCCAGCAGCCGTGCTCACGCGGACCTGGCCCTCGGTCACGGCGATCGACTCGGTTCCAGCCGGGAGTGCGGTGAGCGGATCCGACAGCGGATCTCCCTCGGGCATGGTCATCTGATTGTTCTCGAATGGATATCCGTTCCACCCGGGCTCTGCCGGAGCCTGCCAGAACCCGGTACCTGGCACACCGACCGGCTGCACCCAGGCCTGCATCTCACCGAGTTCGGCCTTCACCGCCTCCTCGGGAGTGGAAGTCGTGCTCCACATGACGATGGAAAACGCCGCCATTCCAGCGATCGGAAGCGCGATGAGAGTCGCAATGAGCACACTCGATGAGATCGTGCGCCGCACCTGGCGATGTGCCAGCCGGGAGGCGACCCGCCACCGGGCGGCTGCGCTCACCGCGACGCACCCGCGAGCAACACGTCGGCATCCGAGTGCCGCGTCTCGTCGATGATGCGTCCGTCACGAAGGAACACCACGCGGTCGGCGAACGCAGCGTGGCGGGCCTCATGGGTGACCAGGATGCCTGCTGCACCCGCATCCACTCGCGCTCGCAGCATCTTCAGCACCATTTCGCCGGTGACCGAGTCCAATGCTCCGGTGGGCTCGTCGGCGAGGATGAGGCGCCGACCGCCCACGACGGCGCGCGCGATTGCGACTCGCTGCTGCTGACCGCCAGACAGATCGTCTGGATAGGAATCGTGTTTGTCGCCGAGGCCCACCGATGCGAGGGCATCCTTGCCCGCGCGACGCGCGACCCTGCCACGGAACCCATCCAGTTCGAGTGGAAGAGTGACGTTCTCCATCGCGGTGAGCGTGGGGATGAGGTTGAAATCTTGGAAGACGAATCCCAGTGACCGGCGACGCAGCTTCGCCAGCTGCGCGCGGGACTGCTCGCTGAGGTGGGACCCCTCGATGATCACCTCGCCGGTGGTCGGGGTCGCCAGCCCTCCCGCGATGGACAGCAGAGTCGACTTTCCGGATCCGGATGCGCCCATGATTGCCACGAGCTCGCCCTGTCGGACTTCGAGGTCGACGCCGGATAGCGCGGAAACCGCCATAGCGCCATGCCCGTACTGCTGCGTTACGCCGACCAGCTGCAGAACTGTCTCGGTCATCGTGTGGATTCCTGTGCCGTGGCCTTCTGGGCCGCGGGGCGTCCGCGCTTGGGGCGTTCGGTCGCCAGCTCCAGACCCATGGCATGGTGCGGATGCAGGGCAAGACGCTGCTCAGTGTGATCGAGCCAGCGCACCTCGGCTTCCGCCGAGAAGATCATCGAATCCACCACGAGCGACCAGGCGAGCTCTGCTGGGCCTTCCGGGTCGCCTCCCGCATATTTCGCCCTCTGGAGGCTCTGCAGATGTGACAGCGAAGCACGACGCTGCGCCTGAATGACCGCGCTGACATCCACGCCGGGCAGAGTCGCCGCTACCGCCAGTTTGATCGCCAGCTCATCGCGCGTCGCCTGGGTGCGCATGACAGGGGAGGAGAGCCACTCGGCGACCTCAGCCGATCCGGCATCCGTGATCTCCCAGTACACGTGCCCCTGATCATCCGCCTCGCCGCGCTCGACGAGACCGTCGCGCTCGAGGCGTTCGAGGGTGTTGTAGATCTGCCCGACGTTCAGCGGCCACGTCGACCCAGTGCGTCGATCGAACTCATGGCGTAGTTGATAGCCGTAGCACGGGCCCTGATCGAGAATGGCGAGCAAGCTCTGACGCACAGACATGGCGACCTCCTGAAGTCGTTTCTGAGTATATACATACTGAGCAACTTCTCTGAGAGCGATATCCACACGTTGGCACGGGCCGCGGCCGGTAACATAGCGAGGTATGCCCGGCACTGAAGCCCGATCTGGGTGGCTGGGATCTGACCCACAACAGGGAGATGACATAAGTGGCGAATCCTCTTGAGAAGCTGCTGCGCGCAGGCGAAGGTCGAGTCATCCGACGCCTGAACCAGGTAGTCAAGGCCGTCAACGCGCTCGAGGAGGACTTCCAGAAGCTCACTGACGACGAACTCGCGAACGAGACCGTCGAGCTGCGTGAACGCTTCGAGAAGGGCGAGACGCTCGATCAGCTGATGCCCGAGGCATTCGCCGCCGTTCGTGAAGCGGCCAAGCGCACCCTCGGAATGCGCGCCTACGACGTTCAGCTGATGGGTGGCGCAGCCCTTCACCGCGGCAACATCGCCGAGATGAAGACCGGTGAAGGAAAGACGCTCGTCGCCACGTTCCCCGCGTACCTCAACGCGATCGCGGGCAAAGGCGTGCACGTCATTACGGTCAACGACTTCCTGGCCTCGTACCAGGCAGAGCTCATGGGCCGTATCTTCCGTGCCCTCGGCATGACGACGGGCATCATCGTGTCGGGCCAGACCCCGGCGGTTCGACGTGAGCAATACGCCGCGGACATCACCTACGGAACGAACAACGAGTTCGGATTCGACTACCTGCGCGACAACATGGCCTGGCGCAAGGAAGACCTTGTGCAGCGCGATCACTTCTTCGCCGTTGTCGATGAGGTCGACTCGATCCTGATCGACGAGGCCCGCACCCCGCTCATCATCTCGGGGCCGTCCTCCGGCGAAGCGAACCGCTGGTTCACCGAATTCGCCAAGATCGCTCGTACCCTCGAGGCCGGTGAAGATTACGAGGTCGACGAGAAGAAGCGCACAGTCGGCGTACTCGAACCCGGCATCGAGAAGGTCGAAGACTATCTCGGCATCGACAATCTCTATGAGTCGGCCAACACGCCGCTGATCTCGTTCCTGAACAACTCGATCAAAGCGCTCGCGCTGTTCAAGAAGAACACCGATTACGTCGTCATGAACGACGAGGTCATGATCGTTGATGAGCACACCGGCCGCATTCTGGTCGGACGCCGCTACAACGAGGGCATCCACCAGGCCATTGAGGCCAAGGAGAACGTGCCGGTCAAGGCTGAGAACCAGACACTCGCCACCGTGACGTTGCAGAACTACTTCCGTCTGTACGACAAGCTCGCCGGCATGACAGGTACGGCCGAGACAGAAGCCGCGGAGTTCATGTCGACGTACGACCTCGGTGTCGTGCAGATCCCGACGAACAAGCCGATGATCCGCAAGGACCAGGCCGACCTCGTCTACAAGAACGAGACCGTGAAGTTTGCCCAGGTCGTGGAAGACATCGTGGAGCGCCACGCCGCCGGCCAGCCGGTGTTGGTCGGCACGGTGAGCGTTGAGAAGAGCGAGTACCTTTCGCGGCTGCTGGCGAAGAAGGGCATCAAGCACGAGGTCCTCAACGCGAAGAACCACGCACGTGAGGCCGAGATCGTCGCTCGTGCCGGTCGCCTGGGCGGCGTCACCGTCGCCACCAACATGGCTGGTCGAGGCACCGACATCATGCTCGGTGGAAACGCCGAGTTCCTCGCTGTGCAAGAGCTGAAGTCGCGGGGCCTCGACCCCGCAGAGACGCCCGAAGAGTACGAGGCCGCCTGGGATGAGGCGTACGAGTCGATGAAGGCGGTCGTCGCAGAAGAGAGCGCCAAGGTCACTGCGGCCGGCGGGCTCTATGTGCTCGGTACCGAACGCCACGAGTCTCGACGCATCGACAACCAGTTGCGCGGTCGCTCCGGCCGTCAGGGCGACCCCGGCGAAAGCCGCTTCTATCTGAGTCTCACCGACGACCTGATGCGGCTGTTCCAGTCCGGTGCCGCCGAGGCGATTCTCGCGCGCACGAACTTCCCGGATGACGTGCCGATCGAATCGGGCCTGGTCTCGCGCGCCATTCGCAGCGCGCAGTCGCAGGTGGAGTCCCGCAACGCTGAAATGCGCAAGAACGTGCTGAAGTACGATGACGTTCTCAACCGCCAGCGCGAGGCGATCTACGCCGACCGTCGTCAGATCCTGCAGGGCGACGAGATCGCCGACCGTGTTCAGCACTTCATCGAAGACGCCATCACCGGAGTCGTTGCTGATCACACCGGACAGGGCCACAACGAGAGTTGGGACTTCGACGCGCTGTGGACTGAGCTCAAGACTCTGTACCCGGTCGGCGTGACCATCGACGAGGTCGTGGCTGAGGGTGCAGGACGCAAGGGCGGCATCGCCGCGGACGGCCTGACCCGTGAGCTTCTCTCCGATGCGAAGATCGCCTACGAGAAGCGCGAAGAGATGCTGGGCGAGGCCGCGACGCGGGAGCTCGAGCGCCGCGTCGTGCTGCAGGTTCTCGACCGTCGCTGGCGTGATCATCTCTATGAGATGGACTACCTCAAGGACGGCATCGGGCTTCGTGCAATGGCCCAGCGTGATCCGCTGATCGAGTACCAGCGCGAAGGCTTCGCGATGTTCCAGTCGATGATGGGCCAGATCAAGGAAGAATCTGTCGGCTACCTCTACAACCTCGAGGTCGAGGTGCGCCGCGTCGGAGACTCCGAGACCACCGAGGTGGAGGCGAAGGGTCTTGCCGTCGACGGTGGCGAGCAACGCCTCGAGTACTCGGCACCCAATGACGCGGGCGAAGTAGAAGTGCGTAACGAACGCGGCCAGGTGCAGCAGTCGGCAACCGATCGACTGCGCCAGGCGGCCGCAGCTGCAGGCAGTGATGCAGCCGAACCTGCTGCGCGCGGAGCATTCGGCCAGCGCACTGATGGCGAGACGCCGCAGGCGCAGAACCGTGAGCAGCGCCGCGCCGAGAGCAAAAAGAAGAAGAAGTAAGCGTCAGCTGATCTGAAAAAGCCTGCCGGCAGAAAGCCGGTAGGCTTTTTCAATGACCCCTAAGCGCCAGTTCGATCAATCGTCGAAACTCAAGAACGTCCTGTACGAGATTCGCGGTAAAGCGCTCGTCGAGGCGGCGCGAATGGAGGCGGAGGGGCACAACGTCCTCAAACTGCACACCGGAAACCCCGCGATCTTCGGATTCGAGGCGCCGCACCAGATCGTGCACGACATGCTGGCAGCGCTTCCCACGGCCCACGGGTACAGCGACAGTCGCGGCATCATCTCGGCCCGCCGCGCCGTGGTGAGCCGCTACGAGCAGATCGAGGACTTCCCGAGCTTCGGCCCGGATGACGTCTACCTCGGCAATGGCGTCTCCGAATTGATCACCATGACGATGCAGTCGCTGCTCAATGAGGGCGACGAGGTGCTGATCCCCGCACCGGATTACCCGCTGTGGACCGCGATGACGAGTCTTGCCGGCGGAACCCCGGTGCACTACATCTGCGATGAGCAGAACGGGTGGGCGCCCGACCTTGAGGACATCCGCTCGAGGGTGACACCGCAGACCAAGGCGATCGTCATCATCAACCCGAACAACCCGACCGGTGCGGTGTACTCGCGCGAGGTTCTGGAGGGACTCGTGCAGATCGCTCGTGAGAACGAGCTGCTGATACTCTCCGACGAGATCTACGACCGCATCCTCTTCGATGACGCCGTACACATTCCCACGGCCACGCTGGCCCCCGATCTGCTGTGCCTGACGTTCAACGGGCTCTCCAAGACCTACCGGGTGGCGGGGTTCCGCTCCGGATGGCTGGTCATCACCGGGCCGCAGCGGCATGCCACGGGGTTCCTGGAGGGCATCACCCTGCTCGCCTCGACGCGCCTGTGCCCGAACGTCCCGGCCCAGCACGCCGTGCAAGCGGCGCTGGGTGGCGTGCAATCGATCGACGCTCTCATCGCGCCGACAGGGCGACTGCATGAGCAGCGCGACATTGCGTGGCAGGGGCTGGAATCGATCCCCGGCGTCAGCTGCGTGAAGCCGCAGGGGGCGCTGTATGCCTTCCCCCGCCTGGACCCGAACGTGCACGCGATCCACGACGATGAGAAGTTCATCTACGACCTGCTGATCTCCGAGCGCATACTGGTCGTGCAGGGCACCGGCTTCAACTGGCCCACTCCGGATCATTTCCGCGTGGTGACGCTCCCTGAGCCGCGGGTTTTGGGCGAAGCCATCGAGCGACTCGGGAACTTCCTCGCAAGTTACCAGCAGTGACCTGAGCGCGCAGACGCGGTGCTGGCGGATCCAGGCTCTCGGCGAGTCGGCGGATCGCCGAAACGAGGGCTGAGCGGGGCGTGACATCGGCCATCGGCCGTGCGTGCAGGAGAGCAGCGTCGGCGGCGCGCTGGTCGAACGGCAGGAACGTCACATCTGTGATGGCCGAGAAGCGCTCGAGTGCGCGACGGATCTGACCACGGGCGTCGATGCCGATCGGGCCAGGGCGCACCTGATTGACGACGACCGAGATCTGCGTGGTTGCTCCGATGAGTCCGCGCACTTCGGCGTAGTCGCGCAGGAACCGAGAGATTGACAGCGGGTCGCCGGCTGTGACCGCGATCACCCGGTCTGCTTCGCACAGCACCGTCGTAGTGGCTGCATGCCGCTTGGGGCCGGACAGGTCGTCTGAAATCTCCTCGTCGGCGTCGAAGGATGCTGAGATATCCACGATCGTGTCGTCGACCCAGTCGCGGCAGAGTCGGATAGCGGTGCGCAGTCGTGTTGCGGAGAGCTCCGGCCAGCGTGACGGACGGTTGAGTCCGGCAAGCACCTCGATGCTGCCGGCGCTGGTTTCCACACGGGCCGCGAGGCGACTGAGCTCCGCAGCATCCAAACCGCCGAGCTCTGCGCGCCGGCAGGCGGCAGCGATGCCCGGAGCTTCATCGCCCAGACCCAGCAGCAGTGCGAGAGACGGCGCGACGGTGTCGGCGTCGACAAGAGCGCAGCCCCGTCCAGAGCGAGACAGCTCGACAGCGAGCTGGATAGCGATCGTTGAGCGTCCTGGGGCGCCGTGCGGACCCCAAACGGCGATCACCCGTCGTGCTGAGGATGCTGGCGGCTGTGCGATCTCTGGGATCTCCTGCGCGAGAGCATCCGCTATCTGCCAGGCCTCGGCATCATCCGGCAGCGACTCGGGAAGCCCATAGCGGCTCAGTACTCGTGATTCTCCGCCGCCGAGGGTGCAGATGCGGACGCCGAGTTGGTCGCAGAACGCGACCAACTCGGTGGTCACGGCCGCGCGAGTCGCCGGCAGAATGATCGCGTCGGCCTCAGAAAGCAGCGCGCGGGGGACCTCATCTGCCGGCACGACGGCGATGATGTGGATGCCCTCGCGTTCCAGTCCAGCGCTGAGGGATGTGGCGCGTGGTTCATCCAACGCGACGACGACCGCGGTCATGAGCCGGATCCGACGGGCACCACTGAGAGGGCGGCTCCGCCGGTGATGGCTGCCAGCACGTCTGCGACATCTGCGCGGTTGATCACGAGTTCAACGGCCGCGCTTCGCTGGGTGAGCATCCCGCCGCCCTCGGGGATGGAGGCGACCACGACATCAGCGGAGAGAATACGCGGGGCATCGAACTCATCACCGTCCACGATGAGCGGTGAGTACCAGAGCTCGACCGCCGTGCCAGGGCCGACTGCCTCAGGCAGGCCGACACTGCTTTCGATCACGATGTTGGTCGTGCGACCGCTTTTGGCTTCGGCTGCCGCCGCCGCGGGCAGAAGTTCACCGTCGGAGAGCGTGCGTGCGGCGATGAGGCCGCCGGTCAGCTCCTGCGGCGAGAGGTATCCGCCTTCCACGCTGCCAAGACTCACCTCAACCACACGGAAATCATCCGAGACCAGCGCCTCACCCTGGGTGATCGTACGGTTCGCCTGCAATATCGGTGTTGTCTGCCGTGCCGAAGACACGATCAGCCAGACACCGACGATCGAGAGGATGACCAGAGCGATGCCGATCAGAAATCGGACGTCGCCCCAGAAGGCGCGTCGCGCGCGCGGTTGGGTCGTCATGTCCACATCGTCACAGAATCTGAAAGTACAGGCGAAAAGTTATCCACAGGGCTTGAAAGCGGTCTGGCCAGAGGCGCTGGGCACGACACAATGGAACTATGGCTGATTCGCCCACATCTGCTTCTCGCTACCTCGCCCCTGCGCAGGTGGCAGAACTGCTGAGCGTCGAAATAGATGAGGTCATCGAGCTCATCCTGGCCGGGAGCCTGCGCGGCGCACAGCTGGGTTCTCCCGCTCGGTGGCGGGTTGAAGAGCAGAGCATCGCGGAGTACCTGGAAGAGCAGACCGAAGCAGCTCGACGCATGGCGCTCTGGCGTCAGGCAGACGAAGCGAGCTTCCCCGAGGTATGGGGCCGGCCGCGTTCCTGAGCTAGAGGGCCGCACCATCGGTGCGTGCCCATACCAGGGCATCCACCGGCACCATGCGGAACGATCGCACGGCATCGGCACGGCGAGACTCGCCCCGATCATGCACGGCGATGTCGAGGTGATCGCTTCCGGCCCGATCGATCGTTCCGTGCAGCACCTCGCCATCGCGAAGCGCGAGGTGCAGCGGCAGGCGCCGACGAGCCAGATCGCGAAAGAGAAATCCCAGCGTCATCCGATCGCGCAGTCCATCGGCCGGCAGCGGGGTGTCATCGAGTGTGTCCAGGAGGGCACCGTGGTGCGTCTCAACACTCGTCAGGGCGGCGAGCGGCACGATGATCGCCGTTGGTGATCCGGCTGACTGTGCAGCAGCCCAATCCGCGCCGATCGCCCGGATCAAGGCAGAGTGACGACTTCCGTCCACAAGCCGCAACGTCACCGGTGCTTCCTGCACCTGCAGAACACGCAGGCGCACGCGCAGGCTGAGCTTGGCGATCCGCAGCCGCTCGGACTCAGCATCCAATACGGCGCGCTCCGCCTCCCACTCAGCGGCCAGCTGGCCTTCGAGGTCTTCGAACAGGCGATCCCAGTGCACGCGATCGAGCGTAGGGGAGATTCTGCTCGTGTACGGGTTATCCACATTTTTGGTCAGAGCCGTGCGAGCAGGGCCGCGCGCATGGTGTACTGGCTCGCATTCGATACCGAGAGTGACAACGATGACGCTTCATGAGTATTTCGCACCGCAACCGACCACTGCCGACGACCTCCCGAACCCCACCGCGTTGGTGCGGAGTCTGACACAGGGAGTCCTCGAGGTTTTCGCCGGTGTGCGAGAACTCGACCAGCTGGCCCGCTGGTTCAGCGAAGAAGCGTATCGAAAACTCGGCACGCGAGCGAACCTCTCCGCTCGCGCACGGAATGCTCGTGGCACGGCGCCGTCGCGACCTGTCTTCGAGATCCTCTCCATCCGTGAAACGTTCCCCGCAGACGGGGTGGTCGAGGCAGTGGTGATCGTCGCGGGGCGCGGCCGAACACGGGCGGTGGCTATCCGGCTGGAGGGATTGGATCGCCGGTGGCGCGCGACCTCATTCGCCGTGCTGTGAGCAAATTCCATACCGGATGCGCCGCTAGGCTGATGAGGTGTCAACCCTCAGTGATCTCGTCCATGCCCAGGGCTGCCTGACCGATAACGACGTCGAATGGCTCCATCGTCTCTCCGGTGACGGCCAGCTGCTCGCCGACCTCGCCTCGGCAGATATCGTCATCTGGGTCGCCACCAAGGAAGGCTCCTTCGTCGCGGTAGCGCACACGCGCCCCAGCGGCGCCGCGACCCTGTTCTACCGCGATATCGTCGGCGATCAGGTTCGTCCGCAGTGGCGCACGCAGGTGCAGTCCGCGTTCGACTCCAGTGAGATCATCGATTCGTCGTCGCCGGACTGGTTCGAAGAGATTCCCACCCGGGTGCGAGCCGTCCCGATCGTGCGCGAGCGCGGCAGAGCCGGGGAAGGGACACCGGTGATCGGCATCCTGACCAGGCACACCAATCTCGGTGAAGCGCGGGTACCGTCCCGGCAGCAGATCACCTTCGACGAGTGCGCGAACGATCTGTTCCAGATGATCAGCACCGGGGAATTCCCCGACCTCGCAGCACCGACGTCGCCGCGTCGTGGCGCTCCCCGTGCCTCTGACGGCCTCATCCGCATTGATGTGGACGGCATCAGCACCTTCGCCAGCCCGAACGCGCTGTCGGCTTTCAACCGGATGGGGTTCGAGGACGAGTTGGAGGGAGAGTCGCTGGCCGAGGTCACAACGCGGATTCTTCCGGCCACCCGCCAGGTCGATGAATCGCTTCCGGTCGTCGTCACGGGGCGTGCTCCCTGGCGGACCGACATCGAAGCGCGGGGTGTCACCGTGTCACTGCGGGCCATCCCGCTGAAGGATCATGGCAACCGCATCGGTGCGATCATCCTGTGCCGTGACGTGAGCGAGTTGCGTCACCAGGAGCAGGAGCTGATCACGAAGGATGCCACGATCCGTGAGATCCACCATCGTGTGAAGAACAATCTGCAGACGGTGGCATCGCTGCTGCGCATTCAGGCGCGTCGTACGCATTCCGATGAAGCACGGGACGCCCTCAGTCAGGCCATGCGTCGGGTGGACGCCATCGCCGTCGTGCACGACACCTTGGCGCAGGGGCTCACTCAGACCGTCGACTTCGACGAGGTCTTCCATCGTGTGCTCAATCTTGTCGCCGAGGTGGCGGCTGCCCCCAACACCCGCGCGCGCACGCAGTCAACCGGAAAGTTCGGCGTTTTGCCGAGCGAATATGCGACACCGCTGGCCCTGGCGCTGACCGAGGTCGTCACCAACGCCGTCGAGCATGGTCTCGCCGGCAAGGAAGGCACCGTCACGATCGACGCTGTCCGAACTGACGACAACCTGCACGTCTCCGTGCGTGACACCGGGCACGGTATGCCGGAGGGACGCGTGGGACAGGGCCTGGGGACTCAGATCATTCACACTCTGATCCAGGGCGAGCTCAGTGGCTCCATCCAGTGGCGCGGAAGCGACGGGGAGGGCACCGAGGTGTCCATCGACATCCCGATGCGCTGGTTGAAGAAATGAGAAAGGCCCTCCGGAAGGAGGGCCTTTTTCGTAAAGGTGTGAACGCGGTCAGGAGGCGCGACGCGCACGAGCGGCGCGGCGCTTGAGCGCACGGCGCTCGTCCTCGGAAAGGCCACCCCACACACCGGAGTCCTGACTCGTCTCCAGCGCGTACTGCAGGCAGACCTCGGTGACGGTGCAGGTGGCGCAGACCGCCTTGGCCTTCTCGATCTGGTCGACCGCAGGCCCGGTGTTCCCCACGGGGAAGAACAGCTCGGGATCGACGGTCAGGCAGGCGGATTTGTCGCGCCAGTCCATTAGGGCTCCTTGGTGTGGATTCTCAGTGAGTGATCGCGGTACGAACGCTCAGTTCGGGCGACGATATCGGGTGTCGTCGCTCAGTTGTAGTGCGAGCATCTGCTCGCCCCACGCCGCTGTGGGAGCACATGACTGTTAACATTGTGTTACAGCTCGGGCGCGAAATCAAGGATTTTCTGCCTACAAATCTGATTTCTCAGGAGACATTGTGCGTGCACCCCGCCTTGCGATGGCAGCAGCTGCGGTTTTGGCCCTCGAAGGCGCCGCCGTAACGGTGTTTGCGATCATCGAACTTTTCCAGTTGGGGGCGGGCGAAGCGGCGTCGCTGATCACAGCCATCGCACTGATCGTGCTGACCCTGATCGGTGCTGCGGCGCTCTTCGCCTTCGCCTGGGGGACGCGGGTCGGCCACATGTGGGCGCGGTCCGGGGGAGTGGTGCTGCAGCTGCTCGCCATCGCGCTGGTGCTCGCGACTCTCACTGTGCCGCCGATCGCCTGGACGTTCGTCCTGGGCGTGGGTATCCCGAGCGTCCTGTGCTTCGTCCTCCTGCTCGCGAGCACGCGGAAAGAGGCCGTCCGCCCGCCCGACTCCACCGAGGACCCGGTCGCCGACTGAGGCGGGTCAGGCGTCCAGGCCGAGCGTCTTGCGCAGCCGTGCAACGTGCCCGGTCGCCTTGACGTTGTACTGTGCGTGGGTGATCGTGCCGTTCTCATCCAGAACGAAGGTCGAACGGATGACGCCCTCGACGACCTTGCCGTAGTTCATCTTCTCGCCCCACACGCCGTAGGCGGAGTGCACGGCGTGATCGGGGTCGCTGAGCAGCGTGAAGGGGAGAGCATCGCGCTCACGGAATGCAGCGAGCTTGCTCGGCTCATCCCGAGAAATGCCGATCACGCGGTAGCCGGCACCCTGCAGCGACGCGATGCTGTCGCGGAAGTCGCACGCCTGCGTCGTGCATCCCGGTGTCATCGCCGCCGGGTAGAAGTACAGAATCGTCTTCTGGCCCTGAAGGTCAGCGAGGGTCACAGTGGACCCGTCCTGATCCTGAAGCGAGAAGTCGGGAGCAGCGGTACCGGGTTCGAGGCGCAGATTCGTCACGTGCACCAGCCTATCGACCCGAGGACGAACCCGGGTTCGCTTCGGCCTTGTCGGCGAAGGTCTGCAGCAGGCGCTGCAGGGAGTCCAGCCGCCCGAGTTCGGCCGGGTTCAGCTCACCCTGCTCCGCTGCTTCGATGAGCGCACAGTCCGGAGCATCCGGCAGGTGGGTGCATCCGCGGGGACAGCGCTGGGCGACGTACGCGAGCTCCGTGAACGAGGCAAGCACATTCGCCGGGTCGATGTGACCGAGACCGAAAGAACGAACCCCGGGAGTATCAATCACCCATCCGGAGCCGGCCGCGCCCTCGTATCGCAGCGAGACGGTCGACGAGGAGGTGTGACGCCCGCGCCCGGTGACCTGATTGACGTGCCCGGTAGCCCGGTCTGCCGTAGGGACGAGAGCGTTCACCAGGGTTGACTTGCCGACGCCGGAGTGGCCGACGAAAACAGTGGAGTGGCCGATCAGTGCCGCACCGATCTCCTCGAGCGGCATCTGGTCGTTCGCGCTGGTGAACACCTGCAGGTCGAGTCCGTCGAAATACGACAGGAATGCGCTCGGATCGGCGAGATCGGTCTTCGTCACGACCAGCAGCGGGCGGATGCCGGCATCCAAAGCGGCGACCAGGTAACGATCGACCAGGCGTGCGCGTGGTTCGGGATCGGCGGCTGCGACCACGATCAGCATCTGATCGGCGTTGGCCACGATGACGCGCTCGACGAGATCGCTGTCATCGGCGCTGCGACGAAGCAACGATGTGCGATCGACGATGCTGACAATGCGTGCGAGCGTGCCTTCGGTCCCGGAGGTATCGCCCACGACACGGGCCCGGTCTCCGGTGACGATGGGAGTGCGGCGGAGCTCGCGTGCCCGCGTACTGGTGATCACCCGTTCGTCGGTGGTGTCCTCATCCAGCATGACGCTGTAGCGGCCGCGATCGACTCCGAGCACCCTGCCGACCTGCGCATCCTCGTGCGCTGGCCGGCGCTTGGTGCGTGGACGATTGGCTTTCGGATTAGGGCGCTGACGGATGCTGGTCTCGTCGAAGTCCTCGAAGTCGTCTTCGAGGTCATCGTCTGGGCCGAGCCAACTCACGCGGCGGTGCCTCCCAGCATCCGCTCCCACAGCTGGGTGAACTCCGGCAGAGTCTTGGCCGTGGTGCCGATGTCATCGATGATGACGCCGGGCACGCGCAGTCCGACCAGCGCTCCGGTTGTCGCCATACGGTGATCGTGGTGCGCGCCCCAGTGGCCGCCGGTCAGCGGACGCGGGATGATGCGCAGCCCATCGGGAAGTTCCTCGACCTCTCCGCCGAGGGCCGTGAGGTTCTTGAGCAGCGCGGCAATGCGATCGGTTTCATGCATCCGCGTATGCCCGATACCGCGGATGGTCGTGGGCGCATCGGCGAAGGCCGCGAGCCCGACGATCGTGGGTGACAGTTCACTGGCAGCGGAGAGGTCCAGATCGAGGCCACGGATGCTGTCACCGGCGCGTACGGTCATCGCGCCGCCGTGACGGCCGACGTGGGCGCCCATGGCCTGCAGGATCTCCGGCAGCAGCGCGCCCGGCTGGGTGGAATGCAGCGGCCATCCCGTGATCGTCACCTCGCCACCGGTGACCATCGCCGCAGCTAGGAATGGTGCGGCGTTGGACAGATCAGGCTCGATCGCGATCTCCTTGGCGCGCGGGATGCCCGCCTCCACCAGCCACTCGCCGGTCGCCGGTCTTTCGATGCGGATGCCGCGGCGGCTGAGCGACTCGATCGTCATGTCGATGTGCGGCAGGCTCGGCAGGTGCTCACCGGTGTGGACGAGGTGCAATCCGACGTCGAAGCGGGGGGCGGCCAGCAGGAGCCCTGAGACGAACTGGCTGGATGCCGAGGCATCCACTTCCAGGCGACCGCCGCGAATGCGGCCATGGCCGCGAACGGTGAACGGCAGGGACCACGTGCCCTCGTCATCAATGTCGACGCCCAAATCGCGCAGCGCGGTGATCATGGCACCCATCGGACGGTGAAGCGCGGTTTCATGCGCGGTGATGCGGACATCCTCAGTGGCAAGGCCCGCAAGCGGTGCGATGAAACGCATGACGGTGCCGGCCTGCCCGCAGTCGATCTCGGCTCCGCCGGTGAGCGGCGCGGGAGTGATCTCCAGGTCAGGACCGAATTCACCGGCCCCTTCGACCTCTTCGATACCTACTCCGAGTGCTCGCAGCGCATCGACCATCCGGCGCGAGTCATCGGAATGCAGCGGGCCGACCAGGCGGCCGGGGCCATCGGCGAGAGCGGCAATGATCAGCTCGCGGTTGGTCAGTGACTTCGACCCGGGAATGGTCAGCGTCGAGTTCACAGCGCCAGATGCATCGGGCGCGGTGTAGGCGCCCCTGGCGGGGGAAGGGGAATACCGTGTGTCAGTCATCGGTTCCACCTTAGTGAATGGTACGCAAACCGCCGAGAAGGAGTGACTATGGTCGCAACGCTGGAGAGTGGGCTGGAGGTGCTCGTCGGCCTAGACTGGCCCGTGATGGATGACACGGCACCCGCAGACACACTCGGCGACGCTCGGCGTGAGTTCGAGGAACAGGCGATTCCCTTCATGGATCAGCTGTATGCGGCGGCGATGCGTATGACGCGCAATCCCGCCGATGCGGCAGACCTTGTGCAGGAGACGTTCGTCAAGGCCTTCGCGTCCTGGGCGTCGTTCACACAGGGAACGAACCTCAAGGCGTGGTTGTACCGCATCCTCACGAACACGTACATCAACATCTACCGCAAGCGTCAGCGCGAGCCCTATCAGGGCACGATCGACGAGTTGGAAGACTGGCAGATGGGCGGAGCAGAGTCGACGACGGCGACGCACAGCCGCTCTGCTGAGGCAGAAGCCATCGATCGGATGCCCGCGTCTGTCGTGAAGGATGCCCTGCAGGAAGTACCGGAAGACTTCCGGTTGGCGGTCTACTTGGCAGATGTCGAGGGATTCGCCTACCAGGAGATCGCCGACATCATGAAAACCCCCATCGGCACCGTGATGAGTCGTCTGCACCGTGGCAGACGGATGTTGCGCGAGTTGCTGTCGGATTATGCCGCGGAGCGAGGAATCGCCGCGGCCGCTACAAGGAGCAAGAAATGAGCGATTGCGGCTGCACCAAAGCCCGTCAGGACTTGGAGGAGTACCTCCGCAACGAAGTGTGCAAGACCGAGCACGCCGAGATCCGCGAGCACATCGAGAACTGTGCGTCCTGCCAGGGTGAGGCGCTTGTCGCCAGCACTCTGACCGAGGTCGTGGCTCGCGCGTGCAAGGAGACGGCTCCGGAAGAGCTGCGTGACCAGGTGCTGGCCAAGCTACGCGCTGCCCAGGCCGCCGCGCACTGACCGACGCTGTCGGTGGTCTGCCTTTAGGGTGGAAGGATGACCGACGCACGAAATGTCCCCGTCGACCCCTCTTCTTTTGATCGGCTTGCCGTTCAACGATTGACCTATCGAATTATCGACACCGCATCGGCTGCCGATAGCGAAGCCTTCGTGCGCGCCGACGCTCGGGGGTTCCTCGACAAGGATCCGGCAGCAGATGTCGTCGAGGCCGATGGCGCCGCGATCGCTGACCGTCGCAACATCGGCGTGTTCGAGGCGGATGCACCGGTGGGTGCGTGGCCGGTTGCGACAATCAACTCCTGGACCACACCGCTGACGGTTCCCGGCGGCGAGATCGAGATGTGGGCGATCAGTTCGGTGACCGTGGCTGGTACGCACCGGCGCCGCGGCATCGCCAGGGCCCTGCTGGAGGGCGAGCTTCGCGCAGCGGCATCCGCCGGCGTCGCCATCGCCGGCCTCACGGTCTCGGAAGCGACGATCTACGGCCGCTACGGTTTCGCATCCGCGGTTCCGGTTGCGCGGGTCACCGTCGACACCAGACGAGCCGGGTGGGCCGGGGGGACGCCGTCCGGCGCCCTGGAGTACGTCGATAAAGAGACGTTGAAGAAGAGCTTTGCCGCGCTGCACGATGTGGAGCGCACCCAGCGAGCCGGGCAGGTCGCCGGGTGGGATCGCCGTTGGGACCGCGTTGCAGGCCTTGCAGCCGGTCACCCCGCCCCGGCGGCCGTGCGTGGAGTGCGCTATCTCGATGAGACCGGTGCTGTGCGCGGTGTGATGGCGTACAAGGTTGAAGAGATCCCCGGGCAGTTCCGCTCTGAGATGTCGATCTACCAGATCTCCACGGTTACACCCGATGCGCTTCGCGCCCTCTGGGGCTTCGCTCTGCAGCACGATCTCGTGAACAAGATCTCTGTCGACCTCCGGCCCACCGATGATCCGCTGCCGTGGCTGGTTGCCGATCAGCGTGGTGTCGACATTGCGGTGCACGATCACGGCTGGTTGCGCATTCTGGATGTTCCGGCCGCGCTCACCGCTCGCACCTACCGCGCGCCGCTGGATATCGTGCTGCGCGTGGAAGATACGCTCGGCTTCGCTTCGGGATGCTGGCGGTTGGCCATCGAAGACGGCCACGCGCTGCTTACCCCAGTTGAGGGCGGAGAAGCGGATGTCACGCTTGATGTCTCGACGCTCTCCGCGCTGTACGTCGGTGGCGTCAGCGCCGCGCAGTTGCGGGCTGCTGGCCGGATGGATGTCACGGCTGAGGTTGCTGCATCCATCGACGACGCTTTCCGAGCCGCTGAAGCGCCGGTACTGAGTATCTGGTACTGAGTACCTGATACTGAGCACGAACCCCGTAGCGCTGCAGGATCTGCGGCGCTACGGGGTTCGTGCGATCAGGCCATGATCAGTCCATCGTGAGGGCACGCTTGAGCAGATCTGCCTGCTCGACGGCGTGCACCTTGGAGGAGCCACTCGCCGGAGAAGCGGATGCCGTGCGTGCAACGGTCCGGAACTGCCGGTCACCGGGAACATCGGCGAAGGCGAGAGCGAGGAACGGCCATGCGCCCTGGTTCTCCGGCTCCTCCTGAACCCAGACGAGCTCAGCGTTCGGGTACGAGTCGGTGATTGCCTTCAGTGCATCGATCGGCGTCGGGTACAGCTGCTCCAGCCGCACCAGCGCGATCTCCGGGTTCGGGTTCTTCTCCAGCTCGCTGCGCAGATCCCAGTGCACCTTGCCGGAGTGCACGAGCACACGCTTGACGGCCGCCGGGTCTACACCGCGATTGTCGTCTATCACGGGCTGGAAACGACCCTGGGTGAAGTCCTCGACGCTGCTGGTCGCACCGCGCAGGCGCAGCATGGCCTTCGGCGTGAAGACGATGAGCGGCTTGCGCGGACGAGCGTACGCCTGACGGCGCAGCAGGTGGAAGTACGAAGCCGGCGTCGATGGACGGGCAACGATCATGTTCTCCTGAGCGCACAGCTGCAGGAAACGCTCGATGCGTGCCGAGGAGTGATCCGGGCCCTGGCCCTCGTACCCGTGCGGCAGCAGGAGCGTGACGCCGGACTGCTGGCCCCACTTCTGCTCGGCTGAGGAGATGTACTCGTCGATGACGGCCTGGGCGGTGTTCGCGAAGTCACCGAACTGCGCTTCCCAGAGCACGAGAGCTTCTGGAGCCTCAACCGAGTACCCGTACTCGTAGCCCAGCGCCGCGTACTCGCTCAGCAGCGAGTCATAGACGAAGAATCGCCCCTGGCTCTCCGAGATGTTCGACAGCGGCAACCATTCTTGCCCGTTGGCGCGGTCGTGCATGACTGCGTGGCGCTGCACGAACGTGCCACGGCGCGAGTCCTGGCCGGCCAGGCGCACCGGGGTGCCCTCAGCCAGCAGCGACCCGAATGCGAGCAGTTCGCCGAAGCCCCAGTCGATGTTGCCGCTGCGCGTCATCTCGACGCGCTTGTCGAGCAGCTGCTGGATCTTCGGGTGAACGGTGAAGCCCTCGGGCTTGTTCGCGAATGCTTCCGCGATCAGCGAGACGATCTCTGGCGAGATGCCGGTGACCTCGGGCTCGCCGACGACCTCGTTCGAGGACGTGAGTTCCGGAGCGATCGGCGTTGCGCCGGTCTCCGCAGCGTGCGTCTCAGCGAACGCGACCTCCAGACGGCCTTGGAAGTCGTCCTTCGCCTGCTCGTACTCTTCTTGGGTGATGTCACCGCGACCGACGAGCGCCTCGGTGTAGAGCTTGCGAACCGAACGCTTCGCCTGGATGAGGTCGGTCATCAGGGGCTGCGTCATCGACGGGTCATCGCCCTCGTTGTGACCGCGGCGGCGGTAGCAGACGAGATCGATGACGACGTCGCTGTGGAAGCGCTCACGGTACTCGAACGCGAGCTGAGCAACGCGGATGACCGACTCGGGGTCATCGCCGTTGACATGGAAGATCGGCGCCTGGATGGTCTTGGCGACGTCGGTCGCGTAGACCGAGGTGCGGGCATCCGTCGGCGTCGTGGTGAAACCGACCTGGTTGTTGACGACCACGTGGATCGTGCCCCCGGTGCGGTAACCGCGCAGCTGCGACATCTGCATCGTCTCGACGACGACGCCCTGCCCGGAGAACGCGGCATCACCGTGCACCAGGATCGGCAGCCAGGAGAACGTGCCGATGGGCTTGCGGTCCTGCTTCGCGCGGACGATGCCCTCGAGCACGCCGTCGACGGTCTCGAGGTGCGAGGGGTTCGCTGCGAGGTAGATGGGCAGCTCGGAGTTGTCGTCCGAGACAAATGTGCCCTCGGTGCCGAGGTGGTACTTCACATCGCCAGAGCCGCGCTGGTTGCCCGGAGTCTGGATGCCTTCGAACTCGCGGAACACGTGACCGTAGGTCTTGCCGGCGATGTTGGTGAGCACGTTCAGTCGGCCGCGGTGTGCCATACCGATCGCCGCACCGTCGAGGGAAGCCGCGGCTGCGCCCTGGAGGATCTCATCCAGCAGGGGGATCAGCGATTCGCCGCCCTCGAGAGAGAAGCGCTTCTGGCCGACGAACTTCGTCTGCAGGAAGGTCTCGAACGCTTCCGCCTCGTTGAGCTTGCGCAAGACCCGCAGCTGCTCGGCGTGGCCGGGCTTCTGGTACTTGACCTCGAGCTTCTCCTGGAACCAGCGGCGCTGCTCCGGATCCTGAATGTGCATGTACTCGATGCCGAGCGTGCGGCAGTACGAGTCGCGAAGAACGCCCAGGATGTCGCGCAGCTTCATGACGCGCTTACCGCCGAAACCGCCGGTGACAAACTCGCGGTCCAGATCCCAGAACGTCAGGCCGTGGCTTTCGATCTCGAGGTCGGGGTGCGAACGCTGCACGTACTCGAGTGGGTCGATGTCGGCCATCAGGTGACCGCGGACGCGGTACGAATTGATGAGCTCCTGCACCCGCGACTGCTTGTCGACGCGCTCAGCGAGGTCAACGGCGATATCGGGGTTCCAGCGGATGGGCGCGTACGGAATGCGCAGCGCAGCGAAGATGTCGTCGTAGAAGCCGCGCTGACCGATCAGCAGCTCGTGCGCCTTCTTCAGGAACTCGCCAGACCCGGCACCCTGGATGACACGGTGGTCGTAGGTGCTGGTGAGCGTGATGGTCTTGCCGATGCCGAGCTCGGACAGTGTCTTGGCGCTCGCGCCCTGGAACTCTGCCGGGTAGTCCAAAGCGCCGGCGCCGATGATGCAGCCCTGGCCCTTCATCAGACGCGGCACGGAGTGCACGGTGCCGATGCCGCCCGGGTTCGTGAGCGAGACCGTGGTGCCGGCGAAGTCGCCGGCGGTCAGCTTGTTGTTTCGAGCGCGGGTGACGAGGTCTTCGTAGGCCGCGAGGTATTCGGTGAACGTCAGCGTGTCTGAGCGCTTGATGCTCGGCACCATCAGTGCACGGGTGCCGTCAGGCTTGGGAATGTCGATCGCGATGCCGAGGTTGACATGTGCGGGAGCGACCACAGAGGGCTTGCCGTCGATCTCGGCGTAGAAGACGTTCTGGCTCGGGAACTCCTTCAACGTCTGGATCAGCGCCCAGCCGATGAGGTGGGTGAAGCTGACCTTGCCGCCGCGCGAGCGCGACATGTGGTTGTTGATGACGATGCGGTTGTCGATCAGCAGCTTCGCCGGGATCGTGCGCACACTGGTCGCTGTCGGAACGGTGAGCGACTGGTCCATGTTCGCCGCGAGGGTCTTGGACATGCCGCGAAGCGGAGTGGCCTTGTCCTCGTCGGCCGATTCCTCGGCAGCGGCCTTGGCCGTTGGCTTGGGGGCCTGGGCAGGGATCGGTGCCGGCGCTGCGGGCTTCGCCGTGGTGCGCGCCACCGGCTGCAGACCGATCACGGGGATCGGTGCAGTCACGGGGTGCTCGGCTGCGGCTGCGGACGTGCTCGATGGCGTCGTCGACGCGGGCGCTGCCGCCGCGCTGGCGGGCTTGTAGTTCTCCAGGATCGGCCACCACTCCTTGTCGACGGAGTTGCGATCAACCTTGAACTGTTCGTAGAGTTCGTCGACGAGCCACGAATTGGCTCCGAAATCTCCGTCGTCTGAACCCCCGACGCCGGCCACCTGGTTCGCCACGCGTTATCGCCCTCTTTCATCGCTGAAGCTGTGTCTCATGCTCGAGTCCGAAACGTCCGGAACGATGCATCGCGTGTACTAGCCTAACGTGTTCTGGCATGTGAATACGCGCGTAGACTCGCCCGTTTCGCTGCTCGGAAAGATACCGTGGGGGTATGAAGTTCGTCAGCGAGCAGCCTCAGGTCGATCTCACATACTCAGATGTCTTTCTGGTGCCGCGGCACTCGGACATCACCAGCCGGCTTTCCGTGGATCTCTCACCGCACGACGGCACGCCGGCGACGTTGCCGCTGGTCGCCTCGAACATGAACTCCGTGACCGGTCCCCGGCTGGCTGCGGTGCTTGCGCGGCGCGGTGGTCTGGGCATCCTTCCGCAGGACATGCCGTTGCAGGATCTGGACGCTGCGATCCGCAACGTCAAGGCGCAGCCGGTGGCATGGGACAGCCCGCTCGTGCTCCCGCCTTCAGCCACGGCCGCTGATGCGCTGCGCCTGGTACCGCCTGCTGTCGGGCACGGCATCGTCGTCGCCGAAAGGGGCGCGACCGTGGAAACATCCGCGATCCGCGGCATCCTGCCAGCCACCCGGCTGGCAACCGCCCTGCCCGATGCGCAGTTGGGCGACCTTGTGCACACCGGCACGCCTGCTCTGGATGCTGAGGACATCACGGATGCGCGTTCAGCATTCGACGTCATCACCGAAACGGGCGCGGAGGTGGTCGCGGTCGTCGATCATGGCCGCTTGGTCGGAACGCTCAGCGCGCGCAGCGCCCTGAGATCAACGCTGTATGCGCCAGCCGTCGACGCGGACGGTCGACTCGCTGTCGGTGCCGCCGTCGGGATCAACGGCGACGTCGCCGCAAAGGCGACAGCGCTGGCAGAAGCGGGCGTCGACGTGCTCGTCCTCGACACTGCGCACGGGCACCAGGACGGGATGTTGCGTGCGCTTCGCACCGTCGCCGCGCTGAATCTCGGTATCCCGATCGTGGCCGGCAACATCGTCACCGCCGACGGGGTGCACGATCTCGTCGATGCCGGGGCATCCATTCTGAAAGTCGGCGTCGGTCCCGGCGCGATGTGCACCACGCGGATGATGACGGCGGTGGGACGACCACAATTCTCGGCCGTGCTCGAAACCGCAGAGGCTGCGCGCTCCCACGGAGCACACGTCTGGGCAGACGGGGGAGTGCGCTATCCGCGCGACGTCGCGCTGGCACTGGCGGCGGGAGCCGCATCCGTGATGATCGGCTCCTGGTTCGCCGGAACGATCGAGGCTCCCGGTGAGCTGCTTGCTGACGCCGAGGGGCGCATCTACAAGGAGTCGTGGGGGATGGCATCCACGAAAGCGGTGCAAGCGCGGTTCGGTCGGCTCGACGCCTACGAGCGCGCACGCAAGGAGTTGTTCGCAGAGGGAATCTCCTCCTCGAAGATCTACCTCGACCCGCTGCGCCCGGGTGTGGAGGATCTGCTCGACATGATCACCTCCGGGGTGCGTTCGTCGTTCACCTACGCGGGAGCGGCGTCTGTGCCGGAGTTTCATGAACGCGCGCTGGTCGGCAGGCAATCGGCTGCGGGCTACGAGGAAGGCAAGGCGCTGCCGGTCAGCTGGTAGAAGTTCGGTAGAATCTAAGCATCATGGACGACCCTCCCAGTTGTAGTATTCTGCCCCACTGCCCGTTGCCTTCCTCTGAGGAGGGGAGCAGCTGATGGACTACGTCATGCTGGGCGTGGGGCTCCTACTCACAGTAGGAACAGGTTTATTCGTTGCGAGTGAGTTCGCCCTCGTCAACCTTGATCGTGCAGAGCTAGAAGCTCGTCAGGCCCGCGGCGAAAGCCGGCTGGCGCTGACGATCTCCGCTCTCAAACACACGTCGACTCATCTTTCGTCGGCGCAGCTGGGCATCACGCTGACGACTCTGCTGACCGGTTACACGATGGAGCCAGCGCTTTCCAACCTGCTCGGTCCGGTGCTGATCACCTGGGGCATCGCCGAAGGTGCTGTCCGTCCTGTCGCCACCGTCGTTGCGATAGTGGTCGCCACTGTGCTGTCGATGATTCTCGGCGAGCTCGTTCCGAAGAACTTCGCCCTCGCGCTGCCTCGTCAGACAGCCAAGCTGGTCATCCCATTCCAGACCGGTTTCACCGCGGTGTTCAAACCGGCGATCGTGATGCTCAACAACAGCGCCAACGGGGTGCTGCGCAGCATGGGCATTGAGCCGAAAGAAGAGCTGTCCGGCGCACGAAGCGCTGAAGAGCTCTCCTCACTGGTGCGCCGTTCGGCGCTTGCCGGTGTGCTGGAGGCGGACACCGCCAGCCTGCTCGATCGCAGTCTGACCTTCGCCCGGCTCTCCGCGGGCGACGTCATGACCCCGCGTCCCAGCATGCACGCGATCTTCTCCGGGGATTCGGCCGAAGACGTCATTCAATTGGCCCGACGCACCGGCCTGAGCCGGTTCCCGGTGTATTCGGACGACCTCGACGACATCACCGGCGTCGTGCATCTGAAAGCGGCGGTTTCGGTGCCGCGGGAGCGTCGCGTGGACGTTCCGGTGGGCGCGCTGTCCACGGATCCGTTACGCGTACCGGAGACGCTGCACCTCGATGTGCTGGTATCCGAATTGCGCGCCAAGGGCTACCAGATGGCCATCGTCGTTGACGAGTACGGCGGAACCGCCGGAATCGTCACTCTGGAGGATCTGATCGAGGAGATCGTGGGAGAGGTTTCAGACGAACACGACCGCACCCGTGCCGGCGTCGTTCGCAGCAGCGACTCGATCGCGTTTCCGGGGGAGCTGCGTCCTGATGAGCTGCGCAGCAGCACAGGAGTCCAGGTTCCCGAGGGAGATGTCTACGACACCGTCGGCGGCTACATGATGAGTGTTCTCGAGCGCGTTCCCGTGATCGGAGATGAGGTCTCGTTGGACTCTGGTGTGCTGCAGGTGATCCGGATGGACGGTCGCCGCGTCGATCGCATCCGGTACACGCCCGTGCCGGTTGACGCCACGGCCGAGGGGGTGACCCGATGAACGATTGGGCAGGAATCGTCTGGCTCGTCGTACTTCTCATCGCGAACGCCTTCTTCGTCGGCGCAGAGTTCGCCGTGATCTCGGCACGCCGCTCGCAGATCGAGCCCCGCGCTGAGCAGGGATCGCGGGCGGCTAAGACTGCGCTGTTCGCCATGGAGCATGCAACGCTCATGCTCGCCACGTCCCAACTCGGCATCACGATCTGCTCCCTGCTGATCCTGAACGTCTCAGAGCCCGCGATCCACCATCTGCTCGGTGTGCCGATGCACGCTCTCGGGTGGCCGGATGCGGTTGTAGACATCGTCGGCTTCGCGATCGCACTGCTGCTGGTCTCGTACCTGCACGTGGTGTTCGGCGAAATGGTGCCGAAGAACCTGGCGTTCTCGGTACCTGATCGTGCGGTGCTCATCCTCGCCCCACCGCTGGTATGGGTGTCGAAGGTGTTCATGCCGGTGATCTGGGTTCTGAACACGACCGCCAATGGCGTGTTGCGGCTGTTCAAGGTCGAGCCGAAGAACGAAGCGGCGTCGACCTTCACGATCGACGAGGTGGCCACGATCGTCACCCAGTCGCGTCGGGAGGGACTGCTTTCAGATACCTCTGGTGCTGTCGCCAAGGCCGTGGAGTTCACCGATAAGAAGGCGCGTGATGTCGCCGTCTCGCTCGGCGATCTGGTCACGCTGCCGCAGACCACGACACCGGATGACATTGAGCGCGCCGTCGCTCGATACGGATTCTCCCGCTACGTGATCGTGGATGAGCAGCAGGTGCCGGTCGGTTATGTGCACCTCAAGGACATCCTGCGTGCCTCGGAAGGAGCGGACGCCGCCACGATGACGGTGGCACCGATCCCGACCAAGCGCATCCATCACATGGTGCCGGTGCAGGAAGACACCGACCTGGAAGACGTGCTTGCACTCATGCGCCGTGCCGGCCGGCACCTCGCGAAGGTGCGCAACGCCCAGGGCGAGACGACTGCGGTGCTGTTCTTGGAGGACATCCTCGAAGAGCTCATCGGCGAGGTCCAGGATGCGACTCGACGGGTGCACGGGCGCTGATGCGCCCGTGCCCCTCGGGGCGCGTACCCTCGGAGGTCAGCGCCAGCGTGCGCGGAGGTACTGGGACGGCCACGTGACTGGTGCTGCGAGTTCGTGTGCGGCCCGCAGGCCGAAGTGCGGATCCCGTAGCCATTCCCGACCGGCGAAGACGGCATCAGCCGCGCCATCGGCAAGCACCTGCTCGGCCTGCTGCCCTGTGGTGATGAGTCCGACAGCGCTCGTCCGGACCGCACCGCTCTGGCGAAGCGTCGCGGCAAGCGGCACCTGATAGCCAGGATGCACATCGATCTGCTGGTGCGCCACGAGTCCGCCGCTGGAGACGTCGATGAGATCGGCTCCGTGCTCGAGCAGCCACGTGCTCACCGCGGTCGCCTCCGCGGGGAGGAAGCCGCCATCGGCGTGGTCGGTGGCTGAGATGCGGACGAAGAGCGGTACATCGTTGCCTGCCTCTTCGCGCACAGCAACAACCACGCGCAGGAGCAGCCGTGCCCGGTTTTCGAGCGAACCGCCGTATTCGTCGGTGCGCAGATTCGACAGCGGGGAGAGGAACTGGTGCAGCAGATACCCGTGCGCGCCGTGAACCTCCAGTACGTCGAACCCGGCATCCAGTGCGCGTCGGGCAGCGGCGCGGAAGCTGTCAACAAGGCTCTCGATGCCCGCGGCATCCATCGCGGCCGGCTCATCGAAGCCGGCGAAGGCGACGACCGACGGCGCAACCGTCTGCCAGCCGCCGTCAGCATGCGCGACTGATCCCTGCGCCTCGGCCCACGGCCACCACGTGGAGGCTTTGCGGCCGGCGTGGGCGAGTTGGATTCCGGCGAGTCCACCACGCGCATGAATCGCCGCAACGATCGGCGCCCACGCATCACGCTGCGCATCGTTCCACAGCCCGGCATCGCGCGGGGAGATGCGGCCCTCGGGAACGACAGCGGATGCCTCGGCGACGATGAGCCCGGCGCCACCGCTGGCGAACTGGGTGAGGTGGGTGTGATGCCATTCCTGCACCACGCCGTCGATTGCGCTGTACATGCACATCGGGGAGACCCAGAGGCGGTTCGGGAAGGTGACAGAACGGATGCTGAGAGGGGAAAAGAGAAGACTCACCCTTCGACCGTAGTGCCGTCTCGACCGGGCAGGCGCGCTAGCGTGGAAGCCATGGTCGATATGCGCGAGTGGTCCCGGGCTGACACCGCGCACCTGCTGCGGGTGCCCGGCGCTGGCGACGACAAGTACTCTCGGGGCGTTGTCGCTGTTCGGACGGGGACGGACGCCTATCCGGGCGCTGCCGTGCTGGGTGTTGAGGCAGCGTGGCGTGCAGGTGCGGGATTCGTTCGATTCGTCGGGACGGGGCGCGCAGCGGACGCTGTCATCGCCCGCCGACCGGAGACAGTGGCGGCACCGGACATCGGACGCACCCGAGTGGATGCCTGGGTGATCGGGTCCGGCACAGACGCGGCGACGCGTATTCCTGCGGAGACCGAGGCGCTGCACGTGATTCTGGCGGGTCAGGCACCCGTCGTCGTTGATGCAGGCGCGCTGGATCTGGTTCGTGGAGCTGCTGCGCCCGTACTCGTGACTCCGCACGTGGGGGAATTCGCTCGGTTGTGCGAGCAGCTCCAACTGACTGAATCCGGGGATCGTGCGGCGGATGCGGCCGCAGTCGCCGAAGCACTGGGATGCACCGTGCTGGTGAAGGGATCCACAACGCTCGTGGCGGCAGCCGGCGACGCTGTCATCTCGGTGGCGTCCGCACCGGGCTGGTTGGCCACGGCCGGCGCCGGTGACGTGCTTGCCGGCGCGCTCGGCGCGCTCCTGGCCAGCAAGCCGGCGGCTCCGATCGCTGAGCTCGCCGCTGCCGGAGCATGGTTGCACGGATATGCGGCACGGATAGCATCCGGGGCGCTTGATGGTCAGACCGGGCACCCGATCGTCGCGCTCGATGTGGCAGAGGCTCTTCCCGTTGCCATCGGGGACCTGCTCTCGTGAGGTTGCGGACACTGTTGCTGTGGGGCACGTTCCTCGCCGTGCATGTTCTCGTCGCCTGGCAGGGGTGGGTGTTTCCGAGCCAGCCGATGGGCGACGTCGTCATCGTGTATCAGCCGTGGTCCCAGGCGGCACTCAGCGGTGGGCCCGTGGTCGGGATCACCGAGTCGTGGGTATACCCGCAACCGGCGCTGCTGCCTATGCTGCTTACACAGGTGCTCGCGTGGCCGCTGACCGGGGTGGTCGGGGCGGTGGATGCGTATCTGATCGGCTGGGCGGTGTTGGTGACAGCTCTGGATGCGGTCGCCTTCGGCCTGCTCGTCGGGCGCACCGGTTCCGCACGGCGGCGCTCAGCGGGATGGTTTTGGACGGGAGCGCTGGCGCTGTTCGGCCCGATCGCCATGTACCGCATCGATGCGGTGACGGTGCCGCTGGCTGTCGTGGGCGGGCTGTGGCTCGTGCGCCGCCCCGGCGCGGCGGCGATCGTGCTCACGTTCGCCGCCTGGATCAAGATTTGGCCGGGGGCTCTTGTGTTCGCGGCGGTCGCGGCATCGAAGAATCGGATGCGTATCCTCCTCACCGCAGCAGCGACCACGGCGGCGATCATCGTCGTGCTGTTCCTCCTCGGTGCTGACCAGCATCTGTTCGGTTTTCTGACCGAGCAGACCGGACGCGGCCTGCAGATCGAAGCGGTCGCCGCGACACCGTTCATGTGGATGGCGCATTTCGGCGCAGCATCCGTTGATTACAGCTTCGACATTCTGACGTTCCAGATCGGCGCACCGGGCGTCGAGTTCATCGCCTGGATGCTGACCCCGCTGATGGTGCTGGCGCTGGCCGTCGTCATCGGGATCGGGGCAGTCAAAGCGATGCGCGGGGCGTCGTTTCCTCGGCTGTTCCCGCCGCTCGCTCTGGCCGCGGTACTTGTGCTGATCGTGACGAACAAAGTCGGTTCGCCCCAGTTCCAGACATGGCTGATTGTTCCGGTGATCATGTGGATCATCTTCGATCGCACCCGCTCGGGCGTGCCGGCCGGCATCGTACTCGGCCTGGCTACGCTGACCTGCCTGGTCTATCCGCTGACCTACGACGGATTGTTGCGCACCCAGCTGCTACCGGTGTTGCTGCTGACCGTTCGCAACGTGTTGGTGGTCGTCCTGCTGGTGCTTGCGGTTCGGGCACTCGTGCGCGTTCCTGTTCGCCCTATTTCCCACCGATCCTGATCTGAGAGGTACATGATGCTTGTTGCATTCTCCGTTGCTCCTTCTGGTACCGGCCGCGAAGACGGTTCCGTCCATGACGCGGTCGCAGCAGCCGTGAAGGTTGTTCGTGAATCGGGGCTCGCGCACCGAACCACCAGCATGTTCACCGAGATTGAAGGCCCCGACTGGGACACGGTGATGGACGTCGTCAAGCGGGCGACCGAAGCGGTGGAGCCGTTCGGCTCACGCATATCGTTGGTTCTGAAAGCCGACATCCGTGCAGGATATGAGGGCGAGATCGACGGCAAGATCGAGCGGCTCGAGAAGGCGGTCGATGAAATCTCCTCCGCGCGCGACAGCACGCCGTAGGGTTGATGGCTGTCGAGAAGGTCCGGAGTAGCTATGGGGCCCGAGCGGATGAGTACACCGAGTACCTCGGCTCCGTCGAGGCGATGGCCGCCGAGGACCGCCGGGTCATTTCCGAGTGGGCTGCAACGATCAGAGGCCGTGCTCTCGACGCGGGGAGCGGGCCCGGCCACTGGACGGCATTTCTCCGCGACCACGGTGTCGAGGCCGAAGGGCTTGACCTCGTGCCCGAATTCGTCGGGCGCGCGGCAGCCCGGTTCCCGGACCTGCTCTTCCGCGTCGGTGACCTGGAGTCGCTGCCTGTGGAGGATGGCTCTCTGGGCGGAATCCTGAGCTGGTACTCCCTCATCCATACCGAGCCCGAGCGCGTTCCCTCGATCATCGGAGAGTTCGCGCGCTGCCTCCACCCAGGCGGCACGCTGCTGCTCGGCTTCTTCGAGGGCCCTCGGATCGAGCCCTTCGACCATGCAGTAGTGACCGCCTACTTCTGGCCGGTCGATGCCCTGAAGAAGGAACTCGCGCGCGCCGGGTTCGAGATCCTCGCTACCCACGCTCGCACGGATCAGGGTAGCCGCCCGCACGGCGCGATACTGGCCCGGCTGGAAACGGTGAGGCGACCGTAATCCTCGGGGCGAACGCCGTGACGCGTAGGGTGATCCCATGGATACGATGCCGGTCGGTGGGACAGCGATACTGCTGCGCGATTCACCCGGCGGGCTGGAGACTCTGCTGATTCGCCGACCCGACCACGGCTCGTTCGCCGGCGGCTGGGTCTTCCCCGGCGGGGTGGTCGAAGAGCTCGACCGCGCTGACGCTGGTGAGGAGCAGCAGATCGCCGCGGTCGCAGCGATTCGCGAGTGTGCAGAAGAAGTGGGGCTTCGGCCAGCCCGCCTGGTCACGCTGTCGTGCTGGATACCACCGGCCGAAGCACCAAAACGCATACGCACCTGGTTCTTCCTCGCGCCCGCGCCCGCGGGAGAGCTCGTCCTTGCGCCCGAAGAAGTAAAGGAATCGCGCTGGCTGACACCCCCTGAAGCGCTGCGGCTGCACGCCGAGGGCCGGCTGCGCCTGTTCCCGCCGACGTGGGTGACACTGCATGAGTTGGCGTCGAGCGCGAGCGTTGCGGCGGCGTTGGCGCAAGCATCCGCACCTTCGCTCTACGCCACGCACATCATCGACGGCGGCGTCTTCGTCTGGGGCGGCGATGCAGCACACCCCGAGGGCGGCACCGGCCGCCATCGGCTGGAGACCGCAGCTCTGCCGTGGAACTACCTGCGCGACTGACTCACGCCGCGAGCAACCGGCGCAGGTGGGCGCCGACCTCATCGGTCTCGATGAGGAAACCGTCGTGCCCGAAGTCGCTGGCCAGCACGACCGCTTCGTTGCCGTCGAGGGTGTTCGGGATGCTGCGCGCGATGCGATGCTGCCCGTCGACCGGGAACAGCCTGTCCGTGTCGATGCCGAGGACAAGTGTGGTCGCGGTGACCGTGTGCAGGGCCTCCTCAACACCGCCACGGCCGCGTCCGACATCATGCGAGTTCATCGCCTCGACCACGGTGATATAGCTGTTGGCATCGAAACGGCGAGTGAACTTGTTTCCGTGGAAGTCGATATAGCTCTCCACGGCGAAGCGGCCGCCGCTGCCCAGCGGCGACACCCCGGACTGCCACGAGCGTTGGAAGCGCTGGTTCAACTCGATCGGGCTGCGATAGTTCAGTAGCGCCATCCGGCGGGCCAACGCAAGACCGCGGTGCGGGCCGTCCCCGTCGCTGAGATCGTAGTACTCGCCGCCCTGGAATCGAGGATCGATGCGGATCGCCTCGATCTGCACAGAGTTCAGAGCGATCTGGTCGGCCGTGGTCGTCGGGGGAGAGGACAGCACCGCGAGACGCTCAACGCGCTCGGGATGTGTGACAGCCCATTCCAGTGCGTGCATGCCGCCCATCGAACCGCCGATCACGGCCGCCCAGCTGTCGATTCCCAGCTGATCCGCCAGCAGCACTTGAGCTTCGACCTGATCACGGATCGTGAGGTAGGGAAAGCGCGAGGCCCACTCATAACCGTTCGGGGCGACGCTTGCGGGGCCGGTGGAACCCTGGCATCCGCCGAGCATGTTCGGCGCGATGACGCACCAGCGATCGGTGTCTAGCGGCGCACCGGGTCCGACGATGTCTTCCCACCAGCCGGCCGTCGGATGCCCGGCGCCGGCTTCACCGCGCAGGTGGCTGTCACCGGTGAGCGCATGCAGCACAAGAATGGCGTTGGTGCGAGTGTCGTTCAGCTCGCCCCACGACTCATAGGCCACGCGGATGCTGGGCAACTCCTGCCCGCTCTCGGTGCGGAATGGTCCGAATGCCACGAACTTGCGGTCTCCGACCGGGTCGCCGTCGCGCCAAGCTCCGGTGACAGGGGGTCGCGCTCGCAGCAGACGAGCATCCGCCGCCGTCACCCGTGCCGAGGGCACGGTGTCTTCGGAGGTGCTCTGCCAGTCCATGCCTCCATTGTCGCCTGCTCAGGGGGCATCCGGGCGCACGTTACGCGTCTGGTCCGCCCCGGCGTGTGCCATCTGCTCGGTGAAGAGGAAGAACCCGGGTCAGCGGTTGCACCGACCCGGGTTCTTCTTCCAATACCGCTCAGCGCGGGCTGTGGATGCCTTAGGCGCGAGCAGCCTCCGACACACGGCGCGCGGCAGCGAGTGCCTGGTCGAGGTCAGCCTTGAGGTCGTCGATGTTCTCGAGTCCTACCGACAGGCGCACCAGGCCCGGCGTGACGCCGGCAGTGAGCTGCTGCTCAGGCGAGAGCTGCGAGTGCGTGGTGGATGCCGGGTGGATGACGAGTGAGCGCACGTCGCCGATGTTAGCGAGGTGGCTGAACAGCGACAGGCTGTTGACGAACTCACGACCTGCCTCGACGCCGCCCTTGAGCTCGAACGACAGCACAGCGCCGACGCCCTTGGGGAGGTACTCGTTGGCCTTGGCGTACCACGGCGACGCGGGCAGGCCCGAGTAGTTCACCGAGGCGATGTCCTCGCGGCTGTCGAGCCACTCGGCGATCTCCTGCGCGTTCTGCACGTGGCGCTCGATGCGCAGTGAGAGAGTCTCGATGCCCTGGATGAGGTTCCACGCGCTCTGCGGGGAGATGGCCGATCCGAGGTCACGAAGCAGCTGCACGCGAGCCTTGATGATGTACGCGAGCGAGTCACCGACGGCGGTGGTGTAGCTGGCGCCGTGGTACGAGGGGTCTGGCTCGCTCAAGCCCGGGAACTTCTCAACGTTCTTAGACCATTCGAAGGTGCCGCCATCGATGATGGCGCCGCCGATGGTGGTGCCATGGCCGCCGAGGAACTTCGTCACCGAGTGGACGACGATGTCAGCGCCATGCTCGAACGGACGCAGCAGGTACGGCGTCGCGATCGTGTTGTCGACGATCAGCGGGACACCGTCCGCGTGAGCGATATCTGCGATGGTGCGGATGTCGAGCACATTGATGCGCGGGTTTCCGATGGTCTCCGCGAACAGCAGCTTGGTGTTCGGGCGGATGGCCTGTCGCCACTCTTCGGCGTCGTCCTGGTTCTCGACGAACGTGACGTCGATGCCGAGCTTGGCGAGGGTGTACTTGAAAAGGTTGTACGTGCCGCCGTAGATCGAGCTGGAAGAGACGATGTGATCGCCGGCCTGCGCGATGTTCAGCACAGCGAACGTCGATGCCGCCTGGCCGCTGGAGAGGACGAGAGCACCGGTGCCGCCTTCGAGGGCGGCGAGGCGCTGCTCGAGCACGTCCTGGGTGGGGTTCTGAATGCGCGTGTAGATGTTGCCGAACTCAGCGAGCGCGAACAGATTCGCAGCGTGGTCCGCATTGTCGAAGACGTACGACGTGGTCTGGTAGATCGGTGTGGCACGTGCCTTCGTGACCGGGTCGGGTGCGGCGCCCGAGTGGATCTGCTTGGTCTCGAAACGCCAGGTTTCAGCTGCGGACATGAGGTTCTCCCTGGATCGGATAGAGGTCAGGACGGCGGATGCCGCTTCATGAAGAGTACGTAACGCCGTGCTGCGCAACAACGCGCCGGAAATGTTACGTAACATGCGCCGCGGCGGAAAAGCCGTACGGTTGATGCATGGTGATCAGGCGTGCAGTCGTGACAGGTGCAAGTTCAGGGATCGGCGAGGCGACCGTGCGAGAGCTCCGCTCCCGTGGTTGGGACGTCATTGGCGTCGCCAGACGCCAGGATCGCTTGCAGCAGCTGGTCGAGGAGACCGGGGCTTCGGCGATCGCGTGCGATCTGACCGACGCGGATGCGGTGGCCGACCTCATCGCCGAGTTGGATGCTTCCGGGCCCGTGCACGCGCTCGTACAGGTTGCTGGCGGCGCCCGCGGAACCGATCGCGTCGAAGACGGCAACAGCGATGACTGGCAGTGGATGTTCGACGTCAACGTGCTCGCGACCCAGCGGCTGGTGGCCGGGATGCTGCCGCTGTTGCGGCGTGCTGCGGTATCCGACGGTCATGGCGACCTGATCTTCGTCACCTCCACAGCAGCACAGACGGCGTACCCCGGCGGATCCGGCTACAACGCAGCGAAAGCCGCGCAGTCGATGATCGTCAAGGTGCTGCGTCAGGAACTCAACGGCGAGCCGTTGCGCGTCGTCGAGGTTGCCCCGGGCATGGTGCACACCGAAGAGTTCACCCTCAACCGCCTGCGCGGAGATCGACTCGGCGCGGAGTCGGTGTACTCCGGTGTGGATGCTCCGCTCACTGCCCACGACGTCGCCGACGTCATCGGCTACGCCCTCGACGCTCCGGGCCACGTGAACCTCGATCTGATCACGATGCGTCCGGTCGCGCAGTCCGCACAGCACCTGCTCGCCCGTGGAACATTGCGCGTGCGCACCGAATCCGAGGACTGACCGCGGGTGTTGCACCGCTCGCTGATCGATCCCGGCTGGGCCGCGGCTCTCGCCCCGGCGGCGGATGCGATCGCCGCGATGGAGCAACGACTGCAGTCCGAGCCCTACCTTCCTGCGCCCGAGCACATTCTGCGAGCGTTCCAGCGGCCGCTGGACGATGTGCGCGTGCTCATCGTCGGGCAGGATCCATACCCGACCCCAGGGCATCCCATCGGGCTCTCCTTCGCCGCCGATCGCCATGTGCGTCCGCTGCCGCGGAGCCTGGTGAACATCTATCGTGAGCTGCACGATGATCTCGGCATCCAGCCGGCGGTGCATGGTGACCTGAGTGCCTGGAGCGACCAGGGTGTGCTGCTGCTGAACCGTGTGCTCACGGTTCGCCCGGGAGAGCCGGGCTCTCATCGCGGTTGGGGCTGGGAGGAGATCACCGAGCTGGCAATTCGGGCACTGGTGGCCCGCGGCCGGCCGCTGGTTGCGATCCTGTGGGGCAAGGATGCTGCGCGGCTCGAGCCGATGCTGGGTGAGACGCCGATCATCGAGTCCGCGCATCCTTCACCGCTGTCAGCGCGAAGAGGATTCTTCGGCTCGAGACCGTTCTCCCGCGCCAACGATCTTCTGCAGCAACAGGGGGCGGCTCCGGTCGATTGGAATGTCGCGAGTGCCGATGATTCCGGTGACCTGCAACCAGCACTATTCTGACGGAATGCAGTTCGAACCCGGTGACCGGCGTCGACGTTTACCGCGGCATCTGCAGGCGATGCCACCCGAGGCGGAGACGTTCGCGTACACGATCCGCGCCGTCAGGATCAGCGATCTGCCGGACATTCGGGCCATCTACAACCACTACGTCGAAAACTCCGTGGTGACCTTCGATGAGAAGCCCACCACACACCGGTTCTGGCGTGAGAAGTTCTCGATGCTCCAGCGGCTCAAACTGCCGTTCATCGTTGCGGTCACGGCGACGAATCAGGTGATCGGCTACGCGCTTGTGCAGCCGTGGGCGGCGAAATCCGCGTATCGGTACACGGTGGAGAGTTCCATTTATCTGGGGCCGGCCGCGGGGGGAAAAGGGTTGGGCACGGCGCTGCTGGAACAGCTGATCGACGCGTGCGAGCAGATCCGACTGCGCGAGATCGTGGCGGTGATCAGCGACAGCGGAGCGGATGCATCGATCCGATTGCACAGGAAGCTCGGTTTTATCGAGTCGGGCCGCATGAGCGGCCTCGGGTTCAAATTCGGTCGCTCGTTGGGGACGGTCTACCTACAGAAGTCGCTCACGCCGAAGCAGAGTCACCGCGGGCGGCTGCGGGAATGACCGGGATCGCCGCGAGCAGTCTCTGGGTATAGGCCTGCTGCGGATTCAGCAGGACGTCGGTTGTCGTGCCGCGCTCCACGATGTGCCCGTCCTTCATCACGGCGACCGTGTCGCAGAGGTTCTGCACCATACCGATATCGTGCGAGACGACGATGAGGGTCAACTCCTCGGTGCGCAGGAGCTGCTCGAACAGTTCCAGCACCTGGGCGCGCACGGTGACGTCCAGGGCAGACATCGGCTCATCGCCGACGAGGATGCGGGGACGGTGGACGATGGCTCGTGCGATGGCGACCCGCTGCCGCTGACCACCGGAGAACTCGTGCGGGTAGCGGTCAGCCATCTCGGGCTCGAGTCCGACCTGCGTGAGAACTTCACGAACGCGGGAGCGTCGATCGCCGGCAATGCCCAGTGCCCACAGCGGCTCAGCGATGATCTGCCCGGCGTTCATCCGGGGATCCAACGATGCGTAGGGGTCTTGGAAGACGAGTCCGCTCTGACGACGCAGCCAGTGCAACGAACGGGCGGAGCCGCTGGCATCCACGCTCTTGCCGTCGATGGTGACCGAGCCGCTCGTCGGGCGATCGAGTCCCAGCAGAAGCCGCACCAGCGTCGACTTTCCAGAACCGGACTCGCCGATGAGGCCGATGGATTCACCCGCCTCGATGTTTAGATCTGTGGGATGCAACGCTGTCTGCGTCTGCGCGCGTTCGAACATCGCCTTCTTGGGCACGGGGAAGTCGCGACTGAGGCCTCGAGTTTCGATCAGGCTCACGCTTCACCACCGTTCGGGCGCCACAGCGTTGCGGTGGCATCGCGCAGCAGCCCCTGCGTAATCGGAGAGGTGGGGGCGGTCAGCAGCGTGGAAACCGGTGCGTGCTCGATCACCTTCCCGTCCTCCAGGACCACCCCGTGGGTGGCGACCTGCGCGAGCACGGCGAGGTCGTGAGTGATGAACATCAGCGACATGCCCTGCTCCTCGACCAGCGAGAGCAGCAATTGCAGGATCTCGGCCTGAATAGTGACATCCAGAGCGGTGGTCGGCTCATCGGCGATGAGCAGCTGCGGTCTGCATGCGAGCGCCATGGCGATCGCGACGCGTTGCCGTTGGCCTCCGGAGAGCTGGTGCGGGTATTTGTCTATCGTGGATCGGGGGTCGGGCAGACGCACCCGCGTCGCCTCTTCGACAGCCCGCTCACGCGCTTCGCGCCTGCTGACCCGGGTGTGGATTCGGACCGATTCGGCGATCTGCCTGCCGACGGTGCGGATCGGGTTCAGCGCCGTCTGGGGCTCCTGGAACACGATGCCGATATCGTCGCCGCGCAGGCGGGCGAGGTGCTTGTCGGGCATCCCGATGAGCTCCGTGCCATTCCAGCGGATGCTGCCGCTGGCTGTTGCACCATCGGGGAGCAGGCCCATAATCGCGAGAGCGGTGACGGACTTTCCGGAGCCGGACTCACCGATCAGACCGAGCCGCGCGCCATCGGGCACCTCGAATGAGATGCCGTCGATGACGCGTCTGCCGTCGATGACGACGACGAGATCCTCGACGATGAGACTCATGCGACCACCGCCGGAGTATGTAGTTCGGCCGACCGGTGCCGCAGCGTCGGATCGGTCGCCTCGCGCAGCGCATCGCCCAGAAGATTCAATGCCAGCACCGTGATCGTGATGGCCAGGCCCGGCCAGACCACCGAGAGCGGGTGGACGATGATGTACCGCTGCAGATCCGCCAGCAGAATGCCCCAGGACGGTTCAACGACGGACGCACCGAAACCGAGGTAGGACAGCCCCGCCTCAGCGAGCACGGCGACCGCCATAGACCAGGACAGCTGGACGATGAACACCGGTGCAACGTTGGGCAGCAGGTGACGGAGCAGATTCTGACCGGCCGACAGCCCCGATGCTCTTCCGGCCAGCACGAAATCGCTCTTCTGGACCCGTCGCAGCTCTGGACGAGTGACGCGTGCGATGTTGACGCCGAAGCCGATGCCCACCGCCCAGATCACCACCCACAGTGATCCGCCCCACACCGAGGAGATCATCATGGCGATGATCAGTACGGGAAAGGCGATAAGGATGTCGACGAGAACGGCGACGGTCTCTCTCATCCAGCGGAAGGTCAGAGCTCCCAGAGTCGCCAGCAGGATGCCGATGAGGGTCGCGATGACTCCGGCGCCGATGCTCACGAAAACGGTTGTGCGGGCACCAACCATGATGAGGCTGAGGATGTCGCGGCCCGTGTTATCGGTGCCCAGCAGGTGCGGCCAACTGGGGGCAGCCCACCGGTTGCGGACGTTCGTGTCGAGGGGATTGAACGGCGTCCAAAATATCGATACCAGCGCGATCAGGGCGATCGCCCCTGCGGTGATGAGCCCGAAACGTCCCGTTGCGCTGCTCCACAGCGAGCGCAGCCAGCGCGGCATCATGCGGCCTCCCGCTGTCTGGGGTCGACGAAATGATGGATGAGATCGACGATGAAGCCGATGATGAGAACAAACCCGGTGAGTACCAGCAGCTCACTTTGCACTTTGACCAGATCACGTGTTCCGACGTCGGCTACCAGCATCCGGCCGATTCCCGGCAGGGTGAAAAGCTGTTCGATCACAACCGAGCCGACGATGATCCCGGCAACCTGCAGTCCCAGGACGGTCACAATCGACAGGCCCACAGCAGGGATGCCGTGCCGGATCAGCGCCTGATTGCGCGTGAGTCCTTTGGCCGCGGCTGTACGGACGAAGTCCTGACCGCGCGCCTGCAGACTGGCGCTGCGCACGAAGCGCAGCAGCATCGCCCCCTCGACTATGCCGATCGTGAGCGCAGGCAGCAGCAGCGCCCGGATCGCCTGCCATGGCTCGGACCATCCGCTGCGGGGGAAGCCCTGCGCCGGCAGCACTCCGAGCCAGACGGCGAAGACCACGATGAGCATCATCCCCGCCCAGATGACCGGGACTGCTGCGAGGGATTGCGCGGCCACGCTGATG
Organism: Microbacterium wangyouchuni; assembly: GCF_051546305.1. Classification (NCBI taxonomy): domain Bacteria; kingdom Bacillati; phylum Actinomycetota; class Actinomycetes; order Micrococcales; family Microbacteriaceae; genus Microbacterium; species Microbacterium wangyouchuni. Next base: position 591,186 of record NZ_JBPTMA010000002.1, read on the forward strand.
GCCGTGCCTCCCGCTCGTCCGCGCAGTACTGCCGAGAGGACGCCGAACGGAATCGCGATGAGTAATGCGATCACCAGCGACATGATGCCCAGCGGGACGGTCACCTGCGCCTTCTCGACGAGTTCCTCGCCGACGGAGGCCCCACTGAGCTGAGACGTGCCCAGATCACCGGTGAGTACTCCGCCGATCCAATCGCCGTACTGCACTGGCAGGGGGTGGTTGAGCCCCAGCGACTCCCGCAGCGCCTCCACAGTGGCAGGCGATGCCTGCGTGCCCGCGATCAACTGTGCGACGTCGCCGGGGAACACCCGCAGAGTCAGGAAGATGAGCACGCTCGACACGAGGAGTCCGGCGATGAGCAGGACCCCTCGTGTGAGCGTGTAGCGCAGCACCGGGCTATTCGGTGACGACGGTGACACCCGCGAGGTTGATTCGCGAGTTGATGGAGTCTTGCGGGAATCCGGATACGGTCGGGCGGACGGCAGTGATGGTCTCGCCGGTGTACAGCCAGTCTGCAGCGTGGTCCTCTGAGACGAGGCGTGCGGCTTCGGCCAGCAACTCGGCCGAGGCATCCTCATCGATCTCGGCAAGGGCCTCGGCGTAGAGCCGCTGAACCTCGGGGTTGTCGTAACCGAAGTAGTACGTCGGGTCAGCGAAGTTGCCGAAGTCGCGGGGCTCGACGTGCAGCACGAAACTGAGGTCGTAGTCGTGGTTGGTGTAGACATCCTCGAGCCAGGTGGGGAATTCGACCGGGTCGACTTCGAGCGTGACTCCGACCTTGGAGAAGTCAGACACGAGCACCTGCGGGACAGTGGTGCCGTAGAAGGACGGAATGGTCAACGTCAGATCGAGCGTTTCATGTCCGGCCTCGGCGAGCAGCTCTTTTGCGCGCTCCGGGTCGTAGGGTGCGACGTCGGACAGGTCTTCGTAACCGGGATCGAGTTCGGGAATCGGCCCGTACTGGGTGGTGCCGGCGCCGACCGCCTCGATAAGGCCCTCGTGATCGACGGCAAGGCGCAGTGCTTCGCGAACACGGATGTCATCCAAGGGAGCCTTGGCGTTGTTGAAGGCGAGGGTGGCCTTGTCGGTGGTGCGTCCCCGCGTCAGCAGGAACTCACCGGAGGATTCGAGTTCGGGTGCGAGGTTGGGATCGACGGCGGTGAGAACATCCAAGCTGCCGTCGAGCGCGGCATTGACGCCTGCCGTGAAGTCCGGGATGTACTCGAAGACGACCTCGGCGACGCCTGCCGGCTCGCCCCAGTACTCGTCGTATCGGGCGAAGGTGATCGAACTGCCCTTACTCCACTTCTGCAGTGTGAAGGGGCCGGTGCCGTTCTCCGCAGTCTGCATATCGGTGGTGTCCCCGGACTGGAATACGAGCCCCGCGGGACCGGTGAGTGCGAACAGGAAGTTCTGGTTCGGTTGCGTCAGCGTGATGACGACCGTGCTCGCATCAGGTGCCGTGACCGAGGCAACACCAGCGAAATCAGCGAAGCCCTGCATCGTTTCGTCGGCACGAACGGCCTCGAAGGAGGCCACGACATCTGCCGATGTGAGCGCGGTTCCGCTGTGGAAGGTGAGCCCCTCATTGAGCGTGAAGGTGTAGGTGAGTCCGTCGGGGGAGACCTCGTAGTCGGAGGCCAGGCGCGGTTCGATCGTGTTGTCCTGCGTGCGCGTGAGCAAGCCTTCATAGACGTTGTCGATGAGGACCTGTTCGATCGCCGCTCCGCTGGTGTGGCGGATATCGAGGTTCGTCGGCTCCAGGACGAGCCCGACGGTGAGCGTTGCGCTGGCATCCGGGACGCCGGTGGCGGTCTCGACCGGATCGGGTCCAGACCCGGCGCAGGCACTCAGGATGACGGCGGTGGCAGCGATGACCGAAATGACGGCTGCGCGTTTGGTGCGTCGGAACATGAAGGGCGAGATCCTCTCGGTGCGGCAGGTGCTGTGTGCCGATTCGGGTAGAGCCTAGAGCGTGGTGCGGTCAGCCAGTTCGCGAATGGCATCGGCGAGTTCTGCCGGGGCGGTTTCTTGCACGTTGTGGGTGGCGTCCATGGCAATGACCCGCGCTGCCGGCACCCGGCGTGCGAACTCCTCACCATCCGGCGCGGTGACGAAACCGGCGATCGCGCGCACGAGAGTGATGGGGGCTTGCACGGCGGCGAGGTCCTCCCACCCGGTCGGCGTGAGTACGGCGGGGGATACCGTGTCATCCGCAGAAGCGGCGATCGCCTGTGCGGCTAGATGAGCGAAGTGATGCTTCCACTCGATCCGGCCGTCCGGACGGACCCGGGTGTTCAGAAAGACACCGCGTTCGGTTTCGGCGCGTGTTCCGCCGAACCCCAGGGACATGGCGCGGTCAACAAGTTCGTCGCGGCTGGCGAAGTCGGTGGGGCCCTCGTAGAACTTGCGCAGTACGGTGGGGCCGGCCGAGGTATCGATTCCGGGGGTGATGTCGACGATCATCAGCTCGCGGACGAGATCCGGTCGGGCAGCGGCAACAGCCGCCGCGGTCAGACCGCCCAGCGACTGGCCCACGAGGACCTGGGGCTGGGTGGTCCATGTATCCAGGGCGGCGGTGATATCAGCGGCCAGCGTTCGGGCCGAGTAATCTGCATCGGTCCGCCAGCTGGAATCGCCGTGCCCGGTTAGATCAATGGCAAGCACCGGATGCTGGATGTGCAGTGTGGTCGTGTCCCAGGTATGAGCGTTGAGACCTGCGCCATGCAAGAGCGTGATGACGGGAGAACCTTCGCCGAACTTCAGGGCGCTGATCACGCGACCGTCGGCCAGAGCGAGGGTGAGCCGCGTCACTGACGGAGCCGTCACACCGAGAGCTTCGGCCTGGTGCGGAAGATAGCTGAACTCGTTGGTTTCTGTCGCCACGCCCATATTCTGACCCCCAAACCCGTGCAGTAAGAAATGCCGGAGCAGAATGCTCAGTAACAACGCAGGTTTACCGAGCGATATGCATTCTTCAAAAGAAGTTAGCTTGACATTATGCATTTCAACGCAGAACGGGATGCTGGTATCCCGTCCTATCATGGAGACATGAGTGAGACGCGCGTGCACCTGTCAAAAACCGAGCCGGCCGCTTATCGGGCACTGGACGCATTTTCGCAGACAGTCGGTGAGATCTGCGAGGCGAACGGAATCGATGACCGGCTGAAAGAGCTCGTGATGATCCACAGTTCGCAGCGCAACGGGTGCGCGTACTGCACGCGAGTGCATGTCGACCGCGCTGCCGAGGCGGGAATCGACCCGGACACCCTCGCGCAGCTGCCGGCGTGGCGCGAGAGCGGCGTGTTCTCCGATCGTGAGCGTGCAGCGCTCGAGCTGGCGGAAGCGTTCACCCACATTCATGACGGGGGCATCCCCGACGATGTCTACAACCGCGTCGGCAGTGTCTTCACCGAAAAGGAGTACGCGGCTCTGAGCTGGGCCTGCGTTTCCATTAACGCATTCAACCGGGTGGTGATCGCCGGCCGCTACCCGGTGCCGGCACGGGGGAAGCAGGCATCGGCGTGACGATCCTCGAAGTCGACGGCGTCTTCAACGTTCGCGATGTCGGCGGGATGCCCGCTGAGAGCGGACGCATCCGTACGGGCACGCTGCTGAGGTCGGGCAACCTCGTCCAAGCAACGGCGGTCGGTATCGCGGAGTTGGAGCGCCGGGTCACGCACATCGTCGACCTCCGTGATGGCCAAGAGGTCGCCACTGCGCCGTCGCCACCACTGTCGATGACCACAACCCACCTGCCGCTCTTTCTCGGGTCGGTGACGTCATTCTTCGAGGAGGACCTCAGTCTGGGGCAGATGTACCGCCAACTTGTCGAGGAGAGCGCTGCACGCATCGTGGATGCGATCCGGGTAATTGCGCAGAATGAATCGACCCTGGTGCACTGCACGGTCGGCAAGGATCGCACCGGTGTCACCGTCGCACTCGCTCTTGCGGCGGTCGGGGCGGACCGCGAAGCCGTTATCGCGGACTATGCGCTCACAGCGTCGCAACTGCCTGAGGAGCGCAACCGTCGAATCGTCACGTTCCTGCAGACGCAGCATCCGGAGGCACAGCACGCGCTCGCACTGGCGACGCTGTCCCCGGCTGAGGAGATGCGGGCGCTCTTGGATGAGGTGGATGCGCGGTGGGGATCGGCGGCCGAGTATCTGCTGGCGAATGGGATGGCGCACACCGATCTCATCGCGTTGCAGAAGACGCTCGTCGAAGAAGTCGCGCTACCAAGGTAAGGCAACCCTTCATTGGGTGTATGATGGAGGAATCATGACGGCATCCTCCATCGTTCGCAGCGGGCGCGCCCAGCGCCGGGCCGCACGGCTGAGCTCGCACCACCTGGTGACCGCAGACGAAAACTCGCTGCTGGACCTCGAGGTCTTCCTCAGCACTCTGCCGCTGTGCGCCTCCGGACGCGTCTTCATCGAAGTTCCGCACGCCGACGATATTGGATTCATCGAGGCTCCGGCCCGCATGACGGTGACTTGGCTGGCCCGCTCGTCGCGAACAGGTGCCCCGGGGACCGGTCGCACGTGCGCACCCGGCGCAGCGGTTGCGCGTGCTGCTACGGCATGGGCAGACGAGATGCTCTGCGACGACGAGCGTCCCACTCAGGTGACGTTGCTCGGCGGGTACCTCGGCACCGCTGACATCGTGGACCACCTCACCGGCACTCTTGCTGTTTCGGCCGCGCAGATTCAGGCTCCGGAGCGCTTCGGGCTGCTGCCCGCCGACCGCTGAGCACCGCGCACGTAGTTGCCGTCTTCCAGTCCTGCCTCGATCTCGAAGCGGTTGCGCAACGGGTCACGGCCGGCTAGCAGGTACAGCAACGGCATCAAGAAGCCATAGCGAAGCCATTGCGCCTTGTGGACGGCTTCATGGCGCAGCACAGCGTCGCTGGGATTGGCATCTCCGGTCAGGAAACAACCACCGACGCATACGCCGCCACGGTTGAACGTCCACTGCGGCATGCCGCGGAAGACCCACAGGCCCGCTCGACGCTCGACGGGTCCCGTGCTCCACAGCGTTCCCCAGGTCCAGCCAACGGCCGTGCCCCAGGCGTAGCCGATCCGGCTGATCGGCGAACGCAGCAGGAAGGACGGGATGCGGCGATCAAAGCGTCGTCCGCGCGCAAGCGCAGCTTCAGCCGCGGGGCGCCAATCAGCGCTCACGCGATCGCACCGATGAGCCGCAGAATAGTGCCGAGATCGTCGACGGCATCTACGGGCGATCGCGGCGCAAACCCTGCGATTGTCGCCCCGGCCAAATCAAAGCGTCCGCGTAGGGCGCGCAGCGCATCGGTGAGCGCCGCGGTGCCGGCGCCGAACGGTGTTGCCGTCGACACACCGGTGATTTCGGCAGGGTCGAGTACATCGACATCGATGTGCACCCAGACCCGCTTGGCTCCGGTGGCTGCCACGGCGTCGGCCAGGGCATCCGCATTTTCGAGTTCTCGGACGCTCACCTGGGTGAGTCCGGCAAGCTGTGTCTCTTCTGCGTCGTCGAGCGCGCGGGCGCCGACGACGACGACGCGATCTTTCGCGATTGCGGGGGAGAGCGCGAGCTGCCCCTCGCCCTCACCGATGATGCTGCGCAGTGCCATGCCCGAGTACGCACCCGAGGGTGATGTGTCCGGGGCATGCAGGTCAGGATGTGCGTCGCACCAGACGACGGCGACGTCATCGTGATCGATCGCGCTCAGCGCGGCGGCAGTGACGCTGCAGTCTCCGCCGATGACGATCGTTTCCGGCGTCATCGCATCGGCGATGAGCGCACGAACGCGCAGCAGAGAGCTCAACCGATGCACTCCGGTTCCCAGTGAGTCACCAGCCTCGACCGGCACATCGAGAACCGTCGTGGCCGTGCGGGGCAGGTCACCGGCGATGGCTGATGCCCCGTCGATGAGGAGCATTGCCCGCGCAGACGGCGATCCCTGCCACTGCGGTACTACAAGAAAACGGGCCACGTCAATCTCCAAAGAATAAGACGGGTGCCCGGGACGCCGACATCCCAGGCACCCGGAGTCTCAGGACTCGAGCTGCGACTGCGAAGTGCCGGCCTTGAGCTCGGCCAGACGCGCCTCGACCTCGGTGAGCTCACCGAGGTCTTCCAGGCTCTCGAACTGGGCGTCGAGGCTGGACGCCGCCAGCTCGATCTTGCCCTGGGCGAGGGCCTCCTGGCGACGAACCTTGTCTTCGAAACGACCCAGTTCGCTGGTGGGGTCAAGCACGTTGATGGACGAGACGGCATCCTGCACCTTGGTCTGTGCTTCGGCGACCTTGGCCCGAGCCAGCAGTTCGCTGCGCTTGTTCTTCAGCTCGCCGAGCTTGTCCTTCATCCCGTTCAGGCCGCTCTTGAGCTTGTCGACGACCTCGGTCTGCGCGGCAATCGTCGGCTCGGCACCGGTGGCCTCACGCTCGGCGCTGATCTGGCGCTGCAGCGCGATCTTCGCCAGGCTGTCGAACTTGTCAGCATCCGCCGATTCGCCGGCACCGCGCAGCTCATCTGCCTTACGGCTCGCGGCGAGCGCCTTGTTTCCCCAGTTCCTCGCGGACTGCACATCTTCCTCGTGGTCGCGCTCGAGCAGACGCAGATTGCCGATGGTCTCGGCGATGGCGGCCTCAGCGTCGGCGACGTTGTTCGTGTAGTCGCGGACGAGCTGGTCGATCATCTTCTGCGGGTCTTCCGCGGAATCGATGAGCGAGTTGATGTTGGCCTTCATGAGGGTCGAGATGCGGCCGAAGATGGACTGCTTGGTCATGGTGTTTCCTTTCGGTTGGAATGTCGAAGTCAGGTCAAGTCAAGGACGAAGCACGTTATTAGAAGCGGCCCCCGCCGGAGCGCCCGCTGCGGCCGCCGCCGCCGCGACTGCCGCCGCCGCTCCGACTGCCACCGCCGAAGCCCGAGCTGCGGAATCCACTGCTGCTGCTGGAGCGCCAACTGCTGCGACCAGACGAGGATCGGCCGCCACCGCCGCCGCCGGAGAGCAGGCCACCGATGATGCCGCCGAGGATATCGCCGCCGATTCCTGAACTGGAAGAGTGGGATGATCCGCCGAAGAATCCACCGCCGAAGCCGCTGTCGTACTGACTATGGCTGTAACTGTTGATATCGGACTGAGCCGTGGACTGCGCCTGCCGAGCGAGGGAGAGCGCACGCTGTGCCTCGCTCAGCGCCGCCTGCGGGTCGCTGTGTTCGAGCGTGTGGGCATGCGTGAGGGAAGCCTCAGCCTGGGAGAGGCGAGTTCGGGCGGTGGATCCCACGGTGCCGCGACGCGTCTGGATGAAGTCCCGGGTGCCGCGCACCTGGGAATCGGCCTGGGTCAGCGTCTGCTGAAGCATCAACTGAGCACGGCGAGTGCGTTCAACGTTTTCACGGCCCTGGGCGATAGCGGCATCGATCTGCGCGTTCGCTGCGGTCAGAGCGTCAAGAACACGCTGGGGGTTGCGTGCGGGACCGGCAAGATCTGCCTCAGCCTGTTGCAACTGGGTAGTCGTCGCAGTCATGGCCGCAGAGATCGCGCCCGAAGCGTCGGGCAGCTGTTGAGCGGCAGCGAGGTCGCTCTTCAGCTCGATGATCAGCGCTGTGGACTGCCGCTCGCTTTCGGCGAGCTCTGTACCGAGTGCAGCTATAGCGTTCGCCAACTGCGCGGCCTGGGCCGCCGCCTGCTCTGCCGTGCGAATGGCAAAAGCGGCCTCGCCGTTGCTGCCCGCAGCAAGAGCTGATGTTGCGGCTTCGATCGAGTGGTCTGCCAGATCTGCGCGCTCTCGCGCCTCGGCCGGATTATCTGAGATCGCGCCGAGCGCTTCGGGGGCGTAGGCAGCGGCAAGCGCAGCCAGCGCAGCGGAGGCGCCAGTCACGAGCGGTTCAACCTGTGCTCGTTCGGCGCGAACTCGCTCGAGTTCTTGCGGCGCATTCTGCTCGAGCTTGCGCAGCGCGTCGAAAGCTTCGGTGTTGTCATCGAGGACGTCATCGATCTCATCGCACAGCTGGATGATGCGAATATGCCAGGCGCGACGCTCGTGGATGGTGTCTTCGATCTCGTCATCGAGCTTCTGTTTGAGATCGAACGCCTGAGACATCTTCTGCTGGGCGGATTCGATCGCCCCGCTGAATGCTGCCGTTGCTCCCTCGCCGTACTGGGCGACAGCGAAGCCCAGTTCTTCTCGGCTGGAGGTGATCGCGTCGTCTGCCTGCACGAGCGCGGATCCGGCTTCAGTCTCGACCTGCTCGTCGGTCATGGTGGAGAAGGGATCGTTCGGGTCCGGCTTTTCGGGCATGGCCCCACGCCGCCGGATCTCCGCATTCTTCCTGGCACGCCGAATGAGCGCGATAACGAGCCAGGCCACGAGCGCGAGAGCGACGATCCCGGCGAAGATCAGCACGCCTCGCAGCATGCCTGCGCCACCGTCGCCCTGAATCTCATCGGCGGCGAGGATAATCGCGCCGTCCCAATCCTTTGCCGCGAGCAGTGGTTGGATCGCGTCTTCGATGTTGCTGAGCTTGCCCTCACTGAGCGGCCCACCCTGTGCGGCCGAGATGTAAAAGGCGCGGCCCTCGACTGCGACGGCGAGCAGGTACTGCTCGGGGCCCAGATTGTTGCGGTCAGCCACGTTGTCAGCCCATACGACGTGGTCGGACGGAGAGGTGAACTCGTCCACGAGGACCACGAAAAGGTCGGCGGTGGAGTTCTCCGTGAGCTCCTGCAAACGCTCCTCGGTCGCCTGCTTCTCGCCCGCGCTGAGCACACCAGCGCTGTCGGTCACGTACCCGGGATCGAGTGGCAGCGGATCGGTGGCATGGGCTGCGGGGGCGGTCAATGCACCCAAGAGCATCGCGGACGTGATTACGGCCGTAGTCCGCCACCTCGTCTTCATCGTGTTCCCTCCGAGTGGCAGCCGTGCGTCATGCCACGAGTCTATGCAAACAGTCAGACACGCGACAGCATCAACCGGCGGATCGCCGTTCGCCATCAGCGCAGACACATACGCTGGAGGGCATGGAAGACATGTACGGCTCTGATGTGCTGGCGGCGGGATGGCGAGAGCGCGGCGCCAAGAAGGTTCCGGACGTCGCAGCCGAACGCGACCTGGTCGTCGAGGTCGCCATCGACGGATACTGCGGCGCGGTGACGCGGGTGCAGAGCGGACACGTTGAGCTGGAGGATTACCGCGGGCGCAAGCGGCTCTTTCCCCTCGGCGGAGGATTCCTCATCGACGGCGAGCCGGTTCGGCTCACCCCTCCCGCACCCGTGAAACAGGCGATCAAGCGCACAGCATCCGGATCGTTCGTTGCCGACGACCAGCGCGCGCGTGTTGCGCTGCCCAGCCGCATCCTCGTCGAGGGCAAGCACGACGCCGAGTTGGTTGAGAAGGTATGGGGCGCGGATCTGCGTGCGGAGGGCGTGGCTGTCGAGTTTCTGCAGGGTGCTGATCTTCTCGACGAGCTGCTCGCGAGCGAGCCGCCCAGTGCGACCCGTCGCTACGGGGTTCTGCTAGATCATCTCGTGCCCGGATCGAAGGAGTCGCGCCTTGCGGATGCTGTCCGGCGCGGCCCGCACGGTGCGCATGTGCGCATCGTCGGGCATCCTTTCATCGATGTCTGGCAGTGTGTGACGCCGAAGACGCTGGGCATCGCGCGTTGGCCGGAGATTCCACGCGGCACCGACTGGAAGACCGGGATCTGCCGAGCATTCGGCTGGCCGTACCAGGAGCAGGGCGACACCGGACGCGCCTGGCAGCACATCCTGAGCAAAGTGACCTCCTATCGCGATCTCGAACCCGCGCTGCTCGGTCGGGTCGAGGAACTGATCGACTTCGTGACGGTGCCCTGACAGTTAAGCTGGAGGTATGTCTGAACCGCGCACTTTCCGTGATGAACCGGTCTCTTTCGTACGGCGGAGCGGACGGATGTCTGAGGCTCAAGACCGCGCGTTCGATGAGCTTGCACCGCAGTATCTGATCGAGGTTCCGCGCGGTGATGCATCAACGAGTGTGCATCCGGAAGCACGGATGGACCCCACCGCCGTGTACGGCCGGCAGGCACCGCTGATCGTCGAGATCGGCTCGGGCCAGGGACATGCGATCATCTCGGCCGCGTCGTCTCGGCCCGGTGATGACTTTCTCGCCGTTGAGGTCTTCCGGGCCGGTCTTGCCCGCACGATGCTCGATGCGGACAAGGCCGATGTACGCAATCTGCGCCTGATCGAGGCCAACGCTCCCGAGGTGCTCGCATCGTTCTTACCGGTGGGCGCTGCTGCGGAGGTGTGGATCTTCTTCCCCGACCCGTGGCACAAAAAGCGTCACACCAAAAGGCGCCTGGTTCGGCCCGGGTTCGGAGAGGGCGCGGCTCGTGCCCTTGCCGACGGCGCGCTGCTGCGGCTGGCGACGGACTGGGAAGAGTACGCGCTGCAGATGCGTGTGGTTCTGGACGCCGACCCACTGTTCGAGCGGGCCTTCGAGGGGGAGTGGGCTGCGCGCTTCGAAGGACGCGTCATGACCGCCTTCGAGCGCAAAGGACTAGGCAAGGGACGAGACATCCGCGACCTGGTCTACCGCAGACGGCCTCGTCCGTGAACGGCTCTGTGCGTGTCTCGGCGCCGAGCATCACAGCCGCGGCTCTGGTGTGCCTGGCAGCTCCGGCGTTCTTCGTCGCGGAGTGGAGCCTGCTGGGGTGGATCCTGCTCGCCCTGGGCATCGGCGTGAGTTGGCTGAGCGAACGGCGAATGAGCACAGCATCCGGCCCATCGCTGACGCGCGATCTGTCGCTGATCGCCCTGGGCCTGCTCATCGTCAGTGTCATCCCGCTGGCGGCCGAACTCGACAACCTGGCCATGCTGCGCTTCACGCTCGCCCTCGGCGGTGCGGTAGTCGTGCCGTACCTGGTCTCGCGGTTCGTGTACCGCGACCGAGCCATCAGTTTCCCCTGGCGCACCGGCAAACGCTGGGGAAGGCTGCAATGGGGGTGGCTGATCGCCGTGCTGGTGCTCGGTTGGCTGATCCTGCCGTTCTACTTCATCACCAGCGGCGTCTACCAGAACTGGCCGGTCGTCGACTCGCCTGAGCTGATCGCGCGCCTGTTCGTCGGGGTGGGGGCGGTCGGCATCTGGGATGAGCTGTTCTTCATCTGCACGGTGTTCGCGCTGCTGCGTCGGCACTTTCCCAACGCGCTGGCGAATGTGCTGCAGACGATTGTGTTCGTCTCGTTCCTGTGGGAACTCGGCTACCGCGAGTGGGGGCCGCTGCTGACGATCCCCTTCGCTCTGCTGCAGGGATACATCTTCCTGCGGACGCATTCGCTTGCATACGTCGTGACCGTGCACCTGCTGTTCGACGCTGTGGTGTTCGCGGTGCTGGTGCACGCGCACAATCCGGGGATGCTGCCGATCTTCCTGGTCTGAGCCTGGTGTGCACGCCGCAATGCTCGCGGCAGTGCTGGTTCTTGTGCTGTCGAACGTGCCCGCCTCAGCGCGCGGTCAGACGACTGATATCGGCGATCGCCTTCTCGAAGGCGGGGATCGAGAGCGTCACATCGGTGGGTCCGGAGGCTTCGCTGACGATGGCCATGAAAGCGCCCATGACCATAGAGACGGTCAGTGTCGCCTCACGCGCCGCTGTGTCGTCTGGGATGACCCGCCGCGAGGGCAAGGAGAGCAACCAGTGCTCTGCAACGGCGGTCAACTGGGTGCTGATCGGGCCGAACTGTGCGAACAGCGTGGCTTGCGTGTCCGGCTGCTCGGCGAGCAGTCGCGCACGCCCTGCCGCCACAACAGGGTTCACCTGCGCGTGCGGAAGGGAAGCGAGGACAACCATGAACAAGGCGGTCGTGTTCCTCGCACTGGTGTCCGCCATCAGCAGATCGAGAGCCTGATCGTGCGGAAGTAGATTGAGGGGACGGCCGAAGATGGCCGCCTCGCGAGATGCCGCGTAGTTGAAAAATGTGCTGCGTGAGACGTCGGCTCGTTCGCAGATATCGGGCACGGTGATTGCAGCGTGACCGCGCTCAAGCGCGAGGGAGATGGCAGCTTCTTCGATCGCGTTTTCTGTCTCGCGCTTCTTGCGTTCACGGCGTCCCGGTTCCTGTGCCATCATGAACCAAGTCTAACTTTGGACTGAGTGCAAGAGTAGGAGCTCCATGAGTGTTCAGGATCCCGCGGCCGTCGCAGATGTCGGAACCGCGCATGACGGATATTTCGCTCCCGACAGCATCTCCTGGCGAGTGTTCGCCGACCCGGTATCGAAACTGGGCGGCATGGCAGCGTTGCTGCTGCAGGCGCTCAACCCGCACATGATGCGCGTCTTCTACAACGCGACCGAGTCGCACAGTGATTCGGCGGGCCGTGATGAACGCACTGGCCGATACTTCGAAACTGTAATCTTCGGCGACCGCGCACACGCGGATGCCGCGTCGGCCTCGGTGCGAAGAATGCACGTGCATGCCACGTGGACGGACGCCGCCACGGGTGAAGTCTTGCGCGCCGACAAGCCGGAGTGGTTGGCCTGGACGCACAACACCTTCGTATACGCGCTGTTGCGCGCATCGCAGGAGTTCGGCGTCGAGATCACCCCTGCCGAAGCTGACCAATTCATCGTCGAGCAACACGTGGCCGCGCGCCTGATCGGTATCGAAGACGAAGCGCTGCTGCCCTCGAACGCACAAGAACTGCAGGAGTACATCGACGGCCAGACGCACTGGCTCGCCCTCGGGATCGAGGCTGCGGAAGTGACTCGAAACCTCCGCAAACCAGCGCTCCGCGGCAATCCGCTGAAGGTGTGGACCGGGGTGATCGTGCAGGACGGCGTGTTGCATCTGCTTCCCGATTGGGCACGGCTGCTGTACGGAATCGAGGGGCGCCCGATGAATCTGCGCAAAGCAGCGCGCACCACCAAGCACCTCATGGCCGGGGCACGGAAATCAAAAACGTATAAGCAGCTTGTCGACGAAGCATCCTCTCGCGTGCAGTATCACCCGTACCGCAAAGTGCGCACTCGCGTCGCAGCGCAATGACCGACCACACGGTGCAAGCGGAGGCGAGCGAGAGGACTGTTTCGCAGGGCGCCTATCGGAACCTTCTCGGTGCTGCATGGCAGGTTGTGCGCCGCGGCGGCTGGCGTCTGGCCTCGGTGTATCTGGTCGGCCAGCTGATCGTTGCGGTGATCGCCGCACCGGTGCTGCATTGGCTGTTCGCTGAGGCGTTGCGCGCGGCGGGGCTCAGCGGCGTCGAGATTGCTGCCCTCCCGCGACTTATCGAGGCCCCGTTGTCGGCCGGCCTCATTCTCATCGTGGTCATTGTCGGCTTCCTGGTGCTGTCACTGCAGTTCCTCGTACTCGTCGTCGCGGTGCAACGCGTACAGGCGGGAGAGCGCCTCCTCAGTCGCGATGCGCTGACGCACGTGGCTTCGCTCGCACGGAAGCTCCTGCGGCCTAGCTCACTTGCGCTGTTGCCCTACCTGTTTCTGCTGCTTCCGCTGGGCGGGATCGGCTTCCTCTCCGTGCTCTCGCAGGCGATCACGATTCCGTCCTTCATCTCCGGTGAGCTCGTAAAGACGACCGCGGGCATGATCGGTTACCTCGTTTTTCTCCTCGTGCTCCTCACGCTGAATGTGCGGTTCGCCCTGGCCGTTCCGCTGTTCGCAATGACCGACGCCACGGGCGGGCGCGCCCAGCGCCGCAGCTGGCGACTCATGCGCGGCCACGGCATCACACTCACACTGCTTGTTGCCACGGTACTCATCGCCGGCGCGCTGGCAGGTGCGGTGCTCGTCGCCGTCGGGCTTGCGCCTGTCGCGCTTACAGATATGTTTGCGCCGTCCGCATCTCCTGCCGTCGCCGCGGTGATGCTCGCCCTCACACAGGCATGCGCATTGACCATCATCGGTATGGGCGGCGTCATGATTGTGTCCATCGTGGTGACGCTAACCCGCATCGTCGTGCCGGATGCCTCTCGAGTGTCAGATGCCGAGGCCGCAGCCGTCGCTGATTCCGAGAAGGAGCAACCTCAGCCGCGAAGAGCACTGATCGCGGTTCTGTGCGCGGCAGCGTTGATCGCCGGATTGAGCGTTGTGAACCTGCCGCTTATGAATGCACTGTCGCGGGCGCCGGATACCCTTGTGATCGCACACCGCGGTTACACCGCCGAGGCAGTGGAGAACACGCTGTCGTCGCTGGAAGCCGCGCGTGAGGTAGGCGCTGACTTCGTGGAGATGGACGTCATGGAGACCGCGGATAGGCAGTTCGTGGTCATGCATGATGCGAACCTCAGCCGGCTCGCAGATCACGACAGTGCGGTCAGCGAGCTCACCCTGGATGAGTTGAGCGCGCTCACTGTTCACGACACACAGGGCAACAGCGACCGCATTCCGTCCCTCGAGGAGTACGTGCTCGTGGCCAAAGACATCGAACAGCCTTTGCTGATCGAGATTAAACTCCACGGCGCCGAGACACCGGATCTGGTGCCGCGGCTGGTGCAAGAGCTTGAGTCACTGGGGGTGCTCGAGGACAACATCTACCACTCGCTCGACGGCCCGACGGTCGAAGAACTCAAGCGGGTGCGGCCGAACCTCACCGTAGGGCTCACGATGGCGCTGGCTGGCATGGGAGTGCCGCAGACCTCAGCGGATTTCCTCGTAATGGAGGAGTGGTCGTTCACCGATGAGATGCGTGATGCCGCGCATGCGGCGGGTCTTGGCGCGATGGCATGGACAGTGAACGATGAGCAGCGCATCCGCGATCTGATGCGCGATGACATCGATGGGGTCATCACCGATGTGGCCGCCGAAGCGCTCGATGCTCGCACGCAGATGCAACAGTCGACAGGGCTCGCAGACGTGTTCTTCGATGCGATCATGCGTTACATCGTTATCTTCTGAGTCGTCGGACCGGCTGACGCAGCAACGTACGGCGTTTGGCAGGATCGCCTCTGCGCGGGTCGCTGAAGTAGATCTCGTGGTGCTTGCCGGTCAGGCTCAGCCTGTTCAGCGGGATGAACGAATCGTGCATCTCAGCGAGTACCGGTGCCTCATCGTCGAAGGCACCCACGTGCAGCGTCTGAACGCACAGACCCTCGCTGAACGAGCCGAATCGCACCTCATCGAACCGCCTGCCGGGGTTTTTCGCTGTGACTCTGGCGACAGCATCCGCGAAGTGTTCGTGGTCGATCCAATCGGGCTGCATGATCATCATCGTCCAATCCCATTGCGACTTATCGCGTGAGGACGTGAACGCGGCATGATCGTCCGCCGACCACAGCCCCTCCAACGGCATGACCGTGTAGTCGCGGCCGAGGGTGTTCTTGCTGGTGAACTTCAGCGTATACGCGATCGGAAACAGCGCCTCGACGGCGCTGGCGAACTCAGGGGAGGTGTTCGGGTCGCCGTGACCGTCGATCATCAGGTAACGCAGGGACGGCACCTCGACGATGTCGAAGCGGCCCCTGCGTGCCGAATACGCCCCGATCTGCTTCTTGAAGTCGACCTTGGCGTTCATGCGCGGCAGTTTAGCTCAGCGCGTGCTCGGAGATGAAGGCCCGGAGCTGCTGCTCGTCATCGGGCATCTCGATCACACGCTGCGGTGCATCCAGCAGCGCCTGAGTATCGGCATCCGGCTCGTCCGTGGTGCCCAGAGCCTCAGCGATGAGATCGGCGAACTTCGCCGGCTTCGCCGTTTCGAGGACGAGCATGGGGACGCCATCCTCGACGTGGTCACGCGCGACCTTTGCACCATCGGCGGTGTGCGGGTCGAGGATGACACTGCTGTTCGCCGAGAAGTCACGGATCGTCGAGAGACGATCGGCATGCGTACTGGTGCCGCTGACCAGACCAAACTCGTCCGCGAACCGGCTGAGTTCGCCGGACAGGTCGATCTCGTCGCGTTCTTCGAGTTCGTGCCAGGCCGCCGCGGTGCGCTCCGGGTCGCGACCCAGCAGATCGAAGACGAAACGCTCAAGGTTCGAAGCGCGCGAGACGTCCATCGACGGGCTCGACGTCGCCAGTGTGTTCTCGGCGCTGCGCGGTCGGTAGTGCCCGGTGCGGAAGAACTCATCGAGCACGTTGTTCTCGTTCGACGCGAGTACGAGCTTGCGGATCGGGATCCCCATGCTCTTCGCATAGTGACCGGAGAGGATATTGCCGAAGTTGCCGGATGGAACTGCGAAGGAGACAGCGAAATCTGCTCGCTCGCTCTCCGAGAGACCGTCAGTGACACGCAGCCACGCCCACACGTAGTAGGCGATCTGCGCCGAGATACGACCGAAGTTGATCGAGTTCACCGCGCCGAGACTGTGGGCGCGCTTGAAATCAAGGTCTGTCGAGAGGCGCTTGACCAAGTTCTGACAGTCGTCGAAGACGCCTTCCACAGCAATGTTGTGCACGTTCTCGTCCTGCAGCGAGTACATCTGCGCACGCTGGAATGCGCTCATCCGGCCCTGCGGGGAAAGCATGAAGATCGACACGCGCTCGCGTCCGCGCAGAGCATGCTCCGCTGCGGATCCGGTATCGCCCGAGGTCGCCCCGAGGATGTTCAGCACGCGGTCGTTCTTCTCGAGCACGTACTCGAGCGCCTCGCCGAGGAACTGCATCGCCATGTCCTTGAACGCGAGAGTCGGGCCCTCGGACAGTCCGACCAGAGTCATGCCCTCGCCGATCTCGGTCAACGGGACGATCTCGTCAACGGCGAACTTACCGCCGCCGTAGGCCGCATCGCATAGCCGGGCGAGGTCTTCTCGGGGGATGTCGGTGGCGAACAACCCGATAACCTCGGTGGCCAGCTGCGGATAGGTCAGCAGGCGCAGCCGTTCGAGGTCGTCACCGGTGAGCTGCGGAAGGCGCTCGGGGACGGCGAGGCCGCCGTTGGGGGCGAGACCCTCGAGCAGGACATCGCAGAACTGTCCGAGTGAGCCGCCGCGTGTGGAGATGAACTGCAAGTCTCAAACCTCGATTGTGCTGGGGGACGGAGTCGCTTCCATCGTAGAGCGTGGAGCAGAGGTCGTTACGATCAGGCAGCAGCCGAATGACTCACAGCACCTTGTCGAGGAACTCCTTCGTGCGCGCCTCGCGGGGAGAGTCGAAGATGGCGCTGGGGATTCCCTCCTCCACGACCACTCCGCCGTCCATGAAGACGACGCGATCGCCCACCTCTCGAGCGAAGCCCATCTCGTGCGTGACAACGACCATTGTCATGCCCTCATCCGCCAGGGTCTTCATCACAGCGAGCACATCTCCGACGAGTTCCGGATCGAGCGCCGAGGTCGGCTCGTCGAACAGCAGGATCTTCGGTTCCATCGCAAGCGCGCGAGCGATGGCGACACGCTGCTGCTGTCCGCCGGATAGCTGTGCAGGGTAGGCGTTCTCCTTCTCCGAGAGTCCGACCTTCGTCAGCAGCGCACGACCGCGCTCGAGCGCCGCCTGCTTGTCGAGACCGCGAACTTTCATGGGCGCGAGCATGATGTTCTCGATCACGGACTTGTGCGGGAACAGGTTGAACTGTTGGAAGACCATGCCGATCTCGGTGCGAACGCCGTCGATATTGATCTTCTTGTCTGTGACGTCATTGCCATCAACGATGACGGTGCCGCTGGTGATCTCCTCCAGACGATTGAGGCAGCGAAGCAGCGTGCTCTTGCCGGAACCGGACGGGCCGATGACGCAGACGACCTCGGACTCATCGACTGTGCAATTGATGCCAGAGAGCACTTCGTTGTCACCGAATGACTTATGGAGATCTTTGATTTCAATGATCATGATCAGCGGTCCAATCGTTTTTCAACAATGCTGAGCACCTTCGACAGCGTGAGTGTGATGACGAGATAGAAAGCGGCGACCGTGGTGTAGATCTCGACCGCGTTGAAGTGGCTGGCCGCGATCATACGGCCCTGGAAGATGAGTTCGGGTACGAGTATCACTGAGAGCAATGACGTGTCTTTGATGCTGATGATGAACTGGTTACCCAGCGGCGGGATCATTCGGCGGAAGGCCTGTGGCCAGATCACGTGGAGCATGGTCACGTGCTTGCCCATGCCGAGCGAGCGGCCAGCCTCCATCTGTCCCTTGTCGACTGACTGGACAGCACCTCGAACGATCTCGGCGATATACGCACCGGAGTTCAAAGCGATCACGATGATGCCCGCGACGAGGGAGGGGAAGGTGTAATTGATGATGAGCGGGAGCGCGAAGTAGATCCAGATGGCCTGGACCAGCACAGGGGTGCCGCGGATCAGCTCGACGTAGACGGTGGCCAGCCAGTAGAGCGGTTTAATCTGGCTGATGCGTCCCAGGCCGACGAATGCGCCGATGACGAAGCCGATGCCGATGCCGATCACCGAGACCAGCAACGTGTAATAAAGACCGACCCCGAGCGCCGGGAGGAATTCGATCACTCCGGCCCAGTTGAAGTTTGCGAGTGCGTGCATGTCGAGTGTGCCTCTCATGGAAGAGGCGGGTGCATGATTGCACCCGCCTCAACGAATAGTGCGTGGATACTACTTGGCGTCCACGCCCATGGCGGCAAGATCCTCGAGCCAGGTGGGCTCCTCGCCGAACCACTCCTGGTAGATCTCGGCGTAGCGTCCGTCGTCGATGATGTTGGCGAGCGCCTGGTTCATGGCCTCGACGAGTGCCTCGTTCTCCTTCGACACGGCGATGCCGTACTCCTGAGCTTCGTACAGGTCACCGACGGCCTTCAGCTTTCCTTCGCCGGTGGTCTTGATGTAGTACTCGACGTTGGGAGCGTCATACAGCAGGGCATCTGCGGTGCCGCCCTCGACTGCGAGGTACATCTGGTCGAGCTGCTCGAACGGAAGAGCCTTCGCGTCGGGCACGTTCTCAGCCAGGTAATCCAGCGGTGCTGAACCCAGTCGAGACGCGACGGTCTTGCCCTCGAGGTCTTCCATGCTGGTGATGTCGGTGTTGTCGACGGGGACGCCGATACGGGTACCGGACTTGTAGTACGGGCTGGTGAAGTCCACAGCGCCCTTGCGTTCTTCGGTGATCGTAATACCGGCGATGGCGATGTCGAATGCGCCGGTCTGTAGGCCGGGGATGATGCCGTCGAAGTTCGTGACTTCGAGGTTCACGTCGAAGCCGACCTCATCGGCGATCGCGTTGACGATGTCCATGTCGAACCCGACGTGCTCACCATCCTGGTCGAACTCGAACGGAACGAAGGAGCTGTCCGTGGCGACCGTATAGGTGTCCTTGAGGTCGCTGCCGCCTGCGCCTTCGCCGTCGCTTTCGGGGGCGTCACCACCTGCGCAGCCGACCATTCCTACCGAGAGCGTGATGGCTGCCAACGTGCCGATTCCGGCGGTGAATGAACGCTTTGTAAACTGCATTGTTTGCCCTTCCGAAGCTTGAGCCCCCGAGTAGGGGATCCCGATCCACGCTATGGAGCGGTCAAGAGGCGTGTCAACACGTCCGGGTGGATATGGGCCGATTCCGTTGTGAATCCCGCCGTGCTGCGCTTCGGCGCTCGCAGCCCGGTCGGACCTGGGCCGCGCCCATCGCGCGGAACGTGTCCACGGGAGGATTTCCGAGGATCGATACCGCCGCTCGCGCGCGCACGGGCGCGAGGAAAAGACCTGGCTGCAGGTGATAAAGAAGGTGGTCGCGTCCTCGATCTCGCACCCGGGTTCATCGAGCGGATGCGGTCGGGCACAAATCGTCCGTATCGGTCGCGTGGGGACGCCCCAGCACGGACGGAGTCGTCGTCACCTAACGGCTAACATCACGTTCTGGTACCAAGTGCTGCGGACAGCAAAGAAGGGCCGTCCGATGGACGGCCCTTCTGCAGAATGTGTGCCCCCGACAGGAGTTGAACCTGCGACCTACGGTACCGGAAACCGGCGCTCTATCCACTGAGCTACGGAGGCGTACCGATCGAGAATATCACCGACTGGGTGCGGACTCCGCAATGCCGGCCTCGGTTGTGGGCGCGGCGGCCAGATCTGTCAGCGCGGCGGCGACCTTTTCCGCAAGATAGCGGTGCCCTGCGGTCGACGGATGCCGGTTGCCGAGGTCGATATCGATGACATCGCGGTAATTGAAGAATGTGATCCATTCCGCGTGGATGGGGGAGACATACCACCAGCCGCGTGCGCTCGCGAGGGCGGCCAGATCCTGGTCGATTCGCACGGTGCCGTCTTCAGCAGGAAGGATGTGCGGTGCGGGCCCCAGCACGACGATCGCGGCATCCGGATACTTCGCAGCCAGCGCGTCCCACGCTGCGTTCACGGCATCGCGGTAACCGGCAGCGCCCTGCGTACGGTCGTTTATGGAACCCTGAATGATCACCAGGTCGGGATCGAGCGCAGGATCCAGCCCCGCGATGCGCTCTCCGAATGCCGGCCCGTCGACCCCAGGTTTGAGATAGCCGCTGCCGCGCACACCGTCGACGGTGGTGGTGCCGCCGATGAGATCGGCCAGTACATACGCGTAACCGAGGCTCGGAGCGCTGGCGGCCGAGCCGTATGTCCACGAGTCGCCGAAGACGAGAACATGCGGATGCTCTGGCAGAGCCAAAGGCTCCGGAACGATTGCAGCCGGCCTGTCGGCGGCGAGCACCGGCGTCGCGGTGGGGGCAGGGATCCAGGGGCGCCAGACGCCCAAGGCCACCGCGCACAGTGCCACGACGAGCACGGCGATCAGCGTCGTTGCTCGTGCGCTTCGGCGCGTCTGTGCCCAGGCCATGGCATGAGGGTAGGCGATCGGATGCTGATCGCCAATTCAGCGCGGAAAAATGCGTCTGCGTGCGCCGTAGACTTGACAGGCTATGAACCCTGACACTCTTGCCGAAGCCATTCTCGCTGTCGTCACACCGATCGCGGCAGCCCTGCGCCCCGACGAGACGCTCGACCTCGACGTCTCCGACATCGTCCTGGAGCGTCCGCGCAACCGCGATCACGGCGACTGGGCCTCAAACCTGGCGATGCGTCTGGCGAAGAAACTCGGTACGAACCCGCGTGAGCTCGCACAGCAGATCGCCGATGAGGTCGCCCGCGTCGATGGCGTTGCCAGCGCCGAGGTCGCCGGCCCCGGCTTCATCAACTTCCGCCTCGATGCGGCCGCGGCTGGCGTGCTTGCGAAGACCATCGTCGAGGCCGGAAGCGACTACGGCACCAACACCTCGCAGCAGGGTGTGAGCGTGAACGTCGAGTTCGTCTCTGCGAACCCGACCGGCCCACTGCACATCGCGCACACGCGCTGGGCGGCTCTGGGCGACTCGATCGTGCGGTTGCTGCTGGCCAGTGGCGCCAATGCCGTCCGCGAGTACTACATCAACGATGCCGGTGCGCAGATGCAGCGGTTCGCGGCATCCGTCGTGGCTGCAGCCAACGGGCAGCCGACCCCCGAGGGCGGCTACCCGGGGGAGTACATCGCGTCGCTGTCGGCGCGGGTGCTGGAGGCGCGCCCTGATCTGCTTGAGCTGCCTGAGACAGAACAGCTGAAGGTGGCCGAAGATCTCGCCTACGAGTATCAGCTCGCCGAGATCAAGAGCTCGCTCGACCGCTTCAATGTGCCTTTCGATGTGTGGTTCTCGGAACGCTCGCTGCACGAGAAGGACGCGTCCGGGTCCAGCCTCATCGATCAGGCAGTGGATCGCCTCCGTGAGCAGGGGCACGTCTTCGACGAGGACGGCGCCGTCTGGGTGCGCACCACCGATTTCGGCGACGACAAGGATCGGGTCATCCGCCGCTCCAACGGCGAGTACACCTACTTCGCCGCCGACGCCGCCTACTACCTGAACAAGGGTGACCGCGGATTCGAGAACAAGATCTATCTGCTCGGCGCCGATCACCACGGGTACGTTCATCGGCTGAAGGCCATCGCAGGCGCCGCCGGTCAGGACCCGGAGAAGAACGTCGAGGTGCTGATCGGGCAGATGGTGTCGATCAATGGCGCCCGCCTGTCCAAGCGTGCCGGGAACATCATCGAGATGGACGATCTGCTGGACTGGCTCGGCACCGATGCGCTGCGCTATTCGCTGGAGCGCTCACCCGCAGACTCGCCGCTGGACCTTGACCCGGAGCTGCTGCAGAAGCGCACCAACGACAACCCGGTGTTCTACGTGCAGTACGCGCACGCGCGCACTCACAATGTGGGCCGCAACGCCGCAGACTCGGGCGTTGACCGCTCGGAGTTCGCTCCGCAGACGCTGACGCACGAGACGGAGTCCGCTCTGCTCGGCGCCCTTCAGGAGTTCCCGCGCATCGTCGCGTTCTCCGCTGAGGTGCGCGAACCGCACCGGGTTGCGCGCTATCTCGAAGAGCTCGCGGGTCTTTACCACCGCTGGTACGACAACTGCCGCGTTACGCCTCTCGGTGACAGCCCGATCGAGAGCGTGCACCGCACCCGTCTGTGGTTGAACGACGCCACCGGTCAGGTTCTGCGCAATGGCCTCGGTCTGCTCGGCGTTTCCGCTCCGGAACGCATGTGATGTCTGACGACGTTGTGCGGCGCGGGCGATGGCCCTGGGTGCTGCTCATCGTCGTCGCAATACTCGCGGTGCTCATCGTCGTCGCGGAGTTCGTCGCGCGCAGCATCCTGCCCGGCATTGTGCGCGGCATCGTGATCGAGCAGCTCGAGCTGCCCGCCGATCAGGAGCTCGACGTGGATGCCTCCGGCATACTGCTGCCGCAGCTGATCGGCGGGCGGCTCGATGAGCTGCACCTGCAAACGGACGCTGTGACCATCGGCGGTGTCACGGGAGCCGCTGCTGTCACGGCCGTCGGAGTTCCGCTTCACGGCGGAGTCCTCGACGGGGCCGCTGGCACCGTGCGCATCGACCAGGACGAGTTCGTCGCTTTGGCGGCAGCATCCGACCTGCCGATCGATGAGATCGCATTCGCTGCGCCGAATGTCACAGCAACGAGCAGTTTCACGGTGATCGGTGTGCCGGTTCCGGTTGCCCTGACCGTTGAGCCGGGGGCGGATGCCGGAGAACTTCTGCTCACACCCGTCGAGCTGCGAGTCGCCGGGGTCACGCTGAACGCCGCCGAGATCGCCGAGCGATTCGGAGACGCGGCGGCGGGGCTGACACAGCCGCACCGGATCTGTATCGCGGATCAGCTTCCTGCTGGCATCACCGTCACCGGTCTCACGATCCAACACTCCACAGCTGTCATCGACGTCGACGTGGATGGTGCGATCATCACCGACGCGGCACTGCAGCACAACGGGGTGTGCAGCTAAGAACCCCGCTGCTCCTCAGCTGCAGCCTCTTCCGCAGCGCGCAACGCTCTGGTCGTCATAATCACATCGTGTTGAGCGAGCTGTACGCGTCGCTGTGCGAAGGTGCGCGCTGCCGCCCGCGCTGACACGCGGTCGTGTTCTTCTTCGGCGCCGGTGACGATGTAGGCGCACGCGACCAGAATCACCTGGGTGCTGAGGTTGAGCCAGATCAGCAGCGCCAACAGTGAGGCGAAAGAGGCCAGCAGCGGATTCGACGTTGCACCTCCCACGAACAGGCTGGAGAGCTCCTGCAGCACTAGCAGTCCCAAGCCGCCCAGCATCGCACCGGACCAGACCGCACGCGTCGACGCGCGCTGACCGGACAGTAAACGGAAGACGCCGTAGATGAGCAGCGCATCCAGTGCGAACACGACTAGGAGGGAGACGATGCGGATGCCCCACACCGCCCCGGTGGCATCCGATGGCACGCCGAGCAGATCCGTCACGAATCCGATTCCGATGCGTGCGAGGAAGGTGACGGCGGCCGCCGCGACGAACGAAACCGCGATACCGACAGCCAATGCGAGGTTGCGCACGATGACCCACACCCAGAACATGTCATCCATCACGGAGCCCGCAATCGTGCGAACGGCGATGCGCAGGGAGCCGATCGCACCGAGCGCTGCACCGATCAGTGCGATCAGCGAGATGATGCCGGCGATCGAGAGACCGGTGGGAGCCTCGATCGTTGCGGGATCCTCAACGACGCCGCCTTCGCCGATGAGTCCGGGGATGGCCGAACTGATGGCGTCGGTGATCGCCTTCCACGCGGCAGTGTTGCCCTCCAGCCACAATGACGCGATGGAGAAACCCAGCAGCAGTCCCGCGAAGACGCTGAACAGCGCCCGGTACGTGACACTGTCGGCAAGAGCGGGGCCGCGCCTGTCGGAGTACAGCAACGCCGCCCGCACGAGCTTGCGGGCCAGCGCCCAGGCGATGGCGGACCTCACGAACGCTGCCACGCCGCCAGCCTTGTCGCTGTGCTCGGATTCCGTTGTGTGCGTGTTGGGCATGCCTTCACCGTAATGAATGATCGTGTGTGTCGAGGAGGGACTTGCGGATGCATGTCGGCGCGCGCCGTTGCTCTAGAATCGGGGCAACCTCGATTGGCGTGATCTGGCCCGAGGATTCCCTCCACGATTGGTGCTCTGTGCTGTCTCACGCAGAATCGCTCGCCCCGGAATGGCTTGTAGAGCCAGAGGACGCCAACTCTTTGGCGCCACTGGTTTGGCCCAAATCAGCAGCCCGCGACGACAGCGGTGCACTGACGATCGCGGGGATGACAACGACAGAATTGGCGCGGACGTACGGCACCCCTCTGCTCGTACTCGACGAGTTGGAAGTCCGCAGCCGCGCACGCGCATTCTTCACGTCATTCTCCGAATCTGCCGCCGCACACGGGACGAGTGCGCGCGTCTATTACGCCGGCAAAGCTTTCCTGTCCACAGCGGTCGCACGCTGGGTGACCGAGGAGGGCCTCAACGTCGACGTCTGCACGCGCGGGGAGTTGGAGATCGCCCTCGCAGCCGGCGTGGAGCCTGCACGTATCGGGTTCCACGGCAACAACAAGTCGCTCGCCGAGATCGAACGGGCCGTAGAGGTCGGCGTCGGGTCGATCATCATCGACAGTGCGATCGAGATCGAGCGGGTCGCGGCGGCCGCCGCGCAGCGCGGCGCTGTGCAGCGCGTGCTGGTGCGAGTGAACAGCGGCGTGCACGCTGAGACGCATGACTTCCTCGCGACCGCCCACGAGGACCAGAAATTCGGCATGCCGTTGACGGACGCCGAAACCGCAGTCGCACGCATCCGCGCTCTGCCGAGCCTGGAATTTCTGGGACTGCACTGCCACATCGGCTCGCAGATATTCGGCGTCGCCGGATTCAGGGAATCAGCATCGCGCGTGCTGGAACTGCACGCGAAGCTCCTCGCCAGCGGCGATGCCCCGCTGCTGAACCTCGGCGGTGGTTTTGGAATCGCCTATACGGGTGCCGATGATCCAACACCGATTGAGCAGCTCGCCGCAGAGATCGTCGAAACGGTCGCCGAGGGATGTGCGGCACGCGGCATTCCGATGCCGCAGCTCGCTTTTGAACCAGGGCGAGCGATCATCGGCACTGCCGGCGTCACCCTTTACGAAGTGGGCACGACCAAGAACGTGCGACTGGAGCGCGGGAGCCGGCTGTATGTCAGCGTCGACGGCGGAATGAGCGACAACGCGCGACCGGCTCTGTATGGCGCGCAATATTCGGCTCGCGTCGCTTCGCGTCTCAGCGCGGCGGATGCCGTGTTGGCCCGTGTCGTCGGCAAGCACTGCGAATCCGGTGACATCGTCGTCGACCACGAGTATCTCCCCGGCGACATCGCCCCAGGAGACCTACTGGCCGTTCCGGCGACCGGCGCCTACTGCGCTTCGCTGTCCAATAACTACAATCACGTCCCTCGTCCCGCGGTCGTCGCGGTCGCAGACGGCACTTCCCGCGTCATCGTGCGCGGCGAGAGCCTGGAAGATCTTCTCGCGCGGGACGCCGGGATCAGCACGAATGAAGGAGCACGATGACCGACCTTGCACACAGCGATGCGGCTCAGGGGAACAACACAGCGGAGTATCGAAAGCTTCGGGTGGCGTTGCTCGGCGCCGGTGCCGTCGGCTCCCAGGTCGCCGACCTGCTGCTGCGTCACGGAGCCGAACTGGCGGACCGTGCCGGTGCATCTCTGGAGCTCGCCGGTATCGCGGTACGCGATGTCGATGCTCCGCGTGATGTGGACCTCCCGAAGGAGCTGTTCACCACGGATGCCGAGAGCCTGATCGTCGGAAGCGACATTGTGATCGAGCTGATGGGTGGTATCGAGCCCGCCCGCACCAACATTCTGACCGCGCTGAACTCCGGTGCCGATGTTGTCACGGCCAACAAGGCTCTGCTGGCAACGCACGGCACTGAGTTGTTCGAAGCGGCCGACCAGGTGGGCGCTTCGGTGCACTACGAGGCCGCCGCCGCCGGTGCGATCCCGATCATCCGTCCGCTGCGCGATTCGCTGGCCGGAGACCGGGTTGTGCGTTTGATGGGAATCGTCAACGGCACCACGAACTACATCCTCGACCGGATGGACTCCGAGGGAGCCGACTTCGATGAGGTGCTCGCTGACGCACAGCGGCTCGGCTACGCGGAGTCAGATCCGACCGCAGATGTCGAGGGCTTCGACGCCGCGCAGAAGGCGGCGATTCTGGCATCCCTCGCGTTCCACACCACGGTTCCTCTGGAAGCGGTGCACCGTGAGGGCATCACCCAGGTCACGCCCTCGATGATCGAAGAGGCACGTGCTGCCGGATTCGTCATCAAGCTGCTCGCGGTGTGCGAACGCATCACCACTGATGCCACCGAATCGATCTCGGTCCGTGTGTACCCGGCACTGGTCTCGCGCACGCATCCACTCGCCACGGTGCACGGGGCGAACAACGCCGTGTTCGTGGAAGCAGAAGCGGCCGGCTCGCTGATGTTCTACGGCGCCGGTGCCGGCGGCGTGCAGACCGCGTCCGCTGTGCTCGGTGACGTCGTCTCCGCTGCGCGCCGTCATATCGCCGGAGGTGTCGGCGTGGGGGAGTCCACGCGGGCGAACCTGCCGACGGTGCCGATCGGTCATGTCATCACCCGGTACCAGATCACCCTCGAAGTGTCCGACCAGCAGGGCGTGCTCGCCACGATTGCCGGCATCCTCAGCGAGGGCGGTGTCTCGGTCGCCACACTCGTGCAGACGATCGAGTCGGAATCTGACCCCACCGCCCGCCTGATCATCGGTACGCACCGCGCGCCCGAGCAGGCTCTGAGTGACGCTGTTGCGGCGCTGGCGTCCAGTTCGGTCGTCGACCGAGTCGTGTCCGTACTGCGCGTGGAAGGCGAGTGATGGCGGTTTCGGACCCCGAGCTTGTCGAGGGGCGCACCGTCCAGGTGCAGGTGCCGGCCACGAGCGCAAATCTCGGACCGGGCTTCGACACGCTCGGACTCGCACTCAGCGTTTACGACGAACTCACGGTGTCCGCGCTGTCGGACGACCGGATCGAGATCGAAGTCACCGGCTCCGGGGCATCCGAGATTCCGCGAGACGAATCGAACCTCATCGTTCGCTCGATGGCGCATGTCTACCGGGATGCTGGACGCGATATGCCCGGCGTGCGCATCGTCGCACACAACGGTGTGCCGCACGGGCGCGGACTCGGGTCATCCGGCGCAGCGGTCACGGCCGGCGTGCTGGCAGCTAAGGGGCTTCTTGCTGGCGAGGTCGACTTCACCGACGCCGACCTGCTCCGCTTGGCGACCGAGCTGGAAGGGCACCCCGATAACGTCGCACCGGCTCTGTTCGGAGGTCTGACGATCGCCTGGACAGGAGAGCGCGGCCCGCAGCACAAGAAGTTGCTGGTGCACCGTGGCGTTGCGCCACTCGTCCTGGTGCCGGAGCGGACCATGTCGACGAGCCTTGCTCGTTCGCTGCAGCCTCCGCATGTGTCGCGTGAGGATGCCGTGTTCAATGTTTCTCGCTCCGCGCTGTTGATCGCAGCTCTCACGCAGAGCCCGGAGCTGCTCCTGGACGCGACGGCGGATCGACTGCACCAGGACTACCGGGCAGAGGCGATGCCGGAGACGCACAAGCTCGTCATGGCGCTGCGTGCGGCTGGATTCGCCGCCGTCGTCTCCGGGGCAGGACCCAGCGTTCTCGTTCTCGCCGATGGGCCAGGCAATCGCCAGTTCGCAGTGGAGCTGGCCGAATCCATCGCCGACACCCCGTGGGATGCTCTCATGCTGGCCGTCGACGTGCGTGGTGGTACAGTAAGGGAACGAGCGGAGGGCTCCACGTAATTTCGTGAATCTGGCCCCCATCGCAATTCTGCGAGATCCGCACGCAACCCCCAGAACTGCTTCACTGTTCTGGCTGGTGGGCGCCGAGCGTCTACCCGTGCGATCGCGCGCAGCACCCGTTGTGCGCGAGACATGCTCATTTCCCACGACATATGAGGGAGTACTCGTGGAGAATTTCTCCGAGACCCAGAACGACCAGGCAACACCCGTCGCCGAGACCGTAACCGCCGAGACAACAGCTCCGCCGCGCAAGCGCGCGCCGCGCCGGGCGACGACCGCCACGGCGGCAGCGAAGACCAAGCAGGAAGCCGAAGCGGCCTCCGCTGAGGCGGCATCCGCGCCGGCTGAATCTGCTCCGGCAACGGCTGCGCCGGCTGAAGCTGCTCCGGCTGCTGAAGCTGCTGCGGCCGAGGCTGCGCCGAAGGCGAAGACCCCGCGTCGCAGCCGTGCCAAGAAGACTGAAGAGGCACCTGCTGCAGCCGCCGCTGCGTCGGACGACGCAGCAGTTGCACCCGCAGCAGCTGAATCGGTCGACGCACCAGCTGAGGCACCGAAGGCTCCGGCCCGCGGCCGTCGCAAGAAGGCAGATGCTGCCAGCGACGCAACTGCCGAGTCCAGCACGAACGACAAGGCTGACGCGGGCGACGCGACAGCGAGTGAGTCGAACGATACCGGTGCCGATGCGAGCACCGAATCAGCCCCGGCTGCCAAGAGCGGCCGTGGTCGCAGGACTACCAAGGGCGCGAGCGCTGACAAGTCGAACGCTGACAAGGCTGACGCTGACAAGGCTGACGCGGACAAGGCTGACGCGGGCAAGGCTGACGCAGACAAGTCCGGCGCAGACAAGTCCGGTGCAGACGCGAAGTCCGCTGACAACGTGTCATCCGAGAAGGCTGGCTCCGGCGAGAAGTCGGTGCAGTCCGACTCGGCTGAGAATTCCGACAAGTCGGACTCCGCAGACAACAACTCCGATTCGAATGACGGCGAAGAGGGCTCCGGCCGTGGCCGTGGTCGCAACCGCAACCGCAACCGTGGTCGCAGCCAGAACGGCGGCAGCGACAACCAGCAGCAGAGCTCCGACGACGACAACGCCAACAGCAACAGCCGGGGGCGTCAGCGCAACAAGCGCCGCACCAACGGGACCTCCGACGAGTTCGAGACCGAGGTCGGCGAGGACGACGTACTGATCCCGATCGCCGGTATCCTCGACGTTCTCGACAACTACGCTTTCGTCCGCACCACCGGCTATCTCGCCGGCGCCAGCGACGTCTACGTTTCACTCGGCCAGGTGAAGAAGTACAACCTGCGCAAGGGCGACGCGATCGTCGGTGCGATCAAGCAGCCTCGTGAGAACGAGCAGCAGGGGCGTCAGAAGTACAACGCACTGGTGAAGGTCGACTCGATCAATGGCCTGTCCGTCGACGACGCGGCCACCCGCGTGGAGTTCGGCAAGCTCACCCCCCTCTACCCCCAGGAGCGCCTGCGTCTGGAGACGGCTCCTGAGAAGCTGACCCAGCGCATCATCGACCTGGTCGCTCCGATCGGCAAGGGTCAGCGCGGCCTGATCGTCGCGCCTCCCAAGGCCGGTAAGACGATCGTCCTGCAGCAGATCGCCAATGCCATCTCGCAGAACAACCCTGAGGTCCACCTCATGGTCGTCCTCGTGGACGAGCGTCCTGAAGAGGTCACCGATATGGAGCGCACTGTGAAGGGCGAGGTCATCGCCTCGACCTTCGACCGCCCCGCAGAGGACCACGTAACGGTTGCTGAACTCGCCATCGAGCGCGCCAAGCGTCTCGTCGAGCTGGGTCGCGACGTCGTCGTTCTGCTTGACTCGATCACCCGCCTGGGTCGCGCGTACAACATCGCAACTCCCACCTCGGGCCGCGTGCTCTCCGGTGGCGTCGACGCCGCAGCGCTCTACCCGCCGAAGCGCTTCTTCGGTGCTGCTCGCAACATCGAGAACGGCGGATCGCTTACGATCCTTGCCACTGCGCTCGTCGAGACCGGCTCCAAGATGGACGAGGTCATCTTCGAAGAGTTCAAGGGCACCGGCAACAGCGAACTGCGCCTGTCGCGCCAGCTGGCAGACAAGCGCATTTTCCCGGCCGTCGACATCAATGCATCGTCTACGCGTCGCGAAGAGATGCTGCTCTCGGCCGACGAGGTCAAGATCACCTGGAAGCTGCGTCGCGCGCTTGCGGGCCTTGATCAGCAGCAGGCATTGGAAGTCGTGCTCGGCAAGCTCAAGGAGACGCAGTCGAACGTCGAGTTCCTCGTGCAGATGCAGAAGTCGATGCCTGCTCCGGTGGCCGGTGGCTCCAGCCACAGCCATGAGAACAACATCCGCTGATCGCGAACTGAGCGGAGCAGAGGCGTGTTCGATTCGGTTCAAGCACTGATCGAGGAGCACCGCCGGGTGCAGGAGGAACTCTCCGACCCGGCGGTGCACGCCGACGCCGCCCGCGCGAAACGGGTCAACCGGAGATACGCCGAGCTGAGCAAGATCGTCGCAGCGCACGACGCGTGGGTCGCGGCATCCGCTGATCTCGAGGCTGCGCGCGAGTTCGCCAAGGAGGACGAGGCATTCGCCGAGGAAGTGCCGGTTCTGGAAGAAGGGCTGGCGCAATCGCAGGAGAAGCTTCGCCGTCTGCTGATCCCACGCGATCCGGACGACGCACGCGACGTGATCCTGGAGATCAAGGGTGGTGAGGGCGGCGCCGAAAGCGCCCTCTTCGCCGGCGACCTCTTGCGCATGTACATCCAGTACGCCGCCCACAAGGGGTGGAAGACCGAGCTGCTCGAGCACAACGAGTCCGACCTCGGCGGCTACAAGGATGTGCAGATCGCGATCAAGGGATCGTCTACGGATCCTTCCCAGGGCGTCTGGGCTCATCTGAAGTACGAGGGTGGGGTGCATCGTGTGCAGCGAGTGCCCGCCACCGAATCACAGGGGCGCATTCACACCTCGACGACCGGCGTGCTGGTCTTTCCTGAGGTTGATGAGCCGGAAGAGGTCGCGATCAGCCAGAACGACCTCAAGATCGACGTGTACCGGTCCTCGGGCCCGGGCGGTCAGTCGGTGAACACGACCGACTCCGCAGTGCGAATCACCCATCTGCCGACCGGCATCGTCGTCTCGATGCAGAACGAGAAATCTCAGCTGCAGAACCGCGAGGCCGGTATGCGCGTACTGCGTGCTCGTATTCTCGCCAAGCGGCAAGAAGAATTGGATGCCGCGGCATCTGATGCACGCAAGTCGCAGATCCGCGGGATGGATCGCTCGGAGCGCATCCGCACCTACAACTTCCCGGAGAACCGGATCGCCGATCACCGGACGGGCTTCAAGGCATACAACCTTGATCAGGTGATGGACGGGGCTCTTGACCCGATCATCGAGAGCGCGATTCACGCTGACGAGGAAGCGCGCCTCGCGGCCATCGGCTCCGAATCCTGACTCGTACCGCGCCGGCAGCACTATGATCAGGTCGTGATCACATTTCTGCTGCGCACACTGATGTTCCTCATCTCTGCGGGCATCGGGCTCATCGTCGCCGATTTCGCGCTCGAGGGCTTTGAGATCGAGTGGAATAAGTGGTGGGGATTCGTTGTGTGCATCGTGATCTTCACGATCCTGCAGAGCGTGCTGAGTCCGTGGATCAGTAAACTCGCCGACCGCTACGCTCCCGTGCTGCTGGGCGGGATCGGCATCATCTCGACGCTCGTCGCACTGATTGTGGTTGTTCTGCTGCCGATCGGCGGCCTGCGCATCAACGGAATCGTGTCGTGGATTCTGGGTGCCGTCATCGTCTGGGTGGTCACCGCGTTGGGATCGGTATTGCTGCCGCTGATTTTCCTCAAGCGCAAAGTAGTCCAGCGCCCCGGGCGCTGACCGCTCAAATCGAGTAGTCGGCGGCGATCCGCAGAGAGCTGAAATCGTCGCGACCACCGCGTCTGCGAGCACGCGCCGGGACACCGACGAGGATGCTGTCCTGTGGGGCATCCTTGGTCACTACGGCATTCGCACCGACCACGGTGTTGCGTCCGACAGTGATCGGGCCGAGGATCTTCGCGCCGGCGCCCACGACCACACCGTTCGCGAGCGTCGGATGCCGTTTGCCGGTGTCATCCTGCGTACGGCCGCCCAGCGTCACCCCGTGATACAGCATCACGTCATCGCCGATCTCGGCAGTCTCGCCGATCACGACTCCTGAGCCGTGGTCGATGAAGAAGCGTCGCCCAATCTTCGCGCCGGGATGAATCTCAATCCCGGTCATCCAGCGCGCGAACTGCGAGTTTGCACGCGCCAGGAAGCGCAGCCGCCGACGCCACAGGCGGTGCGAGACCCGATGCGCCCAA
Source organism: Microbacterium wangyouchuni (assembly GCF_051546305.1). Taxonomy (NCBI): domain Bacteria; kingdom Bacillati; phylum Actinomycetota; class Actinomycetes; order Micrococcales; family Microbacteriaceae; genus Microbacterium; species Microbacterium wangyouchuni. The sequence goes on from NZ_JBPTMA010000002.1 coordinate 623,626, forward strand.
ACGGCGTGGAGACCGGGATAGAGCAGGCCGATCTCTACGCCGGATCGTGCAGCAGGGTCGCGAAGGCGCGCAGCGGCGACGTCCTCGCGCATTCGACCGATCACGTGCTCAACTCTCGCGCAGGTCCTCGAACAGTGCCGTGGAGATGTAACGCTCGCCGGTGTCGGGCATGATCGCAACGATGGTCTTGCCAGCGTTCTCCGGTCGCGCGGCAACCTGCAGCGCGGCCGACAGTGCGGCACCGGAGGACATTCCGACTAGCAGACCCTCCTTGGACGCCAGTTCTCGGGCCAGTCGCAGCGATTCGTCGAACTCGACGGCGATGACCTCATCGAGAACATCGCGATCGAGGACATCAGGGACGAAGTTCGGGCCGATTCCCTGAATCTTGTGCGGCCCCGGGTGTCCCTCGGTGAGAACGGGGGAGTCCTTGGGTTCGACGGCGACCACGATGACGTTGGGATTGGCCTTCTTGAGCGCCTGGCCGGTTCCGGTGACAGTGCCGCCGGTGCCGATTCCAGCGACCAGGATGTCGACGTTGCCGTCCGTGTCGCGAAGAATCTCCTGCGCGGTGGTTTCGCGGTGGATCTGCGGGTTCGCCGCGTTCTCGAACTGGCGGATCCACACAGCCCCGGGAGTCTCGGCGACGATGCGCTTGGTCTCCTCGATCGCTCCACTCATTCCCGTCGTCGGGTCGGTGAGCACGATCTCCGCGCCGAAGGCCTTCAGCAGCACACGACGCTCTTTCGACATGGATGCCGGCATAGTGAGGATGACACGATAGCCGCGGGCCGCTCCCACCATGGCCAGTGCGATGCCGGTGTTGCCGCTGGTGGATTCGACGATGGTGCCACCGGGCTTGAGCTCGCCCGATGCCTCGGCGGCGTTGACCATCGCGATGCCGATGCGGTCTTTGACACTCCCGGCCGGATTGTAGGACTCGAGTTTGACGAGGACTGTGGCGCCGAGGCCCTCGGTCAGGTGGTTCAGGCGGACCAGTGGCGTGTTGCCGAAGGCCGTCGTGATGTCTGAATGGATGCCGCTCATGATGTGGCCCTTCGTCCGAGAAACGGTGCGTGACAAAGCCTATGCGAGTCGATGCAGCTGTGGGGGCAATGTGACGCAGCCGCACGGGTGAGCCGTACGCTGGAAGGATGCCCGAACCATCCGTCGCCGCCGTTGTACGCTCCGCCGCCGAGGAACTCGCACGCGCAGGCGTCCCTGACCCGCTCGTGGATGCGGAGCTGCTCGCAGCGCACGTGCTCGGACTCCGCCGCGGCGAAGTGCAGGCGGCGATCATTCGCGGCGACACCATGAGCGAGCGCAATATTTCGGACCTCGAACCCCTGATCTCGCGGCGCGCTGGACGAGAGCCGCTGCAGCACCTCACCGGGATCGCACCATTTCGCCACCTCGAATTGGCCGTCGGACCCGGAGTGTTCGTGCCGCGGCCGGAGACAGAAACAGTCGCCCAGTTCGCGATCGACGCTCTGCTGAATGCTCCGGATCCCGAGCCCATCGGCGTCGACCTGTGCACAGGAAGCGGCGCGATTGCTCTGGCCATGGCCACCGAGGTCGCTCATTCCAGGATCTTCGCTGTGGAGCTCTCCCCGGATGCACATGCCTGGGCCGCTCGAAATACCGCTGGAGCGGATAACCTCACGCTCGTCCATGGCGATCTGGCCGATACGCTGCCCGAACTCGATGGGACGGCTGCGGTGGTGATCTCCAACCCGCCATACGTTCCGGATGATGCGATTCCTCGTGATCCTGAGGTGCGATTGTTCGACCCCGCGCTGGCGCTTTATGGCGGGCCCGACGGATTGGACATCGTGCGTGTGCTCAGCACGCGGGCGCTGCGCCTGCTTCGACCCGGTGGGCTCCTGGTGATCGAACACGGCGAACTACAGGGGGAGCAGATTCGCGATCTGCTTGCCGCCGACTCCTGGCGGGCACCGACGACGCACCGTGATCTCACCCAGCGTGATCGTGCCACGACGGCGCTTCGCCCCTGACACCGAGAACGGCCCGTCCGGCCGGTGCACGTAGACTGTTGGGGTCATGTCCTCTGTCTTCGATTGCCACGATGAGGCGCAGCTACTTGCCGGAATGCGCCATGCTCGTCAGGCGATCGCGCGCGGCGAGCTCATCGTCCTGCCCACCGACACCGTCTACGGCCTCGCGGCCGATGCTTTCACGCCCGCGGCCGTGCAACGACTGCTCGATGCGAAGGGGCGTGGACGCAATCAGCCGCCGCCGGTTCTTGTCGCCAGTCAATCGGCTCTCGCCGCGCTGGTGGAGGAGATTCCCGAGCCCGTGCAGCGACTCGTCGACGAATTCTGGCCGGGCGGACTGACCATCATCCTGCCCGCCCAGCCATCACTGTCCTGGGACCTTGGCGACACACTCGGCACGGTCGCCGTACGGATGCCGGATCTGCATCTGGCCCTGGAGCTGTTGGCAGAGACCGGCCCGCTGGCAGTGTCGAGTGCGAATCTGACCGGTAAGGATGCCGCTGTGTCAGCGGTCGACGCCGAGCGGATGCTGACGGACAGCGTCGCGGTATACCTCGATGGCGGCTTCAGCCAGAGCGGCGTCGCCTCGACGATCATCGATGCGACCTCTCTTGTACGCCGTGGCGCCGATGACGATTCCGAGCCGCGCGTGCGTGTCCTGCGCGAGGGGGCGATCTCGCGGCAGCGTCTGGAAGCAGTGCTGGGCGAGCTGCTGGAACCGGAACCCTCGCCGGACGGCGCGGCGTGAAGCAGTACCTCTTCACCATCATCCTGACCGCGACCATCACGCTCGTGATGTCGTGGGTCGTCTGGCAGCTCAGCCTGCGCTTCAAGCTCTACCCGGGCATCCGGGAACGGGACGTGCACACCACGCCGACGCCGCGGTTGGGCGGCGTGGCGATGTTCCTCGGAATCGCTGCTGCGATCGGCGTCTCCTCGGCCAACCCGTTCTTCAGCATCATGTGGGTGCCGCCGCAGACGATGTGGGCAGTGCTGGGGGCAACACTGCTGATCGCCGTCATCGGCGTGATCGATGACCTGTGGGACCTGGACTGGATGATCAAACTCGGCGCGCAGTTCCTGGCGGCGGGGATCATCACCGTGGTGGGTGGGCTGCAGATCCTGGCGCTGCCGCTGGGCGACATGATCATCTTCTCGAGCTGGTTGAGCATCGCCGTGACGATGTTCGCCATTGTGATCGTCATGAACGCCGTCAACTTCATCGACGGCCTGGACGGACTGGTCGCGGGCGTCTGTCTCATCGCGAACAGTGTCTTCTTCGCATACTCGTACATCCTCACGCGCGACACCGGTGCCAGCAGCTACTTCAACCTGGCATCCTTTCTCGCAGCGGTCGCCATCGGCGCGTGCCTCGGCTTCCTGCCGTTGAACTGGAGCCCGGCGAAGCTGTTCATGGGCGACTCCGGCGCACTCGTGATGGGCCTGTTGATGTCGACAGCTGCTATCTCGCTGACCGGGCAGATGTCTTCGGCGGCGATGGACCCGGAAGAGTTCGGCCGCTCGCAGCTGCTCGGTGCATTCATCCCGATTCTGCTCCCGCTGGTGGTCGTCATGCTGCCACTGCTCGATTTCGGACTGGCCGTGTTCCGACGGATGCGCGCGGGCAAATCCCCGTTCTCGCCGGACCGCAAGCACCTGCACCACCGGATGCTCGATCTCGGGCACCGCGACCGCGATGCCGTGCTCATCTTTTATGCCTGGACGGCGGTCATCTCGCTCGCCGTGCTCTTGATGTACGTCGGAACGCGGGAGGACTGGCCCGGTCAATATCTGCTCGGCGTGGCGTTCGGCGTGATCGGCATCGCAGCCTGCCTGATTGTCACCCTGCTTCCCTCGCATCCCGAAACGCGAAAAGCTCAACCGGAGAACATCTGATGAACAACGTCACCGTCTCAAGTACACCCGTCCTTCGCGCCGCCCTCATCTGGGGGATGAGCATCGGCGGGGCCGCGCTGCTGATTGCCGCTGTTGTCGGCTTCCTGGTGGCTGGGGGACCGGGGCTGTGGAGCGGCGTGGTCGGTGCGCTCGTGGGTGTGATCTTCCCTGCGCTGACGGCAGCGAGCATTCTGTTCGCGAACCGCTGGTATGGAAAGCCGGCGTTCCTGCAGGCTTTCTTCGGAATCGTCATGGGTGCGTGGCTGCTCAAGTTCGTGCTCGTGGTCGTACTCCTGCTCGTGCTGTCGCAGCTGGCGTGGGTCGTGCCGCTGGTCTTCTACATATCGCTGGTCGCCACAGCGGTTGCCTCACTGGCTGTTGACCTGGTGGTGATGCGCAAGATTCGCATCCCCGCGGCATCCGATGTGGTGCTGCCGGAAGTGGATCCGGAAGCATGATGCGGCCCGGCGTACTGAAGCACTCGGAGTTTTTGATAGAGTGTTTGAGTCACCTTGTGGAAGTTGTCTGGCGGTGAAACCCAGGCCCTGCAGGGACCTTTTTCTCACCTCCCGATGCGTTGGGTCCATCCCACGCGAGAAGCAGGAGTCGATCCGTTGACTTACGCGAGTGCGGTCTTGCTGGCCGCCGACGATAACCAGTTCCACCCGCCGTCGATTGGTGATTTTTTCCCTCCCGCCCTCTTCTTTGAGGGAACGGCGTTCGAGTTCACCCGGATCAACCTCGCGCAGGTCATCGCAACTGTGGTGCTGGTGCTCGTGCTCCTCATCGGAACACGACGTCTGAAGGTTGTTCCTGGTCGTTTCCAGAGTGTGATCGAGCTCTTCTTCGGATTCGTCCGCGAGCAGGTCGCCTACCAGGTCCTCGGCGAGAAGGACGGCAAGCGCTTCCTGCCGATTCTCACGACGATGTTCTTCGGCATCCTGTTCATGAACCTCACCGGCATCATCCCCGGCATCAACATCGCCGGAACCGCCGTCGCCGGAGTTCCGCTGATGCTGGCGCTGGTCGCCTACGTGGTGTTCATCTACGCAGGAATCCGCAAGCACGGTGGACTGCGTTTCTTGAAGAACTCGCTTGTACCGAGTGGCGTTCCCGTCTACCTTGTGCCGATCATCGCCCTCGTGGAATTGATCTCCACCTTCATCGCGCGACCGGTCTCGCTGTTCCTGCGACTGCTGTTGAACATGATCGTCGGGCACATGATGCTCGTGCTGTTCTTCTCGGCCACGCACTTCTTCCTGCTGAGCATGAACTGGCTCACGCCGTTCGCCATCGGAACCTTCGGACTGAGTTTCGCATTCACTCTGTTCGAAACCTTCGTCTACGTTCTCCAGGCATACGTCTTCACAATCCTGACTGCGGTCTACATCCAGCTCGCAGTCGCAGAAGAGCACTGACGAGCATCCAATCGGATGCTCGCCCTACGAAAGGAAATAACCAGTGGACGCTACGACAGTTCTCGCGCAGATCACGGGTAACATCGCAACCGTCGGTTACGGTCTGGCAGCGATCGGCCCGGCTATCGGCCTCGGCATCATGATCGGCAAGACCATCGAAGCCACCGCGCGTCAGCCTGAGCTTGCTGGACGACTGCAGACCACGATGTTCATCGGTGTCGCATTCATCGAGATCCTCGCGCTCATCGGCATCGCCACGCCGTTCATCTTCGCCGCGATCTGACCCCGCCGCCCGCGACTCGAGAATAAGGAGACAGGATGCTGAACGCTCTTGTCACTCTCGCGGCCGATGGCGAAGTCGGTAACCCGCTGCTCCCAGCGAGTTACGACATCATCTGGTCGCTTGTGTGTTTCATCATCATCTTCGTCGTGGTCTGGCGGGTGGCTCTTCCCCGACTGGCGACGGTGCTCGACGCGCGCTCCGCGGCCATCGAAGGCAACATCGCGAAGGCAGACGAAGCTCAGAAGGAGGCGGAGGCGGCTCTCGAGGAGTACACGCGTCAGCTTGCTGAGGCGCGTACCGAAGCCGGCGAGATCCGTGAGGCCGCCCGTGAGGACGGCAAGAAGATCGTCGCCGAGGCCAAAGAGACCGCGACTACTGAGGCAGCACGTGTGTCGGCTCTCGCCCACGCACAGATCCAGGCCGAGCGTGAGACCACACTCGTCCAGCTGCGCTCTGAGGTCGGAACCCTCGCGATCGACCTTGCCGGTGGCGTGGTCGGGGAGACTCTCTCCGACGATGCTCGGGCATCCGCTGTTGTCGACCGTTTCCTCGCAGACCTCGAGGCAGCAGACAAGGCGGCCAAGTAATGGGCAGCGCGACCACTCAGGCACTCGAAGCTTCGACTGCGGCCCTCGCTCAGGCGAAGGGCATCACCCTCGACACGGCCGGTGAGTTGTTCACCGTGGCGCGTCTGGTGGGGGAGTCGGGGCAGCTGAGCGGCGCGCTTGCCGATCCGGCTGCTCCAGCAGGTTTGCGGGAGCAGATGGTGGCATCTGTCTTCAGCACCGCGTCAGAGGCGACCCGTCAGGTGCTTGCCGTTGCCGTGGGACAGCGCTGGTCTGATGCGGGTGGGCTAATCGCCGGCATCGAGGAACTCGCGATTCGTGCTGCGGTCATCGCTGAGCCTCAGGCAGACGTGGAGGGGGAGCTGTTCTCCTTCCTTCGTGTCATCGCCGCCAATCCGGAACTCGAGCTTGCGCTCGGCGGACGGATGGGCGACAACGGCGCCAAGCGCGTTCTGGTCGACAAGCTCATTGCGGGCAAGGCCTCTACGGCGACCACGCTGATCGCCTCGTCGCTGGTTCTCCAGCCTCGCGGCCGAAGGGTGCGTCAGCTTCTGAACCGGGCGATGAAGATCGTTTCGGCGCAGGGCGGACGCATCGTCGCCACGGTGCACACGGCAACAGCGATGACCGCTGCGCAGCGGACGCGTCTCGGCGAGGCGCTGTCGCAGCGCTACGACGGACAGATCTCGATCAACCAGATCATCGACCCCACAGTTGTGGGCGGACTGCGTGTGCAGGTCGCCGACGACGTCATCGACGGCAGCATCTCCGCGCGGCTCGCCGAACTTCGACAGAAGCTCGCGGGCTAATACGACTTCGCGCGGGGAACCGCGCAGACTCTCTCAATACAAAGGGAAGACAATGGCAGAACTATCGATCAGCCCCGACGTCATCCGTGACGCGCTGAAGGACTTCGCCGCTGCGTACGAGCCCACCGGCCCGGCAGCAACCGAAGTCGGCACCGTCGTGGACGCCGCTGACGGCATCGCCCACATCGAGGGCCTGCCCGGCGTCATGGCGAACGAGCTCCTCACGTTCGCCAACGGCACGCAGGGCCTCGCACTGAACCTCGACGAGCACCAGATCGGAACGGTCGTCATGGGCGACTTCTCCGGTATCGAAGCTGGCCAGGAAGTTCGCCGCACCGGCGAAGTCCTCTCGGTCGCCGTCGGTGATGGCTACCTCGGCCGCGTCGTCGACCCGCTGGGCAACCCCATCGACGGTCTCGGAGAGATCGCATCTGAGGGACGCCGCGAGCTGGAGCTGCAGGCGCCTGGCGTCATGCAGCGAAAGAGCGTGCACGAGCCGATGCAGACAGGTATCAAGGCAATCGACGCCATGATCCCGGTCGGCCGCGGACAGCGCCAGCTCATCATCGGTGACCGTCAGACCGGTAAGACGGCCCTGGCGATCGACACGATCATCAACCAGAAGGACAACTGGGCGTCTGGCGACACCAACAAGCAGGTTCGCTGCATCTACGTCGCCATCGGCCAGAAGGGCTCGACGATCGCCTCCGTCAAGGGTGCGCTCGAAGATGCTGGCGCTATGGAGTACACGACGATCGTCGCAGCTCCCGCGTCGGACCCGGCAGGCTTCAAGTACATTGCGCCCTACACGGGATCTGCAATCGGACAGCACTGGATGTATGGCGGCAAGCACGTCCTCATCATCTTCGATGACCTGTCGAAGCAGGCTGAGGCCTACCGTGCCGTTTCCCTGCTGCTGCGTCGTCCGCCGGGCCGCGAGGCTTACCCGGGTGACGTCTTCTACCTGCACTCGCGTCTGCTCGAGCGTTGCGCGAAGCTCTCCGATGAGCTCGGTGCGGGTTCCATGACGGGGCTTCCCATCATCGAGACCAAGGCCAACGACGTCTCCGCATACATTCCGACCAACGTGATCTCCATCACTGACGGCCAGATCTTCCTGCAGTCAGACCTCTTCAACGCTAACCAGCGTCCGGCGGTCGACGTGGGAATCTCGGTCTCGCGAGTCGGTGGTGACGCTCAGGTCAAGTCCATCAAGAAGGTGTCTGGAACGTTGAAGCTGGAGCTGGCGCAGTACCGCTCGCTCGAGGCTTTCGCGATGTTCGCAAGCGACCTGGACGCGACTTCTCGTCGTCAGCTCGACCGCGGTGCGCGCCTGACTGAGCTGCTCAAGCAGCCGCAGTACTCGCCGTACCCGGTGGAAGACCAGGTCGTCTCGATCTGGGCGGGCACCAATGGCAAGCTCGACACGATCGCGGTCGAAGACGTTCTGCGCTTCGAGCGTGAACTGTTGGATCACCTGCGTCGCAACACGAAGGTGCTCGACACTCTTCGTGAGACGAACGTTCTCGATGACGACACGGCTGCCGAACTGAACAAGCAGGTTGATTCGTTCATCCTGGAGTTCCGTGGCGGCAACGGTCAGGCTATCGACGCCGTCGGCCATGAAGAGCACTCCGCTGCTGATGTGGATGACATCAACCAGGAGAAAATCGTCAAGGGCCGTCGCGCGTAATCGCGTGAGGTACTGAAAACATGGGCGCTCAACTCAGGGTCTACAAGCAGAAGATCTCTTCTGCTCAGACGACCAAGAAGATTACGAAGGCGATGGAACTCATCGCGGCTTCGCGCATTCAGAAGGCGATGGCGCGCGTTCGCGCGTCGTCGCCCTTCGCGCGGGCGGTCACACAGGCTGTGTCTGCTGTCGCGACGTACTCCGACGTCGATCACCCACTCACACGCGAGCCGGAGACGATTCGTCGGTCAGCCGTCGTGGTCTTCTCATCAGACCGCGGCCTTGCCGGTGCCTTCAACTCCCAGATTCTGCGTGAGGCGATGGAGCTGGGCGAGCTCATCCGCTCGCAGGGCAGTGAACCGGTTTACTACCTCGTCGGGCGTAAGGCCGTCGGGTACTTCCAGTTCCGCGGCATCAAGTCCGCTGCAGAGTGGACCGGTGACACGGATACTCCGCAGTTCAAGACTGCTGAGGAGATCTCGGCGTCGCTGCTCGAGGCATTCCAGCGCGGCGGTGCTGACGGTGGGGTCGACGAGTTGCACCTCGTCTTCAACCGCTTCGTCAGCATGATGACGCAGAGCCCGGAAACGGTCCGTCTGCTCCCGCTGGAGATCGTGGAGAACGCTGAAACTCCCGAGCCCAGCGCCGCGCTGTACCCGCTCTACGATTTCGAGCCGGATGCAGAGACTGTGCTCGACGCGATTTTGCCGGTGTACGTCCAGAGTCGGGTCTTCAACGCCCTGCTGCAGTCGTCGGCCGCCAAGCAGGCCGCGACGCAGAAGGCAATGAAGTCGGCCAGCGACAACGCCGACAAGCTCATCACCGACTACACCCGTCTGCGCAACAACGCGCGTCAGGCGGAGATCACGCAGCAGATCGCGGAGATCGTCGGCGGCGCCGACGCCCTCGCATCGAGCAAATAGACCATCAGGAGAGAGACGAAAATGACCCCCACCGCTACGGCTGACCAGCCGGCGACCGCGGTCGCCGGGCGCGTCGCACGCGTCAACGGTCCGGTTGTCGACATCGAGTTCCCGCACGACTCGATTCCGAACATCTACAACGCACTGAAGACCACGATCACGATCGGCGAACAGTCGACTGAGATCACGCTCGAGGTTGCACAGCACCTCGGTGACGACCTGATCCGTGCCATCGCCCTCAAGCCCACTGACGGCATCGTCCGTGGCCAGGAAGTGCGTGACACCGGCGAGGCCATCTCGGTTCCCGTCGGCGACGTCACCAAGGGCAAGGTCTTCAACGTGATCGGCGAGGTTCTCAACGCAGAGCCCGGCGAGCAGATCGAGATCACCGAGCGCTGGCCGATTCACCGCCAGGCGCCGAACTTCGACCAGCTCGAGTCGAAGACGCAGATGTTCGAGACCGGCATCAAGTCCATCGACCTTCTCACCCCGTATGTGCTGGGTGGAAAGATCGGCCTGTTCGGTGGTGCTGGTGTCGGCAAGACCGTCCTCATCCAGGAGATGATCCAGCGTGTTGCGCAGGATCACGGTGGTGTGTCGGTGTTCGCCGGTGTCGGTGAGCGCACCCGTGAGGGCAACGACCTCATCCACGAGATGGAAGAGGCCGGCGTCTTCGACAAGACCGCCCTTGTCTTCGGTCAGATGGACGAGCCGCCGGGAACCCGTCTGCGCGTCGCGCTGTCGGCTCTGACGATGGCGGAGTACTTCCGCGACGTGCAGAAGCAGGACGTGCTGTTGTTCATCGACAACATCTTCCGCTTCACGCAGGCCGGCTCCGAGGTCTCCACGCTGCTGGGCCGCATGCCTTCGGCCGTGGGCTACCAGCCGAACCTCGCCGACGAGATGGGTCTGCTCCAGGAGCGCATCACCTCGACGCGCGGTCACTCGATCACCTCGCTGCAGGCGATCTACGTTCCGGCCGATGACTACACCGACCCGGCTCCGGCGACCACCTTCGCGCACCTCGACGCGACGACTGAGCTGAGCCGTGAGATCGCGTCGAAGGGTCTGTACCCGGCCATCGACCCGCTGACCTCGACGTCGCGCATCATGGATCCCCGCTACTTGGGCGAGGACCACTACCGCGTTGCGACCACGGTCAAGCAGATCCTTCAGAAGAACAAGGAACTGCAGGAGATCATTGCGATCCTCGGTGTCGACGAGCTCTCCGAAGAGGACAAGATCGTCGTGTCGCGTGCACGTCGCATCCAGCAGTTCCTCTCGCAGAACACCTACATGGCGAAGAAGTTCACCGGTGTCGAGGGGTCGACGGTTCCGCTCAAGGAGACCATCGAGTCCTTCGATGCCATCGCAAAGGGTGACTTCGACCACGTCGCTGAGCAGGCATTCTTCAACGTCGGTGGTATCGGCGACGTCGAAGAGAAGTGGGCTCAGATCCAGAAGGAGAACGGCTGATCATGGCACTCGGCGCTAGCTCGCTGAAGGTCAGCCTCGTCTCCGCTGACGCGGAGGTCTGGACGGGAGAGGCTACGCTCGTCGTCGCCAAGACCGTTGAGGGTGAGATCGGCATCATGCCAGGACACGAACCGATTCTGGCCATCCTGGCCGAGGGCCAGGTTCGCATCACCGAGCTGAACGGCACGAAGGTGCTCGCCAACGCTCAGGATGGTTTCCTGTCGATGGATCGCAACCAGGTGACGATCGTCGCCGGTAACGCCGCCCTCATCGCCTGAACTGACTGATCACGGACGCGTCCGCTCTTCGACTCATACCGGTTCCCGGTCCCTGACACTGTCGGAGGGCGGGCGCTTTCGCGTCTGGACATCATGAAAATTCTGCTTCCCCCCTCCGAAACGAAGCGTGCCGGGGGCGACGGATCACCGCTATCGCTGCCCTCCCTCGCTCTCTCGGCGCTCACGGACCAGCGTGAAGCCTGTGTAGAAGCACTCGTCACGCTGGCTGCGGAACCGCTCGAGGCCCGCCGGGTGCTCAAGCTCAGCGAGCGCCAGCTCGGCGATATCGGGCACAACGCGGCCCTCCGCTCGGCACCCACTCTGCCCGCCATCGATCGCTACACCGGTGTGCTGTACGACGCGGTGGACGCTGCCGGCCTGGACGCTGATGCCCGCGCATGGCTCGGACGTCATGTGCTGATTCACTCCGCACCGTTCGGACCGGTCGCAGCGCTCGATGCTATTCCCAGCTATCGACTGGCAGCAGGTGCATCCCTGCCGGGTGTTCCACCACTGCGCAGGCTCTGGGCTGACGCGACCACCGCCGCGCTGGCCATGGCGGAGTCAGCGTTCATCCTCGACCTGCGCAGCGAGGCCTACGTCGCGCTCGGTCCGCTGCCGCAGCGTGCGGCATCCGCCTATGTCCGTGTCGTCACCGAACACGGCCGCGCTCTCAACCACTTCAATAAGAACGCCAAGGGCGAACTCGTTCGAGCGCTGGCTGAGTCCCGTCCGTCGGTACGCTCCGTGCAGTCGCTCATCGCCTGGGGGGATGAGCGGGGCTTCCGTTTCCGGCCGAGCGACGATGGCATCGCGCTCGATCTTGTCGTCGACTCCTGATCCGACATACGCCGATGATGCGTGCAGCGGCCCCGCGGGCACGCTATCGTGATTGACGCGACGTGGAATGCGTTGCTCATTCCTTGGAGGGACTAATGGACTCTTACTACTACGACACCACAGGGGCGGCCGCGGGCATCCTCGTCGTCACGGTGTTGCTCAGTCTGCTGTTCGCAGTCGCTGGCTACGTGTTGTCGTCGCTGTTCCTGATGAAGATCTTCGAGAAGGCTGGCGTCGAAGGTAAGTGGCGCGCCTGGGTTCCGGTCTACAACAGCATGATCTTCCTCAAGCTCGGCGACATGAGCCCCTGGCTGATCCTGTACGGCATCGGTGCATCTGCGGTGCTGGGCTGGATTCCGGTTATCGGACAGATCATTATTCTCGCTGCGGCCGTTCTGATGGTTCTGGCGGCTTACCGCGTTGGCCAGAAGCTGCAGAAGGAGGGCGCCTGGGTCGTTCTCTACATCTTCTTGTCGATCGTCTGGCTCGGAATCAACGCCTTCGACAAGTCGCGTTGGAACACGCAGATCCCTCCCGCTCCCTGGGCTGCTAACGCTTTCTTTGGCGACCGCACCCAGTGGGTTGCCGTCCCCGCGCAGTCGTCAGGTCAGGTTCCGCCCGCTTACGGTGCTGCTCCTGGATACGGTGCTGCTCCTGGCTACCAGCCGCCGGCCGCTCCTGGCTACCAGCCGCCGGCCGCTCCTGGCTACCAGCAGCCCGCCGCTCCTGGATATCAGCCACCTGCAGCGCCGGGATATCAGCCGCCGCCCTCGGCTCCTCCCGCTGCTGCTCCCGGCATTCCTCCCGTGACGCCGCCGCCGGCTGACCCGCCGCAGCCTCCGACGACGCCGCCGGCACCCCCGATGCCTCCGGCACCGCCGGCGGATCCGACGCAGCCGCCGGCTCGATGAGCTAACCGCTTCAGAGCGTGAGACGCAGGACTCTCGACTTTGTTCGAGAGTCCTGCGTCTTGCGTGGCGGATACTCCGATAGCGTTAACCCATGGTCACGTCGCAGTCCCGAACAACGTACGCTTCGCAGTTCCAGTACGATGTGTGAGTATCCTGCGGCCACCCGACTCGCCGCGTTCACCCCGGAGGCTTTCTTTGTCTGAGACGACCACGCAGACGTATCGCGTTGGCGTTACCGATGATGACGATGTGATTCTGCACTGGGCTGCAATCACAGACACCGGCCACCGGCGTGACAATAATCAGGACGCGTACCTCGCCGAGTTCCCGCTGTTCGTCGTCGCTGATGGTATGGGCGGTCATGCCGGCGGCGAGATCGCCAGCCAGAGCACGATCGCGCGGCTGCAAGAGATTGTCGATGGCGGCACAGTCGCCACCGCAACAATCGAGAAGGCGCTTGAGCTCGCCGTCGCGGACATCGCCTCGCATCCGGACACCACTGACGAGGGCACGGGCACCACTCTGACCGGAGTGTTCTTCGATGCGGCAATGGATGAACCTCGATGGGTGTCGCTGAACATCGGCGACTCGCGGGTCTACCTGCTGCGTGATGAGCGACTTGTGCAGGTGACGACAGATCATTCTGTGGTTCAGGAGCTGATCAGTTCCGGGCGCCTCAGCCCAGAAGAGGCTGACGGGCACCCGTACAGCAACGTGATCACACGCGCAGTCGGTGCCAGTGAACTTACACCCCCGGATTACCTGGGCATCGAGGTGCTCGACGGCGATCGTTTTGTGATCTGCTCGGACGGACTGACGAAAGAGCTCACCGATTACGGCATTCAGCATTTCCTGCGCGAGGAATCGGATCCGGCAAAGGCTGTCGACGCGATGCTCGCAGCGGCTTTGGAAAATGGCGGGCGAGACAACGTCACGCTGATCATCGTCAAGGTCGAGCGTACGGGCGGCGCTGTTTCTGCGGATGATGCCGAAACAGCGAAGATCAGCACGATCGATGAGTCTTCCTCCACACCGGAGTAGTTGAGAAAATAACCTCAGAAGGCTGTGGATAACGGCTTCTGCGCGGTTCGGGTGTCGTGCAATGGGTGCATGGACCTCGAACCCATCATGCTGCCGCCCGCGGCCGCAGAGCCTCGCAAACAGCCCATTCCGGTGTTGGCGGCTGTCGTGCCGATCGCCGCTGGCGTCGTGCTGTGGTTGATCACCGGTTCGATCTTCTCGCTGTGCTTCGCAGCCCTGGGGCCGCTGATGATTGGGGCATCGCTGCTGGACGGGTTGCGCACGAAGCGTCGTGATCGCCGCATCGCGGACGAAGACGCAGTTGCTGCCTGGCGGCGCGTCGAGCAGGACCTGGGGCGTCGGCAGTTGCGGGAGCGGCGCGAACTTCGGCGAAATCACCCTGATGCGGCTGCGAGCATTCTGGACCCGCCCCTGCGTGATCTGCAACCGATCGACGACACCACCGCGCTCGTCGTCGGCTCCGGCACGCGCCCCAGTGCATTGCGAGTCACCGGCGACGACAGCGAGCGTGCGCGAGCCTTTCGCGAGCGGGCGGCGAACCTCGAGGATGTTCCGGTGGTCGTCCCGATGCGGCGCGGTGTCTGCTTTCACGGACCGCTGCCTCTCGCCTCCGCCGCGGCGCGGGCTCTTCTGGTGCAGCTGTGCTTGCGCTTTTCCCCGTCACAGCTCGCGCTGCTCGGCGACGGACTCAGGCCGCTGGGACTCGGGCGGTTTCCGCACGCCGGTCCACCCCGCCGTGGTGCCTGGCGGATCGCTGTGATGCTCGGCGACGGAGACTCCCCAGATGCAGCTGCGCACGTGTGGGTATGCGATTCTGACGCAGACGTGCCAGAGGGCATCACGACGGTGATCGACTGCACACGCCCCCAACGTGGGCGGCTGCGTACCACCGCGGGTATCGAAGAGATCGTGGTGGAATGCCTTTCGATGGCGCAAGCCCAGGCTCTCGCGGTCGCGAGTCTGGATCGCGAGGGCGATGTTGCCCAGCTGCCCGACAGTGTGGCCTTGGCACAACTGCGACCGCCGCCGCACGACGATGCGCCGGGGCTCCGTGCCGCGGTCGGCCGCACCGAGAACGCTGACGTGTTCCTCGATCTCGTTGAGGACGGCCCGCATGCGATCGTCACAGGTATGACCGGCTCGGGAAAGAGCGAACTGCTGGTCACCTGGATCGCGGCGATGGCTGCCGCGCACGATCCGGACACGCTGGCATTCGTTCTGGCGGATTTCAAGGGCGGTACGGCATTTGATCCGCTGCGAGCGCTGCCGCATGTGGCCGCGGTGATGACCGATCTTGATGAGGAGGGCGCCAGACGCGGTGTGGAGAGCCTGACCGCGGAACTCCGGCGCCGCGAGGCCATCCTCGCAGAGCTCGGCGCTCGAAACGTCACCGAAGCCGGTGGCAGACTGGCTCGCCTGGTGATCGTGGTCGACGAGTTCGCGGCGCTGCTGCAGGAGCACCCGGATCTCGGTGCCGTCTTCACCGACATCGCGGCGCGCGGACGGGCTTTGGGGATGCATCTGATCCTTGGCACGCAGCGCGCGGCCGGTGTGATCAAAGACGCGCTGGCGGCGAACTGTCCGCTGCGCGTGAGCCTGAGAGTGACGGAAGCCGCGGACAGCCGGCTGGTGATCGGCTCCGACGACGCTGCCGACCTCCCCGGTGGCGCAGCATCCCGAGGCCTGGCTTTCATTCGGCGTCCGCAAGATTCGGATGCTTTCGCCGTGCGCATCGCGCTGACCGGGGCGGACGATCTGCGCGCCGCTGCCTCGCGGTGGGCGGGGGCTGCCGAGCCGGCGAGTCCTTGGCTGCCGCCGCTGCCGAAGATGCTCGCGTTGGATGAGCTGACTCCTTCCCACGATGCACCGGACGCGCTGCTGGTGGGGCTCATCGACGAACCAGAACGGCAACGGCAGTCGCCGATGCTGCTGCGGCCCGGAACCGATCGAGGGCTCGCCGTTATCGGAGGAAGCGGCTCCGGCCGGTCGAGCATCCTCCGGCTTCTGTCAGCCCAGAGCCCACATGCCATGCTGATTCCCGCAGACTCCGAACGGGCCTGGGATGCCCTGACGGCGCTGAGCGAGGGGGATGCTGCGCCTCCGAGACTCGTCCTGTGCGATGACCTGGACCAGTTGACCGCATCATTTCCGGTTGAGTATGCGCAGGTGTTTATCGAACGCTTCGAGAAGCTGGTGCGCTCATCTGCCGCGCGCGGTTGCACCGTTGTGATCGCGACGGGGCGCGGATCCGGTCAGATCTCTCGCGTCGTCGATGCGCTACCGCAGCGCCTGCTGCTGCGGATGAGTACCAAGATGGAGCACCTCGCCGCCGGCGGCGACAACGACGGCTACCACCGTGACCGTCCGGCCGGGCGCGGCCGCATCGACGAGCGGGAGGTGCAGATCGCTTGGGTGCAGCCGGAGCCCGCTCACGGTCACGCACCAGCCCCCGAGGCGGGCACTGATTCGCTGTGGTCGCCGGCGGCAGGAATCGTCGGGGTCGTCGCGCCCGCGGTGCGCCGTGTGACCGAGGCGCTGCGCAGCGCCTTTCCGGACTGCGATGTGCGTCCGGTCGTTGACCGTCTCGCGGAGCAGGCAACGGATCACTCATCCACACTAATGATGTCGTCTCCGTCAACCCCGACGGTGCTGGTTGGAGACGCGGAAAGCTGGCAGCGTCAGTTCGCCCAGTGGCAGCGTGTCCGCAGCGAGGGGGAGATGCTGATCCTCGCCGAGTGCGCGAGTGAATTACGCTCTCTCGCCGGATGCCGTGAGCTGCCGCCGTACGCCGAAACCCATATGGCTCGTGCCTGGGCGCTGCACGACGGCTCCTCACCACGTCGGGTGGTCGTTCCCGGGCTCAGCGCCGTCTGAGCGTCACAGCGCCGACGCGAGCGGCTGGGAGTCCCAGCCGTGCGAAACAGCGACGCTCTCGTTGACTACAGCTCCGCCGGTGGTGTTGAGCCCGGCAGCCAGCGCGGCATCCGATCGAAGGGCCTCTCGCCAGCCCCGGCTCGCGATCTGGCGAATATAGGGGAGAGTCGCATTGGTGAGCGCTGAGGTCGACGTATTGGGAACGGCGCCGGGCATGTTGGCTACGCAATAAAAGACGGTGTCGTGCACGGCGAAGGTCGGATCGTCGTGCGTGGTGGGACGGGTGTCCTCGAAGCAACCACCCTGATCGACAGCGATGTCCACCAGGACGCTGCCGGGGCGCATCTGCGACACCATCTCATTCGTGACGAGCTTGGGTGCGCGGGCGCCGGGAATCAGCACCGAGCCGATCACCAGGTCGGAGGCGAGTACGGCACTGCGCAGATCCAGCGGGTTGGAGGCGGCCGTCTTCACACGTCCGGCGAAGTGGTCATCCAGCATCCGCAGTCGCGCGATGTTGGTGTCGAAGATCGTGACGTCGGCGCCCATCCCGCTGGCGATCACAGCGGCGTTCGCACCGGCGACACCGCCGCCGATGATGGTCACGGTCGCTGGGCGTGTTCCGGGAACTCCGGACATCAGCAACCCGAGGCCGCCGTTCGAGCGCATCAGCGTGTTGGCACCGACCAGCGGGGCCAGCCGCCCGGCAACCTCGCTCATCGGAGCGAGAAGCGGCAATCCGCCGCCGGGCAGCTGCACCGTCTCGTACGCGATGGCGGTGACCCGTTCGGCCACGAGACGCTGTGTCAGAGCGCGATCGGCGGCAAGATGCAGGTACGCGAAAAGCGTCAGGTCTTCGCGAAGATGAACGTACTCGGATTCGATGGGCTCTTTGACCTTCAGGACGAGCTCGGCGTTCGCCCAGACGTCGGATGCGTCGCCCAGGAGTGTCGCGCCCGCCTCGGCGTACTCGGCATCGGGCATGGAAGATCCGACACCGGCGCCGACCTGTACGAAGACCTCGTGGCCCGAGCGCACCAGATCATGCACACCGGCAGGGGTCAGCGCGACACGGTACTCGTTGTTCTTGACCTCGGTGGGGACGCCGATTCTCATCATTGCTCCTGTTCGCCCTCGAGGGTGAGGGATTCAGAGCCCCGGGTCGGGGCCTCAGATATCGGCGCCAGGACGGATCGTCCCGACGTCGCTGCCCCCGCCATGCACGGCGAGGGGGAGCGCAGCGATCAACGTGGCGACATCGGCATCGCTGAGTGCGCCTGCCCGAGCCAGCAACGTTGCCGCGACGATCGTCGATGCGCGAGAAGAGCCGTCGAGCATTTTCAGAGCGACAGTCGCGCCATTGGGGGCGACCATCACCATGATCCCCTCGGCGCCGCCCTTAGTGAAGACGCCGAGCGTCTCAATCGCGATGGTGTCTGCCGTCCCTGGGCCCTGGATCGTCCAGGGGTTCTCCTTGACGGCGCGAACCAGGGTGCCGGCGACGCGGTGCAGCGCAAAGGGCGAACGCTCGGACGCGGTGCCGATACGGTGGATGCCGCGAGCCAGACCCGCAAGAGTGATTGCGTGTACGGGGGCCCCGCATCCGTCGACCGACGTGTGGGCGATCTTCTCGCCGGTGAGGCGCTCGACGACCTCACGGATATGCAGCTGCAGCGGGTGCGCGGCATCCAGATAACCCGCAGTCGGCCAGCCAGTGGCGACACACGCACGCAGCATGGCAGCGTGCTTTCCCGAGCAGTTCATGCGGATGCGGGCGGGCTGCCCGTGCTCGCGAACAAGCTCATCGCGGCTGCGCGTGTCGCTCGGCCAAGCCGGCGGGCACGCGAGGTCATCCTCTGTGAGGCCGCCGGCGGTGAGAATTTCCCGCACGACGTCGGCGTGACGGTCCGTACCGGTGTGACTGGCCGTCGACATGGCCAGTTCGACACCGGTGAGATCTGCACCCGCGGTGACGCAGGCAACTGCCTGGAGCGGCTTCAAACTCGAGCGGGGGAGGATCAGCGCGTCCGGATTGCCGAGCGTTCGCACCACATCGCCGTCAGGCGAGAGCACGATTGCCGCTCCCGCATGGCGTGATTCGACGAATCCGCTTCTTTCGACAACGGCAAGTTCAACAGCATCCGCCACAGTAAGAGTCTCCAGCACCCCACAAGCCTAGTGCGTCCGGTTTTCCCATCCCGGTGGCGCACCGTGTCAGACTGGCGCGATGAAGATCGGGGAACACCACTACGCCCTCACCGCCACGTGGGATGGAAATCTCGGCACCGGCACGAGTGGCTATCGGGACTACTCGCGTGATGTCAGCATTCGTGTCGATGGGAAGCCTCTGCTGCTGGCCTCCGCCGACAAACCTTTTCGCGGCGACCCCGAGCGGTGGAATCCGGAGGACCTGCTGCTTGCGGCGCTGTCGGAATGCCATCTGCTGTCGTATCTGCACGCCTGCGTGTCAGCCGGCGTCGTGGTGGTTTCGTACCGCGACAGCGCTACGGGGGTGATGACCGAGGATGGCAGGAGCGGGGGCGCGTTCACCGAGGTGCTTTTGCGGCCGCAGGTCATCGTGGCCGATGCCTCGATGATCGGCGCCGCCGAGCGCGCGCACGCGGACGCTCATCGGATGTGCTTCATCGCGAACTCGGTGAATTTCCCGGTTCGCCATGAAGCGACAGTTACGGCTGGTTCGGCTAGCGCCGTTCGTGCGGGAGAGCCTGCTTGATCTTTTCGATCGTGCTCTGGGCCGGCGGTTCGTTGTAGACACCGGCGAGTTCCTGACCGCTGAGGGCGTGAATCGCGGACATGATCTGATCCGTGGCCAGTCGCCGGGCCCTGCCGCTGGAGGCTGGGCCATGCACCGAGACATCGATCGGATCGCCGAAGCGAACGGTGACGCGCTTTTTCAGCGAGGGCATCTTCGCGTCCTGCGGCATGACGGTGTCGGTGTCGACGAGCCCGACGGGGACAACCGGCGCGCCAGTCTGCAGTGCGAGAAACGCCACGCCGGTGCGGCCCTTGTACAGGCGCCCGTCCCGGGAGCGGGTCCCCTCCGGATACAGCGCGACGGCGAGACCCTCGTCAAGCAGCTGCCGCTGCTGGTCCAGGGCGTTCAATGCGGCTTGACCGGCGCCGCGACGGACCGGGATCGCGCCGATCGACTGGAAGAAACGGCGCATCATCGTCCCCTTCACGCCGGTCCCTTCGAAATACGTGGACTTGGCCAGGAAATGCACGGGACGAGGCGCTGCCACGGGGATCGCGATCGAGTCGATGAACGAGAGGTGGTTACTGGCGAAGATCACGGGGCCGGTGGCCGGAACCTTCTCGCGTCCGAAGACGTGCGGGCGGTAGATGATTCGCGCGAGCGCACGGCCGAAAGCATAGATTCCGCCTGCGTGGCGTGGCGTCTCCGACTCCTCTGCGGCTCGCGTCCCGGTCGGTTCGACGGCCGACTCGGGGGAGGGCGACTGCTCAGAGGTCATCAGATCAGGCTACTCCCGGGCGCATGCCACCGCGGGAATGCAGCCGTCCGCGCGTGTCAGAGGAGATCGACGGAGCAGCTTCTCAGCGAGGGCAAAGGCGAATACGACAGTATGAGATGTCCCTCCAGAAGATTTTGAGGTCTTACTGTGCGCAACCGCTCACTCATCGCCGTGTCCACCACCATTGCAGCCACCCTGCTTCTCGCCGGTTGTGCGGGTACCGAGGGTGCCACCGGACAGGACAAGGACTCCGAGACGACGGCGACCGACCTGTGCTCGGCCACGGTCGAGTCCGGCGCCGCATCGGATGATGTCACCGTTGAGGGTGACTTCGGCACGGCCTCGGAAGCGAAGTTCGAGCTCGGCCAGAAGGTTGAAGAAGCACAGCGCACTGTGCTTTCGGACGGCGATGGCGCAAAGATTTCCGAGGGTGACTACGTCAGCTACGCGCTCAGCGCCTTCGACGGTGACAGCGGTGATCGTATCGGCGATGCCGGCTACACCGACGGTGAACTGCTTCCCGCGGCATTGACAGCGGATGCGCCGCTCGGCCAGCTCATCGGCTGCGCGAGTGCGGGATCGCGCCTGTCGATCGTCTTCCCGACGACCGAAGAAGCCGCTGCCCAGTACTACATTCTCGATGTGCTCGACGTGGTGCCCACGGCGGCCTGGGGTGAGGAGCAGGAGCCTACCGAAGGCCTGCCCGCCGTCACGCTCGATGAGGACGGTGTCCCCTCCGTCGAGATCCCTGAGGGCGAGGCACCCACCGAGCTGCAGATCGCGGTGCTCAAGGAGGGCGACGGTGCTGCGGTTACGGCCGGGGACACATCGCTCCTGCAGTACCACGGCGTGAGCTGGAACACCGCAGAGACGTTCGATTCGTCGTGGGAGAACGGCGCACCGATCCAGATTCAGGGAAACACCTACGTCGAGGGCTTCGTCGAGGCACTCGAGGGTCAGAAGGTCGGCTCCCAGGTGCTCGTCGTCATTCCTCCGGCGCTGGCGTACGGCGAGGAAGGCGAGACCGAGCACGAGCTCGCCGGACAGACCCTCGTCTTCGTGATCGATATCCTCGCCACGATGCACCCGGCGGCTGCATAACGTACCCGTGAGTGCTCCGGATTCGACGCCGGGGCATAGGCTGACGATATGCGTCGCATCATCGTTCTGGGCTCTACTGGTTCCATCGGCACACAGGCCCTTGACGTCATCCGGGCCAATCCGCGGCGGTTCGAGCTGGTGGGACTTGCTGCCGGCAGCAACGCCGAGCTTCTCGCTCAGCAGGCCGAGCAGTTCCACGTCGATGACACCGCGCTCGGTGCGGAGCAGGCCGAACAGCTCGTCCGCGATGTCGACGCAGATGTGGTGCTGAACGCGATCACCGGATCGATCGGGCTCGGCTCGACGCTGGCGGCGCTCCAGGCTGGCCGCACGCTCGCGCTCGCGAACAAGGAGTCGCTGATCGTCGGCGGCGAGCTGGTCACCGCGGCGGCCAAAGAGGGGCAGATTGTTCCGGTCGATTCCGAACACTCGGCCCTCGCTCAGGCGCTGCGCTCCGGCACGCACGCCGAGATCCGCAGGCTCGTGGTCACAGCATCCGGGGGGCCATTCCGCGGACGCACCCGCCGGCAGATGAACGATGTCACTCCGGCGGAAGCACTCGCGCACCCCACCTGGAATATGGGCCGCGTCGTGACAACGAACTCGGCGACACTGGTCAATAAGGGCCTCGAGGTGATCGAGGCGCGCCTGCTCTTCGACGTCGACTACGACGACATTCAGGTTGTCGTGCACCCGCAGTCGATCGTGCACTCGATGGTCGAGTTCATCGACGGGTCAACAATCGCCCAGGCATCGCCGCCCGACATGCGTCTGCCGATCTCGCTCGCGCTGGACTGGCCACATCGAATCGGTGGGGTGGGGCGTCCACTGGATTGGACGCAGGCGAGCAGCTGGGACTTCGAGCCGCTCGATGATGAGGCGTTCCCCGCTGTTGCACTCGCGAAACAGGTCGGCCGTGCGGGTCGGACCTTCCCCGCGGTCTTTAATGCTGCCAACGAGCAGGCCGTGGACGCCTTCCACGAAGGACGGCTGTCGTTCCTCGGCATCGTCGACACGATCACCCGCGTCGTGGATGCGCACGATTCACCTGATCAGTTGACCGTGGAGTCTCTTGCTGAGGCGGAAGCGTGGGCTCGCGCAACGGCAGATCAGTTCATCGGCACGCGCTGAGGTCAGTCCGCGTACGGCACCGGCCAGTGCGGCTCCGGCACGGACCAGCCGGCATCACGCAGCGCGCGGCGGGCGAGTTCGCGTGCCGAATACGGCGTGCGCACACCGCGGACGTCACGGTAATCCTGATGCCCAGGCCCTGCCCACAGGATCGCGTCACCGTCACCGACCAGGGCGACCGCGGCAACGATCGCCGTTTCTGGCGGGGAATACTCGTGGATCTCGGCATCCGGCTGCGCGTTACGTGCGCCCTCGATGAGCGTCGCACGAATCGACTGCGGATCTTCGAACCGCGGATGGTGGTCGGTGATGACGAGGATGTCGCTGCCCTCGACAGCTGTTCGTCCCATATCGAGCCGTTTCGTCGCGTCGCGGTCGCCGTCTGCGCCGAAGAGCATCAGGGTACGACCGGGCGTGACGCGGCGAACGGCGGCGAGGGTCTTCACAAAGGCGTCAGGGGTGTGTCCGAAATCGACGAATACCGCGGGGCCGCTGTCGCCGGAGACCAGCTCGGTGCGGCCGGGAAGATAGGCGTTGATCTGGCCGTCGCGCTCAAGCGCCGACTTGATGCGTTCCCAGGCGTACCCGCCTTCCAGCAGCATCGCGATCGCGAGGGCCGCGTTGGATGCCATGTGCGGGCCGATGACGGGAACAACCGTGGTGAGGGATCGACCCTGGGGACCCGTCATCGTGAAACGGGTGCCGCGCTGGCGTTCCTCGTCGATCGTGACAACCCAGTCGGCGGCCGCCGCGGCCTCGGCATCGGCCGCGATTGCGGGGGTGCCGACAGTGACGACGGGTATCTCTGAGGCCGCGACGACATCGGCGCCGGACGGCGAATCCAGGCAGATCACGGCACGCCGGGCACGATCGGGGCGGAACAGGGCGAGCTTCGCCGCGAAATACTCCTGCATGTCGGCATAATCGTCGAGGTGATCATGGCTGAGGTTTGTGAAGCCGGCGACATCGAAAACGATGCCGTCGACGCGGTGACGTGACAGCGCCTGGGCGCTGACTTCTACCGCGACGGCCTCGACGTCGCGCTCACGCATCAGCGCGAGCAGAGCGTGCATCTCGGATGCCTCGGGCGTTGTGAGTCGGGAGACGATGACGTCGCCGGCGATGTGGCGCTCTGCGGTGGAGGAGAGCCCGGTGACAACCTCGATCTGGCGGAGGATGCCCTCCAGCAGATGGGAGACGCTGGTCTTGCCGTTGGTTCCGGTGGCGGCGAACAGCAGTGGAAGCGTGTCATCGGCGCCGGTGCCGTACACCCAGGCGCTGAGGGCGCCCAGGACGCCGCGCGGGTCATCGACGATGATGATGGGGAGCCCGGAAGCGGCCGCGATCTCAGCACCGGCCGCGTCAGTGATGACGGCGACGGCGCCCTTCTGGGCTGCTGCTACGGCGAACTCCGCACCGTGCTTGTTGACGCCACGGATTGCGACGAAAGCCTCGCCGGCGCGGAGATCGGCGGTGGCGAGGGTGATTCCGGAAAGGGTGACACCGGCAAGTTCACCGCGGGTGGCGGTGGCGAAGCGGGCGGCGAGATCCGTCAGCGCCCGCTTTGGCGGAGCGGCAGGTCGGAGCACGGGCGGAAGACTGGGCTGAGTGGTCGACATAGCCCTTCTATGATCTCACGCGCAACTGTCAGGGACGTGGCGACGCACAAGCGTCGGCACGTCCCTTCGGGGCGCTGTCAGACGCGCAGAAGAGGCGTCAGGATGAACGCCGGTACGCGAGCACAGCGACCGTCAGTGCTGCGAGAGCAGCCACCAGGCCCCCGACACCGAACGCGATAGGCAGCGGTGACTCGGCCGTTGCTTCAGCCGGTGCTTCTGCCGCCGCTTCGCCGGATACGACAGTGACCACGGGTGCTGGTGAATCGAGGTCGTGCGGGTCGATGCCCGCGTCCGCGATCTCAACCCATTCGTTGACTCCGCTCTCACACTGCTGTTCTACGGGAAACGCGAGCGACTCCGGCGCTTCCTGCATCAGCTGCACAGCCATGCTGGCTGCTCCGCGCATCTCGCCGGGAATCGGCGAGAGCGCCGTGTATGTGACGGCAGAGACCAGGCCGTCGTCGGCGCGCTCCACCGCGATGTCCCAGCTCGGGTCGACTGTGGGAGCAACGGATGCGAGTCCCTCCGGCATCGTGATCCGCAGGGCGGTCGTAGGCGAATTCTCACAGCCGTGCGTGAAAGAGAACGTCAGTACCGCTGAGCCACCCTCGTCGATTGCATCGGGCATTACTCCGACGTGTGCGTGGGCTGCGGTGGGGGCGAGTAGAACGATCCCGGCGGCGAGGGCCGTCACGATGGCGGCGCGGCGGGTGGTGCGGGGTCGAGTGGTTTCAAGCATGGTTTCTCCAATGGATCTGCAGAGTCGTCTCTGCATGCGGGCGCGCCGATGAGCGCGATGCCGCGAGGGTGCCGTCAGACGGCGATGATCACATCTGCGGGCGAAGGGCCGCGGAGACAGACAGGTGGTCCTCGCAACGAGAGGTCGCTGGCCCAGAGTTGGTGGTTGGGACGCGGCGCCGCGGCAGCGTGCGCGCACGGGGCTGGCCACTCGCCGTGCAGCCGAGGTAACCATCGGACAAGCGCGGCGCGCACCCAGCGTGCGATGAAGCTGAGGATTCGCTCGCCCCGCCACAGCAGGACGACGGTAAGGGCGGCCGCGAGGACGTGAGCGCCGAGCATCGAATCATCGGGGGCGATGGATGAAGTGATCGATCCCAGCACCAGGTGATGGCCATGGTGAGCGTGCTGGCTGTTCTGGGCTGTGTTCGTTCCCGGTCGAAGCGCCGCGCCGAGCGCGACGAACAGCACGTGGAATGCCGCCTGCGCGAGTGCCACTGTCGCGCTCAGCTTCGTCACGTTGAGGGTTCGCCCCACGAGGAACGCCGCGAGAGGTGTTAGCAGGATGCTGAGGGCGAGGACGAGCAACGGCTGAGGGGGTGATCCTCCGCCGATCGTGTGCGAGACCGCGGCGATGATGGTCGACATCGACGATGCGGCAGCTCCGCGGAGGAGACGCAGCTGCCGAGGGGTCACATCTCTTAGCCTATGCGGCGGATTCCTAGTTCGCGCACAGTACCGTTGGCATGTGGAAATCCTGCTCTATGTCGCCGGCATTCTATTCATGCTGGTCGGACTCGGCCTATCGATCGGGCTGCACGAGGTCGGTCACCTCGTCCCCGCGAAGCTGTTCGGCGTGCGCGTGGGACAGTACATGATCGGCTTCGGTCCCAGGCTCTGGTCGAAGCGGATCGGCGAGACCGAGTACGGGTTCAAAGCTCTGCCGGTGGGCGGATTCATCTCGATGTCGGGCATGTATCCGGCATCCGAGGGAAAGCCGGCGCGCGGCCTCTTCCGTGCACTCGTGCAGGACGCGCGCGCAGCGAACGACGAGACGATCGCCGAAGGCGCGGAGGAGCGCGTCTTCTACCGGCTGTCGATGTGCAAGCGAATCATCATCATGCTCGGCGGACCGCTGATGAACCTGATCCTCGCCGTCGTGATCTTCACCGTGCTGGCATCCGGAATCGGCCTGCAACAGGGCACCACGACCATTGCCTCGGTTACGGAATGCGTGCTTCCGGCGGGGACATCTCAGACGGAATGCCAGCCCGGCGACCCGGCATCGCCGGCAGCGGATGCTGGCATCCTGCCCGGAGACGTACTGGTGTCGTTGGACGGAACCCCCGTCTCCACGTTCGACGAGGCGACCCAGATCGTGCAGGCGGCTCCGGGTGAGACGCTGGATCTCGTCGTCTCGCGGGATGGGGCGGATGTGTCCTTGGCGCTGACTCCGATCGCCGCTGAGCGCACGCTGACGAACGCTTCGGGTCAGCCGCGACTCGACGCCGACGGGCAGCCGATTGTGGCGCGGGTCGGTTACGTCGGCATGGGCGCCCAGATGGGGTTGGTGCCGCAGCCGATCGGCGCGGGCGCGGTAATGGCTGGCGAGAATGTGGCGCGCGTGGCGAACCTGGTGGTCGCACTGCCGGTGAAGCTGTGGGATGTCGGTGTGTCGCTGGTCACGGGCACCGAGCGTGATCCCAACGGACCACTCAGCGTGGTTGGCGTTGGTCGTCTTGCCGGCGAGGTCGCGGCGACAGATGCACCGGTGCTGGACCGCTTCGTGGTTCTGCTGAGTCTGCTCGGCTCATTGAACATCGCCCTGTTTGTCTTCAACCTCATCCCGCTGCTGCCGCTGGATGGCGGACATATCGCGGTCGCTCTGTGGGATGGCATCCGTCGTGCGTGGGCGAAGCTGTGGCGTCGTCCACCACCGGCGCCGGTCGATGCGACACAGCTCGTGCCGCTGACTGTGGTCGTCGCGGTGGTGCTGATCGGCATGGGGGCGCTGCTGATGATCGCCGACGTCGTGAATCCGATCAACCTGTTCCAATAATTCCCGTGGTTCGATGCAACCGCCGGCGCACTCTTTCTCCACAGGTTCCTGATTTGGGGGAGTTATCCACAGTTCGTGAATAGCTCCTGATCAGGTGGTTTTATGTCGCATCAATGTCGGTGGCCCCCTGTTGAATGGGGGTATGACATTCCTTGCAGAACAGCTCCAGCAGATCGATCGGCACCTTGCCGATGCTCTCGCTGCGGGCGAGGATGTGCGGCTGGTCACTGATGGCGAGCTGGTGACGGCGCTGCAGACGCTGGGGCGGATTCAACGCCGGATCGACGGTGCGATCGTCTCGGCCACCGATCGGGTGGTGCAGCGGGATCAGGGCGAGCGAGTGACGAGGCTGTCGACGCGAGCCGGATGCCGAGACGCGGTCGAGCTGCTGCGGAGGGCGTTGCGCGTAGACGGATATGCCGCGCGCCGCTATGTGACGGCGGCAACCGCGATGCACCGGGATCTGAGCATCACTTCGGGGGAGTTGCTGCCCGGCGCGTTCCCCGAGCTATCGGCAGCACTGGCCGACGGTGAGCTGTCACTGATCGGGTACCTGGCATGTGTGGTTCCGCTGCAGAATGCAGCGCGGATCGAGACCGCAGACCGGCTGGCCGCAGACGCCTTACTCGCACGATGCGCACGCGGAATCGACGTGGAAGCCGCAGGCGATGCGGCGGATGCTGCGGGGGAGCGTGCTCCGGCGCCAACGACGGAGGAGCTCGCCGGACTGACCGCGCACATCATTGCCCGTCTCGATCCAGACGGGCCTGAGCCAGACGACGATCGGGCGGGTAAGCGACGCCGGCACTTCACGATCGGCAAGCTGCGCGGTGGATCTGTCCCGGTGCGGGGGGAGCTGCTGCCAGAGGTCGCCGCACAGTTGCAGAAGCTTCTCGATGCCCAGATGAACCCCAAGATCGACGGCGAACCAAACGCCGGGGGTCGTGTGCACTTCCGCCCCTCGGATAATGGGCCGGATGCCGGCGCGGACACTGCGCCGGCCGCTAACGATGGTGCCGATATGCGGGCTGACGGGCTACCTACGCATCGGGCGACGTGTCCACCGGTGGAATCCGCCGATCTTCGTACCCATGCACAGCGACACCATGACGCATTCGCGACGATCCTGATGGTCACTGCGGCCTCAGGTGGCATGCCGGCTTCCGGTGGCGCGGCGCCGACGCTGGTCGTGTCCGTCCGAGCGGAAGACTTCATGAACCGCACCGGGCGCGCCACGATCGAAGGCGCCGGCTACACCGTTCCCCTCGGCGCCGCTGACCATGCCGCGTGCGCGGGCGGGGTGCAGCGGGTGCTGTTCGATGAGAACGGGGCAATCGTCGGGATTGGCACGTCCGCCCGGATCTTCAACGTTCGGCAGAGGCGCGCGATCGTGCTCCGCGACCGCAAATGTTTGATCCCCGGGTGCGCGATCCGCGCGGAATGGTGTGAAATTCATCATGTGATCGACCATGCCCAAGGCGGGCCGACGCACACCGACAACGGGGTACCCCTGTGTTGGCATCACCATCGCACCCTCGATGAGAACATCTGGGAGGTTCGCATGCGCGCCGGTCGTCCCGAGATTCGCGGACCGCACTGGTGGGATCCGTTCGGCAAATGGCGATCTCCACACCTGAACTACGAAGCCGTCGACGAAACTCTTGACAACGAACGCGAACGACAACGCGATGTCGCGTGGAGTAGCTGGTGACCGTCCTTGCCGTGCCGCGGAGATTTCAGGCGAATGCCGCGGTGATGAGTCGCTCCAGCGTGCGGATGCCGTCACGCGAGAGGATCGACTCCAGGTGTCCCTGCACGCTGGCGAAGCCTTCGCCCCGCAGCGCGTAGACGTCGCCGCTACTCGGATCCGCCGACACCTCGGCCGAACCTGCCGTGGTCGTACCGGGGGATACCCGAGCAGTGAAGGTGTTGTAAAACCCGATCGACGCATCTTCGCCGAACACCGGTACGACCTTCTGCAGGCCCTGGTGCGGTGCGTCCAGCGGGGTCAGGTCGATGCCGAGGCTGTCGGCGAGGATCTGATGGCTCAGGCAAACGGCAAGCAGCGGCTTGTGGTGCTCGAGCCGCTGTGCCACGGCCTCGCGCATGCGGGCGATCCGCGGCGTTGACGCGTCTCGTGGGTCACCGGGGCCGGGGCCTGCGACGAGGAGATCGGCACCATCGATGTCGGCATCAGTGACCTGGTCCCACGCGACGATCCTCGCATCCAGCCCGAGGTGGTGCAGCTGGTGGGCGAGCATCGTCGTGAAGCGGTCTTCCGCATCGACGACGAGGGCGCTGCGGCCGGCGAACGGCCCTGTTGATCCGTCTTCCTGCGGGTTCAGCCAGAACTCCGCAAGGCGTGAATTACGGGAAGCGAGCAGCTCGGCGACCTCAGGGTCGTCGGCGAGAGAAGCTTCGGGCGACGGCTCGTCCGGATCAGCCTTCGCTGCCGCGACCGTGTCACGGGGTATCGCTCCGATCGCCCCGAGCACGCCTGCCGCCTTGCCGTGGGTCTCGCTGACCTCGCCATAGGGATCAGAGTGGCGCACGAGCGTTGCACCGACCGGCACGCGCAGCTGCCCATTCTCCAGGTATACGGTGCGGATGAGGATCGGCGCGTCGACGTCATGGCCGCCGTCGTCGTTGGGAGTGAAGAGGGCAGCGACGCCGGAGTAGTAGCCGCGCGGCTTCGTCTCATGTCGGCGGATCACAGCGCACGCGTTCTGCATGGGGGAGCCGGTAACGGTCGGAGCAAACATCGTCTCGCGGAGGATGTCGCGCGGGTCGAGGCGGCTGCGCCCCCGCAGCATGTATTCGGTGTGCGTCAGACGCGACATCTGCTTGAGGTGCGGCCCCGTGATCCGCCCGCCGTCCGAGCAGACCGCGCTCATCATCTTCAACTCTTCATCGACCACCATGAACAGCTCCTCGGTCTCCTTCGTGGAGGAGAGGAAGTCAATGAGCGTCTCTTTCGTAGCACCGCCAGCGGGGTGACGGAACGTGCCGGAGATCGGATTCATCGTGACGATGCCGTCGCGCGCGACGACGTGAGCTTCTGGGCTCGCTCCGACCGCGATGTGGCCGGGAGTGATGACGGCGAATGTCCAGTAGGCGCCGCGCTCATGCTCGAGCAGAGCGCGGAACCACGTGAGGGCGGCGATGCGCTCATCGGCGTCGACCGTTGCGGTGTAGTCGCGGCGGATGACGAAGTTTGCGCCTTCTCCGCGTCCGATCTCATCGGCGATGACGCGCTCGACGACCTCGGCGTAGTCTTCGTCGGCGATGTCGAACCCGGAGTTGCGCAGGGGGACCGGTGCGTCGGGAAGTGCGGAGAGCACATCGCCGAGCGGAAGGTGCCGGTGCTCATCGACGAGCAGGCAGCGCAGTGGTGTGCCGTCATCCTCTGCTTCGAATCCGCGTTCACGCACTTGGCGGTAGGGGACCATCGCGAACACTTCACGCGGTGTGCCGTCGATGAGAAGGGGGATGTCGGCGAGGAGGTCGACATCGTCGATCTCGCCGGTGAGCAGTTCGACGCTCTGTACTCCGTCGCGGGCGATGAGCACGAAGGATGCCTCGGCGTCTCGCGCCAGGGCAGAGAGCAGGGCTGCGGGGTCAGTCATCGAGGTCTCCTGTGCAGGGCTCCGGCTCGGGCCACTAAAAAGACCGCCCCGGAGGCGGTCTGGATTCGAGGGAACGCGAACACACCGCCTAGAAGGCGGGCCACCAGGTGGTTGTACGCATGGGCTGAAACTACCACAGCGCAGCGCGCGTCGCTTCCAGCCAGTGTTGATCAGGTGCGCGTAATCTGGAGGTGTGCCTGCCGTGAATCTTGGGATGCCGCGTCTCCCCGAACTGTTGAGCCCTCGTCGTAAGACCCGTCAGATTCGGGTCGGCAAGGTTCTGGTCGGCGGTGATGCGCCGATCAGCGTCCAGTCGATGACGACGACGAAGACGACTGACATCAACGGAACCCTTCAGCAGATCGCGGAGCTGACCGCCTCTGGCTGCGAGATCGTACGCGTGGCTGTGCCGCACCAGGATGACGCGGACGCACTGAAGATCATCGCGATGAAGAGTCAGATTCCGGTGATTGCCGATATTCACTTCCAGCCGCGCTACATCTACTCGGCGATCGATGCCGGCTGCGGTGCGGTGCGAGTGAACCCCGGCAATATTCGGGAGTTCGACGGCAACGTCGGTCAGATCGCGGCTGCCGCCAAGGCCGCTGGTGTGTCACTTCGCATCGGTGTGAATGCTGGCTCGCTGGACAAGCGGATTCTGCAGAAGCACGGACGCGCGACGGCTGAAGCGCTCGTGGAGAGCGCGGTTTGGGAAGCCTCGCTTTTCGAAGAGCATGACTTCCATGACTTCAAGATCTCGGTGAAGCACAACGATCCCATCGTGATGGTGAAGGCCTACCGCCAGCTCTCCGAGCAAGGCGACTGGCCGCTCCACCTGGGGGTGACCGAGGCCGGACCTGCTTTCCAAGGCACGATCAAGTCGGCGACGGCGTTTGGCATTCTGCTGTCAGAGGGTATCGGCGACACGATCCGTGTCTCGCTGTCTGCGCCGCCAGCGGAAGAAGTGAAGGTCGGACACCAGATTCTGCAGTCGCTCAATTTGCGTGAGCGCAAACTGGAGATCGTCTCCTGCCCGTCGTGCGGACGGGCGCAGGTCGATGTTTACACTCTCGCTGACAGCGTGACCGAGGGGCTCAAAGACATGACCGTGCCGCTGCGCGTCGCGGTGATGGGCTGTGTTGTGAACGGGCCGGGTGAAGCGCGTGACGCAGACCTGGGCGTGGCTTCGGGCAACGGCAAGGGCCAGATCTTCGTCAAGGGTGAGGTCATCAAGACCGTCCCGGAGGCGGACATCGTCAAGACGCTGATCGAAGAGGCCAAACGCATCGCCGATGAAATGGGACCGGACGCCAAGCCCGGTACCGCTCAGGTGATCACCGCGTAGTCAACGATCGGCCACATTCATGTCTTCCACGATCGTCACCTTTCCGATAGGCGCCACCAGTGGGGTCGGAACGGTGGTGCGAATCGCGCCTTCGCCGCACGGAGCGGTGATTGTCGTGGACGAGACGCCCTTTCATCCCGTCGATCACACCTGGCCCGATCAGCCGGGCGATATCGGAGTGATTCGAGTCGGTGAGGAGTCGGTGCCCGTCATCGGATCGATGATGGCGGCTGCGAGCGACGACGGGACTCTTGCCGTCGGCGAGGATATTCCCGTCAAGCGCGGTGCCGAGGGGTGGACGTGGCTGGTCGGACATCGCATCGAATTACCGGATGCCCCGGCCTGGTTGTCGCCGGGAGCGGGAGTGGTGCTGGAGGTGGATCGTGCCCGCCGCGCCGCTCTGAGTCGCGGGCACACAGCATGCCACTTGGCCTCGATGGCGCTGGACCTCGCCGTTGCTGATCTGTGGCGCAAGGATCCGGGTTCTGATGCTCTGGGAAATCCGGATTTCGAGGGTCGCGCGAATCAATCGAGCCGCATTCATGAAGACGGCAGCATCGATGAATACCGGCTCGGTAAGAGTCTGCGCAAAGCAGGCTTCGACTCCGAGACCTTCTCGGCGACGCTGACGTCGCGCGAGGGGCACATCAACGCGCAACTGGCGGCATGGGTGGACTCTGGAGCGATGAGCGAGATCCAATCGGACGGCGCGGCGATCATCGATCGGCGTCGCTGGCGATGCGCTCTTCCCGAGGGAGATGCCGTGATCCTCTGCGGCGGTACGCACGTGCGATCACTGCAGGAGTGCTCCGCCATTGTTGTCACGCTGGATCTTGCTGATCCTCAGCTGCTCATCATGACGACCACGGTCGTGCCTGCGGTCGGCGGTTGACGGAGGGCATCCAGGACAGCGCGCTCACACCGGCGCATCCGCGTGGATGACGACGCAGCAACGGCCGCAGCCGGGGGAGAGTTCGGCGCGGTCAGGATCAGCGAGAACGCCCTCGAGAGCGCCTCGGATGAACGCGTGGTTGAGGTTGCAGGCAAGATCGCTGTGTTCCTGCGCCACGCTGTGGAAGGGGCAGTTGCGCAGGATGAGATCCTGATTTTCCGTGAGGATCGGCTCGAACCCAGCGGTGGTGAGGGCGGTCGAGATGTCTCCGGTCTGCGCGCCCAGCGCGGCGCCCTCCTGGGCGGAAGCTGAAGAAAGAGCCGCGCGGAACTCGCCCGAGGGCGCAGCATCGGCGGCCGTGGCCAAGAGCTTTGCCAGCAGGCTGTAGTTGCGAGGAGGAACGTTGATCGTGAGCTCCAGCTGGCTGCGCGAATAGCGTTTGGCGGGACGACCGGAGCCCGGGCCGGTTTTGCCGTTCGAGCGCGCGAAGGTGACTTCCAACAGGCCGGCATGGGCAAGCCGGTCGAGGTGGTAAGCGGCCAGACTGCGGCTGATACCGATGGCGGTCGCGACCTCTTCGCGTGTGACGCTGTCACCGCGTGCAGCGATGAACTCGTACAGCCGTCGTCGGATCTCGTCCGCGAGCAGGGCGAGTTCGTCCAGATTGCCCTGGTGATCGGTCGGGTTCATCGTAGAGATCCTTTCTAAAACCAGGCTACCTTGACGAAACCCGATCAGAGTGCCACTCTAAAACTAATTCAAATTATTTGTAGATCGGTGGGCAAAGATGTCCGAATCAGTTCTCAGCCGTCAAATCACGCCTCTGCATGTCAGTGGCGCGATGGATAAGCCAGATCTTGCCCGTGCGGAACTAGCCGCTGGTGACTTTTTGCGCGCACTGGGTGTGTCATTGGACTCGCCGCACCTCGCAGCGACACCACAGCGGATGGCGCGAGCGTGGGCCGAGATGCTCGCACCACGGGAGTTCGATCTGACGACCTTTCCGAATGATGAGGGCTACGACGAGATGGTGATCGTGCGTGACATCCCGCTGCGCTCGATCTGCGAGCACCACATGCTGCCGTTCATCGGACGCGCGAGCGTCGGCTACCTCCCCGGCGAGCGCATCGTCGGTCTGTCGAAGCTGGCACGCGTCGTGGAGCACTTTGCCTGCCGTCCGCAGACCCAGGAACGCCTGACCACACAGGTCGCACAGTGGCTGCAAGATCACCTGGCCCCGCAGGGCGTCGGCGTCATCATCGAGGCCGAGCATTCGTGCATGACGCTTCGCGGGGCGCATGCGACCGGGTCCAGCACTCTCACATCGACGATGCTCGGGCAGTTGCGAGAGAACCCGGTCTCGAGGCAGGAGTTCCTGTCACTCGCCGACCGCAGCCGCGCATAGCGCAGTGGGTATTTGCGAAGGGAGATCTGATGAACACCATTCACCGCGTCATCGTCATCGGGGGTGGCCTCGCCGCAGGCAAGACGGCCCAAGCGTTGCGTGATGACGGATACCAGGGGGCAATAACTCTGATCGCCGCAGAGCGACACCTGCCGTACGAGCGTCCTTCGTTGTCGAAGGACTATCTGGCAGGCAAGTCCTCGTTCGACGACGCCCTTGTGCACTCTGCTGACTGGTACCGCGACAATGACGTGGTTGTGCGGGAAGGGACCACAGCCACCTCGATCGATACCGTTGGACATGTCGTCAGGCTCGATGATGACTCCTCGCTCCCGTACGACAAGCTCGTCCTTGCAACCGGATCCACCGCGCGGCATCTCTCCATAGAAGGGGCGGATGCTGACGGCATCCACTATCTGCGAACGCTCGAGGAATCTGACGCGATTCGAAAGACATTCGGTGCCGGTAAGAAACTCGTCATCATCGGTGGCGGGTGGATCGGCCTCGAGGTCGCAGCAGCTGCACGTGCGGCTTCGACGACGGTGACGATCCTCGAAGGCGGGAAACTTCCTCTCCTCAAGGTTCTCGGTGCGCAGGTCGCACAGGTGTTCACTGATCTGCACACCGCTCACCAGGTAGATGTGCGCGTCGACGTCAAAGTCGAAGCGATCACGACAGCGGACGGACGTGCCACCGGGGTGCGCCTGGCAGGAGGCGAGATCGTGTCTGCAGATGCGATCGTGGTCGGTATCGGTGTTGTGCCCGAAGTTGGTCTCGCCCTCGCCGCTGGGTTAGATGTCGATAACGGCGTGCTGGTGGACGCCTCACTTCGAAGCAATGATCCGGATGTCTTCGCCGTCGGCGACATCGCGAATCAGCAGCATCCGATTCTCAGTCATCGAGTGCGGGTCGAGCATTGGGCCAGCGCCTTGAACCAGCCCGCGGCTGCCGTCTCAGCTCTTCTCGGCAACGACGCCACTTACTCGGAGCTGCCCTATTTCTACAGTGATCAGTATGACCTCGGTTGTGAATACATCGGCTTCGTCGCACCCGGGGCCGACCATCACGTGGTGGTTCGAGGGAGCCTCGCTGATCGTGAGTTCGTCGCCTTCTGGTTGGACAGTGACTGCTGCATCCTCGCGGCGATGGCCGTGAACGTCTGGGATGTGCTCGAAGAGATCAAACCGCTCATCGTCTCGCATTCTCCGGTCGACCCGGAAAGACTGATCGATCCGGAGATCCCCTATGCTCGGCTCTGAGTTTCGCGAAGAGACGACCGCAGCAGAGCGGATAATCGGTCGGCGGCGCTTCGATTTCAATCGTCAGATCGCAGTGATGGCGGTTGTCAACCGCACGCCCGATTCGTTCTACGACCACGGAGCCACATTCGCGCTCGACCGCGCCGTAGATGCGGCATTGACCGCAGCCCGCCTGGGAGCGGACTGGGTCGATATCGGAGGTGTGCCGTTCGGGCGAGGTGCGCCGGTGTCGATTTCCGAGGAGATCGACCGCATCGTTCCGGTGGTCGAGGCGATCACTCGGGTGAGCGATGTGGTCGTCTCGGTCGACACCAACCGTGCCGTCGTCGCGCGCGCCGCAATCACAGCGGGAGCCGCCGTCATCAATGACACCAGCGGACTCGGGGACCCCGAGATGGCTGAGGTGATCTCCTCCACTGATGCACAGATCGTCATCACCCACAGCGTCGGCCCGCCGCGAGTCGAGAAGCCTGCCGCGCAGTTCGATGACGTCGTGGGCGCGGTGCGGGCTTTCCTCCAGCAGCGTGTCGCCCGCGCAGAAGCCGCCGGGGTACCGCGCAGCCGGATCATCATCGATCCGGGCCATGACCTCGATAAGAACACACTGCACTCCCTCGAGCTGACTCGGCGCTTCGATGAGCTCACCGCCCTGAACCTGCCCGTGCTCGCGGCGGTGTCGAACAAGGATTTCATCGGCGAATCGATCGACCGCGAACAGGGCCATCGCCTCGCCGGATCCCTTGCAGCCATGGTGGCGTGCATTGAGAGAGGCGCACGAATTGTCAGGATGCATGACGTCGAAGCCACGGTTGACGCAGTGCGTATGGTGGAGAGCATCCTCGGGATGCGGCAACCCGCGCGTCTCGCACACAACATGCACCCGACGGGAAACGTATGAACGCTGACATCATTCGTCTCTGGCCAGAGCCCCTGGCACAGATCGATGACGACAGCCTTCTGGCGACGTACGAGTTCCCGGAGGGACCCTGGTTGCGGATGAACTTCGTCTCGAGCATCGATGGGGCGGCCACACGCGACGGTCGATCGGGCGGTCTCGGTGGAGACGGTGATGGGCGGCTGTTCGAACTGCTGCGCAGACAGGCGGACGTCATTCTCGTCGGCGGCGGTACCGTGCGTACAGAGGGTTACGGCGCGATGCGGCTCGCCAACGACGCGGTCGCCTGGCGTCGTGATCACGGCATGGAAGAGCAACCTGTCCTCGCACTGGTCTCCGGCAGCCTCGATCTGGACCCGAAGTCCGACGTCTTCACCGAGGCACCGGTGCGTCCGATCATCTATACCGTGAGCACGGCGCCCGCCGAACGCCGCGAGGCGCTCAGCGCCGTGGCCGACATCGTGCCCGCGGGCACAGAACACCTCGACCCGTGGCTGGTCCGCGAAGATCTCGCAGCGCGTGGCCTGGTTCACATCCATTCCGAGGGAGGGCCGAGCTTGTTTGGGTCGTTCATCGTCGCCGGTGCCGTGGATGAGATCTGCCTGACTGTCGCCGCCACCCTGGAAGCCGGCGACGCACGCAGGATCGCGAACTCTGCGCAGGCACTACCAACCGGGATGCGCATCGCTGCTGTCCTCAAATGCGAGGATGAGCTGTTCCTGCGGTGCATGCACACCGCCACAGACATCTGAGACCGTCACTCTTTCAGCGCGAACTCCATCTCGCCCGTAGCGATGTCGGTGCGCACGAGTGTCACCGAGATGACCTCTCCGGGTTTCGTGCCGACGGGTACCGGTGCGGTTGCGGTCACTGCGGGCGCGGCGATCTGGATCGCGGCGCGCTCGCCGCTGTTGCGCAGTTCAATCACAGTCGCCTCGATCGTGGAGCCGACCAGGGGAGTCAGCAGAGCCGCCTCCACCCGATTGATGGTCTCGGCGTTCAGTCGCGATGCTCGCTGCGATGAGGTCTGCATGAGCTCGGGCAACTCGTGCAACGACTCACGCGCCCAGGCTGGCGGTTCTTCCCCCTGTGCGATGGCGAGGCAGATCGCGAGCGACCAGCGGTCGACGAGGCGGCGCAGGGGAGCTGTGGCGTGCGCGTACGGCGCCGCGATGGCTGCCTGCTCGATGTCGTCCGGAACAGATCCGTCGAAGCTCACGTAACCAGCACCGCGGAACAGCGAGGCCGCGGCCTCGAGAACCGGAAGCGTCAGCGGATCCTCCCGGTCGAGGCTTCGCAGATACTCGCCGTACTCACCCGTTGTCCACGGACGCCCAAGCGCCTCCGTCTGGTGTCGGAACGCGTCGAACGACTTCTCGTCCGGCGCGGGCATCGTTCGCAGCACTCCCACCTGGGCTGTGACCATCAGCTCGGCGGCCGCCATGCCGGTCATCAGCGAGAGCTGCGCATTCCACTCTTCGATCGGAAGCGCGTGCGCACGCTCGATCGAGTAGGTTCCATCGTCGTTCTGGATGACCTCTTCATCGGGCATGTTCAGGCTCGCACCGCCGCGCGCCTGCTCGATCGCGATGCGAAGCTCACCGATCTCCTGCAGCAGAGACGCCGGGGAGTCGTCGCCGCGATCGAGCGCCTGCTGGGTCGTGACGTAGTCGAGCTTTGCCCGTGATCGAATCAGCGCGCGCTCCAGGCGGAACGTCGAGACTGCTCCGTCGGATGCGAGGTCGAATGTCCACACCAGCGCCGGGCGGTCGACATCGGGCAGCAGCGACGCATGATCCTCGCTGAGCACCGCCGGATGCAACGGAATGCGCCCGTCTGCCGCGTAGAGTGTCTGTCCGCGTTCGCGCGCTGCGGCGTCAACCGCTCCGCCGGGCTTCACAAAAGCCGGCACATCTGCGATCGCGTACCGAACCACGAATCCGGAACCCGCGCGAGCCAGATGGAACGCTTGGTCGAGATCCATCGCCCCGGCGGGGTCGAGCGTGGCGAACTCAACGTCTCGCAGGTCGAGACCCGGCTCCGCAGGCGCGGCTAGGGATGCCTCGGTCAGCGTTTCGGGTGAGAATTCGGTGGGCGCATCCAGCTCTTCCCTCAGAGCAGCAAGCGCGGCGGCGAGCTCACTCTGGACGGCGGAAGGGGCTATGTGCGATCGGCGCTGAGGCATGACTTCAGCTTATGCGCGTCAATCGCGGATACTGGAGAGTGCATCAAACTAGGTCAGAGGAAAGCAGGACGTTGATGAGGATCGTTGTTGTTGCCCTGCTCGCGATCATGCTGACCCTTACGGGTTGTGCGGGCGCGGGGTCAGCTGCTGACGCGGATGCGCCGGTTCAGGTCGTCGAGATCGACGCAGCCAACATGCGCTTCACCTCGGATGTCATCGAGGTGCCGGTGGGTACTCGGCTGGTGATCGAGCTGACGAATACCGACGAACTGCAGATGCACGACCTTGTCCTCGCCAATGGCGTCGCCGGAACTCACCTCGCTCCCGGCGAATCTGAGACGATCGACGTCGGCGTCATCACAGAAGACATCGATGGATGGTGCTCGATATCCAACCACCGAGCCATGGGCATGACGCTCACAGTGATCGCTGTGGATCCGGCATCCGACTGATCGGCTATTGAAGCGGGGCCTCAGCCGGCGTTACGGATCAGAATGCGCCAGCGCTTCGGCCCGCGATCCAGGTATCGCGTGTTGTAGGCATCGCCGTGGCGAGCGGTCAGCTGGTCGAGCAGCGGCACGGGGTCATGCGTGGCGGACACGATCATGCCCGCACCGGGCCGTAGCGATTCGATGGCCCCGAAGATCGCCGCGTGGCGGACAGCATGCGGAATCGTCTGCACATCCAGTTCGGGGAGTTCTTCATCGACCTCGCCGCAGGTGCATCCCGCGGTCGGATTCTGATCGACGGCTTCTGCGCGCGAACGCTGAATCTCGATGTGTCCCATGATCTCTCCCCTTGGTATGCCGTGCGGATGCCCGTATTTAACTATACTTAATCCCGTGGAAAACATGGCCGCTGAAGATCGCCGGCGCACGGCAGCCGGTCGACGGCACTCGCCGACGCGCGAGCGACTCCTGCGAGCGATCGAGCGTCTGCCTGATGCGCTGACCGCAGAGCTCGTGGAAGCGACCGGCCTCCATGAGAACACCGTGCGCGGTCACCTCGAGCGGCTGCGGGCCGATGGATACATCCGGCGCGAACAGGACAGGGCCGCGGGGCGTGGACGTCCGGCCTGGCGTTGGCGAGCGGTCGAACCCACCGGTCTGAGTGCTTATGCGGGGCTCGCCGCAACACTGGCCGGTGCGCTCGGGCAGGCCTCGTCGACGCCCTCCGCAGCTGCGAGGAAGGCCGGCATCACCTGGGGGTCACAGCTCGTCGCAGATCGCTCGACGTCCGCTGCGGGCCGCGACTCGCATGATGCCGCAGCCCGCGCACTCGTCGTCGATGTCATGCGCGAACAGGGCTTCGGGCCGGAAGATGACGGTGCAATCGTGCGTCTGCACACCTGTCCGCTGCTTGCAGCAGCTGCAGGCAACACCGCGGTCGTCTGCGCGGTGCATGAGGGAATGGTCGAAGGCATCGCTCGGGCGAACGGCGCTGACCTGGAAAGCAGTCTGACCCCGTTCGCGGACGACGGAGCCTGCGTTCTGCGACTGCGTGCTCGGGCATGAGCGCCGGCATCCGTCGCCGTGCACCATCGTGGCGCCTGATCTGGATGCTGCCCGCCGGTGTCGCGCTGCTTGCGGGCCTGAATGCCGGGCTGCAGCTGATCGGCCTGCCTGCGCCGATCAGTGGATCGCGACTGCCTCAGGTGCACGGGATGCTGCTGACGATCGGGTTCGTCGGAACGCTGATCGCGCTGGAGCGTGCCACTGCCCTCCGCCGGTGGTACGGGTTCATCGCCCCGGCGCTGCTCGGGCTCGGCGGTATTGCACTTCTCATGCCGATCGTGCCCCTGATGGCAGCCAAGGCAGTGCTTGTCGCCGGAGCAGCAGCATTCGTCCTGCTCTACATCCCGCTGTGGCGCCGCCAATATGATGCCGCGCTGCTGACGCAACTGCTGGGCGCAGCTCTCGCGCTGGTGGGAACGCTGCTGTGGCTCGTCCAGGAAGACATGTCACGTGTGCTGGTCTGGATGATCGGGTTCATCGTGCTCACCATTGCCGCGGAGCGCGTCGAGCTCGCGCGCATCACGATGGGGCCGCATGCCGGAGTGCGCCTGCTCGTGCACGGTTGGGTGGTCACGGCCGCGCTGACGGTGAGTGTGGTGCTGCCGGATGCCGGAGCGATTCTGCTCGGCCTTGCTCTGCTGTCGTTGACCGGATGGCTGGTGATTCATGATGTCGCGAGGCGAACGATCCGCTCTACCGGGGTGACACGGTACATGGCCGCCTGCATCCTGGGCGGGTACCTGTGGCTGGCACTCGCCGGCGCTGTGCTGCTGCTCGGACAGCCCGATTCTCAGCCGCGATACGACGCCGTCATACACGCGGTGTTCCTCGGCTATACCTTCTCGATGATCATGGCGCACGCCACGACGATCCTTCCCGCTGTCCTCGGAATCTCACTGCCGTATCGGTCGGCGTTCTGGGTGCCAGCGGTGCTGCTTCATGCCGCGCTGGTCGTGCGGATCTGGATCGGAGACGGACTGGGCATTCCGCTCGGCTGGCAGCTGGGCGGCGCGTTGGGCGTGCTCGCACTCGTGCTGTTCGTGCTCACCGCGTTGGTGAGCGCGATCATAGGCACCGCTCGGAAAGCAGAAGTCCGATGAAGATCGCGACGGCGTCGTCGGATGACATGGCAAAGGCCCCGGCCCGCGGCTTCTGGGCGGCCCGCGATCTGCCGACGGTGATCTGGCTGCTGCTCACGGTGGCAGCAGTGCTCATGCACCGTTCGCTTCCCATCCCGAACTGGCTCATGATTCACCTGCTGCTGTTGGGCGCCGTCACGCACGCGATCCTGGTGTGGAGCCAGTACTTCTCCTTTGCGCTGCTTCGCAGTGCCGCGACGATCGCCGAGCGCCGCACACAGACCGTGCGGTTGGCGCTTTCAAATGCCGGTGCGGCGCTGATCCTCCTAGGCGTTCCGCTGGGAGTGTGGCCGCTTTCGTTGCTCGGTGCGGCCCTGCTGATCACCGCAGTCTCCTGGCATGGCGTGAGTCTGTACCGTCGAGCCAAGCGGAGCATGCCGGGACGCTTCGGGCGCACCATCCGGTTCTACATCGTGGCTGCGGCCCTGCTCGTGGCCGGGGCAGCACTGGGCGGATGGCTCGCTCGGGGAGGGGCCACCCCGAACCTCGTCCTGGCCCATGCACTGCTGAACGTGCTCGGCTGGATCGGGCTCGTCGTCGCAGGCACCGTTGTCACACTGTGGCCGACGATTCTTCGCACCCGCGCTGATGAACACGCCGCGATCGGCGCGGCCCGTGCGCTCCCGCTGCTTGCGCTGGGGGTGCTTGTCGCCGCGGCTGGAGCGGCGCTCGCCTGGTTGCCGATGCTCGCACTCGGACTGCTGGCATACTTCGCCGGTCTCGTCGTCATCGGGGTGTCGCTCTGGCGCGCAGCACGGCAGGCGCCGCCGCGAACCTTCGCCGCACTGTCGGTGGGAATGGCCCTGCTCTGGTGGGCAGGATGTATTGCGGTCCTCATCATCGGCACGGCTGCGGTCAGCAGCAGCGGCAGTGGCATCGCTGGACTGTCACCGATCGTTTCCCAGACCGTGCCCTTCCTCGTTGCCGGGTTTGCGGCACAGGTGCTCCCGGGCGCCCTCAGCTATCTGATCCCCGTGGTCCTCGGGGGCGGCCCGACCCCGGTGCGGGTGGGGACAGCGGCGTTCGACCGGTTCGGAGCGCTGCGGGTGGCGACGGCGAATGCTGCGCTGGTGGTGTGCGCGCTGCCGGTATCTTCTCTGATGCGGGTGGCAGCATCCATCCTGTACCTCGTGGCGATGGCATCGTTCCTCGTGATCATGCTGATCGCGATGCGTGCTCAGCGGCGCGCCAAAGCCGCGCATCAGCGATTGGGCAAGGCCCGCCGGGGTCCGATCGTTCCGGAAGGTGCCCAGCAGCCAGGACACCGGGCTGGGCAGGCCATCGCCGGGCTGATCGCTGTCGTGCTCACCGTCGCGGTGTGTGCGGTGATCGATCCGTTGGCGATCGGCTGGGGCGCTCAGGCTTCCGATGATGCGGATGCGCCGGTTCAGGTGGTGCAGGTGGAGGCCGCGGATATGCGCTTCACGCCGGATGTCATCGAGGTGGCGGTGGGTACGCGACTGGTGATCGAGATGACCAACACCGATGAGGCGCAGGTGCATGATCTTCTCCTCGAGAACGGTACCGGCGGCACGCGTCTCGCACCCGGTGAATCGGAGCAGATCGATGTCGGTGTGATCACCGAGGACATCGATGGGTGGTGCTCGATCATCGGGCACCGGCAGATGGGCATGACGCTCTCGATCATCGCTGTCGGTGCGGGCGAATCGGACTCCGCAGGCGAATCGGACCCCGCAGGCGACAACGCGCATGATCACGCGGCGATGGATGACGCCGGCCGTATGGGCATGGATGCCACACCGGCAGAAGGCTTCCGGCCGTATGACGCGCTCCTGCCGGCATTACCCGCAGCCGACGGCCCGACCACGCACCAGGTCACGCTGACGGTGCAAGACACCGTCATGGAAGTCGCGCCAGGAATCACGCAGACGCTGTGGACGTACAACGGGACCGCACCTGGCCCCACGCTGCACGGCAGAGTGGGCGACACGTTCGAGGTGACTCTCGTGAACGATGGGTCGATGGGGCATTCGATCGATTTCCATGCCGGCGCGCTCGCTCCCGATGAACCGATGCGCACGATCGCGCCAGGGGAGAGGCTCACCTACACCTTCACCGCGACCCGCTCAGGGATCTGGATGTATCACTGCTCCACAATGCCGATGACGGCGCACATCGCCAACGGAATGTTCGGCGCCGTCGTGATCGAGCCCGCAGATCTGGCATCTGTCGGTCGCAGCTACGTGCTGATCCAGAACGAGTTCTACCTCGGCGACCACGCTGGCGGAGAAGTCGACGTCGAGGCTCTGGCGGAGGAGAAGCCCGATCTGGTCGTCTTCAATGGTTATGCGAATCAGTACGACCACGCGCCGCTGCCGGCGAAGGTCGGCGAGCGTGTGCGGATATGGGTTCTGGATGCCGGGCCCAACCGTGCGTCGAGCTTCCACGTCGTCGGCGGTCAGTTCGATACCGTCTGGTCAGAGGGGCGCTATCTCATCGATCATGCGGTTGACACCGGATCCCAGGCGCTGTCGCTGCTGCCCGCTCAGGGCGGATTCGTTGAGCTCGCCTTTCCCGAGGCCGGGCACTACCCCTTCGTCTCGCACATCATGATCGATGCCGAGCGTGGCGCTCATGGCGTCTTCGAAGTCACACGGTGAAAGATCGGCCCACCCGGAGCGCGGGGACGCTAGCGTGGAGATATGACCGCCGCAGCCAAAGCCCAGACCCTCCTCGCTCTGTATGACGCACCGGAGATCCTCCGTGTGGTGAATGTGTGGGATGTGATCTCTGCCAAAGCCATCACGGCTCTGCCCGAGACGACAGCGCTCGCCACCGCCGGTCACTCGATCGCCGCAACCTTCGGCTACCCGGATGGGCAGATTCCCCGCGAGCTGATGATCGACATGGTCGGGCGGATCGCAGCATCCACCGAGCTTCCGGTCAGCGCAGATCTCGACGACGGCTACGACGATGCGGGGGAGACCACCAGGTTGGCGATCGCCGCCGGAATCGTCGGCGCGAACGTCGAAGATCGCCTCAAGCCGCTGGCAGAATCCGTCGCGGTTGTCGAGGCGATCGTCAAGGCTGGTGAAGCCGAGGGAGTGCCGTTCGTTCTCAACGCACGTACCGATGCGTTCGTCCGCGCGGGTGGCCGTCCGGTCGAGGAGAGCATCGCTGACGCGATCGAACGCGGACGCGCGTTCCTGGATGCAGGAGCTGCAAGCGTCTTCGTCCCCGGCATTCTCAATGCCGATGTCACCCGCCAGCTCGTGGAGGGAATCGGCCAGCGAAAAGTCAGCGTCATCGGCCTGCCTGGCGCCCTCACTGCCGCAGAGTACGAGGCGCTCGGCGTCGCACGGATCTCCTACGGTCCGACGACTCAGCGCGTCGCGCTCACCGCACTTCAGGACGTGGCATCCAGCCTGTATCTCGACGGCGTGATCCCGGAGAACACGCGCGCACTCAACTGACACCGCCCCGGGTCACTAGACTTGACGCGTGGTCACTCGTCTCTCGAAATTCTTCCTCCGTACGCTCCGTGAAGACCCCGCCGAAGCGGAGGTCACCAGTCACAGGCTGCTGCTCCGTGCCGGCTACAT
This sequence comes from Microbacterium wangyouchuni, assembly GCF_051546305.1. NCBI lineage: Bacteria > Bacillati > Actinomycetota > Actinomycetes > Micrococcales > Microbacteriaceae > Microbacterium > Microbacterium wangyouchuni. The sequence continues at coordinate 668,614 of NZ_JBPTMA010000002.1, forward strand.
CCGGCGGCAGGCTGCCGGTATCTTCGCCTGGCTTCCGCTCGGCCTTCGGGTAAAGGCGAAGATCGAGACGGTCGTCCGCGAGGAGATGGCGAACGCGGGCGCCCAGGAAGTCCACTTCCCGGCGCTGATGCCGCGTGAAGCATATGAGGCGACCGGTCGCTGGGATGAGTACGGTGATCTCCTGTTCCGTCTTCAGGACCGCAAGGGTGGCGACTACCTGCTCGCACCGACGCATGAAGAGGCTTTCACTCTCCTCGTCAAGGATCTGTACTCCTCGTACAAGGATCTGCCGCTGACACTCTTCCAGATTCAGGACAAGTACCGCGATGAGGCACGGCCGCGCGCCGGGCTGCTGCGCGGACGCGAGTTCACGATGAAGGACGCCTACTCCTTCGATGCTTCCGATGAGGGCCTGGAAGTTTCCTATATGGCGCAGCGCGACGCTTATGAGCGCATTTTTCAGCGTCTCGGCCTGGAGTACGTGATCGTGCAGGCGGATGCCGGCGCGATGGGTGGGTCTCGTAGCGAGGAGTTCCTGCACCCCACACCTGTCGGTGAAGACACCTTCGTCCGCAGCGCGGGCGGGTATGCAGCGAACGTTGAAGCGTTCACAACCGCGGTGCCGGATGCTGTGCCGTTCGACGACGCCGAAGCCGCTACGATCTTCGACTCGCCGAATACCCCGACGATCGAGACGTTGGTCGAGCACTCCAACGCCGTCCTTGATGGCGAGTACACCGCAGCAGACACACTCAAGAACGTCGTACTCGCTTTGACGCACCTCGACGGCACGCGTGAGCTCGTCATCGTCGGCATTCCCGGTGACCGCGAGGTCGACCAGAAGCGTGCCGAGGTAGCCTTCGCGCCAGCTGAGGTGTCGACAGCAACAGATGAAGACTTCGAGAACAACCCGCTGCTGGTCAAGGGGTACATCGGGCCCTGGTCGCCCACAGGAGCGGTGCTCGGCGAAGAGTCGGCCACCGGGATTCGCTACCTCGTCGACCCTCGGGTCTCTGAAGGAACCCGCTGGATCACCGGGGCGAACATCGATCAGAAGCATGCCTACTCGGTCATCGCTGGTCGTGACTTCGAAGCCGACGGCATCGTTGAGATCGCGAACGTCCGCGATGGCGACCCGGCACCCGACGGCTCGGGACCCGTTTCGCTCGCGCGCGGAATGGAAATCGGCCATGTCTTCCAGCTCGGCCGCAAGTACGCCGAAGCTCTCGGGCTCAAGGTGCTCAACGAAAACGGCAAGCTCGTCACCGTCACCATGGGCTCTTACGGCATCGGGGTGACCCGCATCCTCGCGATCATCGCTGAGCTGAACAACGACGATAAGGGCCTGATCTGGCCGACATCCGTTTCGCCCTTCGACGTGCACCTCGTCGCCGCCGGTCGCGACCAGATCGCCTACGACGTCGCCGAAGACATCGCCAAGCAGCTGGAACAGGCGCGTCTGGACGTGCTCTACGATGACCGACCCAAGGTCTCACCGGGTGTGAAGTTCGGCGACGCGGAACTGGTGGGAATTCCCCGCGTCCTCGTCGTGGGGCGCGGTGCCGCAGAGGGCCAGGTCGAGCTGTGGAACCGCAGCACGGGGGAGCGCGAGGCGCTCTCGGTCGACGAGGCGATCGCGAAGCTGAAGGGCTGATCATGACCCCTGAGCAGTCCGACCTCACCGTGGCGGTCGATGCGCTCCTGACCGAATCCGGCATCACGCGCAACCGTGCGTTGATCCGCCGGATCGTCACGACCGGCATCCGGCTCGGGCAAGAAGGCACCGATCGTCTCGATCTGAAGATCGCCTCCGCGGCGATCGTCGAGATGCACGATGCGTTCCGCCTGTTCCAGCCCTACGCGGACGTGCCGAAGGTGACTGTGTTCGGTTCGGCGCGCACGCAGCAGGACGACCCGCTCTACAAACAGGCTCGTGACGTCACCGCCGTGCTCGCCGAACGAGGCTGGATGGTCGTCACCGGGGCAGGGCCTGGCATCATGCAGGCTGCCGCAGAGGGCGCCGGCGAGAAGATGGCGCTCGGAGTGTCTATCCAGCTGCCGTTCGAAGAGAAGCCGAACGCGGTTGTCGCCAAAGACACGCATTCGGTAGAGATGAAGTATTTCTTCACACGCAAGCTCATGCTCGTCAAGGAATCCACCGGCTTCATCTGTCTTCCTGGCGGTTTCGGCACGATGGACGAGATGTTCGAGTTGCTCACGCTGCAGCAGACCGGCAAAGCAGAGCCAATGCCGATCGTTCTTCTGGATCAGGCTGGCGGTTCCTTCTGGAAGGGACTCGACCGATTCGTGAACGAGTCGCTCATCCCTGCTGGTGTCATCTCAGCAGACGACTTCGACCGCGTGCTCGTCACAGATTCTGCTGAAGCTGCTGTCGCTGAAATCACGGGGTTCTGGCGCAACTATGACTCGCTGCGCTGGGTCGATGACGTGCTGCTGCTGCGGTTGAAGAACACGCCGACCGATGCCGAAGTCGAAGCGCTCAACGCCGAGTTCGGGCATCTCATCGTCGATGGCGGCATCACCGTGACCGCCGCAGTACCGGCAGAAGTCGAAGACAACGATCGCATCGACCTGCCGCGATTGGCGCTGCGTCTGCGCCAGCGCGAGGTCGGCGGGCTCTACCGGCTCATCGCCGCGATCAACGCACTCGGCACCGCGCACACCGACGGCTGACTGACACCTCGCGCCAGAGCGGGTATCGTAGTACGGTGCCGCGCGTGCAGGATGCTGCGGCGAGAGCTGAATAGGGAGGCCGTTATGGAGATCGAACTGGGGCTGCTGCGCGGAATCGAGAAGGAGAAGGCTATCCCCTTCGACGAACTCGTCGCGATCATCGAGCAGGCCGTCCTGACGGCATACGGAAAGCATGTCTCTGAAGACGGCGCCGTTCCCGCAGGCGTTCGCGTCGAACTCGACCGCAAGACCGGCCACGTCGCCGTGCTTCAGCCGGTCACCGACGAAGAAGGCGCCATCATCGGCGAGGAGGATGCGACTCCGAGCGACTTCGGGCGCATCGGAGCATTCGCCGCGAAGCAGGTCATCAGCCAGCGGCTGCGCGACATCGCCGACGACGTCGTGCTCGGCGATTTCAAGGACAAGGAAGGCGACATCGTCGCTGGTGTCGTCCAGCAGGGGCCCAACCCGCGCATGATCCACGTCGATCTGGGTTCGGTCGAGGCGATTCTTCCGCCCGAGGAGCAGGTGCCGGGCGAGGAGTACACGCATGGGTCTCGCCTGCGCGTCTACGTCACCGCTGTCGCTAAGGGGCTCAAGGGCCCGCAGATCACGGTGTCCCGCACTCACCCGGGCCTGGTGCGCAAGCTGTTCGCGCTGGAGGTTCCGGAGATCGCTGCCGGTCTCGTCGAGATCGTGTCGCTCGCACGTGAAGCAGGGCACCGCACCAAGATCGCGGTGAAGGCGAATGACCCGGCGATCAACGCCAAGGGCGCCTGCATCGGAGAGATGGGACGCCGTGTGCGTGCCGTCACCGAAGAACTCGCGGGGGAGAAGATCGACATCGTTGATCACGACGTCGACCTTGCCACGTTCGTCGCCCATGCGCTTTCGCCGGCCAAGGTGACAAGCTCCTTCGTGTTGGATGCCAACACGAAGGCCGTTCGCGCACTGGTTCCCGACTACCAGCTGTCGTTGGCGATCGGCAAGGAAGGTCAAAACGCTCGTCTGGCCGCCAAGCTCACCGGCGCGAAGATCGACATCCAACCTGACAGCATCCTCGACGAGTAGCGGGCGAGTCGAAATCGCTCGCCGCCCAGAGGTGTAAGATGGAACCCGTACGAACATGCGTTGGCTGTCGCGTGCGTGCTTCCCGAGCCGCTCTGTTGAGAGTGGTGGTTCACAACGAAATCCTCATTATTGATGACGACGCTGTGATGCCCGGGAGAGGCGCGTGGCTGCATCCGACGCAAGATTGTGCAGAAGCCGCATTGCGGCGTCGCGCATTTGCGCGAGCACTCCGTGTGTCCAGTTCTTTGGATACGCAGACCATCGAGAAACGGCTAAATGGCTATGGAAAAAAAGTGAACGGCTCAAAATGAGACCCGTCCGCAACTAGTGGTCTGCCCTGCCTGGGTAGACCAACCCAGACAGGAGAATTGTGGCTGCCAAACCACGCGTACACGAGATTGCCGCTGAACTCGGCGTCGACAGTAAGTTCGCACTCGCGAAATTGAAGGAAATCGGCGAATTCGTCAAGAGTCCTTCTTCCACCATCGAGCCGCCCGTGGCTCGTAAGCTCCGTGCTGCCATTGAGGCAGACGCGGCAGCGAAGCCCAAGGCTGAAGAAAAGCCCGCTGCGGCAAAGGCGACTGACGCCAAGTCCGGTGCGGCCAAGCCCGGCCCGAAGGCTCCGACCCCTGGGCCCAAGCCCGGCCCGAAGCCGAAGCCCGCACCTGAGCCTGCTCCTGCGGAGCCCGCACCCGCGGCACCCGCACCCGCACCCGCGGCACCGGAAGCAGAAAAGCCTGCCGCGGCTCCCGCGCCTGCAGCAGACAACCCTGCTGACGGCGACGCAGCACCCAAGCCCGGCGCACCGCGACCGGGCAACAACCCGTTCTCCTCGTCGCAGGGTATGGGACAGCGTCCGGCCGGCCCACGCCCCGGAAACAACCCCTTCGCCTCAGCGCAGGGCATGGGACAGCGCCCGACTCCGGGCAACATTCCTCGCCCGCAGGCTCCGCGTCCTGGCGCTCCGCGCCCGGGAGCACCTCGTCCCGGCTCTCCCCGTCCCGGCGCCCCTCGTGGCGGTCAGGGCGGTCGTCCCGGTGGTGCACCGTTCCAGCAGCGTCCTGGCGGTCCCGGTCGTCCCGGTGGTGCAGGTCCCGCAGCTGGGCCCGGCGCACGTCCAGGCGGCGGCTTCGCAGGTCGCCCCGGTGGCGGCGGTGGCCGTGGCCGTGGACCTGGCGGCGGAACCGCAGGTGCCTTCGGTAAGGGTGGCGGCAAGTCCAAGCAGCGCAAGTCGCGTAGGGCGAAGCGGCAAGAGTTTGAAATGCGGTCTGCACCGATCGTCGGTGGCGTCAACGTCACCCGCGGCAACGGTGAGATCATCCGCATGCGCCGCGGCGCTTCGATCGCAGACTTCGCTGACAAGATCGAGACGCTGACCGGCTACACGGTTCAGCCAGGAACCCTGGTGACGATCCTCTTCAACCTCGGCGAGATGGCTACGGCCACCGAGTCGCTGGATGAGGCGACGTTCGAGGTTCTCGGTGTCGAGCTGGGCTACAAGATCCAGATGGTCTCGCCCGAGGACGAAGACAAGGAGCTCCTGGAGGGCTTCGGTCTCGACCTGGACAAGGAGCTGGAGGAGGAGAGCGAGGACGACCTCGAGATCCGCCCGCCAGTGGTCACGGTCATGGGTCACGTCGACCACGGTAAGACCCGCCTTCTTGACGCGATTCGCAAGACGAACGTCATCGAGGGTGAGGCCGGTGGCATCACCCAGCACATCGGTGCGTACCAGGTCTGGACCGAGCACGAGAACATCGAGCGCGCGATCACCTTCATTGACACCCCGGGTCACGAGGCGTTCACCGCCATGCGTGCTCGTGGTGCGCAGGTCACCGACCTCGCAATCCTGGTGGTTGCAGCAGACGACGGCATCATGCCGCAGACGGTTGAGGCGTTGAACCACGCCCAGGCCGCCGGCGTCCCGATCGTTGTCGCGGTGAACAAGGTTGACAAGCCGGCAGCGAACCCTGCCAAGGTGCGTCAGCAGCTCACCGAGTACGGTCTGGTCGCAGAGGAGTTCGGTGGAGACGTCATGTTCGTCGACGTCTCGGCACGCCAGGGCACCGGTATCCAGGAGCTCCTGGACGCTGTGCTGCTCGTCGCTGACGCAGGTCTTGACCTGACGGCGAACCCGAACAAGTCTGCTCGTGGTGTCGCCATTGAGGCGAAGCTCGACAAGGGCCGTGGATCGATCGCAACAGTGCTCATCCAGTCGGGAACCCTGCGCATCGGTGACTCGATCGTGGCGGGAACCGCTTATGGCCGCGTCCGCGCCATGCTCGACGAGAACGGCGATGCAGTCGAAGAGGCTGCACCGTCGCGCCCGGTGCAGGTGCAGGGTCTGAACTCCGTGCCTCGTGCCGGCGACGTCTTCATCGTCACTGAGGAAGACCGCATGGCACGTCAGATCGCTGAGAAGCGTGAAGCCGTTGAGCGCAACGCTCTGCTGGCGAAGGCGCGCAAGCGCATCTCGCTTGAGGACTTCACCCGTGCGCTCGAAGAGGGCAAGGTCGAAACGCTCAACCTCATCATCAAGGGTGACGTTTCTGGTGCTGTTGAAGCGCTGGAGGAGTCGCTGCTCAAGATCGAGGTCGACGACACGGTCCAGCTGCGCATCATCCACCGTGGTGTTGGTGCAGTGACCGAGTCCGACGTGAACCTGGCGACGATCGATAACGCGATCATCGTTGGATTCAACGTTCGCCCTGACCCCAAGGCTCGTGAAGCTGCGGCGCGTGAAGGTGTGGATGTCCGGTTCTACTCGGTCATCTACTCCGCGATCGACGAGATCGAGAGCTCCCTCAAGGGCATGCTCAAGCCGGAGTTCGAAGAGGTCAAGTCGGGTGTCGCCGAGATCCGCGAGGTGTTCCGCTCCTCGAAGGTCGGCAACATCGCCGGTGTCATCGTCCGCTCCGGTACGATCACGCGTAACGCCAAGGCTCGTGTCATCCGTGACGGTGTCGTACTCGCCGATGGCTTGGCCATCGAGTCGCTGCGCCGCTTCAAGGACGACGTCACCGAGGTTCGTACCGACTACGAAGCCGGTATCGGTCTGGGTAAGTTCAACGACATCCAGATCGGCGACGAGATCGAGACCACAGAACTGGTCGAGAAGCCTCGCGGCTGATCTGATCGATTGATGAGGGGCGCCTGCGGGCGCCCCTCATTGCTCACCAAGGAGAAGGAAATGGCTGGAGAACGACAGGCGCGTCTCGCGGACCGCATCCGCGTCATCCTCGCGGAACGCCTTGACAAGGGGCTGCGTGATCCGCGGTTGGGTTTCGTCACGATCACGGATGTTCGCGTCTCGGGTGACCTGCAACACGCATCGGTCTTCTACACGGTGCTCGGAACAGAGGAAGAGCGCGTTTCCAGTGGTGCAGCCTTGGCTTCTGCCACAGGCATGCTGCGCAGCGAAGTTGGCAAGCATCTCAACACTCGTCTGGTGCCGACGCTGGAGTTCATCGCGGATGCTCTGCCGGAGAACGCCGACAACATCTCCGCTCTGCTGCGCGAGGCGCGGGAACGCGATGCCGAGGTGGCCAAGCTCGCCGCCGGCGCAAAGCACGCCGGTGAAGCTGACCCGTATATGAACGACGAAGACGACAACAGGTAGTCATTTTCGGCTCTCTGCTACCCTGATCCCGGTTACTGGCGCTCCAGCGTCAAACAGAAGATCGGTGTTCAGTGGGGAGAGCCGATGCCCGAACTCGCGGTGATGGCGATCAGCGCGCCCGCGGCGAGCAACGACCTCCGTGCGCTGGTCAATGGCGTTTCTGCACAGTTGCTCTCGCATGGACTCGCGGTAGCACCGCACGTCACAGCGCACCTGCTCAACCAGCTGAACGGCGATCCGGCTACCGTGATCGCGGTCGCGCAGCAGCTGACGCCGGAACAGCGCACCGGTCAACGGATGCTTCCGCAGCCGCTCCCGCTCGTGCCCCTCGTGGAGGAGCTGTTCGCTTCGCTGGATCTGGCTGCCACGAACTTCCGTTTGCTGCTGCTCGCGGCACTGTGCACCGATGATCGACTCGACCTCGTACTCGCTGCTGGTGACAGCAATGCCGACGAGGTGCTCACCGGTGTGCTGGCGCAGCATCTGACCATAACCTCCGGTCGATTCACATTCGCCGACGATCGCTTTGCGCTCTGGATAGAGGCCACCGCCTCTCAAGCGGATCGTGCTCACGCGCATGAACTGCTCGGCCGGGTTCATCAACAGCTCGGCGAGGAGCTGCAGGCCAATTGGCACATCGCACGTGGTGCGATCGAGCGCACACCTGCCGTCGTCGAGATCCTGCTGAGTGCTGCGCGACGGGAAGCCGATTCCGGGCAGGTCGAGCGTGGGTTTCGGCTGGCGGCGGAAGCTGCGGATCATGCCGTGGGAGCACAGGCTGACGCCGCGCGGCTGGTCGCGGGAAGCGCGGCTTTGGGCGCCGGATGCATGCACGAGGCGGCCGATTGGCTCGGAAGCGTTTTCCCCACAGGAGCTGCTGACTACCCAACCGGAGCGCTGGCGCCGCTGCTGATCGCTGAGTTGGGCGCCCACGGCGTGATGCCCGTGCTCGACCCTGCCGAGTACCGGCCGCGCACCGATGATGCGCAGCAGTGGCGGCAATGGGCGCGTGCGGCGGGAGTGGCAGCCATTTTCTGCGCGGAGCGCCGTGAGATCTCAGCGATGCGCGGATGGCTCGCAGAGCTACGAGACGCCGATGCCCGAGCCGACGCGGGCGGGGAGATTCGTGACTGCGCTGTTTCGCTGTGCTGGATGCTCAGCGGCGAGGCTGAATCCAAGCATTCAGCTCCGGCGGGCGCATTCTCCCGTTGCATGGTCGAAGCGCTGCGTGCGGCATTGGACGGCGACATCGATCGCGGATTGCAGTTCATCGCGAGAGCGAGAACGCGTCTTGATGATGAGGTGGATCCGCTGCTGGCTGGGCTCGAGCACAGTCCGGTCGTGGATGCCTACCTGGCCGTCACAGAAGTGCTGCTGCTCTTCTGGCGCGGCGACATCACCACCGCGCTGGAGCGGTTCGCCGCGGCAGCGGTGCAGGCACCGGTGGGAATCGCCTTCGCCGGGCTCGGCCCCGCATTGGCGCAGCGGCTCGATATCGCGGTGCTCGGAACCCCGGAACCGCTGACACTGTCGCTCGTGCAGATCCTTCCGGTCGGAAATCGCATCGACGGGCTGATCAGTGCCGGTCTGGAGGCGTATCTGGCTGGCGAAACTGCCGTCGCAGCGATGCAGGCCACCCTCTGGCACGATCGTGGCGCGCCGGAGCATCCATTGGCACTTCCTGGTCTTGATGAGGTCGGCCCCGTGACGGAGCGATCGCATGTAGAGCCCCCAGACTTGGCCGCCGCTCGTGGGTTGCGCCGTCGCATCCGCTTGCTGCCGGAATCGGGATGGCGACGTGAATGCGCAGAGATTGCCGCAGCGGCGCGGGAGCTGCAGTCGCCGTTCGCGCGTGCGCGCGTCGAAGCGATGCTGGGTTCGGTAAACATCACGCGCGGCGATACGCGCGCGGGCACTCGGTTTCTCCGCACAGCCTGTCAGCTGTTCGATGATGCCGGCGCCGATGCCTGGCTTGCGGCTACCCGGGAGCGGCTGCGCCGCGCGCATACCTCCGGTGAGGTCGCAGGGCATATCGAGACAGCGCCACTGGCGATCATCGACCACATCGATCCGCTCGATGCGAGCCGGACGGCATGGGAGCCGCTGCTGACAGAACGAGAGCTCGAGGTGGCGATGCGTGTGGTTCAGGGAGCGACCAACAGAGAGATTGCCGATGAACTCGACGTTTCGGTGCGTACGGTCGAGGTGCACGCCGGACGCGTATTCAGCAAGCTCGGCGTGCGCAAGCGCGTCGAGCTGACTCTGCTCGCGCACCGGACGGCGCGGCACTTCTGATCGGGGTTCAGCGCGGGAGCCGCAGCATCCCGTCCACGGCCTCGACCAGGCCGTCCGCGATCAGGGAGTCGATCGCCCGGTCGCGCTGTGCGGGCTCGCCCCAGTCGTGGATCACCGAATCCAGGAGCAGGGTATTGTCGTGTGCTGCTCGCAGCGACTTGAGCACAGCGCCGCGGGCCTGACGGTCCGAGCCCTCGTATCGGGCCTGGCGCGGCCGATCGTCACCGGTGTCGGGATACCCGGACGCCGCCCAAGCGCACTGGGCCAAAATCGGGCACTGTGCGCATTTCGGTGTCCGAGAAGTGCACACGGTGGCGCCGAGTTCCATCATTGCGGCGTTGAAGATCGCCGAATGTTCTCGATCTGTCGGCAACAACTCTGACATCGCGGTGAGGTCGCGGCGCGCGGCAGCGCCGGGCTGCGACTTGCCCTCGAGCGCGCGCGCCATGACGCGCCGGGTATTCGTGTCGACAACCGGATGATGATCGCCATAGGCGAAGACCGCGACTGCGCGAGCGGTGTAGTCGCCGATTCCGGACAGAGCGAGAAGAGCATCCACATCGCGCGGAACCACACCGTCATGGCGTTCGGTGATCTCGATCGCCGCACGATGCAGCCAAAGCGCGCGTCGAGGATAACCGAGATTCGACCACTGCTGGACGACCTCTGCCGGTGTGGCCTGGGCCATCCGAGCAGGCGTCGGCCAGCGTTCCAACCACGCCTCGAGGTGCGGAATCACCCGAGAAACCGGTGTCTGCTGCAGCATGAACTCGCTGACCAGCGTGCCCCAGGCACCGAACTGCTCATGAAACTGAGGGCGGCGCCAGGGCAGATCTCGAGCATTGTCGCGGTACCAGTGTGCAAGTACCGGCGCCACGGTCAAGGGGGGTGTCGAGATTGCAGCCACCTCGTTAGCCTAGGCGGAGCGTTCCGACGCGGACGCAACCGTCGGCTTCCGGGAGGTTCACATGCCGCGCAGATCGACTGCACTGATGGCGATCGGCATGCTATCGGCGCTCATTCTCAGCGGATGCGCCTCGGCGCCTCCGGAAGCACCGGCTTCGTCGCCTCCGGCGCCGTTACCTCCACCCTCGTCAGCTCCTCCGACCTCGTCCTCACCCGATCCTTCGCCGGCGCCGGAGACACCGGCGATCGATCCAGAGGACCCGTCCACCTGGTTGATCAGCGAGCTGGGCATCGGCCCCATCGAGACGGGCGCGGACTTCGCCGCCACACTGAGCGAGCTGCCGGCGACCTGGACCAATGATGACCACTGCTCCTGGGCTGCGTGGTGGAACGCCTCCGACAGCTCGTACAGCGTGGACTTCGTTCGGGGGACGGAGACGGAGCAGGAACCCATCGTGCTCGTGTCGACATCCGCGGCCGACCCGATCACCCCGGGTTTGGGGCCGCGCACCGGAGAGGGGCTGGGGATCGGCTCGAGCAAGGATGAGGTGCTGTCCCAGCATCCGGATGCCGTCGCCGGGCAAGCGCAGATCGGTGAGGGGACCTGGCTGGGCGTGCCGACCGCAGGTGCGACGATCTTCTTCGAGTACTACACCGCGACCGACCAGGCGAATGCGGTTACGGTGACCACGCTGGAAACACCGCCGTACGAGGTGTGCGGCTGAGGGAGCGTCCGCGCGCGTGCACCAACCATCGATAGGCTTGAGGGATGGTCTCGTCGGGCATTCTTCTCGTTGATAAGCCCGGTGGGCTCACCAGTCATGACGTCGTCGCTCGCACGCGTCGTGCTTTCGGAACCCGCAAGGTCGGGCACGCCGGAACCCTGGACCCGATGGCCACGGGGTTGCTCGTGATCGGTATCGAGGGCGCAACCCGTCTGCTCACCTACATCGTGGGGGCGGACAAGACCTATTTCGCGACGATCCGGCTCGGGCAGAGCACGACAACCGATGATGCAGAGGGCGAGGTCACCGCCACTGCTGATCCGGCGTCCGTTGCTGCCATCACCGAGGTGCAGCTCACCGCCGGCATCGCAGCGCTCTCCGGCGATATCTCGCAGGTACCCAGCACCGTCTCGGCCATCAAAGTCGATGGCCGACGCGCCTACGATCGGGTTCGGGCCGGTGAAGACGTCCAGCTCAAAGCGCGGGCGGTGACCGTATCGCGCTTCGAGATCCTCGCGCAGCGTGCCGGCGACGGTGTCATCGACCTCGATGTGGTGGTGGACTGCACATCGGGCACCTACATTCGCGCGCTCGCGCGGGATCTGGGGGAGACGCTCGGAGTGGGCGGACACCTCACCGCACTGCGCCGCACCCGAATCGGACCGTTCGACGTGACGGATGCTGCGCTGCTGGATGACCTTGCAGATGCTGAGCCGCTGACGCCGGCGGCTGCGGCCGCACAGATTCTGCAGCCGCTGGATGTCTCGGCTGAGCAGGCGCGAGATCTCAAGCACGGCAAGCGTCTGGCGGATGAGGCATCCCGACTGGCGGGAACCTTTGCTGCGGCGATCGATCCTGACGGTCACCTGGTCGGCATCGTCGAAAAGCGGGGGAAAGACCTGAAAAGCGCAATGAACATGCCGGAGGAGATCCGATGATCCTGTGGTTCACGATCGTTCAGATCATCGTCGCCGTCGCCGCCGGACTGTTCTGTGTCGTGGCGGGGATGGCAGGGCGCCGACCGAGCGATTACACGGTCGGGGCGCTCGCTTTGATCGAGGTGCTGCTGATCGCCCAGATTGTGGTCGGGATAGTCGCGCCGTTGGCAGGCAACCCGCCCACCGGCGATCTGCTCGAGTTCTGGGTGTATCTCGTGTCCGCGGCACTGGTGCCGATCGGGGGAGTGCTGTGGGCGCTGCTGGACCGGAGTCGGTGGAGCACGGTCATCCTGGGGGTCGCAGCATTCGCTGTTGCCATCATGCTCTGGCGGATGGAAGTGATCTGGACGATTCAGATCGGGTAGGCGGCGGCGCTGGGCACGGATTCGCGCGGATAAGATGGACGATGCTATGAGCATCACCGAAACTCGCACACAGATGACCGGCATCGGTCGAGTCCTCGTCATCGTCTACGCCGTGATGGCGCTTGCCGCCACCGGTCGCAGTTTTGTCCAGATCGTGCGCAGCTTCGCAGAGGCACCGTTGGCGTACTCGCTCTCGGCGCTTGCGGCTGTCGTGTACATACTGGCGACACTTGCGCTCATTCTTGCGGGCCGGCGCGGATGGTATGCAGTCGCGTGGATTGCTATCGTCTTCGAGCTCGTCGGCGTCCTCGTCGTGGGCAGCCTCAGCATCGCACTGCCCGAGTTGTTCCAGCACGATTCGGTGTGGTCGGTGTTCGGGCGCGGATACCTGTTCATCCCGCTTGTTCTTCCGCTGTTCGGCATCTGGTGGCTGCGCACCCACAAGCCGGCGACGGTGTCCGCATGATCATCTTCCGCGACCCGCATGAGGTTCCCAGCGATTTCGGACGTTCAGCCGTAGCTATCGGCAAATTCGACGGGGTCCACGCCGGTCACCGTGCGGTCATTGAGCGGCTCAAGGCGGATGCAGCGGAATCGGATGCCCGTTCGGTCGCTGTTACCTTCGACCGCAACCCGCTCGAGCTGCTGCGCCCCGAACTGTGCCCCGAGAACGTCGTCACAACTCAACGCAAGCTCGAGCTGCTGGGCGAACTCGGTCTGGATGCCACACTCATGCTGACCTTCGATCAGGCGCTCGCCTCGCGTTCGGCCGAAGACTTCGTCGAGGAGATCCTGGTCGGCGCTCTGCGCGTGTCCACCGTGCTGGTGGGCAGCGACTTCCGCTTCGGACACCGCGGCGCCGGCACGCCGGACCTGCTGCGCGAGCTCGGGCCGAAGTTCGACTTCACCGTCGATGTCGTCGAAGACGTCTTCCTCGACGAATCCGAGCGTCGAGTGTCCTCCAGCTGGATCAGAGAGCTGCTCGTTCACGGAGAGGTCAGAGCCGCATCCGATGTGCTCGAGCGTCCGGTCGATGTTCGCGGCGTCGTGGTGCACGGGCTCAAGCGCGGACGAGAGCTCGGTTTTCCGACCGCGAACCTCTCTGAGATCGTGGGAGCCCTCGTTCCGGCGGACGGTATCTACGCTGGCTGGCTCGTCGATCACGACACCGGACTTCGCCACCCCGCGGCGGTTTCGGTCGGTACGAACCCCACATTCGACGATGTGCTGGTCCGCCAGGTCGAGGCGCACGTGCTCGACGAGGACTCGCTCGATCTGTACGGCCACGATGTGACAGTCGAGTTCATCGAGCGTCTGCGGGGGATGGTCGCATTCGACGGTGTTGAGGCGCTTATGGAGCAGATGGCTGCCGACGTTGTCGCTGCGCGCGCGCTGCTGACGGGGGAAGTACGCGCCTGAGGATGCGCGGCTCTGCGCTTTTTTGCAGTTATGGCGTAAACTAAAGCCAGGTCCTCTTCGGTCGAGCGCTCACAGCGCCCCGATACGGACCAGACAGCATCCGCACGGTCCTGGCTCACGCCACACGCGGACTAGGCACGGATCGTCTCGAACGATGATTCGGTTTTTCACGCTCAGGAGGAGCATGCCGACTACGGCAACCGCCGCAACACGGCGCAAGAAGACGTCTCGCAAACTCGACGAGGCTCCGCTGATCCCGATTCTCGCGCGCAAGGTGCGCGAGATCGAAGCCAAGGCTCAGCGAGGCAAGCTCGGACCCACCAATCGGGTGAAGTTCCAGGTCATCGCATTCCTGGTGCGCGAGGAACGTGCGCGCGTGAAGACCGATGCCGCATTCAGCGACTCGGCACGTGCAGAGCTGCTCAAGCGACTTGATGGCGTGGCGACGATTCTGGCGAAGACCGCCGCTCGGGACACCTCGTTGATCCAACTGCTGGAAGCTGACCAGGCCACCAGCCCCGTCGCCAAGCGGATGCGCCGTGACTGGTTGCTGGAATCCGGTGCCGAACTTGCTCCGGAAGAGTTGATCATCACCGATGCCGCCCCCGTGCAGGCTCCGGTTGTTCCGGCAGCTCTGGCCGAGCGGCAGGTGATCCCGGAGGCTGTCGAGTCCCGGCAACTCGCCAACCCGTTCCTCGCGCCGGATCTGACCCCCCGCAGCACCACGACCGTCCGCCGCCGGCTGGATGGCTGGGAGCTCATGGGACCGCTCTACAAGGCATTCGAAACGGGTGCCGGTGGATCGGCAGCGACGATGGAGCTTCCGCCCGTACCGGAGTACGACCACATCTCGCCCAAGGGGCTCGAGGTGATGGTGCACCAGTCGCGATTCCTGGAATCCGTCCGCGCCGGCCACCGCAGCTTCCTGCTCGCCGATGAGCCGGGGCTTGGAAAGACCGCGCAGTCTGTGCTCGCGGCATCCATCGCAAACGCCTACCCGCTGCTGGTGGTCGTCCCGAACGTTGTGAAGATGAACTGGGCGCGCGAGGTGGAGCGGTGGACACCGCAACGCCGGGCGACAGTGATCCAGGGCGACGGCACTGACATCGATGCCTTCGCCGATGTGTTCATCGTGAACTACGAGATCCTCGATCGACATTTGGCGTGGCTGGGCTCGATCGGGCTTCAGGGCATGGTTGTCGATGAGGCGCACTTCATCAAGAACCTCTCGTCGCAGCGTTCTCAAAACGTATTGTCGCTGGCGACGCGTGTGCGCGAGCGCACGCGCGACCCGCTGATGATGGCACTCACGGGTACGCCGCTGATCAACGATGTCGAAGACTTCGACGCTATCTGGCGCTTCCTCGGTTGGACCACGGGAGACAAGCCCGGACCCGAGCTGATGAGCAAGCTGGATGACACGGGGCACACCCCGGCGGACAAAGCGTTCTATCCTGAAGCCCGGGATGCCGTCATTTCGATGGGCATCGTGCGGCGGAAGAAGAAGGATGTCGCAGCCGACCTGCCAGACAAGCTCATCGCCGATCTGCCTGTGCAGCTCGACGACGAGTTCGGTCGCAGCATTCGCCAGGCCGAGCGTGAGCTGGGGGAGCGACTGGCTGCCAAGTACCGGCGCATCATCGAGGCGCGTGGAGATCGTTCCCAGAGCCTGTCGCCGGGAGAGATCGACGAGGACATCGTCCGTCTGGTCGCACAGGGCGAGCTCGAGGATTCCCAGGCTGCCGGTACCGGTGGAGACAACGTCTTCACGATGGTTCGCAAGATCGGCCAGGCCAAGGCGATGCTCGCTGCCGACTACGCTGCGCAGCTGCAGCGTTCGGTGGGCAAAGTCGTGTTCTTCGCCAAGCACATCGATGTTATGGACCGGGCTGAGGCGCACTTTGCCGCATCCGGCATCCGCTATGTCTCGATCCGTGGAGATCAGACGACGTCGACGCGTCAGCAGGCGATCGACGACTTCAACGGCGATGAGAGCGTTGGCATTGCGGTGTGTTCGCTCACCGCGGCTGGCGTCGGGCTGAATCTGCAGGCCGCATCGAACGTGGTGCTCGCGGAGCTGAGTTGGACCTCGGCCGAGCAGACACAGGCAATCGACCGGGTGCACCGCATCGGCCAGGACGAGCCGGTCACCGCATGGCGCATCATCGCCGCGCACACGATCGACACGAAGATCGCCGAGCTGATCGATCAGAAGCAGGGGCTCGCAGCACGAGCGCTGGACGGCGAAGCAATCGATGTGGCGGCAAGCGAGCCGGTACAGCTGGCAGCGCTCATGCACCTGCTCAGGGAGGCCCTCGCGGCATAGCCTCGACGGTGCGCAAGAATCATGTTTCTTGCAACGGTTTCTGCGATTTTTCTGCACATGATGTGGAAGAACTGAAAATCAGCGGATATCGTCGCTCAAGATCTGCGATTCTCATCACGCTCGGAATGGTGCCGGACCGTGATGCCCACTAGGGTCGAGAGTAGGCAATGGTGCCCGTCCCACTCCCGAAACCTCTGAAGGCATCAGCATGAAGATCGGTATTCTCACCAGCGGCGGCGACTGCCCCGGACTCAACGCGGTCATCCGCGGCGTCGTGCTGAAGGGCACCACCAGTTACGACCTCGAGTTCGTCGGTATCCGGGATGGATGGCGCGGCGTCGTCGAAGGCGATTTCATGCCGCTCACCCGGCATGAGGTAAAAGGTTTGTCCAAAGTTGGTGGGACGATTCTGGGCACCAGCCGCACCAACCCTTACGAGGGTGACCGCGGCGGGGCAGAGAACATCGCCAAGACGCTGTACGGCCACAAGATCGACGGCATCATCGCGATCGGCGGCGAGGGAACCCTGGCCGCAGCCGATCGCCTGTCGAAGGACGGTATCAACGTCCTGGGCGTTCCCAAGACCATCGACAACGACCTGCGCGCCACGGACTACTCCTTCGGCTTCGACACCGCGGTGAACATCGCCACCGATGCGATGGATCGCCTGCGCACGACCGGGGATTCGCACCAGCGCTGCATGGTCGCAGAGGTCATGGGTCGCCACGTCGGTTGGATCGCGCTGCACGCCGGAATGGCGGCCGGTGCGCACGTCATCTGCATTCCTGAGGTGCCGATGTCGATCGACGAGATCGCGGCACTCGTGAGCAGCGCTCATGATCGTGGACGGGCTCCGCTCGTTGTCGTTTCGGAGGGCTTCACGCTCAAAGGAATGGACGAGGCTTTCAGCGACAAGGGAATGGACGCCTTCAACCGTCCGCGCCTGGGCGGCATCGGAGACCAGCTTGCCCCCGAGATCGAGCGCATCACCGGCATCGAAACCCGCGCGACGATCCTCGGTCACATCCAGCGCGGCGGGTCGCCATCCGGTTTCGACCGCGTCCTGGCGACACGTCTGGGCTTGCATGCGGCGGATGCGATCGTCGACGGTGCCTGGGGACAGATGGTCGCCATGAAGGGCACCGACATCGTGCGGGTGCCGTTCGAAGAGGCGCTGGGCGAGCTGAACACCGTGCCTCAGTACCGCTACGACGAAGCGGCCGCCCTGTTCGGTTGATCGTGTCACAGTTGCTGCGGGAGCAGCGCTCATCCACGCACATCTTCTGTGACGCGGCAGCTGTGTGCGTGATACAAGCTGCGGGTGTTGAGGCGTTGCACACGCAACTTCTGTGACGGGGCTATGCCCGGCCGGGGCGCCAGCCGGCGTTGAACAGGGCGCGTGCGGCCTTGTCTATCGCGATCTGAGGATCCGGGCGCATATGGTGACTCAGCACGCGTACATGATCCCATCCTGATGCACGGATCGCGTCCCAGCGGTCTGCATCCTTCGCGAATTGCGCGTTGTTCTCTGCATGAACGCGGCCATCATGCTCCACTGCCACGCGGTAGCGAGGAAATGCGAGATCCAGGCGAGCGACGAACCTCCCGGCGTCGAAAATGTCCAGATTCAACTCCGGTTCGGGCAATCCAGCCCGCATGAGAAGAAGCCGTAGGCGGGTCTCCTCCGCGGTTTCTGCGCCTGCACGGGCGGCATCGAGCGCCCGCGCAAGCCTGCCGCCAGGCAGATCGCCGGCTTCAGCGATCTCCTGGCGCAGATCGTGGATGCTCAGAAGACGTCGGCGCGGCAGAATTAAGTTGTCTGCGGCGACGATGACGTCGTCGACGGACCAGTTCATTGCCGCTTGGCGCCACATCCGGGCCGGATGCTCGATGGGCACGTCATCGACCATCCACCGATTCGGCGCGCGCTGTTGCAGTCGGTGCCCGATCACGCCATGTCGCCGCGGTTGCCCGGCCGGTCGCCGCGCTGACACATGGAGCGAGCGTTCCTCGGCTCTTGTATAGGGGAGCGGCACGCTGATAAGACCGAGCCCGGTCTCATGGCTGAAGAACTGATCGGGAGTCAGCGCGAGAGCGAACTTTCCTGCACGTTCGAGCATCTCCGTGTCGAGCCGTTGCAATCGCTGCGCGGTGGTCTCGGCATCCGCAACCGGCGGCTTTATGATCAGGGCCGTGCGGACACCGCGAGTAGGCGTGCTGAGATCCTGCGCACGCAGTCGTGAGGCGGACACTCCCTCGGATCGAGCATCCGCGGTGGAGAACGCCCGATTCTGAAGTCGGTCTGGGAGCGGAGCACGCCTGTTCATCGCATCAGCACACCGCAATCACTGCACGCTCCATCACAAGAATTCCACGTTCTGTGGACTGTTCGAGCGATTGAGTGACGGTGCAGAAGATGTCGTTCCCGCGGGTGGATGTCACAGAAGAGGTGAGTGTTGCGGCACGTGCCCGCACCTTCTGTGACGCGGCCAAGACGCACGTCTCAGAAGGTGCGGGCTTCCGTAGCGCGCACCGACAACTTGTGTAACATGCGCCGCGCCGCGGCGACTCAGCTGACGCCGAGGGTGTCGAGCAGCCAAGCAAGTTCGAAGGCGCGTTCCTTCCACGAGTTGTAGCGACCGCTGACTCCGCCGTGGCCCGCGACCATCTCGCACTTCATCAGCACGTCGGATGCCCCGGCCTCCCGCAGCCGCTGCACCCATTTGGCCGGCTCCACGTACAGCACGCGGGTGTCGTTCAACGAGGTCATCGCGAGGATGCGCGGGTAGGGGGCACCGTCGCGGACGTTCTCGTACGGTGAGTACGACTTCATGTACTCGTAGACGTCGGCGTTGTGGAGCGGATTGCCCCATTCGTCCCACTCGATCACGGTGAGTGGCAGCTCCGGATCGAGGATCGATGTCAGCGGGTCGACGAAGGGAACGGATGCCAGAATCCCGGCGAAGCTCGACGGTGCAAGATTCGCCACTGCGCCCATCAGGAGGCCACCGGCGCTCCCGCCCTCAGCCACCATCTTGTTTGCGGTGGTCACTCCGGCCTCGATCAGATGCTCGGCGCATGCCACGAAGTCGGTGAAGGTGTTGCGCTTGTTCAGCATCTTGCCGTCTTCGTACCAGCCGCGCCCCATCTCGCCGCCACCGCGCACATGCGCAACAGCGAAGATGATCCCGCGGTCGAGTTCAGAAAGACGTGCCACCGAGAAACCGGGGTCGATGGAATGCTCGTATGAGCCGTATCCGTACAGGTGCACGGCCCGAGGCTCGTCGCCCGGCTCTCCGAATGAGCGCTTCCACACCATCGAGATCGGCACTCGGGTGCCGTCCGAAGCCGTAGCCCACGCGCGAGCCTGGTCGTAGTGCGCAGGGTCATAGCCCCCCAGAACGGGCTGACGCTTGCGCAGCAGCAGGTCGCGCGTTGTCAGATCCAGGTCGTACACCGTGCCCGGCGTGACGAACGAGGTGTATCCCAGGCGCAGGAATGGTGCGTGCCACTCCGGGTTGCCGCCGACGCCGGCCGAGTACAGCGGTTCTTCGAAAGCCAGCTCCTCGACAGCATCCGTGGCATAGTCGAGCAGACCGACCTGCTCGAGGCCATCACGGCGGTATTCGACGGTCGCGAAGTCACGGAAAGCATCCATCCCCAGCAAGCGCCGGCCCGGCTGATGCGCGATGACGACGCGTCGCTCTCCTTGCGGATCGGATGCCGCCACCGAGACGAGCTCGAAATCGAGGGCATCCTGATTGTGGAGGATGAACAGCCGGTCTTCACCGTCGATGATCGCGTGATCGATCGAATACTCGACGCCCTCGTTGCGTGCCCAGACGAGCCGCGGCTGGGCGGTGATCTCACCCTCGAGATCGACCAGATACTCCTCGCTGGTGATGCTGGAGCCGACGCCGATCACCAGGTACCGGCGGCTGCGAGTGATTCCCGCGCCCAACCAGAACCGCTCGTCGGGCTCATGGAACAGCTGCACATCCGAATCGGTCGCCGTTCCGAGCCGGTGCAGCCACAGCGTGTCCGGACGCCAGGAATCATCCAGCGTGGTGTACAGAATTCCGGTGCCATCCGGGGTGAAGAACGCGCCACCGGTGTTCGGGATCTCATCGGAAAGCACCGTGCCGGTGCTGAGATCGCGCACGTGCACCGTGTAGCGCTCATCACCGGTGAAGTCGGTCGACCAGAGCAATTTTGTGGCGTCATCCGAAACCGCGAACGATCCCAGCGAGAAGAAGTCGTGACCGGATGCCTCGACATTGCTGTCCAACAGGATCTGCTCGCCCGGGACCGCCAGGCCAGGGGCGAGGTTCGGGGGAGTCCAATCGTCGGCGGTCGCCGCAGCGCGGCACTGGATGCCGTACTGCGAACCCTCTTCCGTGCGACCGTAATACCACCAGTCGCCGCGGCGGGTTGGAACAGACAGGTCTGTCTCCAAGACCCGGGCCTTGATCTCTTGGAACAGCGTCTCGCGCAGGGGAGCGAGATGCGCGGTCTGTTCGTCCGTGTGGGCGTTCTCGGCCTCGATATGCGCGATGACTTCGGGGGAGTCCTTCTCCCGCAGCCACTCGTACGGATCCTCGAACTGATCCCCGTGATGGGTGCGGATATGGGCGCGGCGGGCGGCGATTGGAGCGTTGGTCACCATCCCACGCTAGTCGGTGTCGAGTTGACCGATACCAACGAGGGTGCG
This sequence comes from Microbacterium wangyouchuni, assembly GCF_051546305.1. NCBI lineage: Bacteria > Bacillati > Actinomycetota > Actinomycetes > Micrococcales > Microbacteriaceae > Microbacterium > Microbacterium wangyouchuni. The sequence goes on from NZ_JBPTMA010000002.1 coordinate 689,683, forward strand.
AGGATTTAGCGGGGCCGGTTAACGGAACACAAACCCACGGTGAACTCTTCGTTCACCACGTCGATCTCGTCGGCAGTTCCCTTCCTCGTCAAACCCGAAAGTAAACGGTGGAAACCGCAGTCCTCATTGTCGTGCTGGTCATCGTACTGGCGCTCTTCTTCGACTTCACTAACGGCTTTCATGACACCGCGAATGCGATGGCGACCCCCATCGCGACCGGTGCTCTCAAGCCCAAGACCGCAGTGCTCCTGGCAGCGGTCCTCAACCTGATCGGCGCTTTCCTCTCCACAGAGGTCTCAAAGACCGTCTCGCACGGCATCATTAACGAGAGCGCCATCCTGGATTCTGGTGCCGAGCTGTTCCTCTCGGTGATCTTCGCCGGCCTGATCGGTGCGATCACGTGGAACATGCTCACCTGGTTGCTGGGCCTGCCCTCCAGCTCCTCGCACGCCCTGTTCGGCGGTCTGATCGGTGCCACCCTTGTGGGCGTCGGCTTCGGCGGGATCGATTTCGGGATGGTGCTGTCGAAGATCGTGCTTCCGGCACTGATCGCACCGCTGACTGCGGGAATCATCGCGCTTCTCGCGACGAAACTCGCCTATTCGATCACACGCCGCTACGACGGCAAGCCTGACGGTCGCGACGGATTCCGCTGGGGACAGATCTTCACATCATCCCTGGTCGCGCTTGCGCACGGCACCAACGATGCGCAGAAGACGATGGGTGTTATCACCCTCGCACTCATCACCGTCGGCTGGCAGAGTTCCGACCACGCCGATCCGTACCTCTGGGTGATTATCGCCTGTGCTGTCACGATCGCCCTCGGTACCTACCTGGGCGGTTGGCGCATCATTCGCACGCTTGGCAAGGGGCTCACCGATGTGAAGCCTGCTCAGGGTTTCGCGGCAGAGAGCTCGACCGCAGCGACGATTCTCGCCTCCAGCGCTCTGGGCTTCGCGCTTTCCACCACTCAGGTCGCTTCGGGCTCTGTTATCGGCTCTGGCCTGGGCAGGCGTGGCTCGACGGTTCGCTGGCGGACCGCGGGACGCATTGCGATCGGTTGGCTACTGACGCTTCCCGCCGCAGCGGCGGTTGGCGGACTTGCCGCGCTGCTGGTCGTTTGGCTCGGCAACTGGGGCGTGGCCATTGACGCCGTGCTCGCGCTGGTGATCATCATCGGGCTCTACCTGCGCTCGCGTCGCAACGCAGTGACGTCTGAGAACGCCATGAGCGATGTGGCCGAGTCCGGTCACGCGATCGAGCTTCCGGATTCGCCGCCCCCCACGCGTCGACAGCAGCGGGTGGCGCAGGCCAAGGCTGAGGCGAAGGCTCGAGCTGAGGCTAAGGACAAGGCCCGGGCTGAGGCCAAGGCCAAGCGCAAGAAGAAGTCCAAAGCTGCGAAGCCGGCGACAACGCCTGAAACGAGCACGAAGGCCGAGGCAGCCGAATGACCGTCATGATCAACTGGCTCGCATTCCTGCAGGTCTTCGCGGCTGCTCTGGTCGGTGCGGCGGCCGTCGTCACCTCTTACGCCTTCGGGCTCCGGCTGCTGGTTCGATCAGGACGTGCCCCGGTGGTGACACCTGCCGAGTTCACCGATGCCATCACCGTGATCTCTGAGAAAGAAGCCAGGCGGGCTGCCAAGCAGGCTGCGAAAGCGGCGAAGAAGAATCCGTTGACCGAAGCGCAGAAACGGCTTTCCCTGTACGGGGCTTACGCGTGCTTCGCCATCTGCGCGGCCGCTGTGATCGCTGGCATCCTCATCATCGTCATCGGACACTGAGTCGCACCTGGGTCGGATCGCTCCGGGATGCATAGACTGGGAACATCCCGATCTATCCGCCACGACCCACAAGGATGTGACATGGCTTCTGCCGCGCCGACCGCAACCCGCACCGAGACTGACTCTCTCGGAAGCATGGAGATTCCCGCCGAGGTTTACTGGGGCATCCATACCGCCCGGGCTGACGCGAACTTTCCGATCGCCAAGCGACCGATCTCGGTGTATCCGGATCTGGTGCGAGGCCTCGCGATGGTCAAGCAGGCCAGTGCCAGAGCGAATAAGGAGATCGGTGTTCTCGACGCCGAGCGGGCCGGTCTCATCGACGCCGCAGCGCAACGGGTGATCGACGGAGAGTTCCACGATCAGTTCACGGTCGGTGTGATTCAGGGCGGGGCCGGCACCTCGACGAACATGAACGCCAATGAGGTCATCACCAACATCGCGCTCGAGATGGCGGGGCGTGAGAAGGGCGACTACGCGTTCCTTGGACCGATCGATCACACCAACCGCAGCCAGTCCACGAACGATGTCTATCCGACGGCGATCAAGATCGGCCTATCGCTGAACCTTCGCTCGCTCCTGGAAGAGCTCGACCTTCTTCGGCGTTCTTTCCTCGGCAAAGCGGGCGAGTTCCACAATGTGCTCAAGGTCGGTCGCACGCAGATGCAAGATGCTGTGCCGATGACGCTGGGTCAGGAGTTCCACGGCTTCGCCACCACACTGGGGGAGGACCAGGAACGCCTCGCCGAGAACGCAAAGCTCATGTTCGAGATCAACATGGGTGCGACGGCGATCGGTACCGGGATCACCACGCATGCGGGCTACGCGCCGGCCGTGCTCAAGCACCTCCGTGCGATCTCCGGATTGGACCTGTCCACTGCCACGGATCTCGTGGAGTCCACGAGCGACACAGGCGCATTCATGTCGTTCTCATCGTCGCTCAAGCGCAATGCGATCAAGCTCTCCAAAATCTGCAACGACCTGCGACTTCTGTCTTCCGGCCCGCAGGCCGGCCTGGGAGAGATCAATCTCCCCGCCAAGCAGGCCGGATCCAGCATCATGCCAGCGAAGGTGAACCCGGTGATCCCGGAAGCGGTCAACCAGGTTGCTTTCGCCGTGGTCGGTGCCGATATGACCGTCACGATGGCGGTGGAGGCCGGTCAGCTGCAGCTCAATGCCTTCGAGCCCGTCATCGCGCACTCGATCTTCCAATCGATCACCTGGATGCGCCAAGCCATGTGGACGCTCCGCGTCAATTGCGTCGATGGAATCACGGCGAACGAAGACCGTCTGGGAGCCATGGTCGGAGCATCGGTCGGAGTCATCACCGCGCTGACCCCGTTCATCGGTTACGCGGCAGCGGCCGCTTTGGCCAAGACCGCCCTGCTGACGAACCGCAACGTTGCCGACCTCGTGGTCGAGGCTGAGCTGATGTCGCGCGAAGAGGTTACCAAGCAGCTGTCGCCGGCACGTCTTTCTGGTCTTGAGGCTGTGACCTCGGCGATCCCGATCGTCCTGCCCGAGGACATGATCCAGATCTGAAGCCGGCTCGGTTCCGGGCGATTCCGTCCGGAACCGGACCGCTCAGTCGGTGATGCGGCAGTGCGTCGTCAGCTCGCCGATGCCGTCGATGCCGACGGTGACAGTGGAACGATCACGCAGGAAGATCTGCGGATTGCGCGAGTATCCGGCGCCCCCGGGGCTGCCGGTTGAGATGAGTGCCCCCGGCAGCAGCGTGATCGACTGTGACAGGTGCGCGATGAGCGCAGCGACGGAGCGCACCATCTGCCCGGTCGACGCGTCCTGCACGGTGTGTCCGTCCACAACTGTCCAGATGTGCAGATTCTGCGGGTCAGGGACCTCATCCGCGGTCACGGCGTACGGGCCGGTCGGGGTGAAGCCGTCGAACGACTTGCATCGCGACCACTGGGCCTCGGCAAATTGGATGTCACGGGCGGTGATGTCGTTTACGACTGTGTATCCCCAGACATGGTCGAGCGCGGCTGCCTGGTCGACGTTCTTGGCAGGCCGACCGATCAGCACGCCGAGTTCGGCCTCGTAGTCGATGGATTCGCTGAGGCTGCGTGGCCACTGGGTGATGGCGTCGTGCCCGGTGAGCGAGTTCGGCCACAGCGTGAACACCGTCGGCGCGGTGTCTGTCTTCAAGCCGAGTTCGCTGGAGTGCGCGGCATAGTTCAGTCCGATTGCAATCACCACGGGCGGATTCAGCACCGCGGATGCGAAAGAATGCTCGGCGAGTGGATGACGGGGGGCGCTACCGCGGCCGAGCGCTACGCGAAGTTCGCTCAGCAGGTCATCTCCGCCCTCGATGAGCTCCTGCAGTGTGCGAGGGGCGGAGGAGAGAAGATCGGCGACCAGAATGGCCTCGGAGTCCTCAACGACTGCGAGTTGGACGTCGGTGCTGTCGGAACGACGCAGATGGGCGAAGCGCATGGTCACTACGCTACCGGTCAGCGATGCGGGCAGGGCTGAACAGTTCCCTTAGGCTTTTGCTATGACATTCGGAGGACCGGCACAGCCGCAGTACACACCGCCGGCTCAGCAATCGCCGTATGCCTCCGCACTTGCGCAGCCCACAGCATACGCGCCGCCGGCCCCGGTGGCACCGGCAGCACCGGCGCTGCCAGAGCTGCCTGTGCCGACCAAGCACGGGCGCAGCGTTTCGATCTGGTTGTTCGGCGTGCTCGGCTTCGTGCTGGTGGTGCTGGTCGGCTACTTCGTGTGGGCGCTGGGGGCGGCGGCATCCGGAGTCGGCCTCATCCTCGCTGTCATTCCGCTCACCATCGTATTTCTCGGCGTTCGCATCATCGATCGGTGGGAACCGGAGCCGAAGTCGCTCATCGCCTTTTCCATCGCCTGGGGTGCGATCGCGGCCGTCGGCATCACACTGCTCGTCGATATCGGTATCACCCTGTTGCTCGGGCTGAACTCCGCAGGATTCTCTGCGGTGGTGCAGGCGCCGATTGTTGAGGAGCTCGCCAAGGGCCTCGGCGTCTTCCTCGTGTTCGTGATCGGCAGGCGGGCTTTCGACGGTCCGGTGGACGGTGTCGTGTACGGGGCGCTGGTCGGCGGTGGATTCGCCTTCACCGAGAACATTCAGTACTTCGCGATCAGTCTGATCGAGGGCGGTGGAGCGGATCTCACAGTGTCGTTCGTGATGCGGGGGCTGATGTCGCCGTTCGCGCATGCGATGTTCACCGCTCTGACCGGTTTCGCGATGGGGCTTGCTGCGCGCCGGCACGCGTCGACGGGGGCGGTGCTGAGCGCGGGGCTTCTGGGGATCGTCGGGGCCATGGTTCTGCACGCGTTCTGGAACGGTTCGGCGATGTACGCAGACTTCTTCCTGCTGTACATCCTGCTGCAGGTGCCGCTTTTCATCGGCTTCATCCTGGTTGTCGTCGCGCTGCGCAAGGAAGAGGCTCGTCTGACACGGGAACGACTCGGCGAATACGCCGCAGCGGGCTGGTTCACCCCCGAAGAGGTGACGATGCTGGCAACACCTGCCGGACGCAAGGTCGGACTCCACTGGGCGGCTTCGCTGAATGGTGATCGACGTCCGTTGATGAAGCGGTTCATCAAAGACTCCACGGCGCTGGCGGCTGTTCGTCAGCGTGCGCTGACCGGGCGAGATGCCTTGGCCGCGGACGATGAGCGTGCGCTACTGATGCGCATGCGTGCGACGCGTGCCGCGTTACTGGAGTACTGAGAGATCGACGGGGTGAGAATCTGACCCCGAGCAACACTCAACGCCCGGTGCTGCGGCGATGCCTGCGAGTCTCCCGGGCGCTGAGGTGATCTGAAACCAGCATGCGCCGAGCCCTGAAGAAAGTCAAGAGACTCTGGGGTGCCGATTCGACACTGTGGCGTCGCCAGATGTTCGCTCTCAGCTGGTGTCTTCGCGTTGACCGAGCAAGGGCGCTCCGGTTGGATGGAACCATGACTGATCGCACAAAGCCCGAGTTTGACGCACCGAGCGGCCCCGCCCCGGCAGAGCTCGCAATCCGTGACCTGATCGAGGGGGATGGTGCCGAGGCGAAGCCCGGCGATACCGTGACCGTCCATTACGCCGGAGTCGAGTTCGACTCCGGTGAAGAATTCGACTCGTCCTGGGGTCGTGGCGAAACGATCCAGTTCCCTCTGCGCGGTCTTATCCAGGGCTGGCAGGACGGCATCCCGGGTATGAAGGTCGGCGGACGGCGCGAGCTGGTCATTCCGTCGCACCTGGCCTACGGCCCGGCCGGATCCGGTCACTTCCTCGCCGGCAAGACACTGATCTTCATCATCGACCTGGTTGCCGTCGGCTGACGCACCCGCTGAGATATGCCCCCGTCTGGTTCGCCGGACGGGGGCATTACTTTTTTGAGAGATTCGGAATATATGCGACTGCATAGGAGTTGTCGCTTTGTGAACGTCACGAGACGGACCCGATTCTTGAGGAGAACCACATGAGCAGCATCGACATCCCCGGCTACCGCGCAGGCACCTGGATCCTTGACCCCTCGCACAGTGAGGTCACCTTCAGCGTTCGGCACATGATGATCTCGAAGGTGCGCGGCAGCTTCGGCATGAAGAGTGCAACGCTGGTTGCGCCGGAGAACCCGCTTGAGGCTCAGGTCACCGCGAGCGTGGATGTCACCTCGATTGACACCAACGACGAGGGGCGTGATGGTCACCTCCGCTCAGCCGACTTCTTCGACACCGATGCCTACCCGACGATGGAGTTCGTTTCCACCGGTGCCCGGGCCGATAACGGCGACTTCTTCATCGACGGTGACCTGACGATCCGCAACGTCACCAGGCCGGTCAGCTTCGCGTTTGACTTCGGCGGCTTCGGTCAGGACCCGTACGGCAACTACAAGGCCGGCGCATCCGCCACGACCACGATCAACCGCGAAGAGTTCGGCCTGACCTGGAACGCCGCTCTTGAAACGGGTGGCGTGCTCGTCGGCAAGGACGTCACCATCACTCTCGACCTTCAGGGCGCACTGCAGCAGGACTGATCACGATTCAGAACCCCGGGCCTGATTTACGGCTCGGGGTTCTCTGCGTCGTAGTCGCGGAATCGTGGCGCCAGGCGAACGAGCATCGCCACCAGTACGATCACGATGAATCCGCCCAGCAGCGGCGGAAACCACAGGCTCGTGAGCGTTGCGAGCGTGCCGGCGTACAGGGCACCGACGCGCGGACCACCAGCCACGACGATGATGAAGATGCCCTGAAGACGGCCCCGGATGCTGTCCGGAACCGACGATTGCATCATCGTGCTGCGATAGATCGAACTGACGTTATCGCAGGCGCCGGATGCTGCCAGCGCGATGCACGCGGCGATGAGCAGCCCGACGTTGACCGTGGTCGCACTGGCCGCGGGCATCCACACTCCGATGAGCAGGACCGCGCCGAAGGCGAGGATGGAAGCTCCGTAGGCCTGAATCGCGCGCTGGATGCCGCGGCCGTGCCAGCGGTACCGCACGATGCGGCCGGAGAACAGACTCGACAGGAACGTTCCGGCCGCAACAGCAGCGGTTAACGTGCCGGTTGTCACGGGGCCGCCTCCCAGGAGAAAGGTTCCGAGGGCGGGGAACAGTGCGAGGGGCTGGCCGAACGTCATCGCAACGATGTCGAGGATGTACTGCATCCGGATGTTCTTGGCGCGCTGGAGGAATCGCCATCCGTCGACGAGAGAGGCAATGCCCGGTCGAACGATCGTTCCCTCCGGCCGCAATGCTGGCAGAGTCCACAGGCCCATGAACATGGCGAGCATGAGAACCACGTCGATTGTGTACGTCCACCCGTAGCCGGTTGTAGCGACAAGAACCCCAGCGAGCGCGGGACCAGCCATCACCATGACACCGATGGTGATGCCGTTCAGTGCGGATGCTGAAGCCAGCAGTTCGCGGGGGATCAGGCGCGGGATGATTGCCATCCGAGTGGCCATACCGACGGAGTTTGCTGCCGCATTGATGGCGCTGAGCGCGTACAGCCACCAGATGGTCTCCAGTTCCGTCCAGGTCAACGCTGCGAGCAGGACCGTGGAGGCGAACGTGATGGTGGCTGCGACCAGTGCGACGCGGCGGCGATCGAATGCGTCGGCGAGCATTCCGCCGTACAGCCCCGCAAAGATCATCGGCACAAGGCCGGTCACCGCGACCATGGAGACGGCGAAAGTGCTTCCGGTGAGCTCGAATACGTGCAGCATGATCGTGACGAGGGTGAGCTGGCCGCCGAGCCCGGCAAGGGTGGACCCGGCCCACATCCTGGTAAAGGCGCCGCTTGCGCGAAACGGTCGCAGATCGATCAAGGCGTTGTGCACCAGATGAGGCTATCCGGGAATGATCGCCGGTGTCGGGGGAGTGTTCTTCGGGCTGGTAAGCTGTACAGGTTGCCGTTTGATCGGCCGCGGATAAAGAGAGCCCACGCATCAGGCGTCGGGCGCCGCGCAGTGAACTGAAAGGGGATCCCATCTATGGCACTCGAATCTGACGCTAAGAAGGCGATCATGGAAGAGTACGCGACGCACCCCGGTGACACCGGATCCCCCGAGGTGCAGGTTGCAATGCTGACGCAGCGCATCAAGGACCTCACCGAACACCTCAAGGACCACAAGCACGACCACCACTCGCGTCGTGGCCTGTTCCTTATGGTGGGTCAGCGCCGTCGTCTGCTCGGCTATCTCCAGGACACCGACATCGCACGTTACCGTGCGCTGATCGAGAAGCTTGGACTGCGCCGATAACGCACCAGCGTTCAATCGCACTTCTTCCGAAGGCCGCCCCAGGTGTGGGGCGGCCTTCGTCGTTCATCCTCGGGCCACGAGAAACGTCTTGCCGCATGAAACTTGGGTTGTGAAGTCTCAGGACATTGGTGACGGTTGTGTCTCAGGACATCGGTAACGCTTCTTGCTGATTTGGTGGTGACACTTCGGTATGGCGTGATCGGGTGATGCCGCCGAATGAGCCGATC
>NZ_JBPTMA010000020.1:0-1181 GCF_051546305.1 Microbacterium wangyouchuni
TGTGAAGTCTCAGGACATTGGTGACGGTTGTGTCTCAGGACATCGGTAACGCTTCTTGCTGATTTGGTGGTGACACTTCGGTATGGCGTGATCGGGTGATGCCGCCGAATGAGCCGATCTCTCCGTCCGTGCGCCTTGCGATTACGCAGTGGCCTGATGATGCGCCGCGCGGGGCGGTGACCGCGTTTTGTGATGAGCATCACCTCAGCCGGAAGGCGTTCTATGCGATCCGTGCTCGTGCGCGTGAGGAGGGGCCAGTCGCGGCGCTTGCTCCGCGGTCGAGGCGGCCACGGTCCTCGCCGACTCGGACCGCGGCTGCGATCATTGAACAGGCGTTGCAGGTGCGGGCAGCGTTAGAAACGTCGGGGCTGGATTTCGGTCCGATCAGCGTGATGGACCGGATGCGGGATTTGGGTATGGACCCGCCGTCACGGGCGACGTTGGCGCGTCACTTCACCGCCGCGGGTGTCGTCACTGCCGAGCCTCGGAAGAAGCCTCGATCCGCTTACCGTCGGTTCGTTTACCCGGCACCGAACTGTCTTTGGCAGTTAGACGCAACCGAGTACGTCCTCTCTGGTGGTCGCAAGTGCGTGATCTTCCAACTGATCGATGATCATGCCCGGCTCGCGGTCTCCTCTCACGTCGCGTGGGCAGAAACGGCAGAGGCCGCACTCACGGTCGTGAAGAAGGGCATTGCCGTGCACGGGGTGCCACAAAAACTCCTCTCCGATAACGGGGTCGCGTTGAATCCCACCCGTCGAGGCTATGACGGTCAGCTCGTGCGCTACCTGAAATCGGTCGGGGTCGAAGCGATCACCGGGAAACCAGGCAAACCCACCACGCAAGGCAAGAACGAACGATTCCACCGCACCCTGTTCCGCTGGCTCGACCACCAGCCCCTCGCCGACACACTTAAGGAACTACAAGCCCAGATCGACCGGTTCGACCACATTTACAACACCGAACGGCACCATCAGAGCCTGCCCGGGCGGATCACCCCGCTGCAGGCCTGGGAAGCAACTCCGAAAGCCGCACCCCCGCGCCCTCAACCCGCCGAGGACCTCCCCGCCGTCCCCGCCCATACCGGTGGTCACGGTATCCGCACCGCCAACAGCAACGGTGCTGTCTCCGTGCATGGCACGATCTTCATCCTCGGACGCGAACACGCCAGCCACCGCATT
>NZ_JBPTMA010000021.1:0-1170 GCF_051546305.1 Microbacterium wangyouchuni
GGCGAAGTCATATGGTGGCAGCAACGTTCTTCTTGAAGGAGCGTTTCATGGTCAAGTTGTTCCCGCCGAATACTCGTACGCAGTTCGTCGATCTCGTGTGTGCGGGGGTGCCCGTTCAGCGTGCTGCGCTGAGCTTGGGTGTGTCTGGCACGTCGGGATCTCGCTGGTGGTCTCAGTCTGGAGGGATGAAGATCAACCTTGGAGCCGATGGAGGCCTCGATGACCTGGCGCCAGTTGCGCCCCTTGCTAGCGGACGAATGTTGACTGCGACAGAGCGCGGCGTGATCCAAATGGGGTTCCGTGCAGGGCTGAGTTACGCGAAGATCGCCGCCGAGATCGGTCGAGACAAGTCCGTGGTCTGGCGGGAAGTGCGACGCAACACAAGCGCCGACGGGGTGTATTACGCGTCGGTCGCGCACACCCGCGCGCATCAGGCCAGGCGTCGACCGAAGCCGTTCACGTTGATCGAGAACGAGGCGCTGTGCCGGTTGATCGAGGGGTGGATGGACGAAGGGTGGAGCCCGAAACTGATCTCCACGATGTTAGAGGTTTCCTTCCCGGACGATCAGACTATGCACGTGAGTCACGAGACGATCTACCAAGCCCTTTACGTCCAGACCCGCGGGAAATTGCGGGCAGATCTCGCGGAGAAGCTCTCTCTGAAGCGGAAGAAGCGTGTTGCCCACACGGCGCAGCGACGTAAGAACAGCCCCTATAAAGAAGCGTTCAAGATCAGTGATCGGCCGGCCGAGGTCGAGGACCGGGCTATCCCTGGGCACTGGGAGGGCGACTTGATCATCGGTTCTGACGGCACCGCGATCGGCACTCTCGTTGAACGCACGACACGCTTCACGATTCTGCTCCACCTACCCGGAGACCACTCCGCAGATACTGTCGCTACCGCAATGATCCGCGAGATGGGCGCGCTGCCTGAACACCTGCGCCGTTCGATCACCTGGGATCGCGGAACAGAGCTCGCCGAGTACGCCAAAATCCAGACCGCGTTAGAGACAACGCTCTACTTCTGTGACCCACACTCACCCTGGCAACGCGGGACCAACGAGAACACCAACCGGCTTCTACGATTCTGGTTCGAGAAAGGATCAGATCTCTCCGCCCACTCTCCCGAGGACCTCGCCCGGACCGCCGCGATCCTGAATCGCCGCCCCC
>NZ_JBPTMA010000022.1:0-1075 GCF_051546305.1 Microbacterium wangyouchuni
TGTTCTTCCCACGGTGGTTGTGTGCAGCGTGGCGTGAGGAAATGAGGTGAGGACCTCCGGTATCGATATGGGTAACCACACCTGATCGAGTCCACGGAGGTCCTCATGTCTTACGTTACCCATGCCCGTGCCGCGCTGAATCCGCAAGGGCGGTTGAAGCTCGTAAAGCTCGTCATCGATGACGGGTGGGCTCAGGCGCGCGCCGCTGAACGATTCCAGGTCGCTCGTGGCACGGTATCGAAATGGGTCGCCCGGTTCCGCGCCGAAGGCGTGGGAGGGCTGGCGGATCGTTCCTCGAGGCCACGCTGTTCACCGCATCAGACGCCGCAGCGCACCGAGCGGCGAATCGTCGGGCTGCGTGTCACACGCCGGTGGGGTCCGCACCGGATCGCGTATCACCTGGGGTTGCCACAATCGACGGTCTCGAAGGTCCTCGCTCGTTATCGTGTCCCGCTGCTCGGGCATATCGATCTGAACACCGGGGTGCGAGTACGCAAGGCGAAGCCGGTGCGTTACGAACACGAGCACCCCGGTGATCTGGTCCACTTGGATGTGAAGAAACTCGGACGCATTCCCGACGGCGGTGGACACCGCACCCTCGGCCAGGCGAAGGGGAAGAAGAACCGGTCCGGGGTCGGGTACTCGTTCCTGCACTCGGCGATCGATGACCGCTCAAGGGCGGTCTACTCCGAAATCCTCGATGACGAGCGCAAAGAGACTGCGGCAGGGTTCTGGGACCGCGCGAACGCGTTCTACGCCAGCTTGGGCATCACCGTGCTCCGCGTGCTCACTGACAACGGCTCCTGCTACCGCTCACGCATGTTCAACGACGCCCTGGGCGAGCACGTGAAGCACAAGTTCACCCGCCCCTACCGGCCACAGACGAACGGGAAGATCGAACGCTTCCACCGCACCCTCGCCTTCGAATGGGCATACGCCCACCACTACGACTCAGACGCCGCCAGAGCTGCCACTTACCAAGCCTGGATCCATAGCTACAATCACCACAGACCCCATACCGGCATCGGAGGACTCTCACCCATCGACCGCGTCCACAACGTCAGTGGGAAGAACA
>NZ_JBPTMA010000023.1:0-1040 GCF_051546305.1 Microbacterium wangyouchuni
TGAAGCGGATACGCCAGTATTCGTGGAGTCATTGTTGAAATACCACTCTGGTCATATTGGATATCTAACTTCGAACCGTAATCCGGTTCAGGGACAGTGCCTGGTGGGTAGTTTAACTGGGGCGGTTGCCTCCCAAAAAGTAACGGAGGCGCCCAAAGGTTCCCTCAACCTGGTTGGCAATCAGGTGGCGAGTGTAAGTGCACAAGGGAGCTTGACTGTGAGACTGACAGGTCGAGCAGGGACGAAAGTCGGGACTAGTGATCCGGCAGTGGCTTGTGGAAGCGCTGTCGCTCAACGGATAAAAGGTACCTCGGGGATAACAGGCTGATCTTGCCCAAGAGTCCATATCGACGGCATGGTTTGGCACCTCGATGTCGGCTCGTCGCATCCTGGGGCTGGAGTAGGTCCCAAGGGTTGGGCTGTTCGCCCATTAAAGCGGTACGCGAGCTGGGTTTAGAACGTCGTGAGACAGTTCGGTCCCTATCCGCTGCGCGCGTAGGAAGTTTGAGAGGATTTGACCCTAGTACGAGAGGACCGGGTTGAACGAACCTCTGGTGTGTCAGTTGTTCCGCCAGGAGCACCGCTGATTAGCTACGTTCGGGATGGATAACCGCTGAAAGCATCTAAGCGGGAAGCCGGCCTCAAGATGAGACTTCCATACCTTCGGGTGAGAGGCTCCCAGCCAGACTACTGGGTTGATAGGCCAGATGTGGAAGCACGGTAACGTGTGAAGCTGACTGGTACTAATAAGCCGATGACTTGATAACACACCGTTTGTTGGTGCTTGCGTCCACTGAGTGGTTCTCGATGTACGGTCGAGAACCCTAACAGGCATACACGTATGCCTTTAGGTTTGATTGAAACATCAATAGTGTTTCGGCGGCCATAGCGTGAGGGAAACGCCCGGTTACATTCCGAACCCGGAAGCTAAGCCTCATAGCGCCGATGGTACTGCAGGGGGGACCCTGTGGGAGAGTAGGACACCGCCGAACTTCTTTTAGACAAAATGGCCACCCAACGCTGGGTGGCCATTTTGCGTT